>JBMNRL010000010.1:0-87977 GCA_050944615.1 Blautia sp.
TCCAAACCCTATTTACAACATCTTATTTGAAAATTTTTGTGAATTAACTGTAGGATTACAATACTTTTTAAACGTCAACGACCAGTAACATGATTACCGTTTTGTATTGCAAGTTATCCCGTGGCGATCAACTACAAGAGCACGACAACCGTGTGGCAAATCAGAAAGAAATATTCCCATAAAAAACTGGACAATACCGAACAGAATGATTTACAAGAAAAATTGCTGTATTACAGGCAAAACTGACCTCACCATCTTGATTAATTTCTCGGAGAAAATTATCGCCCACGCCCTGGCCAACAGCACCTGGAAGCGTGTGCAGCAAGTGGTAATCAGTTATCACATTGTCGGTGTGATTGACTTACCAGACACCAATGACATAAACAACAAACCGGCATAGCCAAAACTGACTATGCCGGTTGCTGTGACCATACTTCTTTATTGGGGCGGCCCTTCACGGACCGCCCTTTTTCTTCTGTTCTCAATTATTACTCTGCTTTGTCTTTTTCCTTGAGCCGGTTGAGCACCATCTCATAGCCGTCATTGCCGTAATTCAAGGAACGGTTCACCCGGCTGATCGTTGCGGTAGACGCTCCTGTTTTCTCGGAAATGTCCAGATACGTATTTTTCTCCATCAGCATCTTCGCCACTTCGAAACGCTGGGACAAAGATAACAGCTCATTGATCGTACAAACGTCTTCAAAAAATGTATAACACTCTTCCTTATTTTTTAAGCAGAGAATCGCATCAAACAGGTGATCTACTGCTTCGGTCCTGATCTTCTTACTCATAGACATTTTGCTCCTTCTCATATACTCCCATAGTCATAGCAAGGTGATACAGCTATCCTGCATCACCTATCCATATAACGCTATTTTAACACATTAAAATATTAATACAAGAAGTTTTACGAAATTTTTAGGAATTTTACAAAATTCCAAAAGAATTTTATTTCTGTTCCCGCCGGCTCAAATTTACATAGGGATAAATCGCCTCCCTGGAACGATTCAGGACCAGCTCCTCCGGAAACTCCATCTCCTCCAAAAGCTGGATTGCGTAAGTAAAATCCCCCACTGCCACATCCATATGGGCATCACTGTTGACAATCACCGGAACCTGGTATTCCCTGCACAGCTCCAGCATACGGCGGTCATTTTCCCAGGCACCTTCACGAAAACCTGTGGGCTTTAAGGACGTATTGTTCAATTCCAGCACTTTTCCGGTTTCCTTCGCCCCTTCCACCAGGGCTTTCATATCAATGGGATACCGGGAATCGTCGGGATGACCGATGATATCCACATAAGGGTTCTCCATAGCCTTGAGAAGAGCCCTGGTATTCTCCTTCTCACTCCCCGGCCGGATACAGGGCAGATGCAGGCTGGCAATCACCACATCCAGGTCTTTTAGGTCCCTCTCCTTTAAGTCCACCGTCCCTTCATAATCCAGAATATTCAATTCCGCACCCAGCCAAAGCTCCACGCCGTAACGGCTTCTGGGCACCACACGGAAATTGCTGAAATACAGGGATTTACAGCTGCCGGGCATCTTCGGCGCGTGCTCGGTGATCCCAAGGACAGAAAGCCCGTTTTCTGCCGCCGCGCGCCACATTTCCTGCATCGTATTGTACGCATGACCGCTGACCAGGGTATGTGTATGCACATCTAAAACCATTTGATAACTCATAATTTTCCTCCATTTTCATCTAATCCTTATCCCCAAACCCAGACGGCGGATTCAAATGCGGACATGGCCGCTGCTGTAAAAAACCGCCTCGATGCGTCCATTATACGACCTTCCGAAAAAATTTACAACGCCCGGATTTCTTTCAATAATAATTGACGTTTCTGCTTTGCTGTGCTACAGTATATGTGATTCATAACCAAGGGAGCTTGTTATACACAGGCTGAGAGGAAGTGGGAGCTTCGACCTTTTAACTTGATTTGGATAATGCCAACGTAAGGAGGAAAAGAATATGTTTGATGTATTTGTGACCGCAGAAGGCGGTCTGACCACAGCAGGCTACGTTTTATCCATCGCAGCCGTCCTTGCTATTTTGCTGCTGGTCATTTTTTTATGCCGCAAAAACAGCTCATCTGTCAAAATGACAACCCAACAGCTGGTCACCTGCGCCGTGGCTTTGGCCCTGGCCTTCGTGACCTCTTATATCCGGGTGTTCAAACTGCCTTTCGGCGGGTCTGTCACCTTATTTTCCATGCTGTTCATCGTATTGATCGGCTATTGGTATGGAACCAAGATCGGCATCCTGACCGGATTGGCCTACGGTGTCCTGCAGTTTCTCCAGGAGCCCTATGTGCTGTCTTTGTTGCAGGTATGCTGTGATTACCTATTGGCATTTGCCGCCCTTGGGCTTTCCGGCGTTTTTGCCAAGTCCAAAAAATGCCCGCTGATCAAAGGGTATTTATTCGCAGTCCTGGTGCGCGGAGCCTTTCACGCATTGGGCGGTTACCTGTACTGGATGGATTACATGCCGGACAACTTCCCACGTTCTCTCACGGCAGTCTACCCCATCGTATATAATTACAGCTATTTACTGGCAGAGGCCTTGATCACGGTCATCGTCCTCTCCATTCCCGCAGTTTCCAAGGCGTTGAATCAGATCAAAAATACAACCACCGTGCCCGCACGGCCGGCAGCATCTAAATAAAAGGTCCCGAAAACGGGACGGCACAAACGCCTGCAGGCCGATGTGCCGTCCTTTTTCTATGACAGGGATGCTTGAATTTCTCAAAGGTAAATGCTATGATGGTTACCAAAGACAATCATATGATCAATGATAAATAGAAAGGTGAGGATTTCCACATGACAACGAACGAGAAAGCGTTACAACTCCACGAGCAGTGGCAGGGTAAATTAGAGACCGTGAGCAAGACACCGATCCGTACCAGAGAAGATCTGGCACTGGCCTATACTCCCGGCGTTGCTGAACCCTGCAAGAAAATCGCAGAAAATCCGGAGGATGTATACAAATATACAATCAAAGCCAATACCGTAGCCGTCGTTTCCGACGGAAGCGCCGTCTTAGGCCTGGGCAACATCGGAGCTGCCGCTGCCATGCCCGTAATGGAGGGCAAGGCCGTGCTCTTTAAGGAATTTGGCGGCGTCAACGCTTTTCCCATCTGCCTGGATACCCAGGATACGGATGAAATCGTAAAAGCCGTCATCCAGCTGGCCCCCACCTTCGGCGGCATCAACCTGGAAGATATCTCCGCACCCCGGTGCTTTGAAATTGAAGCCAGATTAAAAGAAGCCCTGGATATCCCAGTTTTCCATGATGACCAGCACGGCACCGCCATCGTGGTCCTGGCTGCGATCATCAATTCCCTGCGCATCACTAAGAAGAAAAAAGAAGACTGCCGCATCGTGATCAATGGCTCCGGCGCTGCCGGCATCGCCATCGCAAAGCTTTTGTTAAATTACGGATTCCGACATGTGATCCTCTGTGACCGTTCCGGCATCATTTCCAGCAAATCCCCACGTCTCAACGACATCAAACGGGAAATGCTTAAGGTGACCAATTTAGAGGACAAATCCGGCACACTGGCCGATGCCATGGCAGGTGCTGACATCTTTATCGGCGTTTCCGCCCCCCATTCTGTCACCCAGGAAATGGTAAGAAGCATGAACACAGATCCTTGTATTTTCGCAATGGCTAACCCGGTTCCAGAAATCCTTCCAGACGAGGCCAAAGCTGCCGGAGCCAGAATTGTGGGAACCGGCCGTTCCGATTTTCCGAACCAGATCAACAATGTGGTCGCCTTCCCCGGCATTTTCAAGGGTGCATTGGAGGGACGTGCCAAAAAGATTACCGAAGAAATGAAGCTAGCCGCCGCCAAAGCTCTGGCCGCATTAGTGAGTGATGAAGAGCTCAACGAAGATTTTATCATGCCGGAGGCCTTTGATCCCAGAGCTGCCGAAGCCGTAAGCCAAGCGGTGAAAGATCATATCGAACGATGAAGTGGAACGAAAAGCCGTACCATTCCCTGGACTATATGCTCAAGGAACGTTTTGGGGAAAAGGTCTATAAGGTCACCCTAAACGGCGGCATGACCTGCCCCAACCGTGACGGCACCTTAGGCACCCGGGGATGTATTTTCTGCAGCGAGGGAGGTTCGGGTGACTTCGCCGCAGACGCCTCTCTCTCCATCACCCAGCAGATTGAGGCACAGATCCGTCTTCTGGAGCAGAAACGGCCCATCCAGAAATATATTGCTTATTTTCAAGCATATACGAACACCTACGGGGAACTGGATCATCTTAGGCAGATCTTCACGGAAGCCATCTCCCATCCAAGAATCGTGGCCTTATCCATCGGCACCCGGCCGGACTGTCTGGGAGAAGACGTGCTGACCCTTCTCAGCCAGCTGAATGCCCAGAAACCGGTATGGGTGGAGCTGGGGCTGCAGACCATCCACGAGGATACGGCCCGGTATATCCGCAGAGGCTATGAACTGCCATGTTTTGAACGTGCGGTACAAGAGCTGGCCCGCCGGGATATGGAAATCGTAGTACACACCATTTTGGGACTGCCGGGAGAATCTCCCGCCCGCATTTTAGAAACGATGGAATATTTGAACCAACAGCCCGTTTCCGGCATCAAACTGCAGCTTCTGCATATATTAAAAGGGACAGACTTAGCCGATGAATATCTGGCCGGCAGAATCCATGTCTATTCTCCGGAAGAATATTTGGACGTGGTCATCGCCTGTTTAGAGCACCTCTCCCCGGATACCGTCATCCACAGGATCACCGGCGACGGACCCAAGGATCTGCTTTTGGCCCCTCTGTGGACCAGCCGCAAACGGGAGGTGCTGAATCTGCTCCATCATGAATTAAAAAGCAGAAATACCTGGCAGGGGCGTCTCTATGAGAAAAATCCCCTGTAAAACGGGGCCAGCTTTTTGTCCCGCACTCACCACTTCCGCAATACTGCGGCAGATTATCTGAAAGGAGGCCTTTATGGCACAGCCCTTGACTTTATACAAACTGATCGTACTTTATATGCTGGACAAGGTGACCTTTCCTCTGAGCAACTCCCAGATTTCTGAATTTATCCTGGACCGGGAATACACCAGTTACTTTCACCTGCAGCAGGCCTTATTTGAGCTGGCCGACGCCAAGCTGGTAGAGATTGAAACCGTCCGCAACACCTCCTACTATCATCTGACCGAAGAAGGCTCCACCACACTGTCTTATTTTTCCACGGAAATCCCTTCCGCCATCAAGGAGGAGATCGAATTCTTTCTCACAGAAAAAGGCTGTGAACTCCAGAAAAAGTTCACAACCTTAGCGGATTACTACAAAGCAAGCAGCCAGGAATATACCGTCCGCTGCCAAGTGAAGGAAAAGGCGACTTCCCTGATCGATATGACGATCTCCGTCCCTTCCCAGGAGGCCGCCGAAACGATCTGTAATAACTGGGAACAAAAATACGAGGAAATCTATTCTCATATCATGGAGACATTGCTGTGAATCCTTCGGGATTTCCCGCAATGTCTTTTTTATTTCACAGGAAATTGCGTCCTATGAGATAAAAAGCACTCCGTACGGGATCACACTGCGGCAAAATGGAAGAGTGCCGCGAATGCGGCCCGCCGCAGGCGGAGAATCCTGCTTACAGGATTCTTTCTTGTTTCATAGAAAAATTCTCCGAACATTCCTACAATATAAAAAGCTCTCCGTGCAGGATCGCACTACGTCGGAGGAGAAATATGCCGACCTCTTTGGAATGCCATCCAACATCACCCAGCTCAATCTTCTCCCTTAATCCGTGCCAAATGCTCTTTCAGCTTTTTTTCGTAGCCCATATCACTCAGCTCGTAAAAGGTCTCCCCTTGGATCTCACTGGGCAAATATTGCTGCTTCACATAGTGATTGGGATATTCGTGGGCATATTTGTACCCGATGCCCCTGCCCAGACTCTCGTGACCCCCGTAATGGGCATCCTGCAGATGCGGTGGCACAGTCGTCCTGGTCTTCTTCACACTTTCGATAGCCGCATAGATGGCGTTCACCGCAGAGTTACTCTTTGGTGCACAGGCCACATAGGAGGCTGCCTGGGATAAAATGATTTGGGACTCCGGCATACCCACCCGTTCCACCGCCTGGGCGGCGGACACCGCCACCGTGATGGCCATAGGATCTGCATTTCCCACATCTTCAGAGGCACAGATCATAATCCTTCGGGCGATAAATTTCACATCTTCCCCCGCAGAGAGCATTTTCGCCAGATAATACACCGCCGCATCCGGATCGGAACCGCGCATGCTTTTAATAAAAGCAGAGATGATATCGTAATGATTATCTCCTGTTTTGTCATAACGGATCACTCTCTTTTGGATACACTCTGACACCACATCCAAGGTCAGATGAATCCTGCCATCCTCTCCCTTGGGCGTCGTGAGGATTCCCAGCTCCACCGCATTCAGCGCCGCCCTGGCATCCCCTCCTGCCATATCCGCCAGAAAATCCAATGCATCCGGGTCCAAAACGGCATGATAGATCCCCATGCCCTTTTTTTCATCAGTCACCGCCCTCACCAGAAGCTTCTTGATATCTCCATCGCTCAGCGGCTTCAATTCAAAAATCACAGAACGGGACAACAGCGCGCTGTTCACCTCAAAGTACGGATTTTCCGTGGTCGCACCGATGAGGATCACCGTTCCATCTTCCACAAAGGGCAGGAGGTAATCCTGCTGTCCTTTGTTAAAACGGTGGATTTCATCGATGAACAGGATTGTCTTCTTGCCATACATTCCCAAATCGGTCTGTGCCTGTTTTACCACCGCCTCCATGTCCTTTTTCCCGGACACGGTAGCATTCATCTGGGTAAAATTGGCGCTGGTGGTATTGGCAATCACCTTGGCCAGCGTCGTCTTGCCTGTGCCCGGCGGACCATAAAAAATCAGCGAACCAAGCTTATCCGCCTTAATGGCCCGGTATAACAGCTTTCCTTTTCCGATGATATGTTCCTGACCCACCACTTCATCCAGCGTGGAAGGCCGCAGCCTGGAGGCCAGCGGAGCTTCCTTTTCCTGGGTGATGCTTTTGGCATATTCAAATAAATCCATAATGTCCTCCTGGATCCTTTATCCTTCATAAATACGCCGAAATAGGCGCAATGTTTTCGTGTCCCCATTATACATGATAACTGAAAAAAAGGAAAGCACCCTGGCATCATTCCTAATCCAGCAGCATTTCCTCTACGGTTACAAACTCATACCCCTTGGCCGTTAGGTCATCCACGATGCGCAGCGCCGCCTGGACAGAGCTTTTGGAGCTGTCATGCAAAAGAATGATATCCCCTTCTTCCACCTTACTCTCCACCTTTTTTACCACCGCATCCGCATTGTCCGTATTCCAGTCCATCGGATCCACTGACCAAAAAACCGGCAGCATGGTCACCGCATATTCCAGATCTTCCCTCCATTCCCCATAAGGCGGCCGTACAAAGGTCGTATACTGTCCTGTGATGGTGTAGATCAGGCTGCTGGTCTTTTCGATCTCCGCCTGGGCTTCCTTTTGGGATAGCTTCGTCAATTGGACATGATTGAACGTATGATTACCAATCAAATGCCCCTCCTGGTATATTTCCTTCACCACATCCTCCTTGCCCTGGATATTTTTCCCCAAAAGAAAAAAGCTGGCTTTTACTCCCCTCTCCTTGAGTCCCTCCAACAGGCTTTCTGTATAAATGCTGGGACCGTCATCAAAGGTAAGGGCCAGCTTCGGCGGTTCTATCTTCTCTAAGACAGCGCCAGAGGCGCTGGCCGGAGTCCCTTCCTCTGACTCTCCCTTCCATACGAAGCACAAGGCCAGCAGCGCAATGGCCGTGAAAAACCACAATATTTCGCCGAGCAATCCTTTTCTCATCCTGGCTCCTAATTGCCTTTTTTATCATTATATGGGCGAAAACCAGCCCGCAATACTTTCTTTCGCCTGGTTCATCCTGTCGTCAAAGATCCAGCACCTTTTCCAGCAAGGCAATACTTTTTTGCAGCTGCTCCTGCCGGACACCGGAATAGTTGACCACCAGCATATGCTCCTTACAGTCTTCCTGGCCAAAGGTGTAATCTTTCAGGGATTTTACCAGCACCTGGCACTGCCGCAGCCGCCCTACCAACTCCTCATCGGAGAGCCGGGTATCCACCTCCAGCAGGAAATGAAGTCCCGCATCCTCCTCCAGAATCTTCACCTTGGATGCAAGGGCGCTTTCCCGGATCGTGCGGATTACCTGATTGCGCTGATTCCGATAGAAGGTCCGCATCCGGTTGATATGCTGCTCAAAATATCCCTTTTCCAGAAAACGGGCCAGCGTATACTGTTCAAAACTAGGCACCGTACAGGAATACATGGCGAGGGTCTCCTGATAGCGTCTGACCAGCCTGGGCGGCAGCACCATATAGCTGATACGGATGGATGGCGCCATCGTCTTGGAAAAGGTATTCATATAAATCACCTTTTCCTTCCGGTCAATGCTTTGGAGGGTGGGGATCAGCCGTCCCTGAAAACGGAATTCGCTGTCATAGTCATCCTCGATCACATAGCGCATCTCATCCTGGGCGGCCCATGCCAAAAGCTCCTGCCGCCTCTTAACCGGCATCACGATGCCCGTGGGAAAATGATGTCCGGGGCTGATATGGATCACGTTGGCATCGCTTTGCCGCAGTGCCTCCATAGAAAGCCCCTCCTGATCCAGAGGAAGAAACCTGCATTCCACTTCATTGCTTCTGTAAATCTGCGCTGTCTTTGGATAACCAGGATTTTCCACGCCATAAACGTGACGGCGTCCCAGAAGCTGGATCAGCAGCGTATACAGATATTCCGTCCCCGCACCCACTACGATCTGACCGGGTGCGACTTCCATCCCCCGGAATGCCTGCAAATGGGCGGCGATCGCCTTCCGCAGCGGATACACCCCTTGGTTTGGCATAGGCTCCAAAAGCTTGGTATCCTGTTCCAGAAGCACACGGCGCATCAGCTTAGACCATACGGAAAAAGGAAAGTTTTCCGGGAGAATCCGGTTACCAGCCAGATCCAGCATCCCCTCATCGCACATCGGCATCTTCTCTTCCTCCGTGTTTAAAGACAATTCCCCTCTCCTATCCGGACCCGGCACCTGGTCCAAGAGAAGCTGGCTGACAAAATAGCCCCGTTTTTCCAAGGAATAAATGTATCCCTCCATCGCCAGCTGTGCATAGGCATTCTCCACTGTGATCACCCCCACCTGCAGATGTCTGGCAAGACTTCTTTTAGAAGGCAGCTTTTCTCCTGCCGTCAGTTTTCCGGCCAGGATGTCTTCTTTCATCTTCTGATATAGATACTCATAAAGAGGCATATCTCCCCGCTCTTCCAAGGAATATGTGAGCATATTCATTCCCCCTTTAATCTGGTTCTATTATTTAGTTCTAAATTGGTTCTTTTATTAATATCAGTTTTCATTATAATAGAGTCAAATTTATTTGTAAAGAAGGAGTCCTACCAATGAAAGAAGAACGTTATAAACTGAACAGAGAATTGGCACAGATGTTAAAAGGCGGCGTCATCATGGACGTGACCACACCGGAACAGGCGAAAATCGCAGAAGAGGCCGGAGCATGCGCAGTCATGGCTTTGGAACGGATTCCGGCAGATATCCGGGCCGCAGGCGGTGTATCCCGCATGAGCGATCCAAAAATGATCCGGGGCATCCAGGAAGTGGTGAGCATCCCTGTCATGGCTAAATGCCGGATCGGTCATTTTGCGGAAGCCCAGATCCTAGAGGCCATCGAAATTGACTACATCGACGAAAGTGAGGTCCTCTCCCCAGCCGATGACGTCTACCATATTGACAAGACCAAATTTCAGGTGCCTTTTGTCTGCGGTGCCAAGGATTTAGGCGAAGCGCTCCGCAGAATTAATGAGGGAGCCGCCATGATCCGCACCAAAGGGGAACCGGGGACCGGGGATGTGGTACAGGCTGTGCGCCATATGCGAATGATGCAGCGGCAGATCCGGCAGCTGGTGTCCGCCAGTGAGGATGAACTGTATGATGAGGCCAAAAAACTCCAAGTCCCTTATGAACTGGTAGCCTATGTCCACGAAAACGGCAGGCTTCCTGTTGTAAATTTTGCAGCCGGAGGGGTGGCTACACCGGCTGACGCCGCCTTAATGATGCAGCTTGGAGCAGAAGGCGTCTTTGTGGGCTCCGGCATCTTCAAATCCGGCAATCCCAGGAAACGGGCACAGGCCATTGTAAAAGCAGTGACCAATTACACGGACGCCAAAATGCTGGCCGCCCTCTCTGAGGATCTAGGCGAAGCTATGGTGGGCATCAATGAAAGCGAGATTCAATTACTGATGGCGGAGCGTGGAAAATAATGAAAATAGCTGTTTTAGCGGTACAAGGCGCCTTTATCGAGCATGAAACGCGGATGGAACTATTGGGAGCCACGCCCCTGGAGCTGCGTCAGAAAAAAGATTTGCAGAAAGACTTTGACGGACTGATCCTTCCCGGCGGGGAAAGCACCGTCATGGGCAAACTCCTGCGGGATCTGCATATAATGGACCCCCTGCGGGAACGGGTGAAAGACGGTCTCCCAGTTTTCGGCACCTGCGCAGGTATGATTTTATTGGCGAAACATCTGACAGAGGATCCCACCGTCCATTTGGGAACCATGGACATCACCGTCCACAGGAACGCCTATGGCAGGCAGCTGGGCAGCTTCCATACCGTGTCCGGCTTCGGCCAGGAAACAGATGTCCCTATGACCTTCATCCGGGCCCCTTATATCCAAAAAGCCGGCCCCGGTGTGGATATCCTCTCCACCGTAGATGACCGCATCATTGCCGCCCGGGAGAAAAACCAATTGGTAACCGCCTTTCATCCGGAGTTGGATGAGGATCTGCGGGTACATCAGTACTTTCTAAATATAGTAACGGAATATCACAAGAAGCTGTCCTGTTAAAAGGGCAGCTTCTGCTGTTCAAATTCACGGAGTTCTTCCAATTCCGGTGGTACTTTATGGAGGATGTCCTCAAAATAGACCTCATCTGTGATCCATGGCCGCAACTCCTCCGGTTCCAGCACCAAAGGCATACGGTCGTGGGTCTCTTTTACAGACGCATTGGCACCTGTCGTCAGAATGATAAAGCTGTCTTTGCCTTGCATTTCCCGGTAAAAACCAGCCATATACAGGGGGCTGGCCTGCTGTCTTTGGAAAGTCACCTTATTCTTCCCGGAATCCCATTCATAAAAATGGCGGGCCGGAATCACACATCTTCTGTGAAGCACGCTTTCCCGGAAGGTACGCCGGCTCAATGCAGTCTCTGACCGGGCATTGATGAGCAGACGCTTCTGATCATATCCCAGAAAGCCCCAGCACATCGTGTCAACCTGTAGTCCCTGGGAATTACCCGTGATTACCAGCGCCTCCTGAGACGGATATACATCCCTGGCACCCTTCCCCTTCAGCCTGTCATCCACCTCCCCGACCACACGCCGGATATCCTCCCAAAGCTCCTCATCCACATAATATCTGCCGCACATCGCCTAACCCTGCCTTTCTTTCATAACTTTTTGCTGTCCGTAGGCACAGCATTATGGTGACTATCTTTTTATTCCATAGGACACACTTCCCTACGAAACAAAAAATCCCCAAAACGCCCGGCGCTTTGTCCGGTACCTTTCGGGGATCTCAATGTTCACTGTCAAGCGTTCCTTGCCAAACAAGGATGAACTTCTTTATGCTAATTTGGTCTTAGCCAGCTCTGCTAAGGTCTTGAAGCCTTCTGCATCACTCACTGCCAGCTCTGCCAGCATCTTTCTGTTCATATCCACGCCAGCCTGTTTCAGGCCATACATGAATTTGCTGTAGGATAAGCCATTCAATCTTGCTGCTGCATTGATACGGGCGATCCAAAGCTGTCTGAACTGACGTTTTCTCTCTTTACGTCCAGCATAAGAGCTGGTCAGAGCTCTCATCACAGACTGTTTTGCAACTCTGTACTGTTTGGAACGGGCTCCTCTGTATCCTTTTGCTAACTTTAATGTACGATTATGTTTCTTTTTAGCGTTCAATCCGCCTTTAATTCTTGCCATCTCTTAAATTCCTCCTGTTCTCCTATCAAAATGCTCTATTTTATAAATATGGTAATGCTTTCTTCATGTTCTTCACATTGGTAGCATCCATAACAGTCGCTTTTCTAAGATTTCTCTTTCTCTTCTGAGATTTCTTAGTTAAGATATGGCTCTTATAAGCTTTATTTCTAACTAATTTTCCTGTACCTGTTTTTTTGAAGCGCTTTGCTGCTGCTCTACAAGTTTTAATTTTTGGCATTTTAATGTTCCTCCTTGATCTTTCAATGTCTATTTTAACGTTTTTCAGTTAAAAACATGGTCATGCTTCTTCCTTCGACTTTCGGGGCTTTTTCCACCACAGCGATGTCTGACAGATTTTCAGCGAAATCATCCAGAACATGTCTGCTGTTCTGCATATGCGCCATCTCTCTTCCTCGGAAACGCAGTGTGACCTTAACCTTATTGCCTTTGGTCAGGAATTTCCTGGCAGCACTGACCTTTGTGTTCAAATCATTGGTATCGATATTGGGTGAAAGCCGCACTTCCTTCACTTCGATGGTTTTCTGTTTCTTTTTCGCTTCTTTTTCTTTTCTTGCCAGCTCATATCGGTATTTGCCGTAATCGATGATCTTGCATACCGGCGGCTTCGCTGTAGGAGCGATCTTCACCAAATCCAACCCGGCTTCCTGAGCCTTGAACATCGCTTCTTTTGCTGACATAATTCCCAACTGCTCTCCGTCAGCACCGATCAGACGCACTTCTCTGTCTCTGATCTGCTCGTTAATCATTAACCCGCTAATAGTCTCGCACCTCCATACCTCAAAAATACTATTGTAAATAGGTTATAAATGGACTTTACAGAACGACCCGCATTCTGTAAAATGTTTATGTTATTGCATTTTTCTATGCAATCAAGAAAGAATCCTGCACGGAGTGCTTTTTTATTTGAAAAGACCGTTCGGACAACTTTCCTATGAAATAAAAAATAGTGCCGATAGACAGACTATCCACACTACGACCAAAAGACCACACTTACTCTGTGATACATCTTCCGCATTATTGAACCGTTAGACGCCTCATGCGCTAAGGTGAGAGTGGATACTCTTCTTTCTTTACGTACTTGATTACTTTAACACATATGTAAGGATCCGTCAACAGCAAATATAAAATTCCCCAAAAATATTTTCTGCCGGAGGAACACTTTGCTCACGGAAGAAGCGCGCCAAAAATATCTCTTGGCGCGCTCTGAGAATAAACTCTTACTATATACACTATATATAAGAAGAATGAATGATTATTTACAGCAAAAAGTGCCGCATTTTGTATCCTGGCAGGAACATGCATTGGCACCGGCAATGTCAATGGCGTCTGCTGTACATTTCTCGTTGGAGTTATAGACACATTCACAAGCCTTGCAATCCACATCAATGGTTTTGCAGCCACAGCTGTTACATCCGGAAGAGGTCTCCTCTCCTCTTTCACGGAAGCTTGCGCAGCATGTTTCATCCACATACTGTGCATTTACGCCATCCACTTTGATATCTCCTTTGGCGCAAAGCTGTTCTTTGTTGTAAACACAAGTAGTAGCTGTACATTTCAAATTTGGCATTATTGTTACCTCCTTATTGTAATATTGGATAGTATGCGCAAAAAAACGACATTTATGTATTGTGTTTACGGAAAAAAGATGGCATAATAATGAGGTATCTACCCATTCTTAATAAATTTTTTGGGGTGGAAATTGAAGGGAGAGATCACATGGAAACAAAGAGAGGAAAATTCTCGAACAAGCTGGGCTTCGTTCTTGCAGCTGCCGGCTCCGCCGTGGGCCTTGGTAACTTATGGCGATTCCCATACCTGGCCGCAAAATATGGCGGCGGTATCTTTTTATTAGTTTACTTAATTTTGGCAGTCACATTTGGATTCGTACTTATGATTACGGAGATTGCCCTTGGCCGCAAGACCAGGCTTAGCGCCATCGGCGCATATAAAAAACTGGATAAGCGATTCAATTTTCTAGGTTATCTGGCTTGTCTTGTGCCATTCATCATCACTCCGTATTACTGTGTAATCGGCGGATGGGTGGTTAAATATCTGACGGTATTCGTGACCGGACAGATGCAGGCCGCTACCGGCGATGACTTCTTTACCGGATTCATCACACAGCCACTGGCACCTGTCATCTTTTTTGTTATTTTTGTGGTATTAACTGTTGGCGTTGTGCTGTTCGGCGTACAGGGCGGCATTGAAAAAGCCAGCCGCATCATGATGCCGATCCTGGTCGTACTGACATTGGGCGTTTCTATTTTCAGCATCATGCAGCCAGGCGCTATGGATGGCGTAATCTATTACCTGAAACCGGACTTCAGCCGTTTCAGCTTCACCACCGTGCTGGCCGCCATGGGACAGTTGTTCTATTCCATGTCCCTGGCTATGGGCATCATGATCACCTATGGTTCTTATATGAAGAAAGATAATCACTTAGAAGCCTCTGTTCGTCAGGTAGAAGCCTTTGACACCGGCATCGCATTCCTGGCAGGTATGATGATCATTCCCGCCGTGTTCGCTTTCTCCGGTGGCAGCGAAGAAGCGCTGGGCAAGGGACCCTCTCTGATGTTCGTTACGCTTCCTAAGGTATTCAACAGCATGGGCTTTGGCGCAGCCATCGGTGCCGCGTTCTTCTTATTAGTATTATTTGCAGCGCTGACTTCTTCTATTTCCCTGACAGAGACGTTAGTATCCATCGTCAGAGACAAATTCGGCTGGGACCGCCGCAAGGCCTGCATCCTCGTAGGACTTTTCATCCTGATCATCGGCATTCCGGTATCTTTAGGATTCGGTGTATGGAGCTTTATCGCACCGTTGGGCATGAGCCTGTTGGATTTCTTCGATTTCATGAGCAACAGCGTGATGATGCCAATTGTGGCTTTCCTTACCTGTATTTTCGTAGGATATATCATCAAGCCCAAGTCCATCATTGAAGAAATCGAGATCAACGGACCATTCAAAGCCAAAAAATTCTATACGGTACTGATCAAATATGTGGCTCCGGTCTGCCTGATCGCAATCCTGATCTTCTCCGTACTGGAAGCCCTGGGCAAAATCGCCGTATAATGGCATAAATTTTCATAACCGATAGGTTAGGACCGCACGAAACGTGCGGTCCTTTTTTGTTTCATAAGAAATCGCATCCTATGAAATAGAAAACACTCCGTGCAGGATGCGCACAGATGCAAGAGGAAAAGGCATCTGGCGCGCAAAGCTGTCAGACCCCTCAAAAATTGAGGGGAGGGGGAGTTTGAGGTGGGCTTGCCCACTTTGTTCACAAAAACTTTCCATACGGTTCCTTCAAGCAAACAGACGCTCCGTTCTGAAATACACTGCTTCAATATGAAAGAATGCCGCTTTTGCAGCCCGTTGTAGGAAGAGAATCCTGTAAGCAGAGTTCCTTCCTATAATATCCAGTCGGCCCTGCCCAGCCCATAACCAGCAAATAAGGGCCGGCGCTTTCGCACCGGCCCTTCAGCCTCAATTCATCTATTATCTATTCTTTAAGAAATCCGGGATCTGGATATCCTTCTTCTGGACAGTGCTGGTCGGAGCCTTCGGCGCCGTAAACGGACTGTTCAAATTCGGGATGTTCAGGCTTGGAATACCGCTGCCTGCAGTTGACGTTCCCGTTGTAGTTCTCTTATTCATGCTGCTTCCAAAGGAAGAATTAGACATTCTGCCAAAACTGGACTTGCTGTTGGCCGTATCGGTCAGGCCGGTCGCGATAACTGTAATTCTGGCTGCGTCTGCCACAGTATCATCGTACATCGCACCGAAGATGATGTTGGCCTCGTCGCCTGCCAGCTCCTGTACATAGCTGGCTGCATCATTGGCATCCATAAGAGAGATATCTCCGGAAATATTGATAATCACATGAGTGGCTCCCTTGATGGTAGTCTCCAGAAGCGGACTGGATACCGCCTGCTGAACTGCTTCCAATGCCTTGTCGTCGCCTCTCGCCTCGCCGATACCGATGTGCGCAATGCCCTTGCCGGTCATAACCGTCTGTACATCCGCAAAGTCCAGATTGATCAGTGCCGGCAGATTGATCAGGTCCGTAATTCCCTGGACTGCCTGCTGCAGGACTTCGTCCGCTTTCTTTAAGGCTTCCGGCATCGTTGTACGTCTGTCTACGATCTCCAGCAATTTGTCATTGGGGATCACAATCAGCGTATCCACATTTTCTTTTAATTTTTCAATACCCGCAAGCGCATTATTCATACGGGTCTTAGCTTCAAAACGGAATGGCTTCGTCACAACACCGACGGTAAGAATTCCCATTTCCTTGGCCGCTCCTGCCACTACAGGTGCCGCTCCGGTTCCGGTTCCGCCGCCCATACCGCAGGTAACAAATACCATATCTGCGCCTTCCATCAGACGCTTCAAATCATCGATGCTCTCCTCTGCTGCCTTCTGTCCAACCTCAGGCTGTGCTCCGGCGCCTAACCCCTTCGTCAGCTTCTCGCCGATCTGCAGCACTGTAGGAGCTTTGCACAAAGTCAGTGCCTGTTTGTCGGTGTTGACTCCTACAAACTCTACACCGCCGATGGATTCCTCCACCATTCTATTAACTGCATTATTGCCTGCCCCACCTACACCGATCACTATAATCTTAGCAGATGACTCGGCTTCATTTGTCATGATCTCTAACAATGTGCTTCCTCCTTCTTATACCCTATATTTATAATGCCCCTCTATGATCTCGAAAGAACTGTATACGAAAGTATACATATAGGTATATTCTATATTTTTTTTACGAATTTATCAACTGTTAATTTGTTTTTTTGTGCTTTTTTCAGGAATTTTCGTCATTTTACCAGGATTCTTGGTCGGAATCATAATTTCCATCGTCTAAATTTTCATCATACTCTTCAGAACCGGGATCATATTCCTCTTCATCCGGTTCCTCTTGGCCCTGACCATACGAATCTCCCTCGGTTCCATCGCCGTCTTCCCAGCCCTCTGCTGACTGATCGAAACTGCCATCTTCCCCGGAACCCTCCAAAGCCTCTCCGTCTTCTCCCGTCTGCTCTCCATCGGATGCAGCCTCGCCATTTTCTTTCTTATCTGCGGCGGTCACTTCTTTCTCAAAAGTGATTGTCTTCACATCAGCGGTCACGCTCTCCATATGGAGAATTCCTTTCTGATCACTGATTTTGGGCAGAATCGCAATCAGACGTGCCATCTTGTCTTCCAGATAGCTGTCCTTTCCTAACTGAACGAGCACCGTCCCATATTCCAGGGAAATTTGGTACTTATCATCAAAATAGATATGATCCGGAATCATGTCATTTTTTTCAAAAATCCTGGAAAGGCTCACCGCCGTGTTCAGGACGCTTTCTTCCTTGATGGCCAGATCCTCCTCCAAGGCCACATGATCCACTTCCAGTCCGTCAAAATAAGGAATTTTCTTATCCCGTTCGGTGGAGCTTTCAATGATCCTGCCGCTGCGGTCAAAATAGATAAAGCAGTCCAAAAACGGAATGCATCCCACCGGCTTTTTCTCTTTGACACTGATGGCAATGGTATTCCGGTTCACCTGCCGTACTGCAAATCCCTCCACAAAGGGAACGCCTTCCACCGAATTGCTGTAGAGCATCGGCGCAAGCACGGAATTGGAAGCCAGCGGCCCACGAAGGACCATCTCTTTGATCTCTTCGTCCGTATAGCGTTCGCTGGAGAGCACCTCTACGGTGTCCACATGAAAATATACAAAAAAAGCAATGATGCCGGCCAAAACCAGTGCCGCCAGACACCCGGCCGTGATCCGCATCGCTTTTTTGCTGATTTTTAGATTTTTATGATAATTGGATGTTCGCATTCTATTTCCTCTGTACACTAGGTTGAGATCCGTCCGCCCAACGCTGTAAAGTCCTCACATATACACTCATACCCACGTTGTATGAACCGGCAGCCATTCACAACCGTCTCCCCTTCTGCTGCCAGACCGGCCAGCACCAAAGCGGCGCCGCCACGCAATTCCTCGGCCTGCACCTCACATCCATGCAGCCCGGAGACACCAGCTATATAGGCATCCTGCCCCTGAACCTTGATATTGGCCCCCATACGGTTCAGCTCCACAGCCGCCTTATAACGATCCTCAAAAATTGTCTCGCGCATCCGGCTCTCCCCTTTGGCAATGGACAATACCGCCAGAAGAGGGGATTGCAGATCCGTGGGAAACCCCGGATAAACGGCAGTCTCCAGATAAGGGACCGGAGAATATAGACCACGGCTGTCAGCTATAAGTGTACCACTGTTATGCTGGAATTGTCCACCCATTTTCCCATATACCTGCAAGAAAGCCTCTAACTCCCCGAAGGGGCAGTTTTCCAGCACCAGCCTTCCTCTGGTGATCGCCCCGGCACATAGGTAGGTGCCAGCCACGATCCGGTCCGGGGGAATCGCAAATTGGCTGTCTCTTAGCCGTTTTACACCGCTGATGCGAATGGTCTCTGTCCCTGCTCCAGTGATGTCCGCTCCCATCCCCCTCAAAAATGCCTGCATCCACAGGATTTCCGGCTCTTTGGCACAGTGGTGCAGATAGGTGGTCCCATCTGCCAGCACCGCAGCCAAAATCCCCTGTTCCGTAGCTCCTACACTGGACATCGGCAGATAAATATGACAGCCCTGCAGCTTGGTACAATGCGCAAGGATCTCATCCCCCTCTTCCCGGATTACAGCCCCCAATTCCTTTAAGATCTCCAAATGCAGATTGATGGGCCGTTTGCCGATGACACACCCGCCTGGATAACCGATCCGGCCTTCCTTTTTCCGGCCCAGCAGCGCTCCCAGCAGGATCACAGAGGACCGCATTTTCCTGGCATAGCTTTCTTTTACTTCTATTCCCGTGATGTTTCTGCAGTCCAAATACAGGGAATGCCCCTCCCACCAGGTCACTGCCCCCATGCTGGCCAATATCTGCTCCATACAGAGCACATCAGCAATTTTCGGGCAGCCATGGAGGACACTGACGCCATCATGTAAAAGAGCGGCTGCCATCATTGGCAAGGCCGCGTTTTTAGACCCTTGTATGTAAACCTTTCCTTGTAGTGGTATACCTCCCAAAATACGGATCCGATCCAACCCTGCACACTCCTAAGAAGTCCTCTTACCCTTTAGTTTATGCACGGTCCACCTTTTGGTGACGGCTGACGCTAAGCGCAAGCCCCATTTCCCCCAGCAAAAAAAGCACCGAAGTCCCGCCATAGCTGATAAATGGCAGCGTGATGCCAGTATTGGGAATCGTGTTGGTCACCACCGCGATATTCAAGATCACCTGGATTGCCATATGGCCCATGATGCCAGCGCAAATCATCGCACCCAGAAGATCCCTGGCATGGATGGCCACCACCATCAGCCGCCAGATCAGCAGTCCGAAGACCAGAATAAGGATGCCGGCCCCCACCAGCCCCAATTCCTCACAGATGATGGAAAAAATCATATCATTCTGTGCCTCCGGGACAAACCCCAGCTTCTGCAGACTGCTTCCCAGCCCTTTGCCGAAATAGCCGCCGCTTCCGATGGCATACAAGCCCTGAATTGTCTGAAATCCCTTGTCATAGGCCTCCGGATTGCGCCAGATTTTCAAACGCTCCAGACGGTAGCTCTCCATAGCCAGAAAGATGGACATGAATCCAATACCAGCGGCGCCGATTCCCACAAACTGCAGATATTTGGGATTGGCAATAAAAATCAAAATAACGCCGATCCCCAGAATGATGATCGCCGTACTCAGGTTATTGCTGCCTACCAAAGCCACAATAGGCATGAGCACCAACATGATTTTACACATAAACCAAAAGCCCGTCGTCTTCTTGGTGGTCCGGTCGATGATCCAGGCCAAAAACAAGATGACCGCCACTTTGGCAAATTCAGAAGGCTGGAAGGACAGAGGCCCCAAAGCCAGCCAACGCTTGGAACCATTATATTCCTGCCCAAAAAACAAAACGGCCGTGGATAAACCGATGGCCATCAGATATCCCAGAGGCGCCAGGTGCGCGATCTTATGGTAATCCATACGGGAGATCAAGTACATGGCCATCAGCCCCAAGGCCGTGGCAAATAATTGTTTTTTAAAGTAATAAGCCGGGTCGTTAAATTTTACTCTTCCATTATAAGCGCTGGTGCTGTACAACAGAACCAGACCGAATATCACCAGAACGAGCACCAGTAGGAGAAGCAGCACATCGGATTTTTTCTCGATTTTCTGATCGGGCATAGGACACATCCATAACTGTCATCTCTAAATTATATACCGCTGCTTCCGAAAAAAGTAGCGAAATCGTAACGATCTTAAGCTTGGAGCCGTACTATGTCCTCTCTATAGCTGATGCACATACTCCTTAAATCTGCGGCCTCTCTGCTCATAGTTATCAAACTGGCCCCAGCTGGCACAAGCTGGTGACAAAAGCACCGCATCTCCCGGCTCTGCCATTTTGGCACAGATCAAAACCGCTTCTTTTAGATCGTCCGCCAGGATCGTATCCATAAAGCCCAGCCGATGGGCTGCCGCTTCGATCTTCTCCCTGGTCTGTCCGATCAGAACCAGATACCGGACTTTTCCGTCAAAGGCCTGAATCCATTCCTCGTAATTGGACTCCTTGTCATAGCCTCCGCCGATGAGCAAGGTAGGACGATCCATAGCCTGAATGCCCTTGATGGCCGCATCCGGATTGGTCCCCTTGGAATCGTTATAATAGGCCACGCCATTTTTCTCCGTCACGAACTCGATCCTGTGCTCTACCGCTGCAAATTCCCGGATCGTTTTCCGGATGCTTTCCATAGGCACACCTGCGCTGTACCCCATAGCTACCGCAGCCATGACATTTTCATAATTGTGGCGGCCCAAAAGTTTCAGCTCCCCGGTTTCTACCACCAGCTGCTCCTGGCCATCCAGACGCAGAAGGATCTGATTCCCCTCTAAGAAGATTCCCTCTTCCAACGGTCTTTCGCTGGAAAAGTAGATCACTCTGGGCACCAGATTCTTACCGAATTCCCGCAGCAGCTCATCCTCATAGTTGAGCACACACACATGATCTGCCATCTGGTTTTTAGTGATGAGTTCTTTTACCCGGATGTATTCCTCCATGGTATGATGGCGGTTCAGATGATCCTCTGTAATATTCAAAATAGCGCTGACCGCCGGCGCAAAGGTATCAATTGTCTCCAACTGGAAACTGCTGATCTCCGCCACTGTCACCGTATCCTCTGTCATTTTCAAGGCTTCCGCCGTATAGGGATTTCCGATATTCCCCACTACAAACACGGACGGACAATACGCCTTCATGATTTCTCCCAGAAGGGCTGTCGTTGTTGTCTTGCCGTTGGTCCCGGTGATGGCCAGCACCCGGCCCTTGCCAAGCTGGTAAGCCAACTCCACCTCTCCCCAGACAGGCAGACCCATCTGATAAAATTCCTTAACCAGGGGCAGGTCCGTGGGGACACCTGGACTTAATACCACCAAATCCAGGGACGCTTTCACTTCCCCCGGCAGCTCTCCTGTATAGGCCTCCACCCGGTCACCGCCCTTTGTCTTATGTAAAATATCCTCCGGCTTAACCTTATCATTGCCGTCATAGAGGATGGGATGGGCTCCTACCTCTTCCAGCACGTCTGCCGCCGCGATCCCGCTCACTCCGGAACCAAAAACCAATACTCTTTTCTCTCTTAAATCCATGATAACCTCCGCTCGCTGCTTGTCCGGCCTCTTACAGTGCCAGCAGTCCGATCAGACACAACAGCGCCGTAATGATGGAAAATACGGCCACCACCCTGGTCTCTGACCAGCCGCACAATTCAAAATGATGATGAATGGGCGCCATTTTAAAAATCCGCTTTCCATGGGTGGCTTTGAAATACGTCACCTGCAGCATAACGGAAAGCACCTCCACCAGATAGATCAAGCCCACAATCAAAATGAACAAAGGCATCTGCAGCATGCACGCTGTGCCTGCCACAAAGCCGCCCAAAGCCAGGGAACCGGTATCCCCCATAAATACCTGGGCAGGAAACACATTAAATACCAAAAAGCCCATGAGGCTTCCCACCACCGCGCAGGTGATCGGTTCTAATCCGCTTCTGGTGCCGATGGACACCACGGTAAAGAACACAGCCACCATGATGGTCACACTGGAAGCCAGCCCGTCCAAACCATCGGTAAAATTCACGCCGTTGACCGTTCCGATGATGGCGATAAACAATACAGGCACAGCGACCCAGCCTAAATCCAGATAATGGCCGCTCCAGAATGGAATCAGCATGCGCAGGGATACATCAGAATACTGAACCAGATAAAAGATAAACACAGCTGTCACCACGATCTGCAGCAAAAACTTCTGCCATGCCAGCAGTCCGTCAGAACGTTTGAGCACTACTTTTAAATAGTCATCTAAAAAACCCAGAAGTCCAAACCCCAGAGTCAAAAACAAAATAGGCACAATTTTCGGGTAATCCTTCAGATAGAACAGGGAAGTCACCACAACTGCCAGAAGGAAAATGATCCCTCCCATGGTGGGCGTTCCGGCTTTCTTCAAATGGGACTGCACACCGTCCACTCGTTCTGTCTGTCCCATTTTCAATCTTCGTAAAAAGGGAATGATGATCGGCCCTAGGATCACACTGACCGCAAAGGCAATCAATACAGGTAACACTACTTTCGCGTCCATAATACACCTCTATAATCTATTCTTTTGTTTTCGGGCGGCCGACAGCCGCCCGAAGATACCTAATACAGTATAAAGCTTTTCCTGCCGAAGTGCAAGCCTATCTTCCATCCTGCCGGCACACCCAAAGTGTTACATTTCACAGGTGCCCTGTAAACTGTAACACTTTAGTCCTGTACCTGTTCTTGGGCGTTCGTTTCCCCTTCTTTCTCTTCCTTGGGCGCTGCGGTTTTCTCAATCCCAAGATAAGGGAGCACGTTTTCAAAAATGCTGCGGATGACCGGAGCGGCAATGGTTCCCCCGTAATACACGCCCTGGGGATCGTGAATGATGCAAAGTCCTAAAACCTTGGGCTCCTCCGCCGGCGCAAAGCCGATAAAAGACGAAATATAACGGTTGGCGCTTCGGGGCAGGGTCTGGGAGGTGGCTGTCTTGCCGCCGATGGTATAGCCTTCGATAGCCGCATTTTTTCCGGAACCTTCAGAGACTACATGCTCTAAAATGTACCGGACTGTCTCAGAGGTCTTCTCGGAAATGATACCATCCTGTTCCTTATACTCCAGCTCCTTCACATAGCTGCCATCCTCCTTCTGCACCGCCACACCCAAATGGGGCGTCACCCGCCGCCCCCCGTTGATCAGGGAGCTGACCGTGGTAGCCAGTTGAATCGGCGTGATCTGGAAGGACTGGCCAAAGGAAATGGTGGCCAGCTCCACCAATCCGATATTCTTTTTTTCATGCATGATGGTCCCTGCCTCACCTGGCAGATCCACTCCAGTGAGCTTCAAAAGCCCGAACTGTTTGAAATATTTGTAGTAATTGTCCACGCCCAGGCGAAGTCCTACATCAATAAATACCGGATTGCAGGAGTTCTCCGCACCCTGAAGAAAGGTCTCCGCCCCATGCCCCTGCCGCTTGTGGCAGTGGATCCGCCGGTCCTCCACCACCCGGAAGCCAGGACAAGAAAAATGATCATTTAAGCCCACCACGCCTTCCTCCAAGCCAGCGGACATCGTGATGATTTTAAAGGTAGATCCTGGTTCATAGGTATCGTTGAGACAAGGATTTCTCCACATCTGATTCAGCGCATCCTGTTTCTCTTTGTCGGACATGGAAGAGGTGTCCACCGTTTCTGGCAGAGTGAACGGATCGTTGAGATTGAATTCCGGCACATTGACCATAGCCAAAATTTCTCCGTTTTGTGGGTTCATCAGCAAAATAGAAACACGCTGCGCCTCCTTTTCCTCCATGACCTTCAAGGCTGCCTGCTGGGCAAATTCCTGGATATTGCTGTCCAAGCTGATGCGCAGGTCATAGCCCTTGACCGGGTCCACGCGGCTTTCCCCGATCTCATCGATTTCCACACCTCTGGCATCCGTGGTGGTGAGAATTTTCCCCGGAAGTCCTTTGAGGTATTCCTCATAGATGACCTCCAGCCCCACAATTCCTTGATTATCTCCGCCGGTAAAGCCCAAGACCTTCGATGCCAGACTGTCATAAGGATAATAACGTTTAAAATCCTCATCCACCTTCACTCCCGGCATTTCATAATCCCGGATCCGGTCTCCCACCTCCTTGTCCACGTTGGCCTTGATCCGTTCGATGGAGGATACCTTTTCCACACGTTTTCTCACCGTTTCCTCGTCCATTTCCAGTTCCTTCACCAGCATGGCGATCACCGATTCCTTATCCTTGAGCTGGCTGTGGATCACTGATATGGTGCAAACCGTCCGGTTATCTGCCAGCACCTTGCCTGTGGCATCGATGATCCGCCCTCTGGCTGCTTTGATATTCCTCTCTCTCTCATGGAGATCATCCGCTTTCTCCGAATAATATTCTGACTGGAACACCATCAGATAGACCAGCCGGCCAATGAGCCCCAAAAGCATCAAAAAGCATCCCAAAAAGATCACGAAGATCTTTTTCTTATGAAATGTCTTGTTTTTCTTCATGAAAAAACCTCACAGAAGTCTCTCTACAATGTATGGATTCTTCTGTGAGGTTATACCTGATTCACTTCCCGAAACTAGTCCGGCATTTTTCTCTATTCTTCCAAGCCTGCTGCTTCATTGGTGATTCCTTCACTGTCCTGGTTGTTGCCATTCCAGTCTTCAGAATCTGTGGGGTCATCCAACGGAGCCGGCACATTCGTATCGGATATGCTCTCCTGGATGATCTCGTCCTCCGGAGTCTCCACACCGGAAGTTTCGGATTCTTCATCCTCCTCGTCCGTCTCGCCATCTTCATTGGAGAAATCCTCATCCTCTTCGGTACTCTCCATATCACCTTCCCCGGTAAAGCTGCTCTTGATCCCTTGGAATCCTTCCCAGAGCTCGGTATATGGCACAGAACCATCTGCGGATTCATCGGGCTTAATATTCAGATAAGGAAGCAGTTCGTATAAAATGCCCTGGGCAATGTACTGGGCATAGGAACTATCGTCCTGGCGCTCTGCCTTCGGCTCATCCACCGTCACATAAATGCATACCTGCGGTTCGTCAGCCGGTGCGAAGCCCACGAAGCCAACCAGATATTTATGATTGCCACGGGGATATTTCTCTGCTGTAGCCGTCTTGCCGCCCATGCTGTAGCCCTGTACTTTGGACTTACGGCTGGTGCCGTATTCCACACTGGCTCTCATAAAGCTGCGGATATCGCTGGAAATATTTTCTGAAATCGTCTGCTTCAGCAAAGTAGGAGTGATATTTTTTACCATGCTGCCATTACTGTCTAAGATCTTGCTCACCAGATGCGGCTGGTAGTAATATCCTCCATTGATGACAGAACAGATAGCATTAATCTCCTGAATCATGGTACAGGTATAGCCCTGTCCGAAAGTGGAGCAGGCCAGCTCTGTCTCTCCCATGGTATCTTCATTATGAATAATACCCGTGCCTTCGCCCGGCAGGTCAATGCCGGTACGGGTACCGAAATTGAATAGAGTCTGGGATTTTATAAATTTCTCCGCTCCCAGTCTGGCGCCGATCTGCATCATACCGTCATTACAGGAATTGGCGATGACCTCCTCCAGTGTCTCCGGCCCGTGGCCGCCGGTATTGGCGCAATTGATCTGGGTGGTGCCGAACATCTGAAAACCATCGCAGGTAAAAGTATCTGACTCGGAAATGGCCCCTTTTTCCAGGGCGGCTGCCATAACGGTAGGCTTGACAACGCTTCCCGGCTCAAAGGCATCGGTCACGCAGTAATTCCGCCACATATCGTAAAGCGCCTCCAGCGTCTTCTCATCGTTCATCGCCTTGATTTCCGCTTCGCTATATACGCCAGACAGATCCCTGGGATCGTTGAGATCATAGCGGTCCCCACCATCCATGGCGATAATCTCTCCGGTATTCGGGTTCTCCACAATCACGCCGATATTTTTTGCACCCATCTTTTTCTTAAATGCATCCACATACTTTTCCACGATCTGCTGGGCGCCAGCGTCCAGCGTGGTGGTGATACTTCTGCCATTGGTGGGCTCAATGATGTTCTGCTCCACATCTGATTCCTGGTTAAAATACCCATACTGACGGCCGTCCACACCGTTGAGGGTGCTGCTGTAATAGCCCTCCAGGCCCCAGTCCGCAACATTATTATCATAGGTAAAGCCAATGGTATCACATGCCAGGCTTCCAAATGGGTAGGTACGCAGATAAGTCTCCTCAAACCATACGCCCGTCACATTCTGCTTCGCCAGCCGCTGCTCATCCGTCAGCTGTGCATCCTCCGGTATTTCCAGAAATTCCTCAAATGCTTTCTTGTCATCCATGGAGATTTCCTTCGCCAGAATCTGGTACTGGCTGTTCTTGGTTTCTTCCGCTGAAAGCACTGCCCGCACTTCCTCACTATTAATCCCCAAAATGCTCTGCAGCGCATTCAATGTGGGCTCTAAATATTTTTCATCGGAATTGACCGCTTTGCAGTCTAAAATCACATTGTAAACCTTATTGCTCACTGCCAGCGTGTTCCCGTTGCGGTCATAAATATCCCCCCGCTTAAAGGGCAGGGTACGACTTGTATATTGCTGCTGGGTCTGGCTGAGCACCTGTTTTTGGTATTTCTCGCCCTTGGTCGCATTGATATAAGTGATCCTCAAGGTCAAGCCTACTAAAGCTAGCAAGACTGTGATGAACAGTCCCACTAGCTTTCTGCGCATTTGGATATTCAGTTTTTTCTCCGGCCTCTTACGCCTCTTCTTCGTTCTATTATTCAAAAACTCTCACCTACTTAGTATCCGGGACATCCTGATACTGCCTTACATAGCTGCTTCTCTGTGTCTCATAAGATACGGTCTGATCTTCTGTGGGATATTTCATTCCTAATTTCGTAATGGCACGCTTTTTGATGGCTTCCAGATCTGCGGAAGCGATTACCTGGCTGTAATACGCATCATTGTCCGCCTTCAGCTCACTCAGCTCAGATTCCAGGTTCGCCACAGCTTTCGTCTTGGCTGTAACCTCGGCTTTTAACTGAAGAAACTGTACACCGGTAAACAGGATCGCAGCACAGACCAATGTCAAAAACACTACAAATCCGCGGCTCATGACCATCGCTCTCTTGCGGTTTCTCTGGGCGCTTTTGCTCACTTTTCTGGGGGCCGGCCGGGCTGGCTTTTGCTTTCTTCTTGCAGGTTCCGGCAAAGCTTGGGCGCGGCGGACCGTATTGCCGTCCACATAGGTTCTCGTATGATAATTGTCAGCTCTTCTGTTAGCATTTCTCACTGCGTTTGCCATTTAGCTTGTCTCCTTTATCATAACACAACTTGCAAAATTTGTTAAGCCCTAAGACCACCGCCGCTCAAAGACCCGAAGCTTCGCGCTTTTGGAACGCGGATTGGCATCCATTTCCTCCTGGCTTGGGAGGATCGGTTTCCTGGTGATCACTTTTCCTTTGGATTTTTTCCCGCAGACACAGACCGGAAAATCGCTGGGACAGGTACATGGATTCTCGTTTTTCCGGAAAATGTTCTTCACAATCCGGTCTTCCAACGAGTGGAAGGTAATGACGCACAGCCTTCCTCCGTCTCCCAGAAGCTCGATCATCCCATCCAAAGAGTCGGAAAGCACTTCCAGCTCCCGGTTCAGCTCAATCCGTATGGCCTGGAAGGTTTTCTTGGCCGGATGGCCGCCCACCGCCCGCATCTTCATGGGAATGGCCTGCTTAATGATCTCCGCTAATTCTCCTGTCGTCTCTATCGGTTTGTTCTTCCTCGCTGCCGCAATATGCTTGGCGATGTTCTTTGCAAATTTATCTTCACCGTAGTCACGGATGACCCGGTATATTTCCATCTCATCGTATTCATTGACAATATTCCATGCGGTCTTGTCCTGTCTTTGGTCCATCCGCATATCCAACGGCACATCTTCCCGGTAAGTGAATCCCCGCTCCGCCTTATCCAGCTGATAAGAGGACACGCCCAGGTCCAGAAGGATTCCATCCACATGATCAATGCCAATCTTGTGTAATTCTTCTACCATGTAACAATAATTGCTGCGAATGATAGTAGTACGGTCTCCGTACTCTCTTAAACGTTCACTCGCAGCAATTATCGCATCTTGGTCTTGATCTATACCTATAAATCTCCCCTTGGCAGAAAGTTTTTTACATACCTCACTGGCATGTCCTGCTCCTCCTAAAGTGCCATCCACGTAGATCCCGTCCGGCCTTACCCTAAGGCCTTCTAAGGTTTCATCCAGCAATACAGATGTGTGTTTAAACTCCATAGTATTCTCCTGTTGGACCAGCAGCCTGAGTGTAACGCTATATCACGATTCCAACATCCTGCATCGCCTCGGCAATGCTGTCCATATCGTCATAATTGCAGTTCTCACTCCACTTTTCTTTGCTCCATACTTCGATCCGGTTCAGGTTTCCCGTCAAAACCACATCTTTTTCCAAACCGGCAAATTCCCGAAGTGTTCCAGGGACTAAAATCCTGCCTTGCTTATCCAGCTCGCAGGAGGTAGCTCCCGCCACAAAGAAACGTGAGAAGGTTCTGGCATTTTTATTGGTAAGTGGTAAGGCTTTAAGCTTTTCTTCAAAAGATTCCCATTCATTCATCGGATAAATTGATAAACAACCGTCCAATCCCTTCGTTAACACGAACTCTTCCCCAAGTTGTTCGCGAAACTTAGAAGGGATGATCAGACGCCCCTTCGCATCAATTGTATGGTTATACTCTCCCATGAACATGAATGTCACCTTCTCTTTCGGAAGATACGACTGCTCCCCTTGCGTATCTCCAGCGATTGCAGAAGTGAGGGTTCTGCCACTTGCCCTCCCTTTGCCACCACTTTTCACCACTTTCTACCACTTATGTGCTTATTTTATACCATACCCTTGAAAAAAACAAGTGGCTAACCTATTTTTTTTAATGATTTTATTGGTAATATCTACCAATATTCGGTAAAAACTATAATATATATTTTTTAGCCACAATTCGACAAAAAAGAATCCTGCAGGAAAAGTACTACGAAAGGCAAAGAAAAAACTCCCACAGGAAAACGGAAAGGTTTTATTTTCCGTATTTCCTGTGGAAGTTCTCCATAAATTTCATAGAACGTAATTTTCTATGAACTTAAAAAGCCGCCTGCGGTTTTTACTCTTCATTGATCAGTCTTTGATACTCCACGATCAGCTCATCCAATTCCTCGCTGAGCTTTTGGCACTTTGCCAGATCCTCCCGGCTTTTAATCTGGCTGTCCAGTTTACTTCTCTTCCGGCCAATCTCCTCCAGCAGCTTTGCCTGCGTCGACGGCTTCCCCGGAAGTTTCCTCATCCTGCCATTTTTTTCCTGTGTCATCCTCTTCTTCATCATTTGTACTGTCAACCTCTTCTCTCCGTTTGGCCAGCTCTGCCCGTTTCTTGGTGACGCTGCGCTTTACTAGGATCACGATGACGCAGCCTGCCGCCAATACTGCGGACAATACCAATGAAACCGGAATCTGTGTTCCCGGAATCAGAAGCTGGTCGGTCCGGAGACTTTCAATCCACATCCGGCCCAGCCCATATCCAGCCAAATACATATAAAACAATTCTCCCTGGAACTTCTTTTTGCGGCGATACCACAAAAGGAAAAGCAGAAGCGCCAGATTCCACAGGCTTTCGTACAAAAACGTGGGGTGTACCTGAATATAATCCACACCGCCCAGAGAAGTGATATGCTCCTGCATCGCAGCCGTGATCTCCCCGGGCCGGACCGCCGACACCGGGAGCTGCATGGCAAAAGGACCATTTGTATAGTCGCCGAAGGCTTCCCGGTTGAAGAAATTCCCCCACCGGCCAATGATCTGACCGATGAGAATGCCCGGGCAGGAAGTATCCGCCATCTGCCAAAAGGACACCTTCTTCACTTTACAAAATACGGCTGCTGCCAACACGCCGCCGATGATCCCGCCATATATAGCCAGTCCTCCGCTGCGGATATTGAAGATCTGCAACAAATCATTCTTATAATTGGACCATGAAAAAGCCACATAATAAAGCCTGGCCCCAATGACCGCCGCGAGAATGGATAGGATCAGCATATCCAGATAGAAATCCTGATTCTGGTTAGTGCGCTTCGCTTCCATGATCACGAACCAGATTCCTATCAGCATACCCACGGCGATGATGATCCCATAAAAAGCAATATCAAAACCAAATACACTGATAGTCTTCCCCACATGATCCAAATGAATGCCCAAGTTCGGAAAACCAATTCCCATATCCATAAACTGCCTCCTGCCGCAGATGCGAAAAACCTGCTGTCATTTATACATTGAAACGGAACAAGATCACATCTCCGTCTTTTACCACATATTCCTTGCCTTCCATACGCACCAGACCTTTTTCCCTGGCGCCGGCATAGGAACCGCAGTCTAATAGATCCTGATAATTCACAACCTCCGCTTTGATAAAGCCTCGTTCAAAATCCGTATGAATCTTGCCTGCCGCTTGCGGTGCTTTCGTTCCCACCTTGATGGTCCAGGCACGGGTCTCATCCTCTCCGGAAGTCAGGAAGCTATGCAGGCCCAGCAAATGATAGCTGGCCTTGATCAGCTTCTCCAAACCGGATTCTGTAAGGCCCAGATCCTCCAGAAACATCTTCTTCTCGTCTTCGTCCAGCTCCGCGATCTCCTGCTCGATCTGCGCACAGATCACGAACACTTCACTGCCCTGGGCAGCGGCATAATCGCGGACCTTCTGTACATGGACATTGGAAGCTCCATCATCTGTCAGATCATCCTCAGCAACATTCGCTGCATAGATCACCGGCTTAAAGGTCAGAAGATTGTATCCGCCCATCCAGGCTTCTTCATCCTCATCCTCCAGCTCCATAGTGATGGCAGGCTTTCCACCCTCCAGATGCTCCTTCACCTTCTCCAGAAACTTCAGCTCTTTGGCCGCCTCTTTATCATTGCGCGCCACCTTAGAGGTTTTGGCAATACGCCGTTCCAATATTTCCAAATCAGAGAAAATAAGCTCTAGACTGATCGTCTCGATATCACGCAGAGGATCGATGCTGCCATCCACATGGACCACATTTTCATCCTCGAAGCACCTCACCACATGTACAATGGCATCCACTTCACGGATATTCGCTAAAAACTGGTTGCCCAGCCCTTCTCCCTTAGAAGCGCCCTTCACCAGACCGGCGATATCCACAAATTCAATGACCGCGGGGGTCACCTTCTTAGATTGGTAAAAGTCACCTAATAATTTCAGCCGGTGATCCGGAACAGCCACGATTCCCACATTGGGATCAATGGTGCAGAACGGATAGTTGGCAGATTCCGCTCCCGCTTTCGTCAAAGAGTTAAACAATGTACTTTTCCCCACGTTGGGAAGTCCTACGATACCAAGTTTCATAGTCTTTTTATTTCCTCCTCATTTACGTCAATTTTATCATATATATTTTTTCCAGGCAACCTTTTCAGTCTCTGGATTGGATCATCAGAAGCTTTCCGGTTGCAAACTCCACCTTTGCCTCTTCCTCTATGATCTCATTGCTCACAGTAAGCCCTGTATCCGTCACCTGCAGAAAATGATGGTCCAGCGGGTACTTGAATCCCCTCAGGGTCAGTCCCTCCACCGGGCTTCCGATGGGAAAAAAGGACACATAACGGCCAAACTGCTCTTCCCGTTTCAATGTGAAGCTTCTGTTTTCTGCCGTGATCCGGTTATGGTCATCCAAGAGACAAATTTTTACGCCCTGCGCCAACCCGTAGACCAAAAGCTCCAGATTGGCCATCACATGATCTAAGCGGCTCCCGGTGCCACCCAAAATCCAGATTTTCTCCGCTCCCAGGGAAACGGCCAGGTTGACCGCCGACTGGGTATCCGAATCGTCCTTTTCCGGCTTCAGCCTGTGGATGAGCACCGTGCTCTCCAGCTCACTTAGCATCTCCTGCCCTACACTGTCAAAATCACCCACCAAATGATCCAGCCGGATCTGATGGCGTATGCAGAATTCCAACCCCCGGTCCGCCGCGATCACCAGGATATTTTGTTGTCTTCTCAAAAAATCGAGGGCAAAATCAGAATTGATATCGCCCCCGCTGATAATTACCGTATCCATTTACAGCCTCCCAATCACAGCCGTTCCCTGCATTCCTGGATCTCCCTGCGCACCTTGCGCACATTCTCCCTGAGGTCGCCCCCGAACACATAAGAACCGGCTACCAATAGGTTTGCTCCTGCTGCCATGGCCACTGGAAGCGTCTCATGATTGATACCGCCGTCCACCTGGATATCCACATCCAGCCCTTCCTCGTCGACCAGCTTTCGCAGCTCTTCTATCTTCTCTGTGCATTCTTCCATATATTTCTGTCCGCCAAATCCCGGATTCACCGTCATCACCAGAACCATATCCAGATCGTCCAGAAGATAGCTGATATCAGAAACCGGAGTCGCCGGCTTAATGGAAACCCCCACCTTTACTCCCGCATCCTTGATCAGCTGCACCGTCCGTTCCAAATCTTCACAGGCTTCCGCATGCACCGTAATGGAATCCGCCCCGCAATTCACAAAGTCCTGGATATAGCGCTCCGGTTCCATGATCATCAGATGCACATCAAAAAACAGCCTGGACTCCTTACGAATGGATTGAATCACCGGCATTCCAAAAGAAATGCTGGGAACAAATTCCCCGTCCATCACATCGATGTGGACCCACTCCACGCCTTCCTGTTCTAAAATTTGAAGCTGCTCTCCCAAACGGTTAAAATCTGCCGCCAATATCGAAGGGCACAATTGATCCATAGCTTTAATATCTCCTTTTCTCTTTTAATTCGTCGTATAATCCCACATAATCTTCATAACGGAGCTTACTGATCTTTCCTTCCGCCAGCGCTTCTTTTACCGCACATCCCGGTTCATGGATATGGGAACAGCCCGCAAAACGGCAGGCGCCCTCATAAACGGCAAACTCCGTAAAGTAATTTTTTAGTTCTTCTTGATTCATCTCTTCCAGATACAGGGAACTAAACCCGGGTGTATCCACCAGATAGGTATCCTTCTCCACCAAAATCAGCTGGGAATGGCGGGTGGTATGCTTCCCCCTGCCGAGCTTCCGGCTGATCTCTCCGGTCTCCATCTGTATTTGTGACTGCATCAGATTCGTCAAAGAGGATTTTCCCACCCCGGAAGGCCCGGCCACCACTGTAGTCCTGCCCCGAAGATACTCCCGGATCTGATCCGTCCCCTCCTGACTGCGCGCACTGGTGAGCATCACCTCATAACCACAGCCGGTATAGGTCTGGTACAGAAAATCCAGCTCTTCCTCCTCTGCCAAATCTTTTTTATTGAAACAAACTCTCACTGGGATCCTGGCCCGCTCCATCATCACCAGAAAGCGGTCCAGCAGCATAAAATTCGGCTTCGGAGCGTCCATGGCAAAAATCACCAAGGCCTGGTCTACATTGGCCACTGCCGGGCGGATCAGGGAATTTTTTCTGGGCAGTATCTCTGCCAAATTCCCCAAATGCTGCTCTGCGTCCAGCACATCCATCTCCACCAGGTCACCCACTAAGGGCTTTTTATTTTCCTTGCGGAAAATCCCTTTGGCCTTGCACTCGTATAAGAGGCCGTCCTCTGCCATCACGTAATAAAAACCGGCGATCCCTTTGATTATTTTACCTTTCATCCATTACTCCGCTTTCTCGAAGGTTAAAGGATAATGGCCCAGCTCCACATAGTCACTGCCCACTAATTCAGATAAATACAAGGTTCCTTCTGTAATTCCCGGTTCCCCTTCCAGATTCAGCTGATAGGGAAATTCCACCTGCTTGCCGTCTACAATCGTGGTCGCTTTCGGGGAGCCGTTTACGGTCTGTACCAGCTCCATCCGCACTACACCACCGCCATAGCCATCCGGCGTATCCAGCTTCTGCGTACATTTCCAAGTGCCGGACGTATCAGATGGCGTCTGGGTCGTCGCCGGAGTCTGGGTTACAGACGGTGTGGGTTCGCTGCTGCCGGTGCTGACCGTGATCGTTACCGTCGTCTCTTTATCGACTTCAGAATATGCCTCCACATCCTGAGAGATCACCTTGCCGGCTTCCACCTCATCGCTCATCTGGGAAACCACTTCATAGGTCAGGGCCGCATTGGTCAAAGCAGCCTTCGCCTCTTCCTCCGTCATGCCCACCACATCGGGCACGGTAGCGCTGTAGCCTTCAATTCCCAGGCTGACGGTGATCGTCACCGTAGAGCCCGCAGAAGCTTCGCTTCCTTCTTCCGGAGAAACTGCCATTACCTGTCCGATTTCGTAATTGTAATCATTGTCATAGGATTTGGTCACTTCTACTGCAAATCCCATATCCTCCAGCATCTGCTGAGCATCCGCCTGCGTTCTTCCCAATACTTCAGGAATAGTCAGCGTCGGATTGCCACTGCTGCGTTTATAATTGATGGTGGTGTAAAGCTCCACCATTGTTCCTGGTTCAATCTCCTGGGAAGAAATGGTTCCCTTGGGCTGATCGGATACTTCATCTCCGGTCCAGGTCATTCCGATTCCCAGATCTGTAAGCATTTCTTTTGCTTCCTGCTCTGTGCGTCCCACCAGGTTCGGTACCTCCACCAGATTCTCATCCTCAGAATCCTTATTTTCCGTGGTACCCGGTTCTTTGCTTTCTTCTGTCTTCTTGTCGGACTGTCCGCCAAACAGCGTCGCAAAGAAGCCAGAACGGTTGCCGATAAACACAATCAATGCAATGATGATCAGAATTCCCACCAAAATGGCGCCGATGGTCATCGCCTTTTCCAGCCCTTTGTTCAGACCTTTTTTGCTGTCATAATCGTCATAATCATCGTCATAGCTGTTGTCATAGGTATCGTCCTCCGGCTCCAGATCCGCAACCTTGGAGGCCGGGGCAGGCACTGTCTGCTGCTGGGTATTGCCCTTGCGGATGGCGTCCATCTCCGCGTCGGAGAGCACCACCGTCTGGGCATGATTGGACAATGGCACCAGCTTCACAAAATCCCCCTGGGGATCGATCAGCGAATGCTTCAAGTCCGCAATGACTTCTTCCATATTATTGTATCTGCGGTCCACACTCTTCTGCGTACATTTTTCAATGATACGCTCTAAGCTGTATGGCAGATCCGGAGTATAGGTACTTGGCGGCACCAATTCCTCCTGGAGATGCTTGATGGCAATGGCCACAGTGGTCTCCCCGTCAAAGGGCACCCGTCCGGTCACCATCTCATATAAGGTAATACCCAGAGAATAAATATCACTCTTCTCATCGCTGTATCCACCGCGCACCTGTTCCGGTGAGCTGTAATGGACAGATCCCATGGCATTCGAACTGATGGTATTGGAGGACGCCGCCCTGGCAATACCAAAATCGGTGACTTTTACTTTTCCATCGGTGGAAATAATGATATTCTGGGGTTTCACATCCCTGTGGACGATTCCATGGCTATGCGCTGCTTCCAGCCCCATGGATACCTGAATGGCGATGCTGGTCGCCTCTTTGACGCTCAAGCATCCTTTTTTAGAAATATATTCTTTCAGAGTGATTCCTTCAATGAGCTCCATGACGATATAATTGACGCCCTCGTCCTCGCCCACATCAAATACATTGACGATATTGGGATGGGTCAGACCCGCCGCTGACTGGGCTTCCGTCCGGAACTTCCGGATGAAGGTCACATCCTCCCGGAATTCCTGTTTCAATACTTTTACTGCTACAAAACGATTCAGCTTATGGTCCTTTGCCTTATAGACATCAGCCATACCGCCGCTTCCTACTTTTCCGACGATTTCATAACGCTCGCCAATAAACATTCCCGCTTTTAACATTCTCACACCTCGTTCGTGAATGGTTCTATTAGTATCACTGCAATATTGTCTTTTCCGCCGTTACGGTTGGCCTTGGCCACAAGGGTCTTTCCCTTCGTGCCCACATCTTTTTCCAAAGACAGGATCTCCTGGATTTCTTCATCCGCAAGCATGTTGCTCAGTCCGTCTGAGCACATTAAAATCCTGCTGTTTTCTTCCAGCTTCCAATCAAAGAAATCAATATTTACATTTTCCCTGGCGCCCAGCGCCCTGGTTATAATATTTTTGTCCGGATGGTTTCTGGCCTCTTCCGGCCGCAGCTCTCCTAACTGAACCATCTCCTGTACCAATGAATGATCGCGGGTCACCTGACAGAGCTTGTCCTCCATCACATATAACCTGCTGTCTCCGACATTTGCCACATAGGCATATTGTCCGGCTATGGTCAAAACTACGATCGTGGTACCCATCCCGGCCATCTCCCGGTCCCTGCTGGCTTCCTGCAGGAGCCTTTCGTTGGCCAATTCAATGGCATGGCGCATGATCTTGATCGGATTGTAATCGGCATCCTGTGCCACTGCTTTTACCAGTGTCTCCACTGCAAAGGAAGAGGCAAAGTCCCCCGCGTTATGGCCTCCCATTCCGTCGGCCACCACAAACAGGTTGGGAAGATTCCCCACCGGGGTTTCGGATGCGAACACGTAATCCTGATTCACTTTACGCTTCCGTCCCACATCAGTTACCGAATATACTTTCATGTTTCATTCTCGCTTTCTGCCTGCTTCTTCCCGGCATACGCCTTCGGCATTTTCCGGCACATTTTCCAGAAAACGCTTTCTCAACTGCCCACAGGCACCGTCTATATCGCTTCCCATTTCCCTTCTAATAGTAACATTTATTCCGCATTTTTCAAGTTTTATTTTGAAATTCTCCGCTGCCTGGCGCGTGGGCCGCACAAAAGAGCGCTCCCGGACCGGGTTCACCGGAATCAGATTCACATGGCAATTCAGTCCTCCGATCAGCCCTGCCAGCTCACGGGCATCCTCTGCCGAATCATTGACACCCGCCACCAAACTATATTCAAAGGTGAGCCTGCGCCCCGTGATCTTAAAATAATCCCGGCAGGCATCGATCACCTCTGTAATCTCATACTTGTTGGCTATAGGCATCAATTCCCTTCGCTTGTCCTGATTCGGGGCGTGCAGCGAAAGTGCCAGCGTGATCTGCAGCTTTTCCTCTGCTAACTGCCGGATCCTGGAAACCAGTCCGCAGGTGGATACTGTCACATTTCTCTGGCTGATATGCAGGCCGCCCTCCTCTGTCAATATATGTAGAAACCGGAGGAGATTCTGATAATTATCCAGCGGCTCCCCGGTTCCCATGACCACCACGTTGGACACCCGTTCCCCGGAAAGCGCCTGGATCCGGTAAATCTGATCCAGCATCTCACTGGGAGTCAGGTTTCTGGTCAGGCCTCCAATGGTGGAGGCGCAGAAACGGCACCCCATCCGACAACCTACCTGAGAGGAAATGCAGACGGAATTGCCATGCTTATATTTCATCAGCACGCTTTCGATCACGCAGCCATCTTCCAAAAGGAACAGATATTTCTGTGTCCCATCCAGCCGGGAGGTCTGCACCTCCACAGGCTTTAAGCACACCAAGGGCCAGGCCTTTTTAAGCTTTTCCCGGAGCGACTTGGATAAGTTGGTCATCTCATCATAGGACTGGGCCAGCTTCTCATGCATCCACTGATAAAGCTGACGCCCATGAAAAGGCTTGCCGCCAAGGTTCGTCACCTGACGGATCACTTCTTCTATCGTCATAGATTTGATATCCCATCGGGTCAAATCTTCATTTTCTGCTTTCTCTGTCAAACAACTTCCTACTTTCTTCTAAATCTGGCGAGGAAAAATCCGTCGCACTTATGTACTCCCGGCAGCAGCTGCAGCCACCCCTGAGCCGTGGTCTCACAATGGAGTTCCTCCGGCAGATAGGGATCTAAGCTTTCCAGCTCCAGCGGATAGTTTTCCAGCAGCCACTGGACATTGTCCTCATTCTCTTCCCTGGCAATCGTACAAGTGGAAAAGATCAAAGTGCCGCCTTTTCTAACATATTTTACAGCCTTATCCAAAATGGTCCGCTGCAGGATCACAATTTCTTCTTGTCTGGACAAGGTCATGCGATACTTGATATCCGGCTTCCTGCCGATGACCCCATAGCCGGAACAAGGCACATCCGCCAGCACAATATCCGCCGTATCCTCAGAATCCAAATCAAACAAAGTGGCATCCTGACATTTGGCATGCACATTGATGACCTCTGCCCTTTGGATGTTCTCCCGGATCAGCTCTACTTTGGCTTCCGTCAAGTCTCTGGCGTCCACCGTCCCATAGCCTTCCATCTTGTCCGCAATGTGAAGGCTCTTGCCGCCAGGCGCGGCGCACAGATCAATGACATAGCTGCTTCTCCTAGGAGAGGCAGCCTCCGCCACCAGCATCGAGCTCACATCCTGAACCTGGATCTTTCCTTCCCGGAACGCATCCAGCGTCAGAATGTGGTTATATCCGGAAATATAATAAGCATAATCCAAATAAGGCGCTTTTTCCACGGTCACCCCCTGGTCCCGCAAACTTTGCAAGGTCTCTTCCATGGAGGTGCGGTACAGCCGGCAGCGGATTGTCGTTGGCTTTTCTTCCAAAAAGCTCTCCAGCATCTTCTCCGTCATCTGGGAGCCATAAGCCTCGATCCAGCGTTTCACCAGCCATATCGGCATAGAATACCGGACACTGAAATAGGTCTCTTCATCCTCCTCCCGGGAGGGGAATACCACTTCCTGCTGTCTTCTCACAATGGTCCGCAAAACCCCGTTGACAAAAGGCTTGAGATTGTAAAATCCTTTTTTCTGGGCCAGCTTCACCGCCTCGTTGCATACGGCGGATTCCGGCACACTGTCCATATATTTTAACTGATAAACGGCGCTCCGCAGGATTTCCCGGATAGGCGCCTTCATTTTCTCTACTTTTACTTTTGAAAAATAGTCGATAATATAATCGATCTGGATCCGGTACTCCAGCGTACCTTCACAAATCCTGGTGATAAATGCCCTGTCTTGCTTGGGCAGGAACTGGTATTTGGACAACGCGTTCCTTATGGCGATATGGCAGGGCACCTCATCTTCTTCCACCTGCAGCAGTACCGCCAATATGATTTCTCTGGTATTCATGCCATTAATCACGATTTCTTCCTCCGGCCAATAATATCAGACGCAACAACTGCAACACAGATGCCGCCAGCGCAGCCACGTAGGTCAGGGCAGCGGCTCCCAGCACCTTCTTCGCCCCGTAAAGCTCATCCGCCGGCAGGATGCCGGTGCTATCCAGCATGCGCAGCGCGCGGGAAGAGGCATTATATTCCACCGGCAGCGTCACCAGCTGGAACAGGACCGCTGCAGAAAAAAGCACGATCCCCGCTGTCAGAAGCGGCCGCATGGATAAAAACAGTCCGGCCAAAAAGATCGGCCATGACAAGGTAGAACCAATATTTGCGATGGGCACAATGGCACTCCTTACATTCAGCGGCGCATATCCTGTGGCATGCTGGATGGCATGGCCGCATTCATGGGCAGCGACTCCCACCGCCGCCAGAGAGGTCTGATGATAACTGGCCTCTGACAGACGCACTTCCTTAGCTCTGGGATCATAATGATCGGTGAGCTGCCCGTTAATGGGCACGATCTGCACGTCATAAATTCCCGCGGCATTCAGGATTCGCTGGGCCGTCTGGGCCCCGGTAAGGCCGGACATGCTCCGGACTTTGCTGTAGGTTGCAAAAGTGCCCTTTAATTTGGCGGAAGCCGCCAAGGAAAGTATCATCCCCAGGATCAGCAGCAAAATCGTGCTGTCAAATCCAAAAAAACCTCTGCTTAAACCATAGTACATATTCTGCCTCCTATCATAGGGTGACCGCACTCATCTGCCCTCTCTGCCATGGTCCTAACGGCTATTTTGCAGCTTTGCACCGCTATCCACCGCATACCCCCGAAGAAATGCATCCGCGGTCATACGTTTTTTTCCTTCTAACTGAAGCTCGTCGATGCACAATAGGCCATCCCCGGTCTTCACACAGATTCCTCTTTTATCCGCCCCCACAATATCTCCCGGCTTCTTGCCTGCGGCCGCGTCAAAAATATCCGAATACCGGCCGTCATCCGAAGCTGCCACATGGCTTCTCCAGATCTTCAATCCTTTGCCGTCCAGATAGGTATAAGCGCTGGGCCACGGATTTAAGCCCCGTACCAGCCGTTCAATCTCTTCGGCGCTCTTTTCCCAGGAAATGCATCCCTCCTGCTTGGAGATCATCCCCGCGTAAGGCGTAGGACTCTCCTTGGGCTGTACCTCATAGACCGCTTCCCCTGAAAAAATGGCGGGAAGCGTCTCCACCAGAAGGCGTGCTCCCACATCGCTGAGCTTTTCAAAAAGACTCCCGCCGGTTTCCTCCGGTGACAGCTCAACCTCTGCTTTGGAAATCATATCTCCGGTGTCCAACCCTTCGTCCATGCGCATGATGGTCACGCCGGATACCTTTTCACCGTCGATCACCGCCCGCTGGATCGGTGCCGCTCCCCGGTACTTAGGAAGCAAGGATGCATGAACATTGATGCACCCATAGGGCGCGAGCTCCAAAATGCTCTTTGGTATAATCTGCCCAAAAGCCACCACCACGATCACATCCGGCTTCAATCCTTTTAATACCTCTAAAAATTCCGGTGCCCGCACCTTGCTGGGCTGATAGACCGGAAGTCCCAGCTTTAGGGCTTCCTCCTTCACCGGAGGATAAGCAAGGCTTTTGCCCCTGCCTTTCGGCTTGTCCGGCTGGGTTACCACGCCTGCCACCTCATGACCGGCTTCATACAAAGCTCTCAGTGCCCCCACGGAAAAATCCGGTGTTCCCATAAATACAATTCTCATATATGACCGCTCTCCTTTTTAATACTCCTCGTCATCCTCATAGTCCACGCGGTGCAGGCCATCCTCCACTAAAGAGGTATACAGCTTTCCTTCCAAATGGTCACATTCATGGCAGATCGCCCGGGCCAGAAGCTCTTCGCCTTCCAAGGTGAACTCTTCCATATCTTCATCCAGTGCCACTACCTTAGCATAATTTGGCCTGGTAACCGTGCCTGCCATACCTGGGACACTCAAGCATCCTTCATCCCCGGTCTGGGAACCAGATGTCTCCACAATCCTTGGGTTGATCAGCACATGAGGATCATCCCCGGTGTCGATGACCACAATCTGTTTTAAAATTCCCACCTGGGGAGCCGCCAGGCCCACGCCCATGGCTTCATACATTGTATCGAACATATCATAAATCAATTCCCGGATCTTAGGAGTCATCTCCTCCACCGGACGGCATTTTTTGGTGAGCACGGGATCCCCCTCCGTGCGGATTTTTCTAAGAGCCATAATACTTTTCCTCCAATTTCTTATCATTCTCTTCTGTAGCAAGACTCAGGTGTCATTTAGGATACCACTCCTGCTCCTCCTGACTCCCAAATCGTATCAGTAAAAATCAAATTGTATCTGGATGTTCCGGAATCCGGAATTCATCTCTATATATTGTTCCAGCTTATCCTTAATATAAACTAATATATCATAATCTTTTTGTTTTAAATAGATAACTTTTCGGTAAATATCATTTATTTTACTCACACCCTGGTCTGCCGGGCCGATCACTCCCAAATCCTTCTCTTTATAAATCCTGACGATGTACTTTTTGAGATATTCCATCGCTGTCTGCAGAAGAGCCTCCTCAGGCGCTGTCCCCAGCACAGCCATCATATGAGCCGCTGGTGGATAAGACAAAAGCCTGCGGTATGCGATTTCTTCCTCATAAAATGCCTCATAATCCTGTTTCGCCGCATCCTGTATGCTATAGTGTTCGGGATGGTAGGTCTGGATATACGCCTCGCCTTCTTTTTTTCCCCGGCCAGCCCGGCCCACTGCCTGCGCCAGAAGCTGGAAGGTGCGCTCCGCGCTCCCAAAATCCGCCACATTCAGGGAAAGATCCGCCGCGATGGCTCCCACTAAAGTCACATTGGGAAAATCATGGCCCTTGACGATCATCTGGGTGCCGATCAAAATATCCGCTTCCTGATTTTCAAAGGTCTCCAAAATCCTCCGGTGCCCTTCTTTATTTTTCGTGGTATCCGCATCCATACGCAGCACCCGTGCCTTGGGAAACTGCTTTTTCACCACCGCCTCAATCTGCTGGGTCCCTGCTTTAAATCCGCCGATATACGGCGAACCGCATTCCGGACAGACAGCCGGCTTTTGTTCTTCATATCCGCAGTAATGACAGACCAGCTTCCCGTAGTTGTGCTCTGACAAAGAGACCTCACAATGGGGACACTTCATCACATGGCCGCAGGAACGGCAGGAGACAAAGCCCGCATAGCCTCTCCGGTTGAGAAAAAGCATAATCTGTTCCTTTTTCTCCAGCCGCTGTTCCATCGCTTTCCAGAGTCCCCGGCTTAAAATGGATCGGTTCCCCTGCTTCATTTCCTCCCGCATGTCTACCACCTGCACCTTCGGCAGACTGCGCTCCTCAAAACGGGAGGCCAGCAAAAACAACCGGTACTCTTTCGCCATGCACCGGTAGTAAGCTTCCACCGAAGGGGTGGCAGATCCCATAACCACATGGGCATGCTCCAGCCTGGCCCGCTCGATGGCCGTTTCCCGGGCATGATATCTGGGAGAATTCTCACTTTTGTAGGTGCCTTCATGCTCCTCGTCTATGATGATAAGACCCAATTGTGAAAATGGCGTGAACAACGCAGAACGCGGACCGATCATGATGCTCACATCCCCGGACCTGGCCCGGCAGAACTGGTCATACCGTTCCCCTTGGGAAAGGCGTGAATTGAGCACGGACACCTGATTTCCAAAACGCCGGTAAAAGCGCTGGAGCGTCTGATGGGTCAGGGCGATCTCCGGGATTAGCACAATCACCTGCCTGCCCTCTCTTAAAACGCCTGCGATCAGCTCCATATAGACCTCCGTCTTACCGCTTCCGGTCACCCCGCGGATGAGACAGGGCCTGTGGTCTCCGGACTGCCAGCCGTCTGTAATCCCTTCCACTGCCTGCCGCTGCTCTTCACTGAGCACCGCAGCCGCCTCCATGGTCTCCTCCAAATCCACCGGATTCCGGAAAACGGACCGGCTCTCCACTTTGATCCAGCCCCGTTCCTCTAAGGGATGCACCACTGCCCAGGTAATTCCATAAGCCGCTGCCGCATCCTGATAATCCATCACCGGCTGCCGTCCCAAGGCTTCCAATAGCCTAAGGCGGGCCTTATAATTTTTCCTTCTGGTCTCCGCAACAGCCTTTTCCCATTCCTCCTGTGAAAGCATCAGGTGGAGGCTTTTCTTCTCCACCGCCTTCACCTTTTCCTTCACCGGAAATACCGTTTTGAGCGCCTGGATCATGGTAGACCCATACTGCCGCCGCATCCATGCGGCAAGGGCGATCAGCCGGGATTCGCTGGTCTCCTCCCCGGCACATATTTCCCTGACCTCTTTCATCCGCTCCAGGGGGAATTTAGCCTCTTCGGAAAGTCCCACCACATAACCTTGGATGGTGCGGTTTCCCCTGCCAAAGGGCACCTCGACCACAGCTCCCGGGCGGATCTGTGCTTCCAGCTTTGCCGGGACCTTATATTGGAAAGAACGGTCTAATTTTTCATGGGAAATATCCACTACGATATCTGCAAACATATTACCTTCCTGCCAGGATGTCTGCGATGAGCACCCTTTCATCCATGGGGTATTTCTTCCCCTTGATCTCCTGATAGTCTTCATGGCCTTTTCCGGCCAAAATCACAATGTCCCCGGGTTCTCCGTGATGGATCGCATAGGCGATGGCCTCCTTGCGGTCAATGATCTCCACATATTTTCCATCGGTTTTAGCAATCCCTGTCTTAATATCATCCATAATCGCCTGGGGATCTTCATTCCGGGGATTGTCAGAAGTGATGATCGTCAGATCTGCCAGCCTGCCGGAAACCTCTCCCATTTCAAAACGCCGGTCCCTGGACCGGTTGCCGCCGCAGCCAAACAGACACACCAGGCGGTGTGGATGATACTCCCGCAATGTGGTCAGCAAGCTTTCCAGAGCCATGGCATTGTGTGCGTAATCGATCATCAAGGTGAAATCATCGGATACTTTTATCATCTCGATTCTTCCTTTTACCTTCGCTTCCTTCAATGCTTTGACAATATTTTCCTCAGACACCTGGAAATGACGGCAGATAGCAATCGCCGTCAAAGAGTTATAAATGCTAAATTTTCCCGGGATATCAATCTCCACCGGAAAATCCATCAGCCCCTTTACTTGATAAGAGATCCCCAGATAGCCGGGATGGCTCACCAGATGGGAATCCTCTGCCCGCAGATCCGCTTCTTTGGAAAAGCCAAAGGTCTCCAGCTGACAGGTATGGCCCTCAATCATCTTCTCAAAATGGGTATCATCCCTGTTGACGATTCCCACCTTACACTGGCGCAGCAGCATGGATTTGCATTGGAGATAGTGCTCAAAGCTGGTATGCTCATTGGGGCCGATATGATCCGGCTCAATGTTGGTAAAAATTCCAAAATCAAAGGTAAAGCCAGCGGTACGGTGGAGCATCAGCCCTTGGGAGGACACCTCCATCACCACACAGTCACAGCCTTCATCGGCCATTTCCCGAAAATATTTCTGTACAATGTAGGATTCCGGCGTCGTATTGTTGGCTGGTATCACTCTGTCGCCGATGATCGCCTCAATGGTACCGATCAGCCCCACCTTATAGCCCGCATTCTCCAGGATGGATTTTACCATATAGGTAGTCGTCGTCTTGCCCTTGGTGCCGGTCACGCCGATGGTCTTCATCTCTCTGGCGGGATGACCAAACCAGGCAGCGGAAATGCACGCCATGGCATAACGGGTATCTGCCACCTGAATCACCGTCACAGAAGATGGCACCTCTACCCATTCTTCCGCTACGATCACAGCTGCCCCCTTTTCTGCCACCGATGCGGCAAAAGTGTGGCCGTCCACCACCGCGCCCCGGATGCACAAAAACAGCGCACCTTCCTGCACCTTTCGGGAATCATATTCCACGCAGGATACCTCTATGTCCTCACTGCCCTGCAGACATTGATATTCCAAACCTTCCAGCAAAGTTGATAATTTCATGATCCACGCCTCCGTTTTTCCTTTAGGATTTAAGGTATCCCAAGGACCGCTCCGGCAGGTACTGATCTCCTGCAACAGATATCCAAGCCCCGTCTAATACCCCATTTTTTCTATTTCCTTGAACCGCATAAGGCTGAAAACATAGGCTTTGCGGCGCTTCTAAGCGCCGGGTCACCTATGTTTTCCAGTCTCCTTTGCAGCAGTTTAACTATGTATGCCCTTTCCGGGCACCCCGTATCATAGTGCCCTTCGGGCGATGGCGCTTGCCGCGCCTAATAAAGTATGCCCTTTCCGGGCACCCCGTATCATAGTGCCCTCCGGGCGATGGCGCTTACCGCGCCTAATAAGGTATATATTCCAAAATACCATATCATATTTATCTCTTTTTTTCAATGTTGCCTTTTTGCTTCCGGAACAGGAATACCGTCACACCCAAAAGCGCTCCCAATCCTCCGGCCAGCAGCCAGAAAGCGACCGGGGAATCATCCCCTGTCTTGGGGCTTGCGCCGCCCACGGTTCCTTTGTAGGAGCTGTAGGTATCCGGAGAAAGCTTCGCCTGGGTCTTAGGCATCTGGGTCACATGGTTGGTAACCTGAGGCGCCTTCGTGGGGACCGATGTTTCCGTGGGGGCCGGGGTATCTGTGGGCGTCTCCTTTGGTTCCTGTGTGGGCGCAGGCGTTTCTTCCTCCACGGTAATCTCTGCCTGGCCCTCCTGGGAAATCTCTTTATCCTCATCCTTGACGGATACCACCGCCACATTGACCAGCTTCTCCTCGGTGAAATCCTCCGGGATCACGGCATAAGCCTTCAAGACCGCCTGGCTGCCCGGCTGGATTTCCGGAATCAAGGCCTTGGTACCGTTCTCCGTGATCTCTACCCCTTCCTGTTCCCGGAACCGGGCCGTGACATGGGCATTGGTAAACTTGTCCACAGTGATGACCGAATGAAGGACGCGCTCTCCCGTATTGGAAATGGTAATTTCATAGTTCACGGTATCCCCTGCCTTAGCACTTTCCCGGTCTGCTTTTTTCTCCACCACAAAATCCAGACGCGAGGCCTCCACCTGGATCTGGGCTTCTCCTTCCCGGATCAGAGTCGTCCCCGGATGATAAGGATCCTCCGCCCGGGCTGTGGCAATATTCTTCTGTTCTCCGCTGATGGATGTGGGAAATTGTGCCTGTACATATAACAAAACGGCCTCCCCCTTGGCCAGCTTAGGAATCCGGGCGCATGTTTTGTCCTCCAACAGAACAATTCCTTCTTGTTCTTCGAACACCCCCTGGATATCCTCACTGGGGAACCGGTCCTCCACCTGGATGTCTGTCAAATCACAGAATCCGGTATTTTCCACCCGGATCTCATACCTGGCCGTCCTTCCAGCTGTTACCGACTCCTTCAAAGCCTTTTTCTCCACCTTCAGATCCGCTTTCCTGGGAGAAACCTCCAATTTTGGACTTACCGCCTCCAAGGAAACCTCCGCCCCGCTTAGATCCCGGTAACGGACCTTGGCGCCGGTTCCGGTCTCCGGCTTCTCCAAGGGTGCATCCTGGTTCGTCTCATACCAGGTCTTTTCCTCCACTTCCCGGTATTCTTCCCGCAGCGTGACCGGAATCACAAATTCCTCCCGATCATCCGCACCCATTTCCTTTGTGATGGAAAAAGTGAGCTTTTGGATCGTATCCTGCGCACCCCTTTGATTTTTCACAGGTGCTTCCTCCACGCTGCAGCCATAGGGCAGAGCCGCCGGATCCACCCTCCAGTATTCAGAAATATAATCTGTCACCTGAACCAGAGATGCCTTTTCCAGCATGTCAGCATAAATTTTCCGGAAGATCTCCAGGATTTGATCCAAGCCCTCCTCCCTAGTGTCAATAAAACATCCCTCACTGCTCAAACGCTTTAATGTCTCCTGGCTGAAGTCATCGTACTTCATATTATAGCCATATCCCACCGTATAAAGGGGTACCTTCTTCTTCAGATAGGCCGCATCCTCCACGGCCCATTCCCCAAAAGCCGGATACCAGCTGGTATCCCACTGCGCTTGTTTGTAGCTGTGAGGATCCAATTGGGACATGTCGATGGAGCCATCCTCATTGTGCACATAGCCGCTGGATGCCGCTCCATCGGTAAAAATCAACGCAAACGTATTTTCTGTGCCGCCGGCCCGCAAAAGTGCATCGTCCGCCCCGGCCACAGCGGCTTCCAGGTTCGTCCCCGTATTTTCATTAGGAGAAACCAACGCGGCCTCCTTATACCTTTCCTCGGTCAAAAAGGCCAGCGCCGTCTCCTTCTGGTCTGCCCAGTCCCCAATATAATAGCCGCCCACAAAAGCCACCGGGCAGACTCTGGCGTTTTTATTTTCAAATACCTCTTCGATAAAACGGGTATATCCCAGGATCAGATCGTCCATCCGACTCCTGGTACACCCATAATCCGCCCATTTGCTGTCTTTGGCCTTCCACACCGTCCGTTTTTCCTTCACCTCCATGGTGCCTACCGGCATATAGGTGTTATTTTGACGCACACTGTGGTAAAGATAGGCATAGTCCGATTCCTCCACATTCCACAGCGGCGTCTGGTCATCGGTCACATAGATCACCTTCCAGCCTCCCAAAACTGCCTGCCCGTAGCCGTCGGTACCGTCCCGCTGACAGCAGAACAGCCGCGCCTTATGGGTCGGGTCCATTTCCTCCGGAAGGTTCAAAAACAGATTTTCCGGGCTCTCCTGCCCATAAGAGGTGTATTCCTCCTTGGTGGGCAGCTGCGGCTTAATCTCCTCCCAGAGTTCCTTATAACCGGGAATGGCGGAAATCGCATGCATCCTAAGCGGCCGCACATGATCCTCACTCTCACAGCAATTCATGGAATTGGTCATATCCAGCACGGGAATGACCGAAATAGGTTCCTGACTCTTGGTATAGGCCTCAATTCCTGACACCTTCAGACAGACTTCTGCCTGATACGCCGCTTCATCGGTCCAGGCCGCCGTCTTTTCCAGAGTCACCTGTCCTGTTGTATCTGCCGCGGCAGGCCGTGCGCCCAGACTGCTCCCTAACAATCCCGTCAGCAATAAAAGAGACAAGGCCCCCCTGACTCTCCCTATGATTCTTTTTTTCATTCAATTACCTCCAAATCCTGCTTCACTGATATTGTCTTCCTCTCAATACACAGAGGCAATCATAGGCATTCCTCCCTTATTCTTTTATCGTCAATCTGATTGGAAAAAATTGCCGAAACGGCAGAAATGAAAAAACAGAGAAAAGGCAGCTTCCCTTAACTTAGTCCACCTTTCCTGTTCTTACTATAGCACTTGAATTTTCCCCGGACAAGATACAATCTTAGTTTGTTAGGATTTCTTTAAGCTTTATTTATACATTTTCTTTTTCTTTTAGAATCTAGTCACACTTTCCTCACAATTCCTCCCTATAATAGGTTTTGGATAGATGAACAACCACTCTCTATCTCCCCCCTCAAAAAAACAACAGCCCCGGCCGAAAAGCCGGGGCTGTTTGTCTTGATTTTTTACCCCATACCCCCTATAATAAAACTATTCCTTGTAACTGTAACCGGCCAGACACCGAAGTACTCGTCAGTTACAACTATTCTAATCGGAAATGAGGTACGTGAATATGAGCAATAAAACGGTTGTTGTCGCTTTGGGGCACCGGGCCCTGGGCACCACTCTTCCAGAACAGAAAAAAGCCACCAGAGAGGCTGCCAAAGCCATCGCTGATCTAGTAGAAGAAGGTCTGCATGTGGTCATTTCCCACAGCAATGCCCCCCAGGTGGGCATGATCCATACCGCCATGAACGAATTCGGCAAATCCCATCCTGATTATACGTATGCTCCCATGTCCGTATGCTCTGCCATGAGCCAAGGCTATATCGGATACGACTTACAGAATGCCATCCGTACGGAGCTTCTGTCCCGGGGCATCTACAAACCGGTAGGCACCGTCCTGACCCAGGTGGTCATCGATCCCTATGACGATGCTTTTGCAGAACCGGAGAAGATCATCGGCCGCCTCCTGACCAAGGAAGAGGCAGACATGGAAGAAGAAAAAGGAAACTTTGTCACAGAGGTTCCCGGCGGCTACCGCAGAATCGTGGCGGCTCCCAAGCCTCAACGCATCGTGGAGCTGGACATGATCAAGGCCTTAGTAAATGCCGGACATGTGGTCATCGCCTGCGGTGGCGGCGGAATTCCAGTAATGGAACAAGGCATCAAGCTCAAAGGCGCCAGCGCCGTCATTGAAAAGGACCTGACCAGCGGACTTCTGGCCGAAGAATTAGATGCCGAACAGCTTCTGATCCTCACCAGTGTAGAAAAAGTCAGCCTCAACCACAATACGCCCAATGCGGTTTATTTGGATACCCTCACTTTGCAGGAAGCCCAAAAACATATGGCGGATCATCAGTTTGCCCCCGGTTCCATGCTTCCCAAATTCGAGGCTGGTATCTCCTTCGTCCAGAAGGGCAAGGGCCGCAAAGCTGTGATCACTGACATCCCTCATGCCAAGGACGGATATCTGGGCAAGACCGGAACGATCCTGCAGGCATAGGAGCACACAACAAAAAATTGTATCTCTGACCCATCCGGCTATTTAGATTCCAAAAGGGAGCCGGACAGGCAATGAACGCCTGTCCGGCTCCCTTTTCGTTGTATTTTATTCTTCTTTCGCCCATCCGAAAGTACACTGTACCGCTTTCTTCCATCCTTTTAAAAGCCTCGTGCGGGTTTCGCTCTCCATCCGAGATGCAAATTTCTTTCCTATCTTCCAGTTGCCGCGGATCTCGTCGGCATCCTTCCAAAAGCCCACAGCCAGCCCGGCTAAGTAAGCAGCTCCCAGAGCCGTCGTCTCAATACAGCTGGGACGCACCACCTGGGCATTTAAGATGTCCGCCTGGAACTGCATCAGAAAATCATTGGCGCTGGCACCGCCGTCCGCCTTTAACGTATTCAGCATCATTCCGGCGTCGCTCTCCATGGCTTTGATCACGTCATGGACCTGATAGGCCAGGGATTCCACGGTGGCACGGATCAGATGATCCCGATTCGCTCCCCTTGTCAGCCCTAACACCGCACCCCTGGCATATTGGTCCCAATAAGGCGCGCCCAGTCCGGTAAAAGCAGGCACCACATAAACTCCATTGGTATCCGGCACCGCCAGGCAATGCTTCTCGGATTCCGGCGCGTTTTCCAGAATCGCTATCTCATCCCGGAGCCATTGGATGGAAGCCCCGGCCACAAAAACGCTTCCTTCCAGCGCATAGCCAGGCGTCCCGTCCGGATTGGCCGCTATGGTGGTCAGCAGGCCGTTTTCAGAGGCCACCGCTTTCTGGCCGGTGTACATCAGCAGAAAACAGCCGGTTCCATATGTATTCTTCACATCCCCCGGCTCGAAACAGCACTGGCCGAACAGGGCTGCCTGCTGGTCACCCGCCGCGCCGCTGATGGGAATTCTGCCGCCCATGAGCAGCTCATTGGTATAACCATAGATACAGCTGGAGGGCTTCACCTTTGGCAGCATGGAAGCCGGGATCCCAAGCTTTGTCAAAATTTCCTGGTCCCACTCCTTCTTGTGGATATCAAACAGCATGGTACGGGAAGCATTGGTATAATCCGTCACATGTACCTCTCCCTTGGTGAGGTTCCAGATCAGCCACGTATCCACGGTGCCAAATAAAAGCTCGCCCCGGTTGGCCCGCTCCCTGGCCCCTTCCACATGTTTCAGGATCCAGGCGATCTTCGTACCGGAAAAATAAGCGTCCGGGATCAATCCTGTCTTATCGGTGAGGATCTTGGTATACCCCTCCTGATCCAGCGCATCGATCATGTCCGCAGTCCTGCGGCACTGCCAGACAATGGCCGGATATACCGGCTCCCCGGTATTCTTATCCCATACGATCGTCGTCTCCCGCTGGTTGGTGATGCCGATTGCCGCAATATTTCCCGCATCGGCGCCGATCTTGCTCATAGCCTCGGTCGCTACGCTGATCTGGGAAGACCAAATCTCCATCGGATCATGCTCCACCCACCCCACCTGGGGATAATACTGTGTAAACTCCTTCTGGGCCATACTGCAGATATTGCCCTGTTTGTCAAACAAAATACACCGGGAACTGGTCGTTCCCTGATCCAGTGCCATTACATACTGCTTCCCCATGCCGTTCTCCTTTCACTTACGATTCCAGTGTGAAGGTATTGCCGGACCACACCGGATCCCACAGCCCTTCTGCACCAAAATCCTCTTATGTTATAAGAAATTCTTTCCCACAAAGTACCCAATCACGAGAAGTCCCAAGGCGATCCGGTACCACCCAAACACTTTAAAATCATGCTTTTTGATATACCCCATCAAAAAGCGGATGGCAATGATGGATACCAGGAAGGCCGTGATCGTACCCAAAAGCAATACGGCAATCTCCGTCCCGGTGAAGGAAAAGCCGAATTTCACGATTTTCAAAAGACTGGCACCAAACATGGTGGGAATTCCCAGAAAAAATGTAAATTCTGCCGCAATGGTCCTGGAGGTTCCCAAAAGAATACCGCCAATGATAGTGGCGCCGGAACGGGACGTGCCCGGAATCACGGACAGCACCTGAAACACGCCGATGAGAAAAGCAGTCTTATAGGACAAATCCTCCAGGCTGTCTACCATAGGACGGCGTTTTTTATTATAATTTTCAATGATTATGAACAGCACACCATAGAGAATCAGCATCAGCGCCACCACCACATAATTGTTGAATTTTTCTTCTATCACATCATTGAACGGAAGGGCAATGATGATAGTAGGCAGACAGGCAAACAAAATTTTAAACCACAAGGTCATTTTGTCCATATCCACATAGCGGTTTAACGGTTTTTTCTCCTGTTTGTGCACCCAAAACGGCCATAATTTACTCCAATAAAGGACAACCACTGCCAGAATCGCACCCAATTGGATTACCACCTGAAACATTTGCATAAATTCGTTACTCATGTTCAGCCTGACGAACTCATCGGCCAGGATCAGATGGCCGGTGCTGCTGATGGGCAGCCATTCGGTGATCCCCTCCACAATTCCCAGAAAAATTACTTTTAAAATCTCTAAAATATCCATATATTCCCCTTTCTGTCATACTCCCTTTCTGCTTTTTTGGGGCCTTGCCTCAGACAATCCCCACCGGCTTTTATCTTATTACAAAGCCATGCCCAGGTCAACCCGCCGCAGGTATCTTATGCCTTAAGCTTTCATCTTCTGGTAATAAAAGACCACCAGCTGTGTCCGGTCCCTCAGATATAATTTATCCAGGACCGTACTGATGTAATTGCGCACCGTTCCTTCGCTCAGGCACAGCTTCTGGGCAATTTCCCGGTTGTTCATCCCCTGGGCCGCCAGCTCCACCACTTCCATCTCTCTGGGAGCAAGCCCATAGTCCTCCAGGGAGGCCTGTGGTTTTGTGTGCATCAGACCCGGCAGCTTATCCACGATTTCATTTCCGAAGACGCTCTGGCCTGCCATCACCGCCTTCAGCGCAGGAGCGATGATCTCAATTTTCTGTTTGATCAGATATCCCGCTGCACCGATGCGCAGCGCTTCTATAATATAGGCATCATCCAAAAACGTGGTCAAAAACAAGATCTTCGCCTCCGGATGCTCCCTCAAAATTTCCTCCCCCGCCTTCAGACCGCCGATCCCTTGCATCTGGATATCCATCAGAAGAACATCCGGGTGCAGGGTTTCGTAAAGCGCCATCGCTTCCTCACCGCTGCCGGCCACCGCCGCCACCGTGATCTCCTCATCCGCCTGTAGGATGGTCCGCAAGGATTCGCAGACAAACCGGTCGTCATCTACAATCACTATCTTCATCATTCTTTTTTCTCCTTCGGTATGGAAATAAAAATCTGAAAGCCTTGGTCCTTCTTCACCCGGAAAATGCCCCGGAAACCTTCCACACGTTCCCGGATATTCATAAGCCCCATCCCTTCTTCCACAGATACACGTTCCCAGCCATCGGCGACTTTTGGCGGACGGCCTTCTCCTTTTTTAGAGGATCTGCCGTTATCCCTGATCGACAGCTGGTACAGCGCCGGATGCTCCACCAGGGAAATCCATGCCTGTGTGGCATCGCTATGTCTTGCAATATTGGACAACCCCTCCTTGACAATCGCCAAAAGGCTGTATTTTAAATCCCGGGGTAAATCCCCCTCCAAATCACAGGTCAGCTCCACCGGACAAAATGAAAATTCCCGGATCAGACCTTTTAGCTGTATGGGCAAATCCACCGCCTCCTCGTGGAGATCATGAACGCTGCTGCGGACATTATCCATGGCGTCAGTGAGCGTCTCTTTGACCGTTCCTAACTCTTTTGTAAGCGTCTCCTCCTGCCGGTGCACCACCTCCAAAGCGCTGATCTGCAAAATAGACCGGGTGAGCAGGTGCCCCACGTTGTCGTGGATCTCCCGGGCAATGCGGTTTCTTTCACTTAATGTAGCCAGCCGCACCTCATAGTCCTGAACTTCCAAAAGCTCCCGGTTCTTCCGCTCCAAATACAGCTCCCTCTCCTTTTTATCGTCTTCCAGTACATACAGCCTTCTCCGTGCATTCATGCTTTCTGTGGTCCGCCATTCCATCAGACAGGAGGCCAGACACAGCAAAAATGTATAGAAAAACTGCCGGACATCTGCAGATGTAAAGCCAAACATAAGCCCCGTCCCGCCTAGAAGAATCCAGAAGCGATGCGGCAGCTTTCTCTCATCATAGATTGCCAAAGGCAGAAACACAAAAAATACGGGCGCAACAATTCCGAGAATTCCAAGAAGAGCTCCGGCACTGCCGGCATATGCTCCATCCTCCCGATAGCTTCCCAGCACACTGATAAAAGCTGCCGCCAGCAGCGTGAGAACAAATGTCTCATCCACCGTATACCAAAACTGAAAGCTGACAATCAGTCCCAGCAGCAGTGCTTTATCCGTCAATCGCTTCACTGTGGCACCTCCTTCCCTTCGTTAGGGTAAGTATATCATCTTTTCCCGCCCTCTGCCATGTATCACAGAAAAGATATGACATTTGTCATGCCCGGCCATGACGGAATACACTGTTGGTTTCTTTTGTATTCGTCTATAATAAAGACAGTTAGAAAAAGGAGGATTCCATTTTATGATAGAGGTAAACAATCTGGTAAAACGCTACAAAGAGCTGGTGGCACTGGATCATTTCCATCTGCAGGTAAAAAAAGGTGAGATTTTCAGCTTGCTGGGCCCCAATGGAAGCGGCAAAACCACAGCCATCAATTGTATGCTTTCCCTGCTCAAATATGACAAAGGAGAAATCCGTCTCTTCGGTGAGCCCATGCGTCCGGATAATTATTCCATTAAGCAGCGCCTAGGCGTCGTCCCACAAAATGTGGCCGTTTTCAATGAACTGAACGTCTATGAGAATATCGATTATTTCTGCGGCCTCTACATCAGTGATAAAAAGAAACGCCGGGCCTTGGTGGAGGAAGCCATCGCATTCACCGGACTGGAGGATTTTCAGAAATTCCTTCCTAAAAAATTAAGCGGCGGTCTTCTCCGCCGTCTGAATATCGCCTGCGGCATCGCCCACAAGCCTGCACTCATCTTCATGGATGAGCCCACCGTGGCCGTGGACCCCCAAAGCCGGAACAATATCTTAGAAGGAATCCGTCGTCTCAATGCTGAAGGCGCCACAATCGTATACACTTCTCATTATATGGAAGAAGTAGAGCAAATCTGCACCCGGATCATGATTATGGACAAAGGGCAGGAAATCGCCACCGGTACGAAAGAAGACCTCAAATCCATGATCCGTTCCGGTGAAAAGCTCACCATAGAATTAAACGAACTGCCCGGAGAAATTTTTTCAAAATTGCAACAGATCCCTGGCGTTTTAAAAATTTCCTTTGACAATCACCTCGTCAACGCCCGTTTAGAAAGCGGAAGCCATGCCCTGGTGGATATCCTGGATACCCTGCGCCGCCAAAATCTGACCTTCGGACGGGTTTTCACAGAACCGCCCACTTTAAATGACGTTTTCCTGGAAATCACAGGAAAAGAGCTGCGCGATTAGGAGGTGCCTTATGTTTTGGAATTTATATACGAAAAGACTCCTGGTCTCCCTGCGGGATTTCAGTGTGCTGGTATGGACTTGGATCTTTCCTCTGGCCTTGGCCACCCTGTTTTTCTTCTCTTTTTCCAAATTGGACGAAGAGGACCTTTTTACCACAATTCCCATCGCAGTTGCCGCGGACGGGGAATACGAACAAGAGCCCGCTTTTTCCCAGGTCCTGGAGATCGTGTCCGAGGGCAGCAATCCCATGTTTGTCCTGGAAAAAGTAAAAACCATCAAGGAAGCGGATCAATTACTTAAAGACGGGACCATTAAAGGCTATTTTCATATAGAAAACGGTACGCCGAAGCTTACAGTATCACAAAACGGCTTGGAACAAACCATCCTAAAAAGCTTTCTTGACCAGTACCTCCAGCAGAAAACTCTGGTGATGCGCACCTTGGAAGAACACCCGGAAAAACTTCCCCAGCTAACCGAAGCCTTAACGGACCGGCAAAGCTATTCCCAGGAGATCTCCTTATCCAAAGCCAAGCCCACTTCCATACTGGGATATTATTATGCTCTCCTGGCCATGGTATGCATGTACGGCGGCTTTCAGGGAATCAATACCGTGATCGGCCTGCAGGGCAATCTGTCCCCTCTGGGAGCCAGAAGGACATTGTCTCCCCGTTCCCGGCTGCTCACGGTCCTGGCCGACCTATTAGGTGGAACCACCATCCAGTTGTTATGCCTGGTCATCGTAGTCCTGTATATTCAATTGGTCCTGGGCGTCTCCTTCGGTCCCCGACTGGGATTGGTCCTCCTTACCTGTCTGGCTGGAAGCCTCCTGGGTGTAGCCTTTGGCGCGTGTATCGGCATACCCAGACGTTTCTCGCCGGACGCCAAGGTGGGAATTGTGGTGACCATCACCATGCTCTGTTCCTTTATGGCTGGTCTGATGATGGGCGGCATCAACTATACCATCGCAAAAAATGCGCCCCTGCTAGCAGCCATCAACCCGGCGGCGCGCATTACCGATGCCTTTTACTGTCTGTATTATTATGACGATCTCACCAGATACACCAGAAACATCTGCGCTATCCTGGTCATGGCGCTGGTATTTGCCCTGATCACCGCATTTTCCCTTAGGAGGCAGCGATATGAAAGTATTTAAGACCTGTTTATCCATTACCAGACGTCATCTGGCCACCCTTTTGATCTATTTTTCCGTTTTTTCCTGTCTGTGCGTGGTCATGACAAAATTTTCCTATGAACAGGAAAACAGCGATTTTACCGCCGTACAGCCCAATTATACACTTATCAACCGGGACGGGGACTCCGCCCTTGCTGATGGACTCTCCAGATATCTGAACCAATATGGCAAAGCCGTATCCATCGAGGATAAAAAGGAAGCGCTCCAAGATGCCAGCTTTTTCCATGCCTCCGACTATATCGCCATTCTTCCGGAAGGCTTTGCAAATTCCATGAAAGATGGGCACCCTCTGCCTGTGGATACCGTCACGATTCCGGATTCCGCCCGGGGATTTTATATGAGCAATCTTACCGAGCAGTATCTGCATATGTACCGTTCCTGTCAAAATGTCTATCCAAACATGACAGAAAAAGAACTATCCAATTTAGTGCTGGACACTTTATCCGTACGGGGCGACACGCAGTTGAGACAGCTCTCCGAAGGCTCACCCCTGCCGGAGCTGGCGCAAGTCTACCTGCGCCTATATGCTTATATCTCCTTGGTACTGATCATTTTAAACATTTCCACCATCCTAATGGTCTTCCGGCGTCCGGATTTGAATCTGCGTCATGCAGCCAGTCCCTTAAAACCATTGACAAAAAATTTGCAAATGATCCTTTTCGGTGGATGCATCATGCTCCTGGTCTTTCTCGTACTGACCCTGACTGGCGCCCTGCTTTGCAGGGGTTCCCTGACCGGCCTGGATCCTCATACCCTTGGCCTTCTAGCCTTGAACATGCTGACCTTTTCCCTGGTCTCCCTGTCCATTGCCATGCTGTGCAGCAACTTTATACGGAATAGCAATCTGCAGAATGCGGTGGCCAATCTGATCTCGCTTGGGCTTTCCTTCCTAGGCGGTATCTTCGTTCCTCTGTCCATGCTGGGGAACAGCGTGCTTCAGGCCGCGAAACTTACGCCTACTTATTGGTATTCCATCACCGCTGAACGTATCAGCGGCCTGGCCGATTATACCAGTGCCCATCTGGCCCCTGTATTTTGGGGCCTCCTGATCCAACTGGGCTTTGCCGCTGCACTTTTCGCGGTGAGCCTGGTCATCGCCCGCTATAGAAGCCATGACGAACAGCCTATGGGAACTATCAATACCGAATACCAGTTGTAAATGCCAAAGGAACCCCCTGCCCGGATGATCACATCCGGGCAGGGGGTTCCTTTTTTTGCTACAGCAGCATCCTCAGACCTCTTCAAAACAATAGAGACTGAAAAAGGATGCCAGATTTCCGCTCCACACCAATTCCATGCCGCAGGCCTTGGCCATGGCCGCCGCATCGATGCAATAGGCGGACATACAGGAAAACCGCAGGTCTTCATGGTCACAGGGTTCCCCCGTCTGCCGTTTGCACGGAGTACAGATATTGCAAGGGCCCGCCATGATGGACAAGCCGCCCGTTTCTCCGCCCTCCTGCTCATACCGTCTGCGCACCCGGAGAGTCATGGCCGTATGTTTTTTCTTGATGGCTTTTGTCTCCTGGCTGTCCATCAAGTCCCCAACGGGTGTCTCAGATCGGAACACCACCGCGTACCGGTATTTTCTCACCCGTTCTTCCATGGCCTCCGGCTCTCCGCAGTCCGGGGGACAGCCGTAATTGGCCCCATAATTTCCACAGTCATTGATCCTGCAAATCTCCCTGAATTCTTTTCGAAACACCAGCTCTTCCACCGGGATCACCGCAGCCTCGGCAAACCCTTCTTCTAATGCGATATCAATCATTCTTTCTTTGTCCATATGACTTCACCTCAACTGCATCTTACTCTTTCTCCAAGGAAAATGCAATCTTTTCCCCCTATGCCGCAAACTTTCAAACAGCTTCCCGCCGGCTTTCAAAATTCACTGCACTCCAAAAAATCCGCCTGTTCCAAAGCCCCGCGCACCGTATCCGCATTTTTCCGCCCGCTGATCACAAGCCAGACTCCCTGACGAAGCGTTTTCTCCTGTTGTTCCAATAAGGCTTCCACCTTTGTCCGTTCCCCATAGATTCTCGAATCCGGCTGCTTTCCTGTCCCGTTCACACCCAGCAGCACGCCCTCTGTCTCTCCTTCTACAGTGATCGCCTGTACCTGTCCGGAAAGAATGAGCTGTTTTTGTCTCTTGGTGGCCGCCGTCTGGTATTCATCCTCAAAGCCATCCAGCGATCCGTTGCCAAGCACCAGAGGGAGCCGGTTCCCATAGGAAACGGCTCCGGCAGAACAGGACAGGTGAAACGGAAATTTATCCAGCTCCACCCCCAGGACAGGCACCATCTTTTGCAGGCCGTCAAGCTTTATTTCCATTTCTCCTGCACAGACTGGCCCGATGCTTACCAGCCCTGGCAGAGCCGCCAGCTGCTCCTGCACCTCATACGTCAGCTCTCCTTGGGCGGACAACACCAGAAACTTCCAGCTTCCTTCCTCCTTTTTGTGCCCCAGCCAAAGGGCCGCCATCAAGCCGGCCGCACATAAGAGAAAAAACAAAAACATACGTCTCCAGGCTTTACTCGCCGTCCCTTTGTTTCCCATAAAACTCCTCCCGGACCACCATGGCCTCTTTCATCCGTTTCCGGCTTTTCCTAAGCTGTGCAGAAAGAATGATAAGCCCGCCAACCGCTGCCGAAAGCAGCAGTACAAAAATAGAAATCCACCATTGATTGGTCTCCTTTTTTTCCTTCTCTACCTTCAGCTCCAGAATCTTCGCCTTTTGGATCACCGTGGTAAACACCTGTCTCTGTTCATATTCCGCGCCCAAGGCATCCTGGTAAGTGATGATAAGCGCCCCTTTCGTACTGCCGTATTTCTCCCGGTCTGCCCCTTCGGTCGTCTCTCCCATTTCCTTCATATCCTTGGTGCCCACATAGATGCCAAGCGCTCCTTCTCCCGACGCACCCGCTTCCAGACTGCCCAAAAGCACTTCATCCGTGACGAACAGCCCCTTGCCCTCCACTGTCACCTTCACCTGGTAAATGGGAGCTTTTCCAGTATTCACCACTGTGATTTCCTGTTTTACGCGGTCAGAAGCAAAGACCTGGTCCTCCATATGGAAACCGCTAATCGCTGCCTGCACCGGCTGGCTCACAAAGAAGCTGAGCTTTTCCGCTCCCGTACAGGCAGTCCCCTTATCGTCCTCATATTCCATAGCAAATTCCATGGTCACATTTTTCTGTTCCGCCTGGGGCGCTGCCCGGAGAATCGTATGGATATCCACCTGTCCCAGTGGTCCTATTTTCTCAAAATAAAAAGAACCCTGATCGGCTGTCACCCCCGTATCCTCACAGGAAAGGGACAGCTTTAGGTTATAGATACTTCTATCTTGGCTCCGGTTACGAAACACGGCTGAAAATTCTTTCTGCTCTCCCGCAGACAACCCTTGGGCATCCAGATTGTGGGATTCCAGCACAAGCTTCGGCTGATGGAGGATCTCTTCTTTTTTCTCCTCCGGCACCGGTTCTTCATAGACCGGCTCCTCATAAGCACTGCCATCTCCCGCAGGTTCCGCCGCCGGCTCCTCTGTCCATCCGATTTCCTGTAATTCCTCTGCCTCAAAAGGCCCGGCCTCAAAATCCGGCTCCTCTTCCCCGTCCGGCTGCGGCTCCTCTGTCCCGCTTTGGGAAGCGTCTGCTATCACCTCTTCCTCTGTTTTGGCCTTAACAGCAACCGGCATCAAACCTGCACACAAGAGCAGAACCAAAGTCACGGCCGCCAGCCTTTTTCCTCTATTGTCCATCTACGGCCACCTCCCTGATCTCTCCCGCATCCATTTCATACACCCGGTCACATAGAATCCGGATATCCTCGCTGTTATGGCTGGCCAAAAGAATGGTCCGCCCCAATTCCTTTTGTTTTTTCAACAATGTCCGGATTTCCTCCACGCCATACTTATCCAAGCCATTGAAAGGCTCGTCCAGGATCAAAAGCTTCGGCTTTTCCATGATCGCCTGGGCGATCCCCAGCCTCTGGCGCATCCCCAGGGAATATTTGCTCACCGGCTTTTTCAAAAAAGGATCCAGTCCCACCTGGCACAACGCCCGGGTGATATCCCCTCCGGATATGTTCCGGTTTAAATCCGCCAATATTTCCAGATTCTTTCGTCCTGTGAGATTGGCCAAAAAGCCAGGTGTCTCAATGATCACGCCTAAGCTTTCGGGAAAATCGATTTCCGTGCCCACCACCTTTTGATCCACCCGGATGACCCCCGCACTCACCGGAAGAAAACCGCAGATGCATTTCATCAGAACGGTCTTGCCGGAACCGTTATTTCCCACGATTCCATATGCCTTGCCGTCTTCCAGCAAGAGACTCACATCTTTGAGCACCATTTCCTCCCCAAAGCGCTTACTCACATGGGATAACTCCACCATACTTTTGCCTCCTCCTATTTCTCCTGCAGCTTTTCCTCCAGAGCCGCCCCGTGAGCGGCAATTAAAATGCACAGGCACAAAAGCAAAAACAAATACAAGCCAAGCCCGCCGGCGCCCCAGCTCCCTTTTCCAGACAGCCATCCTGCCGGATCGATCACATAAACCCAGGGCAGATACCGTTCATAAAGAATAATCAGCAGATAATAAATGACAAAGGGCAGACCAAACGCCATATAATAAGATCCGGTCACCGCCGAAAGCAGCCCGCTGATATTGGCCAGGATGCTGCCCACCAGACAGGTCCTAAGCAACAAAAGCAGCAGCTTTCCCACAACCGCCCAGCCAAACGCGCCTCTGCTCTCCATCGGAAAAAAGATCACAAAGGAAAGAAGCACGGCCAGGCCCCCGGCCACGATCCATACGATGGCGCCTCCTGCTGTCATCGTTACCACCTTATCCCTTACATATTCCGCCCTTCCCCTGCGCACCAGCAGAAATTTCAAAAATCCCTGCTGCCGGTCCTGCAGATAGGCATCTCCAAAGGGTAGAACCGACGCCACCGGAAGAAGAAACAGAAAGGATTTGGAGGAAAAAGAACCGTTCACAATCTCCAGAAATGTCCCAGCAGAAAGGGGCTCTCCTTTTTTGAGCTCCGGCACCGCCCCGCCCAGGCAAAAAGCCACAAATGCCAGCAAAATACCAAACTTGAGCCCTTTTCCTTCCCACAAACGCTTTCTATCCATGGTTTCCTCCCCCAAATACGAAATCGTAGCCTCCCAGCACGTGCACGGACATCCCATAAAGTAATAGCAGCAGCCCGAGAAAGACGAGCACCGACTGACCTACGCTGGGCAACAGGTCATAACCAAAATCGTGCATGCCATACACTGCGTGGTTCAGCGGGCTGACCCACCCGGCAAAAACCCGCACCTTATACATTTCAAACTCCTCCAGGCCCAATATCTTTCCCAGAACCTTGGGGTTCAGTAAAAAACCATACAGACAAAACCCCAGACCGGCCACCATGCCAGCCCGGCGGCCAAAGGCCAAATTTCCCCAGAGGATCACAAACCCCAGCGTCAGCGCATAGAAGAACAGAAGCACCACCACCTGGACCATACAGCCATAGGGCGTGATGCTCTCCATGACCTTCACCGTAGAGGGCACCATCATGGTCTCTCCCAGCTTGGAATACCCCAGCATAGCCGCCGTCTCACTCCACATATTTCCGATAAATGTATACCGGATACACAGAAATACCGTAACCGCCAAAATAAATCCCACATAGAGAGCCGTACACGCAATGACATAAAAAACCTGCGCCGCCAGCCATTTTTTCTTCGTGATCCGATGCAGATAATAAGGAGACACCGGACTTAATTTGGGCAGGTCAGAGAACATCAAAAGCAAAAGCAGTGACACCAGTAAAATAGAAGTCATATCCCCAAAGGTCCAGATAAACGGCTCCGCCGCCTGCATCGGCACCTGATAATACTGCGCCACCTCTATGACCTTGGTGCTGAGCAAAAAACTGGCAATCAGCCCCAGGGAAAAGGAAAGAATCACCCTGGGGTTCTTAAAAAACCCCAGAAATTGATAACGCACCACTGCAAAAATCTGTCTCATATGCCTATCCTCAATAACCCAGATCGCGTTTGATGATCGTTCCGTCCACCGCATTTATCGTCAGAAAGCTCTGATAAGGGTCGGCGATCACATTGTCATATTCCTCGCCATCTCCCAGATAGGTGTTTTCCCAAATGCCGAAGAAATCCCATACCGGGACCAAAAGCCCTTGCATGATATCCTTGCCGGGATCATAGATCCTGCTGTAGCCCAGACGCGCTTCCTTCACCTGAAAATGCTCGTTCTTCACATAATCACCCATATCCGAATGCTCCAATTTCAGCATTTTCTGGAAAATATCCGCGATCTCCGGAAACGTCTTCATTTGCACGCTGTCCACCTGTTTCTCTCCCACTTGGGACCAATTATAAAAATCCGCACATTGGAGCCCTTTCTGATTCACCACGATGGTCAGTTTCTCATAGCCTGCCACATCATTGGTGCTGTCCATGGATTCTAAGCCGCCCCCAGGGTTCATCTCATAGGTGGTAGGAAATCCGTCCACGGTACGGGTATAATACAGCCGCCAGCCAGCATCCGCGGCAGCCAGCTCTTTACCGTCATTCCCCATCGTACGAGTACAAAGCCGCACTGCAGAACATTGCAGACCATCATCCCCCAGCTTCTTCACATAGGCATCTCCCATAGCCTGTGCCTCTTCCCCGGTGATTCCGGCTATCTTTTCTGCTTCCTCTTTGCTCAGTAATTTCCCGCCGAATTCTTCCGTATCCACACCATCATAGCCATCATAGCCGCCATCTCCCCAAATGCTGGAGTTCGTGATGCTTCCATCCTCTGTGATCCTGCCGATGGAAAAATAACCTTTATCCGCCGCATGTTCTTTCATATAGGTACAGCTGTACACCCCATCTTTTGTCTCCACTGCCCCTGCAAAACGGTTGGCTGTCCATTCCAGCCTCTTCCATGATTTTGCGCACTTCTTCCTGAACCCTTCGTTCCTGCCCGGTCACGCTTTCCCGGTTGATCAGCCGGATACAAAGCTCTACCAGCCTGTCCTTGTGCCTTTCCACTGCCTCATCAATCTTCTTCGCCAAAACATCATCTTTCATCCTCTTCTCCTCATGTATATGTATACATATTTTGTTATATTTTATTGTAAACCTCTTTCATTTTCCCTATATTTTAGCCGTTTTTATTATGTATACGTATACATATTGGTGATAAAAGTAACACATATTTCTATGTGCACTTTCATTCCTCTGTATACGGTATTCCTCTGCTGTTATTGTTAAATATATAGTATAATATTTGAATTGTCAATACACTTTTTATACAAATTTCTATTTTCTAAAATTAGCCCCACAGGACTCGCTGATTTTCAGCCGGACTGGAAGAACGATCCGGCGTGCTTCGCCTGTATACGTATACTCCAGCCGTTCAAAAATCATTTTTGCCGCCATCTCTCCCATTTGATCCACCGGACGGTCAATCAAGGTAATGCCCGGTTCCAGGTAACTGGCAAAATCAAAATTATCGAACCCGATCAAGGACACATCTGCCGGAATCTTTTTCCCCAGATCCCGGATGGCTTTATACGCACCGATACACATCAGGTTGTTATGGGCGATGATCGCTGTGGGAGGATCCGGAAGCTGCAAAAGCTGAACCGCGGCATAGTAAGCATCCCGTTCATTATAGTTTCCACAGATGACATATTCTGGATGTACCAAAATCCCCCTCCTCTTCATCCCCTGATAAAAGCCCTCCAGACGGGATGCCCCTGGGGAATCCTTCTTGCCATGGATCACAGCAATCTTACGATGCCCCAGCTCAGCCAGATAATTTACCTGCTGCACCGCGCCGCCCTCATTGTCAATCTCAATGGTATCCGCGTCGATTCCCTTAATCTGACGGTCCAAAAGAATCACGTTTTTCTTCATCCCCTTCAATTTCTTCAGGGAAGGCTCATCCAAATCCACAAAGCTGCCGATGATGCCACTCACCTGATAGCTCAAAAACAGGTCGATGGCTTTCTTTTGCTGCTCCGTCTTCTCATTGGTGATCCCGATGATGATATTGTATCCCTTCTCGCTGCAAACCTTCTCCATCCCTTGGTAGATCGCCACAAAAAATGGATTGTTAAAATTAGAGATCAAAAAACCGATGGTCTTTGACCTGGACATCCGCAGGTTCCTGGCATTTACATTGGTCACATAAGAATATTTTTCAATGATCTCCTGCACATGCTTGCGGGTTTCCTCGGACACGCTGGGATCATTGTTGATCACCCTGGAAATGGTCGCGCTGGATACGCCCGCCAGCTTTGCTATCTCTCTCTGATTCATTTATTTCCCCACTATTCTTAACTATTTTCCTTTAATATACCATCGGTTTTTCCGGTTTACAAGTGCAACCTTTTTATTTCCCCTTGCATCTGTGCGTATCCTGCGCGGAGGGCTTTATTATTTCATAGGACGCAATTTCCTATGAAATGATAAAAGAGGAACCAAACAGCCTGAACTGCCATTCAAGCTGTCTGATCCCTCTTCCTGTCATGCACATGCCCAAAGGCACGGCTTATATCGTAGCAATATCGATCAAGGTAAGTTTGTTAAGGTCTGTATTTTCCAAACTGGTCACCAATGCCCTGGCCGTATCCAATGCCGTCAGCACATTGACGCCGGTCTCAATGGCATTTCTGCGGATCAGGAAGCCATCCTTAGCCCGCTCCACACCCTGTGACGGGGTATCGATGATGAGGTCAATTTTATGGCCTAAAATCAAATCCATCAGATTCGGAGACGGCTGCTCCAGCTTATTGGTACGGATGACGCGAATTCCCGCTGCTTTTAGCACCTTCTCGGTCCCTCTGGTAGCGAAGATCTTATAGCCCTGGGCTTCAAATCTCCGGGCGATATCCACGATCTCTTCCTTGTCCTCATCCTTGACGGTGATGATCATATTTTTATACTTGGGCAGCTTGATCCCAGCGCCCAGGAATGCCTTATAAAGGGCTTCATTGAAATTCTCAGAGATACCCAGACATTCTCCGGTGGATTTCATCTCCGGTCCCAGGCTGATATCTGCCCCGCGGATCTTCTCAAAGGAGAATACCGGCATCTTGATGGCGATATGCTTCGCCTCCGGCTGCAGTCCCGGCGTATAGCCCATGTCTCTTAGCTTGTGCCCCAATATTACCTTCGTCGCCAGCGGCACAATGGGAATGCCGGTCACCTTGCTGATATAAGGAACGGTACGGCTGGAACGAGGATTCACCTCGATCACATATACCTCTTCTCCGCAGACGATGAACTGGATATTGATCATACCGATCACGTGCAGAGACTGGGCCAGGCGCTTCGTATATTCCTCGATGGTCTTCTTCGCATTTTCACTGATGGTCTGCGCCGGATACACGGAAATACTGTCACCGGAATGGATGCCGGCGCGCTCAATGTGCTCCATGATGCCGGGAATCAGGATGTCTTCCCCATCACATACGGCATCCACCTCAATTTCCTTGCCCACCAGATATTTATCCACTAAAATCGGATGCTCCTGCGCAATCCGGTTGATGATGCCGATGAATTCCTCCACGTCCTCATCATTAATCGCAATCTGCATGCCCTGACCGCCCAGCACATAGGAAGGACGGACCAAAACCGGATACCCCAGCTCATTGGCCGCTTTTTTCGCTTCCTCGGCAGTGAACACCGTCTGTCCCTTGGGACGCGGAATATGGCAGGTCTCCAGGATCTCGTCAAACAGCTCCCTGTCTTCCGCCGCATCCACATTTTCCGCGGAAGTGCCCAGGATCTTCACGCCCATCTTAATCAAAGCCTGCGTCAGCTTAATGGCCGTCTGGCCGCCAAACTGTACCACCGCTCCGTCCGGCTTCTCAATATCCACGATATTTTCCACGTCTTCCGGAGTCAATGGCTCAAAATACAATTTATCTGCGATATCAAAGTCCGTACTCACCGTCTCCGGGTTATTGTTGACAATGATCGTCTCATAGCCTTCCTTGGAAAAGGCCCAGGTACAGTGCACGGAACAGAAGTCAAACTCAATTCCCTGGCCGATACGGATCGGGCCGGAGCCGAGTACCAGGACTTTCTTCTTGCCCTCTGTGGCAACAGCTTCGTTCTCTCCCCCATGGACAGAATAGTAATACGGCGTGCTGGCCGCAAATTCCGCCGCACAGGTATCCACCATCTTAAATGCCGCTGTGATGCCGTATTCCTTACGCAGCTTCTTCACCTCATCAGGCTTCTTGCCACATAATTCGGCAATGATATAGTCCGGGAATTCCATGCGCTTCGCTTCCCGCAGCAGCTCTTCAGTCAGCGGCTGGGTGCGCAGGGCTTCCTCCATCTCTGTCAAAATCGCAATCTTATCGATAAACCACAGATCGATCTTCGTGATCTCATGGATTTTATCCTGTGGAATCCCTTTGCGGATCGCTTCCGCGATCACCCAGATCCGTCTGTCGTCCACCACTTTTAACTGCTCCAGCAGCTCTTCCTTGGAAAGCTTCGTAAAGTCATAAGACATCAGGCTGTCCACATGCTGTTCCAAGGAACGGATCGCCTTCATCAGCGCGCCTTCAAAGTTATTGCAAATGCTCATAACCTCTCCGGTAGCCTTCATCTGTGTGGTCAGCGTCCTCTTGGCGCTGATAAATTTATCAAAGGGAAGTCTTGGGATCTTCACCACGCAGTAATCCAGCATGGGCTCGAAGCTGGCATAGGTCTTGCCTGTGATGGCATTGGGGATCTCGTCTAGGGTGTAGCCCAAAGCGATCTTCGCCGCCACCTTCGCGATGGGATAGCCCGTGGCTTTGGAAGCCAGCGCGGAAGAACGGGACACACGGGGATTGACCTCAATGACACAATATTCAAAGCTCTCCGGATGCAGCGCATACTGTACGTTACAGCCGCCGGTGATCCCCAGCTCTGTGATAATATTCAACGCGGAGGTACGCAGCATCTGATATTCTTTGTCCCCCAGGGTCTGGGAAGGAGCCACAACGATGCTGTCGCCGGTATGCACGCCCACCGGGTCAATATTTTCCATATTACAAACGGTGATACAGTTGCCGGCACCGTCACGCATCACTTCATACTCGATTTCTTTCCAACCAGCGATGCAGCGTTCCACCAAAACCTGGCCCACGCGGGAGAGACGAAGTCCGTTCTCCAAGATCTCCCGAAGCTCTGCTTCATTTTCCGCGATGCCGCCGCCGGAACCACCCAGGGTATAAGCAGGTCGCAACACCACCGGATACCCGATGGTATTGGTGAATGCCACACCGTCTTCCACGGTCTCAACCACTTTGGAAGCAGCCACCGGCTCGCCGATCTTCTCCATCGTACTCTTAAATTCCAGGCGGTCCTCCGCCTTCTTAATGGTCTGGGAGGTGGTGCCGATCAGGCGCACGTCATTATCCTTCAGGAAACCTGCCTCCTCCAGCTCCATAGCCAGATTCAGACCTGCCTGGCCGCCCAGGGTGGGAAGCACGCTGTCAGGCTTTTCCTTCAAAATGAGCTGCTCCACCACTTCCACGGTCAGAGGCTCAATATATACTTTATCAGCGATATCCTTATCCGTCATGATGGTCGCCGGATTGGAATTCAACAGGACAACCTCAATGCCCTCTTCTTTCAGGGAACGGCAAGCCTGTGTTCCCGCATAGTCAAACTCTGCTGCCTGTCCGATGATAATAGGACCGGAGCCGATGACCAACACTTTTTTGATATCCGGATTCTTCGGCATTATTTTGTCCCTCCCATCATTTCCATAAATCGGTCAAACAAATACCCGGAATCCTGCGGTCCGGGACACGCTTCCGGATGAAACTGCACAGTGAATATATTTTTACCCAAATAAGCGAGGCCTTCATTGGTTCCGTCATTGACATTGACAAATGCAGGCACCGCCACAGACGCATCCATGGAATCCGGCTCCACCACATAACCATGGTTCTGGGAGGAAATATATACCCGCCCGGTCTTTAAATCCTTCACCGGATGGTTGCCGCCGCGATGACCATATTTCATCTTATGGGTATCCGCGCCATTGGCTAAGGCCATCAGCTGATGCCCCAGACAAATGGCAAATATTGGCACATCAGAAGCATACAGCTTCTTAATCTCTTCTATAATAGAAACGCATTCCTTCGGGTCTCCCGGTCCATTAGACAGCATGATCCCATCCGGCGCATCCGCCAGAATCTCCTCGGCAGTGGTCAAAGCCGGATAAATGGTCACTTGGCAGCCTCTCTGATTCAGAGACCGCGCAATATTCCTCTTCGCGCCCAGATCCAGCAGCGCTACCTTCGGTCCGTTCCCGGAGAGCACAGACTTCTCCTTACAACTGACTTTTTCAACGACTTTTCCTGTGGTATACGCTTTTAATCGGGGGATAATAGTGTCTAAATCATAATTTTCATTGACGGTAATCATGCCATTCATGGTTCCCTTTTCACGAAGAATCTTCGTAAGGGCTCTGGTATCAATTCCGGCGATGCCGGGAATGTCATGCTTCTCTAAGAAATGGGAAATTGTGTCTTCGCTTCGGAAGTTGCTGGGAGTTCTTGATAATTCACGGACAATATATCCGTCCACCCAGGGACGATCAGATTCCTGGTCCTCATGACAAATACCGTAATTACCAATCAAGGGATACGTCATGCACACAGCCTGTCCTGCATAAGAGGGGTCAGTCATGACTTCCAAATAGCCAGTCATCGATGTATTAAACACGATTTCACTGATGACTTCTTTCGTGGAACCGATGCTGGTTCCTGTAAAAACATCTCCATCTTCTAATATTAGGAACGCTCTCATACTATCTTCCTTTCTTTAAATCCTAAAAAGTGTACCATAAGCAAACCCTTTTTTCAACATATCCAGCCGCTAAAAAATTTTTTATTTCGACAAATATTTTTTTCGTTTTTTTTAAAATTATCTATTGACATTTTTTCCTAATCGGGTTATTATATTCAAGCAGTCGCACGAAAGCGGCTCACCAATAACAAATGCAGGAGTGGCGGAATTGGCAGACGCGCAGGCTTCAGGTGCCTGTGGTCGCAAGATCGTGTGGGTTCAAGTCCCATCTCCTGCATTTTTTTATTTGGCAAAATTGGGGTGTCAAAAGAGGGGCCGGCATTTTTATGGGGCAATACTTTTAGCGGTGATGTAAATCGCACAAAAGTATTGCCCCTTTTTTGTTCCATGAATTCTCATGGTGACTTAATTCTTTAATCGTCATGGAATTACAAATTCTGCCGAACACCAATCCCCCTGAAACAAATATACCAGCCGATAGGTGCCTGGCTTTGCCAGCCATCCAATACGATATTCAAATACCGCAGATGCCTTCTGTTCCAAAACTTTATCATCAGATTCTATATATTTCTTATCCGTTTCATGAAAATACCACTGATCCTCTATTTTCTTTTCTAACTGAAAGGTCTCCGGTTTGCTCCATTCCACAGTCTTCTCTGAACCATTGGTAACCGTTACCACTAGCTTCTGTGACCTATCACTTATACTCTTCGGTTCACAAACTGCATGAATGTTTCCGGAACCTTCCATATTATGATAAGAAGATGGACTTGTGAACCTCATATGAGTGTTCAATTGATCACCCAAAAGCGGTCCCGCCCCTGGAAGAAATACCATCCAATATAAAAAATACAGCTTGCAAATAAAACAATACTACATAGCAGAACTTTTATTTTCATAATATAAGACTCCTATAAATTTTAATTAAAGCGAATCGAGTCTGAAAATCCAGTGTTTGCGAAGACTTATGCCTTAAGGCTTTCCTGAACACATACAGCCGCAGTTGGCTCTTAGTAAAAGAAGACCAGGAATCTGCCGAAGAAGGATAATGCCTGCCAAAGCGCCTTTTTTGACAGCTGAATTATATTTATCATACCAACATTCCTAAGAATTATCAATAGACCTTCCTAAGCCTCACGGCGCACGAAGGGGCCCTGCCAAATCTTTTCTCTTTTTTATTAGAAAAAACAGTTGACCCTCACGGTACGTGATACTGTATGATACTATTAAAGACAGCAGATGATCTGCCCAGCCGGCGGACAGACGGATTGGCTGTCCGGAATCTAAAAGGAAAAAGGAGGGGACCATCATGAGAACCATCAAAGAAGTTGCCGCACTTTCCGGCATCAGCGTACGGACCCTGCAGTATTATGATGAAATCGGCGTATTCAAACCCACGAAGGTCACAGATGCAGGATACCGCCTGTATGATGACGAAGCGCTCAACACTCTCCAGCAAATCCTGTTTTTCAAAGAATTGGATTTCAAGCTGAAGGATATCAAGCAAATCATGGAAACCCCTGATTATGATAAATTAAAGGCGTTCAAAAACCAAAGGAAACTGCTGAAAGCCAAGCGCGACCGGCTGGATAGGCTGTTAGCGCTTTTGGAAAAGCTCGAGAAAGGAGAAACCTGCATGAGTTTTCAAGAATTTGATTTAAGTGAATATATAAAGGTACTGGAACAGTTTAAAACTGAAAACGAAGAAGAAGTGATCCAATATTGGGGAAGTGTTCAAGCCTTCGATGACCAATTCATCAAAAGAGCCAAAGAAAATGGAGCCAGCATTGCCGAAACTGCTGTCAAATTTTACGGCAGCATCGAAAAATACGTGGAATCCGTCAAAAATAACCTCAGCCATTTTTCAGAAAATATGGATAAAATGGAAGAAATCAAGGCAGGCGGCTATATAGAGAAAAACCAGGAGCTAACCCAGCAGCTCCTTGCAGATGTGACAAAAGATCCCCGTTCCGAAGAAGTCCAGAACATGGTACAGGCCTTAATGGATTTGGCCAAAGAGACCCAGCCGGAGCATATGGACCTCGGAGAAAACTATTACAGCATCCTCATGGAAGGATATCTCCACGATCCTAAGATCATCGAGGCCATGGACAAGCGCTACGGACCAGGCGCCTCTAAATTCATGGGCGAGGCGCTCCAGGCTTATTTTAAACAGCATTAAAGGAAACCTCCATGACACAAAAGGAGTCCCTTGCGGGGCTCCTTTTCATTTAATAGAAAAATGACACCTAATGGAAGCGGACTGCGCATCGGCCGTAGAAGGACAATTCCTTCCTGCGTCCCTCGATACACTCCTGATCCGCCTCTTACAGAAACAATTCATTTTTCTTCCGGCCAGTGCAGAGCTTCTCTAATTTCTCTCCCAACGCTGCCAGCATCGCCTCATCCAGCTTTCTGGCTCCCTGTGGACAGACAGCGATGCAGCGCATACAAGAGATACAGATTCCACTGTCCGTCTGCCGGGGATCCTCCCCATCGATCGCCTTCACCGGACAGGCTTTGACACATTTTTTGCATTCATTGCATGTCTCATCCGCCTTCGGTGCCATAGGAACGATCTTATATTCTTTGTAAGGACGGTTTCCCGGCACCTTCACAGGTACAGAAGCCCCCGTATCTGCTGCCTCCTGAATCCTCGCGGCAAATTCCAACAGCTCCCTTTCATCCTCTGCATCCGGCCGTCCGGCAGCAAATTGACGGGCAATGGAATGCTCTGCAATGGCAGCCACCGCCGCCAGACAGACAAATCCTCCAGCGCTCAGCACGTCCTCCAGCTCTGCCAACGTGTCCTCATAGGCACGGTTGCCATATACACAGATCAGGACCGCTTTGGCACCGCCGCCGGACAGACCGGCGATCCGTCCCGCTATCCCATCTGGAACCCGGCCACCAAAGGACGGCACGGCCACCAGACACACATCCTCCGGCCCGAAGGCATACGCTCCAAAATCCACATCCGGACTGCTCAAATCAATGTCCTCTTTCTCACAATCCCATGCACTGCCCAGGATATCTGTCACCTTTTTTGTCCCTCCTGTAGGACTGAAATAAATCTGATACAGCTTCATCCTTCTGCTCCTCTCTTTTCATTCCAAAGCTGTGACGGGCCCTCCCGCTGTCACAATCCGTCTGTCTGAGCCTGCTGCTTCTGTTCAGTTACTGGCTGTTCTTTGTCCATACTTTAATTTCTTCTGTTTTTGGATTCAACGCGTCGTAAACCTGTTTGGAAATCTCCCCCACATGAGTGACCGCTGTCCCTTCATTTTTAAAATCCGTAGACATCACACACAAAATATAGGTATAAGAATCTCCCCAGACAATGGCCATGTCATGGGCCTGGGTGTCCGTCTCCCCTGTCTTATTTGCCACTTGGATGTCCCCTGGCACCCCTGCCGGTATCTTGACCTTGTTTTCCTGGCCTAATAACAGTGTCAGCATTTTGTCAGAGGCTTCTTTGGAAACGCACTCTCCCCGGTAAATGGACTCCAATAGCCAGCCGCACTCTTCCACAGAGGTCACATTCCGTTCGCCGGTACCATCACTGGCACTGGCGCTTCCGGACGGCGCTAAGGTATGATGGCAGCCGGTAGCTTCATAATCATTGATTGTCAGCCAGGCATTCACCCAATCCGCTCCCTGGGAAAAGCTTCCGTTTTTCCCAAGGCGTCTGACCAGTTCATTATAGGATTCATTGTCACTGACGGTAATCATCTGCTCCAGCAGCCGGTCTAAGACAGCGTCCTCCTCCAACCGGCCCCGTTCGATGCTTTCAAACACGGCCCCCATCACAAAGCTCTTGATCAGGCTGGCCGAATACATGGGCTTGTCCCCGATGGAAAAGGCCTCATCCGTATCCAGATTTTTCACATAGACCGCCCACTGCCCGTCGTATCCCCGAAGCTTCTCTTCCAAAGCTTCCTTGAGCGCGGCCATATCAGCAGGCTTCGCATATTCCACAAGCTCCGTGCCTTCTGCCACCACAATCTGATACGAATCATCCAGACTGGCTCTTTCCCCACGGAAAAGATAAATGCCGTCAAATTCCCTGCCGTCAAATGTTCCATGGATCTCGTGGGCCATCTTTTTCCGGCAGAGCGCCCCGCCCTCTTCAAAATAATACCAGCCCTCTGGATAGCTCACACCGTCCACCTCCTGGGCCTTCAGATATCTGGGCCGCTCCCGCCGTGCCAATTTTCCCAAGTCTCCTATATAATAAATCCCGTCATAGCTGCGGCCGTTGCATTTCAATCCCGAAAGTCTGCAAAGTCCCCGGGCCTTGGCATAAAAACGGCCATTTTCCCCATGGTAATAATATCCGTCAAAGGTGGCCCCGTAGACCTTGACATTCTTGAATTTGCGCACCTTCGGCCCTGTCTCCAGCCGTCCGTCCTCTAAGAAATAGTAAAAGCCAGGGTCGTGATCGCCAAAAGACACCTCCAGATGGACCAAGCCCGTGCGTGCCTTTCCCGCCTTCGTCAAATACCATTCCCCTTGGTATAGGTATAAGTATTCTCCGGTAAAATAGTTCACCGGCACCCGTTCCTCTGCTTCCTGGCTTCCCAGACCTGCAGAAAAATAAGGCAGATGATCGTAAAGAGCATCCCCACAGACACTCCTTGCCGCTGCCAGAGACAGGATAAGCCCTGCTGTCCCGTATTTCATCCAACGTTTCCATGATTTTCCACGCACTCTCATACATCCCCTTAAATGATCTTATCCCCGCTGCAGATAATCATATACCTTGGCAGAAATCTTTTGTATCTCCCGAATGGCACTGTACTCTCCAAGTCCCGCACTCAGCACGCAGATCACATAGTCCGTCTTCGGCCCCCATACAATGGCCATATCATGCTGAACGGAAGAGGTCTCCCCCGTCTTATTGGCTACCTTCGTCCCTGACGGAAGCCCGGAGGGTATCTTCACTCTCCGCTCCTGATTCAGCAACAGGTTCAGCATTTTAGAGGAAGCCTGCTTGGATACGCAGGTCCCTTTATAAATGCGTTCCAGCAGCATACCGCAGTCTTTGGCAGACACCAGATTGCTTCCTCCGATCCCCGCATAGCTTGACCCCGCCGGATGAAGCGTATGACGGCAGGTGGTCCCTTGATATCCGTTCTTGGACAGATATTGGTTCACGGTGGCCGCCCCACTGGCAAATCCATAAGGAACTCCTTGGCGGCGCACCAGTTCGTTGTATGCCTCATTGTCGCTGACAGTGATCATCTCCCTGAGAAGAGACTGAACAGAACCGGAATCGGCCACCTGCCCTCTCTTTATACAATCATACATGGAAGCCATGACAAAGGGTTTGATCACACTGGCGGAATACATGGACTGCTCACTGGTCACCAGATAATCCCCGGTCTTTAAATCTTTCACATAGACTGCCCAGCTTCCTCCTACGGAAGCACATTCCTGCTGCAGCTGCGCCTTCAAAGAGCTGAACCGCATCTCTTCTTTTTTGCAGACCTTGCCGCTGCAGTCCACATAGTATCCATCCGGCGTCCGGCAGTTTGTGAGCATTTTCCCGTCTTTTCCCAAGTAATAGGAGCCTGCCCAGCGGTTTTGGTATGCCTTGCCGCCCGGCCCGAAATAATACCAATCGCTTCCTATTTTCTTCCAGCCAGCCGATGTGGAGAGCCGTCCGTTGGCATTGCCAAAGTAATACAGCCCATTCCACTTCTTGCCATGGACACTGCCTTGGATCTTGTGCACGGTCTTGGTCCTGGACAGCCGTCCTCCTTTTTCAAAGTAGTAATACCCGGTCTCAAACCGGATCCCGCCGCTTTTAAATTCCTTTAGGTAGCGCATCCTGGCATCTGCGGTCACCTTTCCATAAGGCCCGATATAATAATAGCCCTTATAGACCCGCCCGGCATCGGAGGCCAGGCCATCGGCAAACAGCCGGATCCCCAGCGCATGATCGCAGAAACGGCCATGGTCTGTGTGGTAATAGTATCCATGAAAGGTCTGTCCGTTCACTTTCCGGTTCACAAAACGGCAGATGCCTTGCTTCTCCTCCAGACGTCCCTTACTGTCAAAATAGTAATATCCTTTTTGAAGATAATCATATTTGTTCACTTTCAGATAGACGATGCCGGTGAGCGCCTGGTCATCTTTATCCTTCAGATACCAGCCACTGCTTTTTTTAATCAGATAGGTACCGCTCCCATCGGTAAATTCCACCTTCTGTGTCTTAGCCTGGACCGTAACACATGAGAGCATAAGCAACAGAGCTATGAAAAGCCCCAAAAACAGCTTCTTCGAATACTTTCCAGCCATGCCTGCGCCCCCTATTCCGTAATCGCCCACATGCGTACAGGCAGTCCCGTAGCACCCTCAATCGGAAGAAAAGCCGCAACAGCCACCGCACCGGCCGGAGGTACCTGATCCAAATTACACATCACCTCAACCTGCAGCTTACCTTTTCCCAGCACGTACCGCTCACAGGCCAAATCCCCGGCCGCTGCCGCCAAGAAGGAAGCATCCGTATCCAAGGTCTCATGGCCGTTGCCTGCCGCATTCCGCACCTCATAAATATATTGCAGGGCTTCCATTGACCATCCCGGAAAATGCTCTCCACCCTCCTCATCATAGTTGGAGATGGCATCCATATCCGGCCAGCGCTCACTCCATCCGGTACGCAGCGCCACAAAAGCTCCGTCGGGAATATCACCATATTTTTTCTCAAATTCCCGGATATCCTCTACAGTCACTGCATAGTGGACATCCTGTTTCACTTGAGCGGTGACATCAATGACCACTAAAGGAAACACCATATCCCTCACGCCGTATTTCTCAGACAGAGCGCCTCCACGGATAAAATGTCCCGGAAAATCGATATGAGTGCCAAACTGTCCCGGAAATTTGAAGGATTGGATCAGGCAGTCCAGCATCTCATTGCCCCAGTCATAGACCGTCGTGCCCAATTCCAGCATCCCCTCCGGTATCCCGCCCCAATAGGGGCTGTCATTGTTCAGCGGATGCGACAGCTCAATCCACCGGTAGTTTTTCTTCAGGTTTTCCAAGCCTTCCCACAGCTTATACATAATCTCCCTCCTCCGAAAAACGCGCCTCTGCCATATGCGGCAAATGCGCGCTTTCCTCGTCTTTTTTATATACTTTTCTTATCTTTTTTTATGTACCAGCCCGGCCAGTCTGCCGATTACAAAAAGCAGACTGCCAACAGCAATCCATACATCTGCCAGATTAAATACCAATCTCTTAGCTTTGGGCCTGCCGTCTTCCACGCTGATATAATCCGTAACATATCCCTTGGCCAAGCGCTCATAGCAGTTACCCAGACCTCCGCCCGCTATAAAGCTCAATCCCAGCTTTACCAGCGGCTGGCCCTTTTTGAACAGCGCATGGAAAAATTCCCAGATAATGCCGGACAGGACGAACACACTGAGGCATTCTCCCAGCTTTTTATCCTTGTGGAACACACCCAAAAGCCCCGCCTCATTATGACAATTATGAAGGCTGATCCTGCCTCCTAAAATCTTCTTCCTCCTGCCCTGGAGCCAGTTGCTGTTCACATAAGAACAGATTCCCACCTCCGCAAGAAAAATCCCAGCTATCACTCCCAAGAAAATCATAGGCCGCTCCTATTCCTCCGGGTTCTCCCGCTGCGGTTCTTCCAAAGCGTCTCCGGTCTCTTCCCCGGCATCCGCTGCCGGCTCCTGACATGCCTCTTCCTTCACCGCTTCCGCATCGTCAGCAGGTTCCTGGACCTCACCGTCCTCATCCACCACATCGCCTTCCATCACTTCGGGCTCCGGATCTGGAGGACATGGCGTGCCGCATTTCGGACAGAAAGCGGAATCTCTGTCAATGCTCTCTCCGCAGCCGCCGCAGATCTTCCGTCCTTTGAGTCTGGCGATCTCTTCCCGGTATTTTGCGATGACTGTCTGATGCTGGGTGATCTCCTCACAAACAGCACTGAGTTCTTCATCCATCGTCTCCCCGTCCACATATCTCTTATAGACCAGGTTGCCCAGATCGGAAAGATTCTTCTCGATCATCCGTTTTTCTGATGCGGCTTTGTTCTGAAGCTTCTGGCTCTCAAAGAACACGTCCGCCTTTTCCCCAATTTCTTTTGCCGTTTTGGTGATGGTCTCTCCCAATTCACCTAAAAAATCATTTCCCATAGCCTATCTCCTTTCGTATGCGCCGCCCCTCCTGAGGCAGCAATGACAGAAACACATATCTACGCGTGGGATTCCAGCCTCGGCACTTCCTGGCCCCGCAGCAAGATCCTGGGTCCCCCGGTTCCCTGAATATATTCCTTGGTTATAACGACCTGGCCGATGCTGTCGTCCTTGGGAATCTCATACATGATATCCAGCATAAATTCTTCCAAAATAGCCCGCAGCGCCCTGGCACCCGTCTTCTTCTCCAGCGCCTTCTCCGCGATCACCTCCAAAGCTTCTTCATCAAACTCCAGCTTCACCTCATCCAATGACAGCAGCTTCTGATACTGCTTCAGGATCGCATTTTTCGGCTCTTTCAAGATCTTCACCAGCATATCTTTGGTCAAACCGCGCAGCGTGAAAATGATGGGCAGACGGCCTACGAACTCGGGAATCATGCCGAACGCTTTGATATCGTCCACCGTCACCTTCTCCAGCAGTGTATCGTCGTTATCATATTTATCCTTCAGATCCGCCTGGAAACCGATGGATGCCTGCTTGTTTAAACGCTCCTTGATGATGCCTTCCAAATCCGGAAAAGCGCCGCCGCAGATAAACAGGATGTTCCTGGTATTCACTGTCGTCAACGGAACCATAGCATTTTTACTGTTGGCTCCCACAGGAACCTCCACTTCGCTGCCTTCCAGCAGCTTCAGCATTCCCTGCTGCACCGCTTCGCCGCTCACATCCCTTTGATTGGTATTTTTCTTCTTGGCGATCTTATCGATCTCATCGATAAAAATAATCCCGTGCTCCGCCCGCTCCACATCGTTATCCGCAGCCGCCAAAAGCTTGGAAACCACGCTCTCGATATCGTCTCCGATATATCCGGCCTCGGTCAGGGAAGTGGCATCGGTAATGGCCAAAGGCACGTCCAAAAGCCGTGCCAATGTCTTCACCAGATAGGTCTTGCCGCATCCGGTGGGCCCAATCATCAGCATGTTGGATTTTTCAATCTCAATCTCATCCATCGTATCCGTCGCCACACGCTTATAATGGTTATACACGGCAACAGACATGACTTTCTTTGCATATTCCTGCCCGATGACATATTCATCCAGGCTGGCCTTGATCTTATGCGGCGCCGGAATGTCCTTGATGTTCAGAGTTTTGGGCGCCTCCTCTTTTTTCTTGGCTTTTTTCTTCACCTGCTGATTCTTCGGAATCTGTCCCGGTATGCTGGACAAATCGATCATGCTCATATTGGGCATGTTGTTCAGCAGCTCCGAATAGTTCAGATTCGGATTATTCATCGCATTAAAGCTCTTCTGCATGCATTCCGTGCAGATATGTATGTCATTGGGAAGATCGATCATCTTCCCGGTCTTACTCTCCGGACGCCGGCACAGAAAACAAATCTTCTCGTATTCATCTTCCTGTTCGGAATCGAGACTGCCTGCTTCCGGCTCTTTGGCTTCTTCCAACTCTTGTTTGTCTAGTTCATCTGACATATTAAATCCTCGCTTTCAGGTCTCCGTATTGCGGACACTCCTGTCCAGTACTCATTCAGTATCCTCATTATATCACATTCTATAGCAGTAACAAATAAACATTTTCTAAATTGGTCCAGAAATTGAGGGAGAGAAACAAAGAATGCCTGGAAAGAAAACTTCTTCTCCAGGCATTCCATTTTATGGGAAAACTATATTGTCACAAAACACTTTATCATTTGTTACTCACCAGCCGGACGTTTGTCAAAGGTAATCTGCATCGTCTTGGCCACATATTCGCCTTCATTGGCACGGTTAGCCACGATCTCCACGCTCTCACCGGCCTTGTAGTACTGCAGCTTATCCAGCAGGTCATCTCGTCCGGTCACGGTCTGTCCGTCCAGCTTCGTAATGATATCTCCCTGCTTCAGACCGGCTTTTTCTGCCGCACTGCCCTCTGTCACTTCCGCTACGAAGGCTCCCTGAGGCATATTATACATCTGAATCGCTTCTTCGGACAAATCCGCCACTTTAATTCCCAGGTACGCGCTGTCTTTTTCATCCACCTTTTCCCTGGTCTCACGGCTCATCAGCTCATCCAGGATCGGAGATGCTGTCGTGATGGGGATGGCGTATCCCATGCCCTCCACCGCATTGGCTGCCTCTTTGGCAGAGTTGATGCCGATCAGCTGTCCCTGCATATTCAAGAGGGCTCCGCCGCTGTTGCCAGGATTGATGGCCGCATCGGTCTGAATCATCGTAGAGCTGTTGGAGTTCTCAAAATTCACCTGACGGTTTAATGCACTCACATAGCCTGCGGTCACGGACTGCCCATAACCCAGAGCATTGCCGATTGCCACTACCTGCTCGCCTACCTCCAGATCATCGGAATTTCCGATCTGCGCAATCTTGATCTGCGCCATGGTATCCTCCGGAATATCTTCCTTCTTCACGGAAATCACTGCCAGATCGTTGGAGGGATCCGTCCCTTTTACGCTGGCGCTCACCGCACCCTTGGTATCCAATCCGCCATTGCTGCTCAATGCTTCCTGTGTCTGCTCAGGAGAAATCACATCATCCCCAATGAAGCAGACGCTCAGCTGGCTGGCATCTTCCACCACATGATTATTGGTAGCGATCAAAAGCTCTTTGTCATTTTCCCCTACGATCACACCAGAACCGCTGGCCACGCCCTGATATTCCTGGGTGCCGTATCCGAAGAAATCCGGAATCTGCTGCACGCTGATAGACGTAATCGCTACAACAGACGGCATCGCGCTTTTGGCTACCGCTGACACGCTGCTACTCGTAAGCTTCGTCGCACTGCTGCTTTTGCCATCTGCACTTGCCTCTGTCTGAGGCACTAACTGAGTGCTCTCAATATGCTGCTGATTGGTCTGACTCCCTGTATTAAAATATTTATTTCCGATCACATTGACGCCCTGGAAGACCAAGCCGGCTACCAGCCCAAAAACCAGCGCCAAGGAAATCGTAATTCCAAATTTTTTGCCGACACCGCTGCCTTGCTTCTTCACCTTTTTCCTCTTAGGCGCTTTCTGCTGCTGATAAGGCGCTCCCTGCTGACCGGCCCGGTAATTGCTGCCCTGATAACCGCCGCCTTGATAGGGTGCTCCCTGATAGCCCGTTCCCTGGCCTGCGTTCCTTTGATAAGGAGATCCCATACCGTCAGTCCCTTGTCCGGCGCTCCCTTGATAAGAAGGGCCGCCCTGCGCGCTTCCCTGGAAGGAATTCCCTCCCGTTGTACTTTCGCTGCCTCCTGCGGTTTGCTGGGCACTGCTCTGATAAGAAGCCGCTCCTTGCCGTTCCCCGTTCTGATAAGAAGTCTCCTGCGCCGTCTCCGCCGCTTTCTTTCCTTCCCCGCTGTCCGCTGCAGCAGAAGCTGTCGTCTCCCCGGCAGAAGCCTGCCCATCGGTTTCCTGATCTCCTACTTTATAATAGTCATATTTTTTCTCTCCGTCCGGAGTTCCCTGGTACATGTCACCATCCCACTTATAATCGCTCATATTCTATGGCCCCTTTCGTATCTATTTGAAATCTGCTCTTTTCTTTTTGTTGAACTAAGTCTATCAATCAATTGTGTTTAAACTGTGATAGAATTTTTAAAAAACGATGAAAGGCCGTTTTCATTTCCAATAGCCTGGACTCATGGTGCATCGCTTCACCAGCCCTTTCGGAAGCTTATGAAAACGTCTGCCCAGAAAATATCCCGCGTACTTAAATGCGCTTTGGAAAAATAGTTCCGGCAGCTCCCACCACCTGTGGGCAGATACCAGATGGGCCGCTGTCATTTTCACCAGACGGATCCCTTCTCCCTCAGACGGCAGACCTTCAAACACCTGGGCATATTCCGCCTGGGAAACACCCAGGTCAAAGTTCCGGTGAAACTGCTGGCGGCAGGTATAATCGTGGGAATGGTAAACCTTGGCGGCCGCTGCATAAGCAATCCCATAACCCGCGCCGATAGCCTTAGAGGCAAAAAGCATATCCTCATTAAATATGGTCCGCTGCACAAAACCGCCCAGCTCCTCATAGATCCTCTTGTCATAGGCAGCACAAACATTGGAGCAAAAATATGTCTTCACGCCCAAAACCGGCAGATCTGCCTTCGTCTTGACGCGGCTCTTGGGCGGATAATTAAAGAGACGGGTATATTTTTCCGCTTCTTTGCACTCTCCATTGGGCACCTGTCTGGCATAGGCTGCGCATACGTTTTCCTGGGACAGCGCCCGTACCAGCTCCTCCACCAGGAATTCATTGGCCGGAACAGCATCCTGTGTCATAAACAGCAGAATATCGCTGTTCGAGCTCTCTGCCATGGTCCTTCTGGTGCCTCCATGATCGAAGTCCTCCTTGCGGATATGCCGTACACAGATCCCAGGATGTCGTTCCTCGATTCCATAGTCCCATAAGCTTTCCTCAGTATTGACAATTTTAATATGCGTCGGGGCGTAGGTCTGCTTCTCCAGCATATCGAGCAGCTTCTCCAGCTCCCGCCCCGGCCGGTAGGCGGGGATCAGCACATCCACTGTTTTCTTGTTCACATCTGTCGCCATATTTTTCCTCCATAAATCGTGTACAAAAAGAGGCTGCCGCATCCTCACGCAGCAACCTCTCCTCTATCCTTCTCTATCAACTGGCATCATCGGCAGTTTGGGTCGTTTCAGCGGCGGTCTCTTCTTTATTGGCAAAATACATCTCGTCATATCCGGAAAGACTGACGATCACATCACTCCGATGCAGCACTTCCTCGGAAGGCTCATAGCCGGCATCCTCGCCAAATAAGAAATTGTGCAGCTCCACCACATTGTTTCTCAAGGTAACCGGCACCACGCAGGCACCCTTTGTCTCAAAAGTAACCGGGACAAAGCCCTTAGGGAAGCCCATGGTCTCACCCAGGTTATAGGACAGCATGCTGGCGCCCATTTCAAAGATCTCATTCTTAGTGAAGGAGGTCTCGATCATCGGGAATACCTTATCCATGATGCTGGTCAACTGAGCCAGACTGGCCTTCTTCGCCTTCTCCACGATCTTAGAAATCACCAGACGCTGACGCTCCGTTCTCTTGAAATCATCTCCGCCGCCGTAACGGATTCTGGCAAAAGATGTGGCCTGGGTCCCATCCAAATGATAAGTCTGGGTGATATCCTCTTCCGGCGGGTCGATGGGTTCATAGGATTTTCCAGTCACCTCAGAGGTCCCTTCGCAGTAATCGTTCATATGAATGACCTCATCCCGGGTCATCTCGATATCTACGCCGCCCAGACAATCCACAACCTCTGTCACAGCCGCAAAATTCACCGTCACGTAATCCTGGATATTCAAATCCAGATTCGTGTTGATCATGGTCAAAGCCTGCTTGGCTCCTCCATTGTTATATGCCGCATTGCATTTTTGATAGGAGTCATTGCCGATATCCAGCAGCGTATCCCGGTATACGGATACCAGTTTCACTTCTTTGGTATCATTGTTGATGCTGGCCAGAATCAACACGTCGCTGTTCTCCATGTTCAGATCGCTGCCCTCACCACGGCTGTCAATACCGAAGATCGCGATGTTCGTGAAGCCCTTCAAACGTTCACTTTTGATGATGTTCTCGTCAATACCCACTTCATTTTCATCGATCTCCGTGGTATGCAGCTTGTCCAGGCCGGAATTGATCTTGCCATAGACAAACAGACCGCCGATCAATATCAATAAGATAAGAATCTCAAACACAAACAGAACTTTTTTTGCTGTTCCTGATTTTTTCGCCATTATTTTTCCCCTTGTATCCTTTGTTAGTACGCGTTTTTATTTACAAAGCCTTTGAAAAAAGTAAGGATGATAATCTTGATATCAAATCCTATCGTCCAATTTTCTATATAATACAGATCGTACTCAATACGCTTACGTATAGATGTATCTCCCCGGTAACCATTGACCTGTGCCCATCCCGTAAGGCCCGGACGCACTTGATGCTTTACCATGTATCTTGGAATCTCTTCGCGGAATTTTTCCACAAAAAACGGACGCTCGGGTCTGGGCCCTACCAGGCTCATATCACCTTTGAAAATATTAAACAACTGCGGAAGCTCATCGATGCTCGTCCGCCTCATAAATTTGCCGATTCCTGTCACCCGGGGATCATTCTTCACGGTCCAGGCCTTCTTCTCATCCTGTTCAGGCTGTACCTCCATGGAGCGGAATTTGTACATCCAGAAGGTCTTATTGTGAAGCCCTACCCTCTCCTGCTTATAGATCAGCGGTCCGGGAGACGTCAGCTTAATCAGTATACATGCCAAAAGCATGATCGGCGAAGACAAAATGATCGCCACTACAGAGCCTCCAATATCCATCAGACGCTTCAGCACCGCATTAAACGTATTGCTCAGCGGCACATACCGGATATTGATGACCGGAAGTCCCAAAATATCCTCGGTGTATGGTCTGGTGGGAATAATCTTATTATAATCCGGAATGAATTTCGTATGCACTCCTGATTTTTCACAGAGCGCGACAATTTCTTCCAAACGGTAATACTCATTCAGCCCCAGGGTGATCACAATCTCATCCAGACGGTTCGCCGGCAGGATCACCATCAGATTGGCTATCCTTCCGATTACCTTGACGCCTTTGTACATAGTACCGGCTTCCACCTTGTCGTCCAGGATCCCCCGGATAGTGTACCCCCATTGAGGATTCTGCAAAATCCTGTCGATATATTCCTCCGCTGCCCGGCTGTATCCCACCAGCACGATGTGCTTCTGGTTCAGGCCTCTCCTGCGCATATCCCGCAGGACATAACGGATCATATTCCTCACAAGTGTCTCGGCCGTGATGTTAATGATCGTAAAGATATAGAGCAGTCCTCTGGAAAAGTTCACTTCCTTAAACATATACAGGCCGAATATCGTCAGCAGAAGCCCCAGCGTATTCGCTTTCAGGATATTCGCCAGCTCCAGCCTGCGTCCCTGTACACGCTTCGCCGTATACAGATTAAAAGCATAATATAAAATCAAATATCCCGGTACGATGAGCACCAGGGCAAACATATATTGTTCAAAGGGCAGCCTTCCTCCGGTCTTATCCGCCCAGGGCGCCTGAAACTTGATCAGCCAGGCCAGCACATAGGATGCCATAATCACAAAAGCATCAATCAGTACATGCATACGATTAAAATACTTTTGGTTATCCTTTATCAAATTTAATCACCTCAATCGGTTTTTGAAGGCCCACTGCCATCATCTTAACATTCTCTACTATATAATAGTTGTCCTTAAAAGGCAACAAAATATTCCTTTTTTATTTCTGAATTTTTTGTGAAATGTCCGGAAAAATACCCTGCTATTTTTTCAGCCTTTTCCCGATATTTGCCCATAATTCCCGCTGGATCTTCCCATAATTTCTCAGATTTTTGCCCTTGAATTCCACCTTTTTCTCCTTATGGCAAAGCTGGAAACCATTCTTAATGCCGGCCAGATATTCCCGCCCGTAGCCTTTTCTAAGAAAGAAAACGAATTTCGTCAAAAAACCGGCCGCCAGCAGCGGAGCATTCAAAATAATCTGTCCCAAGGGCATGTTTTTGTAGATCAAATACACATTATTCCGGGAGGAATACCGGATTTTAAACTGGTTATACCGGGAACCGGTGGTCCCGCTGCCCACATGATAGACAATAGCCCTGGGAAGGTACCAATTCTCATATCCCTGAATCCGGGCCCGATAGCCAACATCCAGATCCTCCAGATAGGCAAAATGCTCTTCATCAAAATATCCCAGGCTCACCAACAGCTCTCTGCGGTAAATGGCGGCACCGCCGCAGGAGGCAAAAATCCGCTCCTCCTTCTGGTACCGCTTCACATCCGCGCCTTTTCCCCGGGCAAAGGCCCAGCCCAGCGCATTATAGTAATTGCCCGCATCGTCGATACGGCTTCTGTCATGATACTGGATCATCTTAGCCTGACAGGAAAACGCCTTCTGATGGCGGCGGATCCCCGCGGTCATCTCCTCCACAAATTCGGGATGCACCTTGGTATCGTTATTGAGCAAAATGATAAAAGGCGTCCGGCTGGCCTTGATCCCTTCGTTGACCGCTTTGCAGAACCCCAAATTTTCCTCCAGTGAAATGCACTGCACCAGCGGGAAATTGGCCCTGACCCATTCCACGCTCCCGTCCTTGGAACCGTTATCCACCAAATAAATGGGAAATCCGCCCACTGTCTGATTTTCCAAAGCCCCGAGACATACCTCCAAATACTGTCTGCCGTTATAATTCGGTATTACAATTGATACTTCCTGCATTGTCCTTTTCATCATAACCTCATCATCTGCTCTTTTCATGGGGGCGTAGAGAATAATTCCACTTCGTCAAAGATAAATTCTTATTATAATAGGGGTCCCCGCCCTTTAGGAGATCCAGCCAATGGCATCTCATATATTCAATCTCGGACTGGAAACGGCGCACCTTCTCCTTGCTGTCCTCCGTTCCCCGGGTCTTGGATTCCATATGGTACAGCTCCACATAGGGGTTGTACACCACCAAATATCCATTTTTCCGAAGCTTTAAACACAAATCCACATCGTTAAAAGCCACCGCCAGCTCTTCGGTAAAGCCTCCGGCTTCGTCAAAAGCTTTCCGAGTCATCATCACGCAAGCGGCAGTCACTGCGCTCAAATCCTGTAAAAGGGCTGCCTTATGCAGATAGCCGGTCCTTTCTCTGGGCATATCGGTAAAAACATTTCCTGCCACTCCGCCCAATCCCACGATAATGCCTCCATGCTGAATGGTGTTGTCGGGATAATAAAGCCGCACGCCGCAGGCGCCCACACCCGGACGCTGGCAGACACTGACCATTTCCTCCAGCCAGTCAGGCGTAATGATGGTCACGTCGTTGTTTAAAAACAGCAGAAAATCCCCTTTGGCAAAGCCAGCCCCAAAATTATTGATGGCGGAATAGTTGAATTCCCGTTCCCAGTTCACCACGCGGATCCTGGGGTTTTTGCTGATCTCCTGGTAATAATCAAAAATCTCCCGGCTTTCGCTGTTGTTTTCAATGACGATGATCTCATAAGCCGGATAGGAGGTCTTCTCCAAAATGGAATCCAGACAGGCTTTTAACGTATCTTTTTCGTCTTTGTTGGGAATCAATATGGACACCAGCGGACTGCCAGACACCTTATACTTGACCCGGTAAAATCCATAGTCCTTCGTATGGCTGACTTCTCCATTCTCTCCCATCCGTTCCAGATGGGCAGCGATGGCCCGCCGGCCCGCTTCAAACGCATACATTTTGCTGGCCGGATTGTCCGCCGTGGACGCCTTATGGGTGCGCCAGTGGTACAAAATCTCCGGAACGTGGCGGATGCTTCTCGCCTGTTCCGTGCACCGGAAGATAAAATCATAGTCCTGAGCGCCGTCAAATTCCGGCTGGAATCCCCCGGCCCGCTCCACGATTGTCCTACGCACCACAAAAAAATGGCAGATATAGTTATTGGACCGCAGCAGATCCAAATTAAAATCCGGTTTGAAATGCGGCTGGAAATGCTCAGACAGATCCATCGTCACCTTATCTTCATCAGAATAAACGACATCCACATCCTCCTGTGCATTGAGTGCTTTCACCACCTCATACAGAGCGTCCGGGGAAAGCAGATCATCATGATCCAGCAAGCCGATAAATTCTCCCTTTGCCATCGCAAAAGCCGCATTGGTGTTGCCGGCGATTCCTTCATTGGTCTTCAGATCTTCAAAACGCACTCTTTCATCCTCTTGGGAAATCTCCCTAAGGACCGCCGCCATTGTCTCATCTTCCGGACTCCCGTTGGCAATGCACAGCTCCCAATTGCCGTAGGTCTGTGCCTGGACAGAACCGATCATCTCCCGCAGAAACTTCTCCGGCGTGCGATAAGCCGGAACCACCAGACTGATCTTTGGCGCATAAGCAAACCGCTCCTGCCTCTGCCGCGAAAGTTCTTCTTCCTTCGGCCGGTATTCCTCATACCAAGGCCCGTAGGGGACCTCCTCCGGTTCAAACCGTTCCTGCAGCCGGATCCAAAATTCCTTCCATCCATAATGCTTCAGATACCGGAATCCTTTTTGTATGGTATAAGGAGACAGCTTTTTTAAAAGCCTTCCCCAGGAAATACCTCCCCCTAAGGTCTGATTGTTATCACTCATATGGCCTGTTTTCCGTCCTTTGCAATTTCTAAACACTGGCGCAAATTCCGATTCCGCCAATGACGTATTTTTTACATTTTATCATTCCCGCATATATTTTGCAAGAAATAGGGGGATATGATATAATGAGAGCACTTAATGAGTGCAAGCCGCAGGCGACGCACGAATTTAGTGCGACATATACCTGGACACTTCATGAGCCACAGGCGAATTTAGTGACCACGGTATCATGAGAGCACTTCACGGCCGCAAGCCGCAGGCGACGCACGAA
>JBMNRL010000011.1:0-87030 GCA_050944615.1 Blautia sp.
GAAAAAAGTGTAGAATTAGAATCGGCGAAAATTTGGTTATGCTTTTAAATTTTTATAGAAAAACGGAGGGCAGAAAGAATGAGTAATGCAACACAAAACTTAGCAAGCATAAGAATTAATTCTTTGCTTGACGCAAACAGTTTTGTTGAAATTGGCAAAAGTGTCACAGCTAGAAGCACAGATTTCAACTTAACTGCGGACCAGACACCATCTGACGGTGTAATCACCGGCTACGGCGTGATCGATGGGAATCTGGTGTATGTATATAGCCAGGATGTGTCCGTATTGAATGGTACCATCGGGGAAATGCATGCGAAAAAGATTGCCGGTCTTTATGATCTGGCCATGAAGATGGGCGCACCAGTCATTGGATTGGTGGATTGCGGCGGCGTGCGTCTGCAGGAGTCCACGGATGCGTTGAATGCGCTGGGTGAGATCTACAGTAAGCAGACGATGGCTTCCGGTGTAATTCCGCAGATCACTGGAATTTTCGGCAGCTGCGGCGGCGGTTTGGCCCTGATCCCCGCTTTGACTGACTTTACATTCATCGCCGAAGAAAAAGGACGGATGTTTGTGAATTCTCCGAATGCGATCCAGGGAAATGAAATCTCCAAATGTGATACCTCTTCTGCAAAATTCCAGAGCGAAGAGACTGGATTGGTGGATTATGTGGGCAGCGAAGAGGAAGTGCTCTCTCAGATGCGGGCGCTGGTATGTATGCTTCCTTCCAACAATGAAGACGATGCTTCTTATGAAGAGTGTACGGACGATTTGAACCGTGCGTGCCCGGATCTGGCAAACTGCGCAGGGGATACCTCCATCGCTCTGGCACAGATTGCTGACAACAGCCAGTTCTTCGAAGTGAAGGCAGATTTTGCAAAAGACATGGTGACCGGATTCCTCCGTCTCAACGGCATGACTGTGGGAGCGATTGCAAACCGCAGTGAAGTATATGACAGCGAGGGAAATAAGGCGGAGACCTTTGATGGGACATTATCTGCGAGAGGTGCGAGAAAGGCGTTATCTATGATTAAATTCTGTGACGCATTTTCCATTCCGATCCTGACACTGACGAATGTGACCGGATTTAAGGCAAGCATCTGCTCCGAGCGGAATGTGGCAAGGGATGCCGGCAATATGGTACATGCGTTTGCAGAGGCAACGGTGCCTAAGGTGAACGTAGTGGTTGGCAAAGCTTATGGAAGCGCTTATGTGGCAATGAACAGCAAAGCGATCGGCGCAGATATGGTATTTGCATGGCCAAATGCTGAGATCGGCACGATGGATGCGAAAATGGCAGCTAAGGTTATGTATGCAGACGCGGATGCGGTGACTTTGAATGAGAAAGCACAGGAATATGCCGCTTTGCAGTCTAATGTGGAATCTGCAGCAAGAAGAGGATATGTGGACACCGTGATCGAAGCAGCAGATACTAGAAAATATGTCATCGGCGCTTTTGAAATGTTATTCACCAAGAGAGAAGACCGTCCGGCGAAAAAACATGGAAGCGTCTAAGTGAGGTGGAGCAGATGAAGCATATATGGAAAAAAGCAGCCTGCACATTGCTTGCAGCCGTCTGCGTCTTTTCTTTCACCGCTTGCGGCGGGAGCAAAGGTGCGGATGATGGCAAGATCGATGAGCAGAAGCAGACAACATTAACACAGTCCGCAGAAGGGCTGTCTGATGCGGTGGTGCATCTATCAGACGAAGAGATCAAAAGTTACAGTGAATCCGGAGACGAGTTTACCGAAGGCGTGATGGACGCCTGGGAAGGCTCTAAGGAGGAATTGGGCGCCTTTACAGAATTCCAGGATGCGGTAGTGGAACAGGATGGTACTGATTATATCGTGACCCTTCCCGGAACCTTTGAGAAAGCGAATGCGGAATTTATCTATGTTTTTGATAAAACGATGGCTCCGACTTCCCTTAGCATCGACGTGCAGTATCCGATGGCAGTGACATTGGAGAGAGCCGCTTTGAACACCCTGATGGGACTTTGCACGGTATTTGTGATCTTGATCTTTTTGAGTTTCATCATTTCTTTGTTCAAATATTTTCCGAATCCGGAATTGAAGAAGAAAGAGGCAGCGAAAGCTGTGGCACCGGCAGCACCGGCTCCTGTGGCAGCAGATACAGATGTGACAGATGATACAGAGTTAGTTGCGGTAATTGCAGCGGCAATTGCAGCAGCGGAAGGTACTACTCCGGATGGATTTGTGGTACGTTCTATCAGAAAAGTGAACCGCAAGAAGTGGTAACTAATATATTTTAGGAGGAATTTAATCATGAAAAGCTATACAATTACCGTAAACGGAACTGCATATAACGTAACTGTAGAAGAAGGCACAGGAAGCGCACCGGCAGCACCGGCTGCTGCTCCTAAGGCAGCTCCCAAAGCTGCACCTGCTGCAGCTGCAGCACCGGCAGCAGGTGGTGCAGGCGCAGTGAAAGTAACCGCATCTGTACCTGGCAAGGTGTTCAAGGTAGAAGCATCTGCAGGACAGGCAGTAAAAGCTGGTGACACTCTTGTGATCCTGGAATCCATGAAGATGGAGATCCCGGTAGTAGCTCCGCAGGACGGCACAATCGCGAGCATCGACGTGACAGAAGGTGCTTCTGTGGAAAATGGGGATGTTTTGGCAACAATGAACTAATACAGGAGGGAATGACATGGCTTATATAGGCGAAACATTGTCAAATCTCTTGCATCAGACGGCGTTTTTCAATCTGACCGTAGGGAACTACGTGATGGTTTTCGTTGCCTGTGTATTCCTGTATTTGGCAATTAAAAAAGGATACGAGCCGCTGCTTTTGGTACCGATTGCTTTCGGTATGCTGCTGGTAAATATCTATCCGGATATCATCGCTTCTGCGGAAGCGTCTTCCAGCGGAACAGCGGGACTTCTTCATTTCTTCTATCTGTTGGATGAGTGGAGTATTTTACCATCATTGATTTTCTTAGGCGTGGGCGCAATGACAGACTTCGGTCCGCTGATCGCTAACCCCAAGAGTTTTCTGATGGGTGCTGCAGCCCAGTTGGGCATTTATGTAGCATATTTCCTGGCTATTTTCCTCGGCTTTAACGGGAAAGCAGCTGCGGCAATTTCTATCATCGGCGGTGCGGATGGCCCAACCTCCATCTTCCTGGCCGGTAAATTAGGGCAGACGGCGCTGATGGGGCCGATTGCGGTGGCGGCATATTCTTATATGTCACTGGTGCCGATCATCCAGCCACCGATCATGAAGGCCTTTACCACAGAAAAAGAGCGTAAAATTAAGATGGAACAGCTCCGTCCGGTTTCTAAGCTGGAGAAAATCCTGTTCCCGATCATCATCACCATCGTGGTTTGCCTGATTCTTCCTACCACAGCTCCTTTGGTAGGTATGCTGATGCTGGGTAACCTGTTCCGTGAGAGCGGTGTGGTAAAACAGCTGACAGAGACAGCTTCCAATGCATTGATGTATATCGTAGTTATCCTTCTGGGTACTTCCGTGGGAGCGACGACCAGTGCAGAAGCGTTCCTGAACTTGGATACGATCAAGATCGTCGTGTTAGGTCTGGTAGCCTTTGCTTTCGGTACCTTCGGCGGCGTGATGCTGGGCAAGCTGATGTGCAAACTCTCCGGCGGCAAGATCAATCCGCTGATCGGCTCCGCTGGTGTATCCGCGGTACCTATGGCAGCGCGTGTGTCCCAGAAGGTAGGCGCGGAAGCAGATCCTACGAACTTCCTTCTGATGCACGCCATGGGACCCAACGTGGCCGGCGTGATCGGTACCGCAGTGGCTGCGGGTACCTTTATGGCTATCTTTGGCGTGTAACAGATGCGCTATTTCAAAATAATTAGGAGGAACAATAATGGCTGAAGTTGTAAAAAAACCAATTAAGATTACAGAAACGATTCTGCGTGACGCCCATCAGTCTCTGATCGCGACAAGACTGTCCACAGAGCAGATGATGCCTATCGTGGATAAAATGGATAAAGTCGGCTATCATTCCGTAGAGTGCTGGGGCGGCGCTACCTTTGATGCTTCCCTTCGCTTCTTAAAAGAAGATCCATGGGACAGGCTCCGCAAATTCCGTGACGGCTTCAAAAATACCAAACTGCAGATGCTGTTCCGCGGACAGAATATCCTGGGATACCGTCCGTATGGTGATGACGTGGTGGAGTATTTCGTACAGAAATCCGTTGCCAACGGCATTGACATTATCCGTATCTTTGACTGCTTAAATGACCTGCGCAACCTGCAGACGGCCGTTACCGCAGCGAACAAAGAAAAAGCACATGCTCAGGTAGCGCTTTCCTATACTTTGGGCGATGCATACACACTGGAATACTGGACAGGGAAAGCAAAACAGATCGAGGAAATGGGCGCGGATTCCATCTGTATCAAAGATATGGCCGGTCTGCTGCTTCCTTACAAGGCTACTGAGCTTGTGAAAGCGCTGAAAGAGACAGTGAAGATCCCCATCGATCTTCATACGCATTATACATCCGGCGTGGCTTCTATGACCTACCTCAAAGCGGTAGAGGCAGGTGTGGATATCATCGACACCGCAATGTCTCCGTTTGCACTAGGAACTTCCCAGCCTGCCACTGAGGTTATGGTGGAGACCTTTAAGGGAACCGAGTTTGATACTGGATTTGACCAGAATCTGCTGGCAGAGATTGCAGACTACTTCCGTCCGATCCGTGACAAAGCGCTGGAGACGGGGCTTTTGAATCCGAAGAACCTGGGCGTCAACATTAAGACTCTGCTGTATCAGGTACCGGGCGGTATGCTTTCCAACCTGACTTCCCAGCTGAAAGACCAGCATGCGGAAGACAAATACTATGAAGTGCTGGAAGAAGTTCCAAGAGTCCGCAAAGACTTAGGAGAGCCGCCTCTGGTAACACCTTCTTCTCAGATTGTCGGAACACAGGCAGTATTTAACGTGCTGATGGGCGAGAGATATAAGATGGTCACCAAAGAGACCAAGGATATCTTAAGCGGAAAATACGGCGCAACCGCAAAACCGTTCAATCCGGAAGTACAGAAGAAATGTATCGGAGATGTGGAGCCGATCACCTGCCGTCCGGCAGATTTGATCGACAACGAGCTGGAGACTTTGGAGAAAGAGATGGCACAGTACAAAGAGCAGGACGAGGACGTATTGTCTTATGCGCTGTTCCCACAGGTTGCTACAGATTTCTTTAAATACAGAGAAGCACAGAAGACTGGTGTGGATGCTGCCAAGGCAGATACCAAGAACGGTGCGTATCCGGTTTAACAGCATAAGGTAAGAGTGATAAAGGGCTGCCGCTTTTGCGGCGGCCCTTTTGCATGCTGCCGGGAGAGGCCGGTGAATTACCCTGACAGATGAGAAAGCGCTCCCTGCAGGATTGTTACGGTGTAAGAAAGATATGCCCTATAGGCAGCCGCCGCAGGCGTAAAATCCTGCAAGTCGGATATTTACCTAAATCCGTGTAAATTTATTTAAAATGAGTTTGCCAGTTATCTCTAGAAAGGATATAATAGCAATAGCATAAGAATGGCAATTTGGCAGAAATGGATGAGGAACAGTTGGCGGAGGAGTGGGATTCGTGAAGAGGTAATGCCATGAAAAAGCGCAATGTTGTCATTATGGTTTCCTGTGTGCTGGTGTGCTTCCTGGCACTTTTAGCGATATTCAGAGGTTATAATATTTGGTCAGAGGAATCCTTTTATGAATTGATGTATGAGAATCAGAAAGCATACACAATCAGTCAGAAAACAGAATTGACGGACCGGGTGGAAGATATAAGAAATACGCTTAAAACATTGGTGGCGGTGTTGGAGGATTGTGATTCTGAAGAAGAGATACATAAATATGACCCTGTCATGGAAGCTATGGGAAGCAATGAAAACATACTGGTGGAAAAAGTGGCATATTACAGCTTTTCTGAGATCTATGAAAAAGATCTGAATGAGAAGGATCGGAATTCCTACCAAAAGTTAAAACGCGGGGAATTTGTAATATCCGGCATAAAGAAAAACGAAAAGGTGAAAAAAGCACATTGTCAAGTGGCTGAGCCCGTCTTTTTGAATGGAAATTATGTGGGGTTTATCAGCGGTATGGTTCTGACAGACATTCTGCTGTATTCCAGTCAGAGCGGATTCTTCAGGGATGATACCGAAGGGTATCTGGCGCATAAAAATGGCAATCTTGTCATGCTGGATTACTTAGAAGAGGATAAGATACTAAACATATTTGAAAACCTGAAAACGGTCTGTACGGATAAAGAAGCCCTGGAACAGCTGCAGTCATCAATGGAAAATGGGGAGGATTTTGCCATCATCCGGAATGAAGCCGAAGGCGCCCCGGTGTTTATCTCCTGCGTGTCCCTGCCCTATAACGACTGGATCATTATCAATACCACAGCTTCTGACAGAAACAACCGCTATATCACAGATATGGCCAGACGAGGCAGAAATGCTTCTTTGACGGTGCTTTTGATCGCCGGCGGCATGATTGCGATCCTTCTTTCCGTCTATTATCTGAGCAATAAAAAACAGAGATTTGAACAAAAGCGTTCTTCGCTGCTCGCTAAATTTTCCGACATGGCATTATGTGAGTATGCGGAAAAGAAGGACCGGATCAAATGTACTTCCAACATTATCAAGATGTTGGATCTGCCGGATACGGTTATGGAACATTTCAGCAGATATGTGAAAGAAGAGCGGCTGATCCATCCGGATGACATCGTAACTGCGAAGGAAATGCTAGCCAATATTCCATGCGAGGATGAAATCAAAGAATATGAGCTTCGTCTGAAGAACAGCAGCGGACAATATAACTGGTACAGCATCCAGGTCGCGGTCTTATACGTCAAGGAGAAGATACAGGACTGCCTGATTATGAAGATTACGGATATCTCAGAGACCAAAGAAGAGGTGCTGGGGCTGAGGAAAAAGAGCCGTACAGATGTGCTGACCGGCCTTCTTAATAGAGAGGTCTTTCAGTCAAGAGTAGAAGCATATATAAAAGCACATCATTCCGGTTATCTTTTCATCCTGGATTTGGATGAATTTAAACATATCAATGATAAATTTGGCCATCAGACGGGGGACAGGGTATTACAGATTTCCGCAGAATGCCTGAAACAATGTTTCCGAAGTGAGGATGATACCGCCCGGTATGGCGGAGACGAGTTTCTTGCATTTATGCCTGGAACAGCATCCAGGGAATCTGTGAACCAGAGGGCCGGGAAGCTTCTGAAATTGATTTCACAAATAAAAATAGAAGAGATACCGGAATTGGTGCTGACAGGCAGCGTAGGAATTGCACAGTATGAGGGCGAGGACTACAAAGAGTTCCTGGAACGGGCAGACAGAGCTATGTACCGTGCGAAAGAGCAGGGGAAAAATTTATGGCTTCTGGAATGATTCAGGTACAGCCTTTGATGCTTTTCATTTGAATAAGAATATGGTATATTAAAAAAATGAAAAAACAGGAGTACAGACGATGAAAAGAAGCGATGTGATCAAAGGTGTGATGGCCTCGGATGCGAAAAAGATCAAATATACGTATGAGCATTTGGATTTTGACGCTTTTGATGAGGCGGTGAAGATGATCGGCAAGGGCCGCAATATCTATGTGGTGGGGCTTCGCGGATGTGCGCCGCTGGCTTCTTATCTGGCCTTTCATCTGAATCTGGCTGTGCCTGGCGTAAAGCTGCTGGTGACTAACAGTGCCAGCGAGCTCTTTGAGCAAATGCTTTACATCAATGAGAAGGATGTGCTGATCGCTGTGAGCTTTCCCAGATATTCTATGCGCACGTTGAAGGCGACAGAATTTGCCAACCAGCGTAAGGCCAAGGTCATCACCATCACGGATGAAGAGCATTCCCCCATCAATCTTTATTCTTCGTGTAAGCTGATCGCTAAGAGCGATATGACAGATATTGCAGATTCCTTAGTAGCTCCCATGAGCTTGGTCAATGCCTTGGTAGTGGCTCTGTGCCGCCATAAAAAGAAACGGGTGTTGGGCACTTTGGAATCGCTGGAAGAGATTTGGGAAGACTATCAGATATACGGGCCGGATGAGCTGAATCCTCTGGAGGAGGAGCCAAAGATCAAGATTGTGGAGGGACCAAAAGAACGATGATAAAAGTGGCGATCACAGGCGGCGGCGCTGCCGGGATGCTGGCGGCAGTTTATGCTGCCAGACAAGAGGGTGTTGAAGTTACGCTGTATGAACAGAATGAAAAGCTGGGTAAGAAGCTTTATATTACTGGAAAAGGACGGTGTAACCTCACCAATGCCTGCGAGGTGGAGGAGTTGTTTCCTGCGGTGGTCAGCAACAGTAAATTCCTCTACAGCGCTTTTTACAGCTATACCAACCAGGATGTGATGGATTTTTTCCAGGAAGAGCTGGGTGTGCCTTTAAAAGTTGAGCGGGGTAACCGGGTATTTCCAGCCTCCGACCATTCCTCCGATATCATCCGGGCCCTGGAGCGGGAAATGAAGCGGCTTCAGGTGAAAATTTGCCTGAATACGAAGGTAGACCGGCTGTTGATCGAGGATGGGCAGGCGCAGGGCCTTGTGTTGGACGACGGCAGGAAAGTCTATGCGGACCGGGTGATTGTGGCGACTGGCGGCCTTTCATATCCGTCCACCGGAGCCACTGGCGATGGTTACCGTTTTGCCGAAGCTGCTGGGCTGCAGGTGACGGAAAAATCTCCTTCACTGGTGCCTATGTATACGGAAGAGGAGTATACTCACAGGCTTTCTGGACTTTCCCTGAAAAATGCGGCTTTGACCATTTGGGACGGCAAGAAAAAGGTGTTTGAAGATTTTGGGGAAATGATGTTCACCCATTTTGGTATTACCGGTCCTATGGTTCTTTCTGCCAGCGCCCATGTGGGCCGTCTGCTTTTGCAGAGACCGCTGCAGGCGAGGCTGGATTTGAAGCCGGCCAGGACTCGGGAACAGCTGGATGAGCGGATCCTGCGGGAATTTGACCAAGGGAAAAATAAACAGTTAAAAAATGTCATCGGATGTCTTTATCCATCTTCGCTGACACCCGTGATTTTAGAGGCAGCTGGTGTTTCGGGAGAGAAGAAAATCCACGATGTATCCAAAGAAGAGCGCCTGCACCTGATTGAAATGACAAAGAGCTTTCCTATGACCATCACTGGCCTGGGAGAATTTAAAGAAGCAGTCATCACCCGGGGCGGCGTTTCCGTGAAAGAAATCTCTCCTGGGACTATGGAATCCAAAAAAGTAAAGCACTTGTATTTTATCGGGGAAGTGCTGGATTTGGATGCCGTGACCGGCGGATATAACTTGCAGATCGCATGGTCCACGGCCTATCTGGCTGCGATGGCGCTTACCATGCCTGAGAAAGAATAGAACAAATTAGAATAAAGGAGCAGATCAATGAGTATCAATATTGCCATCGATGGGCCGGCAGGAGCCGGCAAGAGTACGATTGCGAAAAGAATCGCGAAAGAATTGTCTTTTATCTATGTGGATACCGGTGCCATGTACCGGGCTATGGCCATTCATCTTCTACGCCAGGGGACCTCTATGGAGGATCAGGCTGCCATTGAAGCAGGCTGCACATCTGCGAAAATTTCCATTGTCTATGTTGACGGTGAGCAGCAGGTGCTGTTGGATGGCGAGAATGTCACAGGAGAGCTTCGTACGGAAGCGGTGGGAAATATGGCGTCTGTCAGCTCAGCCAATCCGCGGGTGCGGGAGAAGCTTTTGGAGCTGCAGCGGGATCTGGCCAGGGAAAATAATGTAGTCATGGATGGACGTGATATTGGGACTACGATCCTTCCGAGGGCGGACGTGAAGATCTATCTGACGGCCAGTGTCCATACAAGGGCGCTCAGACGCTATCAGGAGTTGAAAGAAAAAGGCGAAGACTGCAGCCTGGAAGCGATTGAAAAGGATATCGAGGACAGGGATTACCGCGATATGCACCGCGAAATTTCTCCTCTTTGCCAGGCAGAGGATGCCGTGTTGGTGGATTCTTCCCAAATGACCATTGAGGAAGTGGTGGCAGAGATCCTTCAAATCTACCATGAAAAGAAGGGCTGACAGCGATGAAAGTGAAGGTTGCGAAGACTGCCGGTTTTTGTTTCGGCGTTAAGCGGGCGGTGGATAAGGTCTATGAGCTGATCGCGGAGGGCTTGTCACCTATTTACACGCTGGGCCCCATCATCCATAACGAAGAAGTGGTTCGCGATTTGGCTGCCTGTGGAGTGAAGGTGCTGGAAGATTTGGAGGAATTGAAGAAGCTGGATAAGGGAATCGTGGTGATCCGGTCCCACGGCGTGGGAGAAGAGGTCTATACGCTGTTGGAATCCTTAGGGCTTCAATATGTTGACGTCACCTGTCCTTTTGTCAAAAAGATTCATCGGATTGTCAAAGAGGAAAGTGAGAAGGGACGTCATGTGGTGATCATCGGAGATCCAGATCACCCGGAAGTGCAGGGAATCTGCGGCTGGTGCCGGGGAGACAAAACTGTACTGCAAAGCCGCAGGGAGGCTGAGGATTTTTCAATAAATTGCACAAAGCCATTGTCCATCGTGTCCCAGACGACATTTAATTACAACAAATTTAAAGATTTAGTTGAAATTCTTGAAAAAAAGAGGTATGATAATAATGTTTTAAATACTATATGTAATGCCACAGAGGAACGGCAGAGGGAAGCAAAAGAAATTGCCGGGACTGTGGATACGATGCTTGTCATCGGCGGCAGGCATAGTTCGAACACGCAGAAGCTGTTTGAAATTTGTAAACGGGAATGTGGAAATACTTACTATATACAGACACTTGTTGACTTGGATTCTGAAATGTTCCAATTCAGTAGTTGCGTAGGTATTACAGCGGGGGCGTCCACCCCAAACAAAATTATTGAGGAGGTTCAAAATCATGTCAGAATTAAGTTTTGAACAAATGTTAGAAGATTCACTGAAGACAATCAGAAACGGAGAAATCGTACAGGGTACCGTCATTGATGTCAAAGAAGATGAGATTATCCTGAATATCGGATATAAGGCAGATGGTATCATCACTAAGAACGAATACTCCAATGATTCCAGCGTTGTCCTTGCAGATATGATCCATGTGGGAGATACCATGGAGGCGAAGGTACTCAAGGTAAACGACGGTGAGGGACAGGTACTCCTGACCTACAAACGTCTGGCTGCTGAGAAAGGCAATAAGCGTCTGGAAGAGGCATTTGAGAATCAGGAAGTCTTAAAAGCACCGGTTTCCCAGGTTCTGGACGGCGGTCTTTGCGTCGTTGTGGATGAAGCGAGAGTTTTCATTCCGGCCAGCCTGGTATCCGATACTTATGAGAAAGACTTATCTAAATATGCGAACCAGGAGATCGAATTCGTCATCACAGAATTCAATCCAAGAAGAAGAAGAATTATCGGTAACCGTAAGCAGCTCCTGGTGGCTGAGAAAGCTGAGAAGCAGAAAGAGCTGATGGCCCGCATCCATGTAGGGGATACCGTAGACGGCGTAGTGAAGAATGTGACGGATTTCGGTGCGTTTATCGATTTAGGCGGCGCTGACGGACTGCTTCACATCTCTGAGATGTCCTGGGGCAGAGTAGAAAATCCGAAGAAGGTCTTCAACGTAGGTGATGCGGTGAAAGTCCTGATCAAGGATATCAAGGGTGATAAGATCGCTCTGAGCCTGAAATTCCCAGAAGAGAATCCATGGCTTCACGCAGCTGAGAAATATGCGGTTGGCAACGTGGTCAACGGAAGAGTTGCACGTATGACTGACTTTGGTGCATTTGTTGAGCTGGAGCCAGGCGTGGACGCACTGCTTCATGTATCACAGATTTCCAAAGAACATGTGGAGAAACCTTCCGATGTACTGAATGCAGGTCAGGAGATCGAGGCTAAGGTTGTAGACTTCAACGGCGAAGACAGAAAGATCAGCCTGAGCATGAAAGCTCTGGAAGCTCCTGCTGCACCAGCAGAAGAGACAACAGAAGAATAAGATTGGAACCCCATCCGATCAATGCCGGATGGGGTTTTTAAATGTAAAAAAGGGTAAAGCTGTCTTGGAGTCCAAGGGATAGCTTTGCTCTTTTTTTATTTCATAGGAGATTGCGTCCTATGAAATAAAAAAGCACTCCGTGCGGGATCGCACTGCGGCGGAAGGGAAGGATGCCGCGTATGCGACCCGCCGCAGGCGGAGAATCCTGCGAGCAGGATTCATCGGCTGATTTTTAGGAAAGTCCCAGCAGAGGGATCAGATTTTCTCTGATATAGCTCTCAACGTCCTCTGGATGCGCCAGAAATTCTTCTGTGACAGGAAACCAGGTATAGCAGGTTTCTTTGGTTGCTGCCCTCCGGCGGGATTTGTCCACATAGGTTCCTACACTTTTATGGATCGCACAGTCCTCTTCCGGGAGGTAGTAATATTCTTTATAAGCAGAGAAGTATTTCTTCAGCTTTCCTTCTTTTAAAGGAAGATGGATTTTTATTGTCTGTTCTGCCGCTTCCAGGGTGGCATGATTGGAAACATAGGAGATTGGTTTCGGCACTGCTTCATCCATAATTAGTGTCAGCAATAGGGATTGCTCTTCTGACCGATATTTTTCTAGATGATAGGCGCCCGTCAGGATTTGTTCATATGTGAGCATACGCATCAGCAGGGGAAGATGTTCCAGGTCCAGCCGGTTGTGGGACAGGATCGGTGCAGAAAATTCTTCCTTGCCGGTGGCGTAGTATTTTTGATATAAGTGTATGCATTCTTTGCCATTTACGTCATTTTTCCGGGAAAGCCCTAAAAAATCCTCCACGGCTTGGAAACGCCGGCTGGAAAGTCCGGCCAAAGGCTGAATGGGTTTCAGTCTGCGGCACAAATCCAGGGAACGGCGGTGAACCAGCGGGTCTGCGATGCCGTGGAACGCACACCGGGCTTGAATGAACGGAAGATCAAACTGCGTTCCGTTAAAATGGATGATCCCGGTGCAGCCTTCGACTGCTTGGAATAAGGCTTCGAGAATCTCCTTTTCTTCTTCGGGAGACTGGGCCAGCCACTGCCGAAGAAACAGATTTTCACCTGAAAATTCTAAAATTCCAATCAAGTAAATGAAGCAGTAACGGCTGGAGAGACCATTGGTTTCAATGTCCAAAAAAATGGACTTTGAAGCATCAAAAAACGATAAATTTTTGACGATGGAAAAAGCCGGAAACCCTTGTAAAATTGGGATTTTTTTAACGATCATGACATTTCATCTCCTACTGTAAATTGTATTTAATTATATACCAAATTCTTCGAAAAACATAGTGATTTTTTTGCGGAAAAGAGGTATAGTATAGTAAAAGCTTGAAGGGGAATAGACATGTGGGATTTCAGAATATTAGGAGTGGATTTTTACCATATCATACAGTGGTTTTTCATATATAGTTTTTTGGGATGGGTATGGGAGACCTGCTATGTCTCCGTCAAAAGCCGTAAGTTTGTCAACCGTGGTTTCATCAATGGTCCCTTTTGTACGATTTATGGTTTTGGTGCCATCAGCGTCTATTTGATCTTAAGGCCTTTGGACGGCCAGTGGCTGCTGCTGTATCTGGGAGGCGTGGTTGTGGCTACTCTTTTGGAATATGTGACAGCCTTTCTTATGGAATCTATTTTTCATACCAGTTGGTGGGATTACAGTGATAAAAAATTTAATTTTCAAGGGCGGATCTGTCTGGGAGCTTCGGTAGGATGGGGCTTTTTCACCTTGTTATTGTTTTGGGTGCTGCAGCCCTTCGTCGAATGGCTGGTGGGCCTGTATCCCGTAATCGCAGGTGAGATCGCTGTTTGTGTGCTGGCAGCTTTTTATTTTGTGGATTTTGGCTTTTCTGCCGTGGCAGCGTTCAAGCTTTCTTCCAAATTCCCTGCATTGGAGCAGGCTGTGGAAGAGAAGAAACGGGAGTTTGCTCTGCAGCTGCAGAAATACCGGGAGATGGACAAAGGGCAGCTTTTGGAGGAGGCTGGAGAGTCCTTGGAGCGTCTGCGGGATAATTTTGCAGGCACCTTGACAGAGAAATTCGGTTCTTTAGAGGATTCTCAACTGGTAAAGGCCATTGAGGAGCTTAAGAGCCAGTGGACGGCCCGTCAGAATTTTATTACCAGAAGATATCTGCGTGCATATCCGCATTTGAACCGCGGCTACCGCAGACGTCAGAGTAAGAGAGAAAAAAAGGAGCGTAAATAACGCTTAACATAAAAGGAGGACTTAGGTTATGGGATTATTGACCTTTATAGGCGGAATCCATCCTTTTGAAGGGAAAGAGCTGTCTAAAGACAAGCCGATTCAGAAATACCTTCCGAAGGGGGAAATGGTTTATCCACTGTCTCAGCACATCGGGGCACCGGCCAAACCCATTGTGGAAAAAGGGGAACGCGTGCTGGTGGGACAAAAAATCGCCGATGCCGGCGGCTTTGTGTCCGCGCCGATTCATGCGTCTGTTTCCGGCACGGTGAAGGGGTTTGAGAAGCGTCTGAACAACGTGGGAAGCATGGTGGATTGTATCCTCATTGAGAATGACGGCTTGTATGAAGAGACAGAGTTTCATCCGGTGGAGAATGTGGATGCCCTGGAGAAGAGCGAAATTCTGGCAAGGATCCAGGAAGGCGGTGTAGTGGGCATGGGAGGCGCAGGTTTCCCCACTCACGTGAAGCTGGCCCCCAAGGAGCCGGATAAGATTGAATATGTACTGGTCAACGGTGCGGAGTGTGAGCCGTATCTGACCTCTGATTACCGAAGGATGCTGGAGGAGCCGGAAGCAGTGGTGGAAGGCCTGAAAGTGATCCTGCACCTTTTTGACAATGCCAAAGGATGCATATGTATAGAAGATAATAAACCGGACTGCATCGCAAAGATGAAGGAACTGGTAAAAGATATCCCCAGGATCGAAGTCAAAGAGCTGATGACAAAATATCCGCAGGGCGGTGAGCGTGCGCTCATCTATGCGGTTACCGGAAGAGAAATTAATTCTTCTATGCTTCCGGCAGATGTAGGCTGTGTTGTGGACAATATCGATACGGTAGTGGCCATTTACAGGGCGGTGGTATTGGGACGTCCGCTGATGCACCGGATTGTGACGGTGACAGGGGATGATATTAAGGAGCCGCAGAACTATGTGGTATGCACGGGTACGAATCTGGCAGAGCTTGTGGATGCGGCCGGTGGATTTTTGGAGAAACCGGAAAAGGTGATCTCCGGCGGGCCGATGATGGGATTCCCATTGTTTGATCTGAATGTGCCCTGTACGAAGACTTCTTCTGCATTGCTTTGTTTGAAAGAGGATCCGGTATCCCGTTCCCGCCAGACAGCATGTATCAACTGCGGACGATGTGTATCCGTCTGTCCGGGCCATGTGGTTCCCGCCAGACTGGCTACCTATGCGGAGCGGGGAGATATGGAGGCGTTCCAGAAATACGACGGCATGGAATGCTGTGAGTGCGGCTGCTGCAGTTATATCTGCCCGGCGAAGCGTCCACTGACCCAGGAGATCAAATCTATGCGTAAGATGGTGCTGGCAGCCCGCAAGAGAGGCTAGAGGAGGGAGAAAAGAAGATGAGTGAATTATTGAATGTGTCATCCAACCCTCATGTTAGGGATAAGATGAGCACGGACAAGATCATGAAAATGGTGGTGATCGCCTTAGTTCCCGCCTGCTTGTTCGGCGTATATAATTTTGGACTGCGTGCTTTGCTGATTCTGGCGGTATCCGTGGCGTCCAGTGTGTTTTTTGAATGGCTCTATGACCGCCTGATGCATAAGCAAAATACGATTGTGGATTTCAGTGCGGTGGTGACCGGACTTTTGCTGGGTATGAATATGCCGCCGATGATCGCATGGTGGATGCCGATTTTGGGCAGCGCTTTTGCTATCATCGTGGTTAAGCAATTGTTTGGCGGCCTGGGACAAAATATCATGAACCCGGCCTTGGGCGGCAGATGTTTTCTGATGATTTCCTTTGCCGGTTCCATGACTAATTTTACGGTGCCAAATGGTGCCTTTGGCCAGGTGGCAGATACCGTATCCGGCGCAACACCTCTGGCGGCATTGAAGGCCGGAGAGAGCGTGGATGTGATGAGCATGCTGGTGGGCAATATCCAGGGTACCATCGGAGAGACTTCTGCCATCGCTCTTCTGATTGGGGCAGCCTTTTTGCTGGCGATGAAGGTCATCGATCTTCGGATTCCACTTACATATATCGGAAGCTTTTCCGTCTTTGTTCTTCTGTACCATCTGTTTGGCACCGGATCCTTTGATCTGGGATATCTGGCAGCGCACCTTTGCGGCGGCGGTCTGATGCTGGGCGCATGGTTTATGGCGACGGACTATGTGACTACACCGATCACGAAAAAAGGACAGCTGGTCTATGGATGCGTATTGGGCATTCTCACCGCGGTTTTCCGCCTTTTGGGCGGCTCTGCGGAGGGTGTTTCCTATGCGATCATCTTCAGCAACCTTTTGATTCCGTTGATTGAAAGAGTGACATTCCCAACTGCATTCGGCAAAGGAGGGAAGAAGAAATGAAATCTACCATTGTGAAAGATACGATCATTATCACAGTGATCACCCTGGTGGCCGGTTTTCTTCTGAGTCTGGTCCAGGGGATTACGGCGGAACCCATCGCCGTCCAGGAGGCAATGGCGAAGGAAGAGGCGTATAAGGCAGTATTTGCCGATGCGGAAAGCTTCGAGCAGGTGTCAGGAGAGGATGCAAAGCTGGAGGCATATCTGGATGAACAGGGTTATCCCGCCCAGACCGTCAATGAAGTGATGAAGGCTGTGGACGGCAGCGGTCAGGAATTGGGATACGCTTTTACAGTAACCACTTCCGAAGGCTATGGCGGAGATATTGTATTTGCCATGGGCATCAAGGATGACGGTACGATGAATGGTATTTCCATTCTGACCATCGGGGAGACGGCAGGACTTGGTATGAGGGCCGACACCGATGAGTTTAAAAATCAGTTTAAAGATAAAAAGGTGGAGAAATTTGAATATACCAAGGACGGCGCTGCGGCGGACAATCAGATCGACGCCATCAGCGGCGCTACCATCACCACCAATGCCATGACAAACGGTGTGAATGCCGGCTTGGCCGCATTCGCTTATGAGAAAGGAGGTAATTAGGCATGGATAGACCAATGGAACGACTTTTTAACGGCATCATCAAAGAGAATCCTACTTTTGTGCTGATGCTGGGCATGTGTCCTACGCTCGCCATTACCACCTCAGCCGTCAACGGAATCGGCATGGGGCTCACTACGACAGTGATCCTGGCGGCTTCTAATTTGATGATCTCCGCCCTGCGCAAGATCATTCCCGACAAGGTACGTATGCCAGCATTTATCGTTGTGGTTGCATCCTTTGTGACCATTGTACAGCTTCTGCTCCAAGGCTTTATTCCCAGCCTGTACGATTCACTGGGAATCTATATTCCTCTGATCGTAGTAAACTGTATCATTCTGGGCCGTGCGGAGTCCTATGCATCCAAGAATCCGGTGATCCCGTCCTTGTTCGACGGAATCGGCATGGGCCTTGGCTTTACCCTCAGTATTACCTGTATTGGAGCAGTCCGTGAGATCTTAGGCGCGGGAAAACTGTTTGGCTTCCAGATTCTGCCTTTGGCAGATGCGGCTTCCGGCAAGATGGGCTATGAACCTATCACCATTTTCATTTTGGCGCCCGGAGCTTTCCTTGTGCTGGCCTTCCTATCCGCATTCCAGAATAAATTCCGTCTGGGTGCCGCTAAGAGAGGCATCGATCCCAGTAACCCGTCAACCTGTGGTGGCAGCTGTGTAAGCTGCGGCCGTCACAATTGTGAAGGAAAGAGAGGGTAAGGGAAGATGAAAGAACTATTGTTGATCGGTATCGGCTCTGCCCTTGTAAATAATGTGGTGTTAAGCCAATTTCTGGGCTTGTGTCCGTTCCTGGGCGTATCCAAGAAGATTGATACGGCAGCGGGCATGGGCGCAGCAGTTATATTCGTGCTGACTTTGTCCTCCTTTGTGACCAGCTTAATCTACAAATTTGTGCTGGTGACCACAGGGATGGAATATCTGCAGACTATCGTATTTATTCTGATCATCGCTGCATTGGTTCAGTTCGTGGAGATGTTTTTGAAAAAGGGCATGCCGGCCCTGTATCAGAGCCTGGGCGTATATCTGCCCCTGATCACCACCAACTGTGCAGTGCTCGGTGTGGCTCTTATCAACGTGCAGAAGGATTACAATGTGCTGGAAGGCACCGTGAACGGTTTTGCTACCGCAGTAGGCTTCACCATTGCAATTGTGATCATGGCAGGCTTGCGAGAGAAAATGGAATTCAACGATATCCCGAAGGCATTTCAGGGATTCCCCATTGTGCTGCTGACAGCAAGTCTGATGGCGATCTCATTCTTTGGGTTCTCAGGACTGATTTAAGGAGGCAAGGGATATGAATATAACAGCAATCATCATTGCAACGGCGGTTGTTGCCGGAACCGGACTCTTTATTGGAATCTTCCTGGGAGTTGCAGGTAAGAAATTCGCTGTGGAAGTGGATGAAAAAGAAGTAGCGGTAAGGGAAGCACTTCCCGGAAATAACTGCGGCGGCTGCGGATACCCGGGCTGTGACGGACTGGCGGCGGCCATCGCCAAAGGCGAGGCGCCATGTAATGCCTGTCCAGTAGGCGGGGCACCGGTGGGCAACATCATAGCGGGCATTATGGGCCAAGAGGTTGTGGAGGCAGCCCGTCAGGTTGCATTCGTCAAATGCGGCGGCGACTGTGAAAAGACAAAAGTGAACTATGAGTATACCGGAACGGATGACTGCGAGATGATGGCTTTCGTTCCCGGCAGCGGCGATAAAAAGTGTGCGTATGGATGCCTGGGTTACGGAAGCTGTGTGAAAGCCTGTCCCTTCGATGCGATCCATATCATCAATGGAATTGCCGTAGTGGACAAAGAAGCGTGTAAAGCCTGTGGCAAATGTGTGGCCAAGTGTCCGAGACATTTGATCAAGCTGGTTCCATACGAACAGACCACCTTTGTGGCCTGCAGCTCCAACGCCAAAGGCAAGGCTGTGACGGAGAGCTGCGAAATCGGCTGTATCGGCTGTAAGAAATGTGAGAAGGCCTGTCCGAACGGCGCGGTCACAGTCACAGATTTCTGTGCGCATATCGATTATGAGAAATGTACAAACTGCGGTGCTTGTAAAGAAGCTTGCCCACGGGGCGTCATCCTCTGAGGTAAAAACAGCCAGCGACGGTGAGAGCGCTGGCTGTTTTCTTCTTCTGTTTGCATTTGTACTTTCAGTATGGTATCCTAAATGTCATGAAGAAAAAAGATGGAATTTTAATCCTGGCAGTACTTATATTGGCAGCCGCTGTCTGGGCGGCGCTTGCCTTTTTTTCTCCGGGCGGGAAGGAAAACGTGCGCATCACGGTGGATGGACAGCTTTATGGGGAATATCCTCTTTGGAAGGACCAAAGGATCCCCATTGGAGAGACCAACATTTGCGAAATTAAGAACGGGCGGGTGCGGATGATTTGGGCAAACTGCCCGGACCAGCTCTGTATCCATCAGAAGGAGCTGGATGAGAAGGGGCAAGGCTCTATCATCTGTCTTCCCAACAAGGTGGTCATTGAGGTGACAGATAAGGCAGGAACGGATACAGGAAATGGACCGGATGCAGTGGCCGGGTAAGGAAATGAATGATGAATAACAAGATTGCACATATGGGACTTTTTTGTGCCACAGCTATCGTGCTAGGCTATGTGGAAACCTTGATCCCCTTTTCCTTCGGGATTCCAGGAGTGAAGCTGGGGCTGGCAAATCTTGCCGTGCTTTTGGTGCTCTTGGTCTATACCTGGAAGGAAGCAGCCGTGGTATCGCTGGTGCGGATTCTGGTGATCGGCTTTTTGTTCGGAAATCTGTTCAGTATTTTATACAGCCTGGCCGGAGCAGGGCTTAGCCTTCTGGTTATGACGCTTTTGAAGCGGACCGGAGGTTTTGGACAGATCGGTGTCAGCGTGGCCGGTGGAGTATGCCATAATATCGGACAGCTGGCAGTCGTGCTGCTTTTGTTCCAAAGCTGGGGGTATTTATACTATCTGCCCGTGCTTTTGATCAGCGGTGCGGCAACGGGGTTTGTGATAGGGACTGTGGTCCTACAGGTAGAAAAAAGGATAGGAGCGTTTTTGAAAAAATGTTAGCATATATTCGCGGTGAAGTGATGGAAATGGCGCCGGGCCGGTTAGTGGTGGAAAATCAGGGGCTTGGTTATGAAATCTTAGTTCCGGCCAGTGATATGGAAGGCCTGCATATGGGAGATGAGGTGAAGGTATATACCTATATCCAGCTACAGGAGCGGGAAGGCACCTTCCAGACCTACGGCTTTTTGAGAAAAGATTCCTTGGAGCTCTTCCGGCTTCTTTTGGGAGTCAATGGGATTGGGCCCAAAGCTGCCATCGGCATATTGTCGGGAATGGATGCGGACACCCTTCGGTTTGCCGTGCTCTCCGAGGATGTGAAGACCATTGCCAAGGCTCCGGGCATTGGTAAGAAGACAGCACAGAAGCTGATACTGGAGCTCAAAGACAAGCTGGATCTGGCGGAAGCTTTTGAACAGAAACTTTCTCATGGAGAAGCCCAGACGACAGCTCCGTCAGGGGAAGCCTCCCAGGAGGCAGTGGAAGCGCTTACGGCCCTTGGCTACAGCGGGGCGGATGCGCTGCGCGCGGTGAAAAAGGCGGCACAGGAAGATATGGATGCGGAACAGATTCTGAAAGCAGCCTTAAAATATATGTGATGACAGGATATGGGGAACAGGATGGATAAGAGAATCATAACCACGGATATTATGGAAGAGGATCTGAAGGTGGAGGGAAACCTGCGCCCGCAGACCTTGGATGAATATATCGGACAGGAAAAAGCGAAGCAGACATTGAAAATTTATATTGAGGCTGCCAGGCAGAGAGGGGACGCCCTGGACCACGTGTTGTTCTATGGGCCGCCCGGATTGGGAAAGACTACGCTGGCAGGCATCATCGCCAACGAAATGAAGGTGCATATGAAGGTGACCTCCGGACCGGCTATTGAGAAACCAGGAGAGATGGCGGCCATTTTAAACAACCTCCAGGAAGGCGATGTACTCTTTGTGGATGAGATCCACCGTCTGAACCGGCAGGTGGAGGAGGTGCTGTACCCGGCCATGGAGGATTATGCCATCGATATTATGATCGGCAAAGGAGCCTCCGCCCGTTCGATCCGGCTGGATCTGCCGAAATTCACACTTGTGGGAGCGACGACCAGAGTAGGGCTTTTGACCGCGCCGCTGCGGGACCGGTTCGGTGTGGTGCACCATTTGGAGTTTTATTCCAGAGAAGAGCTGAAGACTATCGTGCTGAGATCCGCACAGGTATTAGGAGTGGAGATTGACACGAAGGGAGCAGAGGAGATTGCCCGCCGTTCCAGAGGGACTCCCCGTCTGGCTAACCGGCTGCTGAAAAGGGTGCGGGATTTTGCCCAGGTGCGTTACCAGGGAATCATCACTCATGAGGTGGCTGTGTTTGCCTTAGACCTTTTGGAGGTGGATCAGTATGGGCTGGACAAAGTGGATCGGCAGATTCTGCAGACGTTGATCGTGGGATTCCAAGGCGGGCCGGTGGGGCTTGACACGCTGGCGGCGTCCATTGGAGAGGACTCTGGCACCATCGAGGATGTCTATGAACCCTATCTGCTGCAAAATGGCTTTTTAAGCCGTACCCCCCGGGGCCGGATGGCCACGGATCTGGCTTATCAGCACTTGGGACTTCCAAAATAAAAGGTTGTTTTTCTACAGATTTCGATTATAATAGAATTAGTGCAACGGCGGTGGCCGGTGCAGTCGGAAGTTGTTACCAGCAGGGAAGAAGGGTATGAAAACCCTGCGGAAAAATACAGGGGAGGACTTGCCAATGGCATCAAAAAATACGGCGCAGGTATTGATCGGTGGGAAAATCATTACATTGAGCGGTTATGAAAGTGAAGAATATATGCAGAGGGTTGCTTCCTATATGAATGGCAAGATAGCGGAGCTGTCAGAGATTCCTGGATATTCCAGGCAGCCAATGGAGACCAAGCATCTGCTTTTGAGCTTGAATGTGACGGATGATTATTTCAAGGCGAAGAAGCAGGCAGAGGTCTACGAGCAGGATCTGATGCTGAAGGATCAGGAAATGTATGAATTAAAGCATGAGCTGGTGGCTTTGCAGGTACAGCTGGAGGAACTGAAGAAGTCTTTGGGACATCAGGAGAACAAAGGTCCGGATAAGGACATTAAAAGAGAGAAATAAGATGATTGGATGCGGGGATTGCTGGTGTGATCCCCGCATCCGGGTTTTAGAAGATATCAGGAGCCGACGGCAGGTAGAAAGGATCGTTTTATGATGGAATTGCTCGCACCCGCAGGAGATTTTGAAGGGATGGAAGGCGCGATCGGCGCCGGTGCAGATGCGGTGTACGCCGGGGGCGCCATGTTCGGTGCCAGAGCTTATGCAAAGAATTTTAGCCAGGAGGAGCTTTTGGAGGCCATCGACTATGTGCATGTCCGTGGAAAAAAGCTGTATCTCACCGTAAATACACTGTTAAAAAGTAAGGAGATCAAAAAGGACCTCTACCGTTATCTTGCGCCATTTTATGAAAGAGGCCTGGATGCGGTGATCGTCCAGGATATCGGTGTGCTATCCTGGATTCGCAGGCAGTTTCCAGAGCTTGCGCTGCATGCTAGCACTCAGATGACAGTGACAGGCCCAAAGGGCATGCGCTTTTTGGAGGCAAACGGGGTAAAACGGGTAGTGGCCGCCAGGGAATTGTCATTGACGGAATTGGAACAGATGCGAAAGGAAAGTCCTCTGGAGATCGAAGCCTTTGTTCACGGAGCCCTGTGCTACTGCTATTCCGGCCAGTGTCTGTTCAGCAGCATACTGGGAGGCAGAAGCGGCAACCGGGGTAGATGTGCCCAGCCCTGCAGGCTGCCTTATGAGTATGTGGAAGGCACAGGCAAGAAGCTGCATCTTTTAAGCCCCAAGGATATGTGTGCTATTGAATTGCTGCCGGAGATCGCCCGGGCCGGGGTCACCTCTTTGAAGATTGAGGGGCGGATGAAGCAGCCAGGGTATACGGCTGGCGTGGTGGCTGTTTACCGGAAATATCTGGATCTGTTGGAGAGAGACGGTGCAGCGGGCTATCAGGTGGACCAAAAAGACAAAGAAGCGCTTTTGGAGCTGTTCAGCCGCGGGGGATCTCATCCGGGCTATTTTAAGCAGCACAACGGTCCGTCTATGATGGCTTTTGTCAGCGATAAGAAGATCGGTAACCAGTATCCGGAGATTATAAAAAATAAAGAAAAAGTTAAGGGGAATTTAATACTCTTTGCGGGAAGTCCTGCTATACTGGAAATGTCTTATGCGGGAAAATCCGTACATTTGGAGGAAGGATTGGTTCAGGAAGCGAAGAATCAGCCGATGACAAAGGAGCGGGTCCGGCGCCAAATGGAGAAGATGAATGAAACGCCGTTTAGATTCGAATCTTTGGAAATTCAAATGGGAGATTCGATTTTTGTACCGGTGAAGGTGCTCAATGAACTGCGACGAAATGCGGTCGCAGCGCTTACTGAGGAGCTTCTTGCCCCTCACCGCAGGCCTTTCATCGAAAAGCTTGCAGATTTGGGAGAAAAAAGGGCAGCGGACGTTCAACCGAAAGCCATGTTTTTCAGTGCATCCTGCGAGACCAAGGACCAGTTGCTTGCATGTTTGGAGACTGGGCAGATCCGGCGGCTGTACGTTCCTTTGGAATTGGTGGATTTCTGCCTGGACAGCAAGGCGGCTAAGGGCAAGGAGCTCTATGCTGCGATGCCTCATATCGTGCGGGACAAAGACCTCTTGGCATATGAAAGCAAGGCAGAGCAATGGCTTGGCAGGGGATTGCAGGGGTTTCTTGTGAGAAACCTGGAGACCTATGGCTGGCTGAAGGAGCAAGGATGGAACCAGAAGTGTCTGCTGGACGCTTCTCTATATACCTGGAATGATGAGGCACAGGAATTTTGGCAGCAAGAAGGCGTGCTGGGCGATACGGTGCCGCTGGAGTTGAATCATAAGGAATTAAGCCACAGGGACAATCATGACAGCGAAATGCTTGTCTATGGATATCTGCCGTTGATGGTTTCTGCCCAATGTGTCCCAAGAAACCTGGAGGGATGTCGGAAGAAGACAGGCATCGTCCACATCAAGGACCGGTATCAGAAGGAGTTCCCGGTGAAGCATTACTGTGAGTTCTGTTATAATGTGATTTATAACAGCCTTCCTTACGGTCTGCCCGGGGAGCGTGAGGCGGTACGTTTATTAGGTGTCAGAAGCGTCAGGCTTTCTTTCACTTTGGAATCGGGGCGGGAGACCAGACAGGTTTTGCAGGAGTTTTGTGATAGCCATACTGTAACTAAGGAGTCTGCTTATACAAAAGGGCATTGGAACCGCGGTGCCCAGTAGGTGAGATTGTGATAAATGTAATTGTAGAATTATCGAAATATTTTATTACGCTTTTAATGGTGCTGTATACGCTGCAGTGTTTTACGGTATTCCGTTACAAGGATGAGAAAGAGAAAAAGCATATTATGGTCAAGCAGATGATGCTCATCTTTTTTATGGACCTGGCGGCTTTTACGGTCATTTATCTCAAGACAGAGAATTTTAAGATTGTCCAGTTTTATCTGGCTATCATGGGCTATTTTTTAGCCATTCAGGTCCTGTACCGTATTTTTTACAAAAAAGCGTCCATACTGTTGATCAACAATATGTGTATGCTGCTGAGTATCGGATTTATCATGCTGGCAAGACTGGATGAGGAAAAGGCGAGAAAGCAGTTTATAATTGTAGCTATCGGCAGCGCCATCGCGCTGTTGATCCCTGTGATGATCCGGAAGATGCGCTTTCTTCGCAAGCTTACCTGGTTCTATGCCGGAGCGGGTATCGTACTGTTGGGTGTGGTATTGGTCTTGGCGCAGGTGACTGGCGGAGCAAAGCTGTCCATTTTCGGTGTGCAGCCCTCTGAGATTGTGAAGATTGTCTTTGTGTTTTTCCTGGCAGCGATGCTGTGGAGGGATTCCAGCTTTCCACAGGTGGTGAAGACTACGGTGGTGGCGGGGATTCATGTGCTGATCCTGGTGGTGTCCAGAGATTTGGGAAGCGCTTTGATCTTTTTTGTGACCTATTTGGTCATGGTCTATGTGGCCACGAAAAAGCCGGCGTATTTTGCGTTGGGACTATCAGGAGGCGCGGTGGCTTCGGTAGGCGCGTATTTCCTTTTCGGCCATGTGCGTCAGAGAGTGGCCGCATGGAAGGATCCTTTTGCGGAGTACCAAAATGAAGGATATCAGATCGCCCAATCCATGTTTGCCATTGGTACCGGCGGCTGGTTTGGGATGGGGCTTTGCCAGGGTTCGCCCAAGCTGATCCCGGTGGTGGCGGAGGATTTCATGTTCGGAGCGATCTGTGAGGAGCTGGGCGGGATTTTTGCCATTTGCATGATTCTGGTCTGCATGAGCTTCTTTTTGATGATCGTCAATATTTCCCTGCAGATCAAAAATCCGTTTTATAAACTCATTGCCCTGGGGCTGGGAACCGAATATGCTTTCCAGGTATTTCTGACGATCGGAGGCGCTACCAAGTTCATTCCGATGACCGGCGTGACGCTGCCCTTGGTGAGCTATGGAGGCAGCTCCGTGATGAGTACCATTGTATTGCTGGCGATCATACAGGGACTATATATATTAAGAGAAGATGAGGATGAAGAGCTTGAAAAAATCAGACAAGCAGCAGCGCAGACTGCAAAAGGAGCAGGAGAGACAAGAGAATAGAAGACGCCGTTCCAAAAACCGCGAATATACGCTGATTTCCTATCTTTTTGTGGGGATATTCGTGGCACTTGCGGCTTATCTGGTCTATTTTGACGGCATGAAGAGCGAGGAATTTATCAACAGTCCTTACAACACCAGGCAGGATACCTTTGCTGACCGGGTGGTGCGGGGCAGCATTCTTTCCTCCGATGGAGAAATTCTGGCACAGACCCAGGTGGCTGATGATGGTTCCGAATACCGTGTCTACCCTTATGAGAATATTTTTGCCCACGTGGTGGGGTATGACAGCAATGGTAAGAGCGGTCTGGAATCAGAAGCTAATTTCCAGCTTTTGTCCACTCACGCCTTCTTTTTGGAGCAGATGAAAAACGAGTTCAAGGGGCAGAAGAACATCGGTGATAATGTGATCAGTACCCTGGATGCGGGGCTGCAGACCACGGCATATAATGCGCTGGGAGATTACCGGGGCGCGGTGGTGGCCTTGGAGCCTTCCACTGGCAAAGTCAAAGTGATGGTATCCAAGCCGGACTTTGACCCCAATACATTGGCGGCGAATTGGGAGAGCCTTTCTCAGGATGAGAACAGCAGCTGTCTGTTGAACCGGGCCACCCAGGGTCAGTATCCGCCTGGCTCCACCTTTAAAGTGGTGACGGCATTGGATTATTACCAGAAGCACGGGAGTATGGACGGGTTTTCTTATAACTGTGAGGGAAGCATCACCTTGGATGATCATACGATCCAATGCTATAACGGAAATGTTCACGGGCAGGAGGATCTCTATGGAGCCTTTGCTGCATCCTGTAACTGTGCCTTTGCCCAGATGGGCGTGGATTTGGGAGGCAGCTCCTTAAGCCGGGTCTGTGACCAGCTTTTGTTCAACAAAAAGCTGCCGTTAAAGATGGCATACAGAAGAAGTACCTTTTCTCTGAGCGACAGCTCCGGAAAACCGCTGACCATGCAGACCTCTATCGGGCAGGGAAATACGCTGGTATCGCCGATGCATATGGCGATGATCACCAGTGCCATTGCGAACCAAGGTGTGCTGATGCGTCCGTATCTCATCGACCGGGTGGAAAATTACACTCAGAATGTGGTGAGGAAAAATATGCCCGATGCTTATAAGGAGATCATGACGCCGCAAGAGGCCAAGGCGCTGCAGGAGCTGATGATAAAAGTGGTGGAGAGCGGTACGGCTTCCTCTTTAAGCGGGAGAGGTTACACCGCAGCGGGCAAGACCGGCTCTGCGGAATACAATGAGGCGGGGGAAAGCCATTCCTGGTTCATCGGCTATAGCAACGTGGAAAATCCGGATCTGGTAGTGGCTGTCATCGTGGAAGGCGGCGGGACCGGAAGCGAAGTAGCTGTTCCCATCGCGGGGCAGATTTTCGATGCTTACTATTATAATTAGTTGCCAGTTCCTCTAAAAAGAGTTATACTGTAAGTAGTTGCGGATGCATGAAATGCACCGAAAGATACACACGCATTACAGGAGGAATTGCAATGATCGAGGCAACGAGCTGTGGCGGTGTGGTAATTCATCGTGGTAAGATACTGGCGTTGTACAAATCCTATAAGAACCGCTATGAAGGATGGGTGCTGCCGAAGGGAACTGTGGAAGAGGGCGAGGAATTTGAAGAGACTGCCCTGCGCGAGGTCCGCGAAGAGGCGGACGTAAAGGCTTCTATTGTCAAATATGTGGGGCGGAGCCAATATAATTTCACAGTGCCGGAAGATTTGGTTACAAAGGAAGTCCATTGGTATCTGATGACGGCTGACAATTATCATAGCAAACCCCAGAAAGAGGAGTATTTTGTGGATTCCGGGTACTATAAGTTTCATGAGATTTATCATCTGCTGCGTTTTACCAATGAGAAGCAGATCGTGGAGCGCGCTTATAATGAATATCTGGAATTGAAAAAAGCCAATTTGTGGACGAAGAGGAAGTATTATTAAAAGGTGGGAGAGTATATTGCTCTCCCTTGTTTAGATTTTAGCGGATCAGGGTATCCTGTAAGAAAAGAGAAGGGAATCAATGGTGAAATGGTATCGTGATTTGTATGTGGGAGAAGGCGTGGGAAAGAAAGCCAAAAAGACAGCTGAGCGCATCGAAAAAGGGAAAGCGGCGCCCGGTATTTATCTGGTGACCTTGGCAGACCACCCGGATAATATTCTGGAGATCCTCCCGGCTTCCCTGCTGCTTCAAAAGACTGCCAGGCGGATTTGCCCTCTGATCGTGGGCATGGCCAAGGGCAAGGAAGAAGCAGTCCTTCTGACACAGAGGATTATTGAGGAGACGTATCAGGAGACGGGCAGTTTCCGGGTCGAAGAATTTATACAGGACAGGTGAGAAGATGCTACATATTTTATGGCTGATCATAAAGTTCATACTGGTGCTGCTGGGCATTCTTCTGGGACTGATCCTGCTGATTTTGCTGGCGGTCTTGTTTGTACCGGTGCGTTACCGGGCCTGGGGTGAGAAAAGTAAGACAAGCATTCAGGCCAAGGCCAATGTATCGTGGCTGTTTCATGGCATTTCGTTCTGGTTTTGGTATGAGCAAGGAAATGCTTCCCAGGATCTGAAAATATTTGGCATTTCCATGAACCGGGTCAGGGCGTGGCGTAGCAGGCGGCGCAGCGCCAAAGAAGAGAAGAAACGCCTGCAGCTTAAAAAAGAAGCAGCATTGGAGGAAAACGTGCCGCTCCAGACAGAGAAAGAATCCGTCAAACCTGTTCTGGAGGAGAAGGCCGGTGCAGAAACACCGGTTAACGTGGAAAATGTTCGACCACCAATGGCAGATGCAGTAAATACAGACAAGAAAGAGGGAATGCTGCAGGATGACGGTGGTCAGGAGAAGCCGCCGGAGGGAGACGCTTCAGAGGAAACAGACCAGGCGGGGCCGCTTCCGGAGAAGAAAAAGACAGCTTTTGATAAAATCAAAAGGCTTCTGGGGCGTATCGCGGCAGCGTTTCAAAATATTTGCCGGAAGATCGCAGGAGTGTTGCAGAAGCTTCTCGGACTTCCGCGCAAGATCCTGGCAAAACTGAAGAAAATATCGTTAACAATCCAAGGGATCTATGATAAAATAAGTTATTGGAGAGCGTTTGTGCAGGATGAGCGCACAAAGGCTGCGATCCATTTGGTATTTTCACAACTGAAGCATCTGCTAAAGCACATGGCGCCTACAAAGTTAAGCGGCCGTGTAAAATTTGGCATGGAAGATCCCTTTGTGACGGGAGAGATTCTGGCAGGCTTGGGGATGACCTATCCCCTTCATAAGAACCGGATTCAGGTGATGCCTGTATTTGATGAGAAGATCCTGGTGGGAGAAGCACAGTGTAAGGGCCGGATTTACGGAATTGTTTTGGTGATTGCGGCATGGAAGCTGTATTTTGATAAAAATATAAAATATGTGAGAAAGAGATGGAACCATAAGGAGGGCTAACATATGGCAGTAGAAAATAATTTTAAGGAAACCGTGAATTCTCTATTCAAAGGAATGGACAGCTACATCGCAGCGAAAACTGTGGTGGGCGATGCGATCCATATCGGCGATACGATCATACTGCCATTGGTGGATGTGACCTTTGCCGTGGGAGCCGGCGCGTTTGCTGAGGATAAGAAAAATAACGGCGGCGGCGGTATGGGCGGCAAGATCGTACCCTGTGCCATTTTAGTCATCCAGAACGGAACCACTAAGCTGGTGAACATCAAGAACCAGGACGGTCTGACGAAAGTATTGGATATGGTGCCGGATTTTGTCAATAAATTTACGAAGGGCGGGGATAGTGCCCCATTTACGGATACCAGCGCTTTTACCGATAGTGCCAAGACAGAAAATGAAGAGGAAGCGAAGTGCTCAGATGAAGAGATTTAGCATATAATGCAATAAAGGATGCGAAGGGAGTCTTTCCATGCAGAGGGTAATAGGATTTGCCCTGTTCTTTATTGGCATAGGTATGGTGGTGGGACTTCTGGCCCCACAGGAATTGATCACATTTCTCATTGCGGCGATTTTGCTGCTCTTGGGTTATAATTTATTCTGCAGCTGTTAAGGGACCGGTTCTTGATCGAAAAGAATCGGTCCCCTTTTGTGTATATCGGGATTTAGTGGCAGCAGGGTGGGCGGGAATGATAAGTTTATCCTGCCCTAAGGGCCATAGAGGTCTTAATGATTTAAGCTTCCCTATAGGAAAGACCAGGAATTCCTGTATCGGAATCCCTGGTCTTTTAGGAGTTATGCGAAGTATGAAAGCTTGGCTTTTGCTATTTAAATGTGGTTCTGGCCATTCTTATGGATTGACGGTGACCACGCACATCAGTTTTTTGCGGACGCCGTTTTCGTAATAATATCCGGCCACGATGCCTTTGCCGACTCTCTTGGCAGTGACAAGGCCGTTCCTGTTCACAGAGATATTGGCTTTACCAGCCTGGTTCACTCTCCAGGTGATTTCTACAGGATCGATGTTCCTGATCCCCAGAATGTAGAGCCGGCTCTTTTCGCCGATGGACATATGAAGAGATTTTTTGCTCAGCCGGGTATTTCCATAGTTTTTCACCAGTTTGCAGTATTGTTTTGCCACATAACCCTGGGTCAGGCATCCGTCCTCCCGGAAGGAAATCTCATACCAGTTCTCAGACTGGGCCAGGCAGGTGGCCTGTGTGCTGGTCTTTAAGGAGCAGAGGGCTCCTGCGCGCATGCTGGGGCTCATTCTTACATTCAGGGTAGAGCCGGCTGTGACGACTTGGACATTGTATCCGTCCACGGCGGTAAAATGCTCGGTATCGCTGCCGGGAGTCGTGGGAACTGGTCCATATCCCCCTTTGTAGAGCTTACAATAACGTTTAACTACATAGCCTTGGACCCAGGTGCCGTTCAACCGGAATTCGATGTTCAGCCAATGCTGGGATTCCGCCAGGGCTTTCACTACGGTGCCTTCGGGAAGAATGGCGATGACTTTATAGGAAAGTCCGGCCACACTATGTACGTTTAGGCCTTCTTCGTTGATCACTTTCGCTTCGGTGTTTTCCAGTTTGATGACTTCACTGGTGGGATTTTCCTGAAGTGTCTCGGCCAGCTCTGTGCCATCTTCTGCGGTTGCCCGGATCCAGCCTTCCACGCCGTGGTAATAGATTTTCACCCAGGGACGTTCGGTGCTGATGACCTGAGCAGTCTCGCCATACATTAAAACACCGATGCGGTTGGATGCGTCTTCAGCCGGAGATCGGTGCACATACAATCCGCTGGGGGCCGTCACCTTAATATAGAAGGGTGTGCCCGCCCTAAGTGCGTCGCCTACCAGGATGTCGAATTGGGAAGGTGCGGTGGAGATCGTCTCCAGGGATGCCATGCTCGTATCCTCCACTGCCTCAAAATCTGTCTGGGCAGCCATGGCTGGAGAGTAACAGGTGAGGGTCATGACAGCAGCCATAGATAGTGCTGTCAGCTTTTTTAAAAAGTTCCTTTTCATATGATTCCTCCTTGATCGTCTTACGAGTGACCCGACCATTTTGGCCCGGATCACCATCTATTTCCATTATATCATCCGGTGGGGGAAGGGACGGAAAATAACGGTAAAAAGCGGGCGAAAATAGTAGGAATGCAAAAAAATGCAAAAAAATAGACTGTTGCTGAAAAATTTCTTTTTCAACAACAGCCTGCTGTTTCTCTAGGCTCTTTCCACTTTGCCGGAACGTAAGCAGGAAGTACATACGTACATTTTCTTTGCTGTACCGTTCACTTTCACTTTAACGGATTTAACGTTGGATTTCCACATTTTATTAGAACGTCTATGAGAATGACTCACATTGTTTCCGAAATGAGCACCTTTTTCACAAATTGCGCACTTAGCCATGATAGCACCTCCTTACGCTTTTTTTCAACAGATTTCATTTTAACAGAAGGTTTGTCTTTTTGCAAGCAAAAAAGGAAAAAAAACAAATTATTATTTCATTTTTATGGAAAAGAGGTTATAATACATTCATAATAGACTGAAATAATAAAATGGAGGTATCTGATATGAATGGACGTATAGATTCCGGATTTGGTCAGATAGTCATTGATACGGATGTAATCGCCACATACGCAGGCAGCGTAGCAGTGGAGTGTTTCGGTATCGTGGGAATGGCTGCAGTGAGCATGAAGGACGGTCTTGTCAAGCTACTTAAGAAGGACAGCCTAAAGCACGGTATCAATGTACGGATAGAAGATAATAAAATCTGCCTGGATTTTCATGTGATCGTGGCTTATGGTGTCAGCATCAGCACGATTGCAGACAATCTTCAGAGCAATGTCAAATATAAAGTAGAAGCATTCACAGGCATGGAGATTCAGGAAATCAACATCTTCGTGGAAGGTGTGCGCGCAATAGATTAGTTTAAGGAGGATACTTGCGGTGAGTACAAATACCATAGATGCGAAAATGCTTGCGAAGATGTTTTTGGCAGGTGCCAAGAATTTGGAAGCGAAAAAAGAATGGATCAATGAATTGAATGTGTTTCCTGTTCCGGATGGAGACACTGGAACGAATATGACACTGACCATCATGTCTGCGGCTGCAGAAGTTTCTAAGCTTGAAAACCCAACGATAGAACAGTTGTCCAAGGCCATTTCCAACGGTTCCCTGCGCGGGGCCAGAGGAAATTCCGGTGTTATTTTATCCCAGCTGCTGCGCGGATTCACCAGGAGCGTAACCAAGGAAGCCAAAAAGGAGTTGGATGCGTTTGCCATTGCCAGGGCGATGGAGAAGGGGGTGGAGACAGCGTACAAAGCAGTCATGAAGCCCAAGGAAGGAACTATTCTCACCGTTGCCAAGGAGGCGGCGGCCAAGGCGCTGGAGGCAGCGGAGGAAGCAACAGATCTTCAGGCATTTTTCGAGGAGATCTTCGCCCATGCGGAGGATACTTTGGACAGGACGCCGGAAATGCTTCCGGTGCTGAAAGAAGCCGGCGTGGTGGATTCCGGCGGACAGGGCCTTTTGGAGGTTTACCGCGGAGCCATGGATGCGTTCATGGGCAAGGAAATTGATTATACGATCACGCCTTCCACAGGTACGGCCGGTATCCAGAAGGTCAGCCCCCAGGCGGAAGCGGATATTAAGTTTGGTTACTGTACGGAATTTATCATTGTGCTGAATGAAGAAATGCCAGAAGAAGAGGAGCATGCCTTTAAGAAGTTTTTGACTTCCATCGGCGATTCCATTGTGGTGGTGGCCGATGAGGAAATTGTCAAAGTACATGTTCATACCAATCATCCCGGGCAGGCCATTGAGAAGGCGCTCACCTATGGTTCTCTTTCCCGTATGAAGATTGACAACATGCGTGAGGAGCATCAGGAGAAGCTGATCAAAGACGCAGAGAAGATTGCCAAAGAGCAGGAAGAGGAAGAACAGCAGATGCCGCAGAAGGAAGTGGGCTTTTTATCTGTATCCACCGGGGACGGCATCAAAGAGATCTTCTTGGACCTGGGCGTGGATTATCTGATCGAGGGAGGTCAGACGATGAATCCCAGCACGGAGGATATGCTGACGGCGATTGCCAAGATCAATGCCAAGACCATTTTCATCTTCCCTAATAACAAAAATATCATTCTGGCAGCGAATCAGGCCAGGGATTTGACCAAGGACAAAGAAATCGTCGTGATCCCTACCAAGACAGTGCCGCAGGGAATCACTGCCATGATCAACTATGTGCCAGAGAAGACGGTGGAAGAAAATACTGCCGGCATGCTGGAGGAGATTGCCAATGTGAAGACTGGCCAGGTGACCTATGCGGTGCGAGATACGAAGCTGGATGACAAAGAGATCCATCAGGGTGATTTCATGGGCATTGGCGATAAAGGAATCCTCTCTGTGGGCAATGACATAGCGTCTGTCGCTAAAGAAATGACGGAATGCATGGTGGATGAAGAATCCGAGATCATCAGCATTTATTATGGGGCAGAGGTTTCCGAAGAAGAAGCGCAGAAGCTGACTGATAAGCTTCAGGAAGCCCATCCGGACTGCGATGTGGAAGCCAATTTTGGCGGCCAGCCTATTTATTATTATATCATTTCCGTAGAATAGGATTTTTCAAATGGAAAAGAAGTCTTTACAGACATTGAAGGGAATCGGCGAGAAGACGGAGAAGCTGTTCCTGAAATTGAATATTAAGGATACAAAAGATCTGCTCTACTATTATCCCAGGGACTATGATGTATATGAACCCTGTGTTTCTATAGAGGAGCTCAAAGAAGGACATAAGGCGGCTGTGCTCGGTAAGATCACAGCTGCCTTAAGCATTGCCCCCGGAAAGCGGGCTTCCATAGCGACAACGACGATCACAGGCGAGAGTGGCAGGAAGCTTTCGCTTATGTGGTATCATATGCCTTTTTTGCGAAACGTGATCAAGAAAGGGATGCTGCTGGTATTTCGGGGGACGGTGCGGAAAAAGAATGGGAAGCTTTTGATGGAGCATCCGGAGTACTATACGCCGGGAGCCTACGAAGAAAAGCTCCATCATTTACAGCCTATCTATGGACTGACAGCAGGCCTTACAGGCAAGACCATTGCCAAGGCTGTGGCTCAGGTACTGGAGGAAAGAGCGCTGTCAGGAGATCCTCTGCCGGAGGAAATCCGGGAGAAATACCAGCTGGCGGATTATAATTTTGCCATACAGACGATCCATTTTCCTGAGAATATGGAGCAGCTTCTCATTGCCAGGAAACGGCTGGTTTTTGATGAATTTTTATTGTTCATTCTTTCCATCCAGCAGTTGAAAGAAAAAAATGAAACTGCTTCCAATGCTTATCCCATGCGGAAGGTCTGGGCGACGGAAGAGGTGATCGAGAATCTTCCCTATCAGCTGACCAAAGCCCAGCAGCAGGTATGGAGGGAGATGGAGCAGGATCTCACCGGGCATAAGCTCATGTCCCGGCTGGTCCAGGGAGATGTGGGAAGTGGTAAAACGGTGCTGGCCTTCTTAGGAATGATATTGACAGTGGAAAACGGATATCAGGCAGCGCTTATGGTTCCCACGGAGGTGCTGGCGAAGCAGCATTTTGAAGCGTTTTGTAAAATGCAGGAGGAAAACGGACTGGAAAACTGCCATCCCGTGCTCCTCACCGGCTCTCTCACGGCGAAAGAAAAACGGGAACGATATGCCAGGATCAAAGACGGCAGCGCCAATATTATCATCGGCACCCATGCGCTGATTCAGGAGAAAGTGGTCTATAAGGACTTGGCGCTGGTGATTACCGACGAGCAGCACCGGTTCGGAGTGAAGCAGAGAGAGGCACTGGCGGAAGGCGGCAATAAACCGCATGTGCTGGTGATGAGCGCTACGCCCATTCCCCGGACACTGGCCATCATTTTATATGGGGATCTGGACATTTCAGTGATTGATGAGCTTCCGGCCAGGAGGCTGCCCATCAAAAACTGTGTGGTGGATACCTCTTACCGTCCGAAGGCCTATCGCTTTATGGAGCAACAGGTAAAAGCGGGCCGCCAGGTGTATGTGATCTGTCCCATGGTAGAAGAAAGTGAAGGGCTGGAGGCGGAGAATGTTCTGGATTATACAAAGAAGCTGCAGCGGCTTTTCCCCAGGGAGGTGCGAATTGCTGCTCTGCATGGCCGGATGAAGCCGAAAGAAAAAAATCAGATTATGGAGGCATTTGCCAGGGGCGAAATCCATATCTTAGTATCAACGACGGTTGTGGAGGTGGGGGTCAATGTTCCCAATGCCACCGTGATGATGATTGAAAATGCCGAACGCTTCGGCCTGGCCCAGCTTCACCAGCTGCGCGGCAGGGTGGGCAGAGGCGAACACCAGTCCTATTGTATTTTCATGCAGGGAAATTCAGACGAGGAGACCAGCCGGAGGCTGAAGATCCTGAATGAATCCAATGACGGATTTCATATTGCGGGGGAGGATTTAAAGCTGCGGGGACCTGGAGACCTTTTTGGCATCCGCCAAAGCGGGGATCTGGAATTTAAGCTGGCAGATATCTTCCAGGATGCGGCTGTGCTCAAAAGTGCCAGCGAAGCCGCCGGCGAGATCCTGGCACTGGACTTTGATCTGACGATGCCACAGCATGAAGCGCTGAAAAAGAAGCTGGAAGAGACAGTCAGGGAGAACATCGATCATTTAGGACTATAGAGGGAAACAGGGCTTTTTAGCAGGAAGGCAGGTAGAAAAACAGCGGCGTTAAAATGTTGTTAAGATACAGTCAATTTGTTGCTTTAGCGGAAAAAAGCCTTGTCAAACATTTAAAAAAGTGGTATCTTAGGCAAGTAAAGTTTAAAGGCTTGTACGGAAGGAGGCTAGTATAGCTATGAAAACAACGACGAAAAAAGCAGAATCGAAGGCCGCGACTGCAACAACAGCTAAAGTAGAGGCTCCTGTAACAGAAACTCCCGTAAAGGAAGAAGTGAAAAAAGCAGAGGCTGCCACAGTGAAAACAGCAGCAGCGAGGACGAAGACAGAGACGGCCAAAAAGCCTGCAGCGAGAAAAACAACTGCAGCCAAGAAGACGACAACAGCCGCAAAGAAGACAACTACCAGGAAAAAGACGGCACCTGTGACCAATACAGAAGTATATATTCAGTTTTGGGGCAAGGAAGTATATGCAAAAGATGTAGTTGAGAGAATCAAAGAAGTCTGGGCTAATGAGATGGGTAAAAAACCGGAAGAGCTTTTGGATCTGAAAGTGTATATCAAACCAGAAGAGAACGGTGCGCATTATGTGATCAATGGCGATATTACCGGGTTTATCAGCTTATAGACAAAAATTTCGCAGGATGAAACACAGAATGTGAAAAAAGACCATTGCAACCAGATCCTTATTGGAACTCGCTTGCAATGGTCTTTCGCATTTCAGTGCTTTACTATTTTCCGGTATTAATTAGAACTGGCCGCCGGAAGTCATCTGAGAACCAGAAGACATCTGTCTTTCCTGTGCTTCAATCATTTTCTTTACCATATAGCCGCCAACGCTTCCGTTCTGTTTGGAAGTCAGGTTTCCGTTGTAACCGTCTGTAAGAGGTACACCTAATTCATTTGCTACCTCAAATTTGAAACGGTCTAATGCACCTTTAGCTTCTGGTACTGCTGCTGAATTTGAAGAACGATTTGACATAATTCATTTCCTCCTTGGTTGTTGTTTTTTGTTACAATGCTAGTATGTGAAATAAAGACGGAAATACACTGGAAATTTTTGTGGGAAATGACACAAAATGAAAGAAACAGCAAAGAAAAAGCAAGATTATAAAAATTGTATAAATTATAAAAAATAATTGCACTCTATTTAGACATTTGTTATAATACGTTTATGGTGTTTTAAATGAGATGGTATTTTTCAGAATGCAAATTCATCTTAGAGAAAGCAAGGGGTGACATATGAATCTAGGTATTATTGCACATAACAGCAAAAAAGTTTTAATCGAAGATTTTTGCATCGCATATAAGAACATCCTGGCAAAGCATGAGGTCTATGCCACCGGGACGACCGGCAGAAGAATTGAAGAAGTCACTGGACTGCATGTGCACAAATTCCTGGCAGGCAGCGTAGGAGGGGACAAGCAGTTCATGGAGATGATCGAGAGAGAAGATATGGACATGGTCATTCTTTTTTACAATCCCGTGATGATCGATTCCAAAGAGCCCGATATTGAGAAGATCTCCAGATGCTGCGACCGCTACAATATACCGGTCGCGACCAACATTGCCACAGCAGAGCTTTTGATCTTAGGTCTTGCCCGCGGTGATCTGGATTGGAGACTGAATCTGAAATGAGAGTGATTGCAGGAACGGCCCGGAGATTGCCGCTTAAGACGATTCCCGGGGATATGACGCGTCCGACAACGGACCGCATCAAAGAGACGTTATTTAATATATTACAGCCAGAGATCGCAGATTGCCGGTTTCTGGACTTATTCAGCGGCAGCGGCGCCATAGGCATAGAAGCCTTGAGCAGAGGTGCTGCTTTTGCTGTGTTTGTTGAAAAGAATCCTAAGGCAGCCGCATGCATCAGGGAAAATCTGGAGTTTACTAAGCTGGCCCGCCGCGGAAGGATCTGCAAAGGTGATGTGATGCAGGTCCTGCGGACAATGACCGCGGAGGAACCCTTTGATCTCGTATTCATGGATCCTCCGTATACGGAAGGGCTGGAACGGTCTGCGCTGGAGATATTGGCGGATTCCCCGCTGATTCATGAGGAAACCCTGATCATAGTGGAAGGGGACTTAAAGACGGACTTTTCCTATGTGGAGGATTTGGGATTTGCACTGATGAGAAGAAAAGAATACAAGACCAATGTGCATGTTTTTTTGCGCAGGAAGTGAAAGGAAAAGTACGTATGGCAACAGCAGTATATCCGGGCAGTTTCGACCCGGTTACTTTTGGGCATCTGGACGTGATCCAGAGGGCCAGCAAATCATTTGAGCATGTCATTGTCGGAGTTTTGAATAATTCTGCAAAATCTCCGTTGTTTTCTGTAGAAGAACGTGTTAAAATGCTAGAGGGAGTAACTATGCCGCTCTCCAATGTTAAAATAGAGTCTTTCAGTGGACTTTCTGTCAATTTTGCGAGAGAGCATGGTGCAGCAGTTATCTTGAGAGGCCTGCGCGCCATTACCGATTTTGAATATGAGTTACAGATGGCACAGACGAACAGGGTATTGGCCGATGATGTGGATACGGTCTTTATGACCACTTGTTTGGAATATGCTTATTTAAGTTCCACTACGGTAAAAGAGGTCGCGGCTTTTGGCGGGGACATCAGCAAATTCGTACCGGCCCAGGTAGCGGAAGCGATCAGGATAAAGATGCAGCTAAAGAGAGAAAATCATTAAATAAGGAGAGTGTACTATGAGCAGCAGAATCGAACAAATTATTGAAGAAATCGAAGAATACGTGGATAGTTGCAAATATCAGCCGTTATCCACGACTAAGATTGTCGTTAATAAGGAAGAGATTGAGGAGCTCTTAAGAGAATTGCGTCTGAAGACACCGGATGAGATCAAGAGATACCAAAAGATCATCAGCAACAAGGATGCGATTCTGGAAGATGCACAGCAGAAGGCGGACAGTTTGATCGCAGATGCCCAGGCGAAGGCCCAGGAACTGGTAACGCAGCATGAAGTGATGCAGAAAGCGTATGCCCAGGCGAACGATACGATCAATGCGGCCAACCGCCAGGCACAGGAGATTCTTGATTCCGCCACACAGGATGCCAACAGCATCCGTTTGAGCGCGATCACTTATACAGACGATATGCTTGCCAACATCGCCAATGTACTGACCAGCACATTGGACGACGCAGGTGGAAAATATAAAATATTCCTGGAATCCTTACAGGGGTGCCTGGATGTGGTGAATCAGAACCGGCATGAGCTGGCACCTCAGACAGCACAGGCAGCTGCTATTTCTTCTTCTTTCCAGAACCAGGAAGAGGAAGAAGAGGATGACGTGTTATTGGATAATCTGGGCGACAATTAATGCGGCCGCGAAGGTGAGTACAAGATTTAAGGATTTTCCCGCTAGATAGGGTTTTAGGGAGAGTCCGCGGCTGGTGATGACGCTCCGGGTCTGTGCTAAGATGCACATGCCTCCAAAGGAAGTGGCAGCTACGCTGACTGCGTATTTTACCGGGAAAGGAAGTACGGCGCCTTTTAGCTGGTGCAGTCCGGTGGATATCTCGGTGAGGCAGAACAGAAAATAGCGGAAGATGCTTTCCGTGTGCCACAAGGCTTGCATAGCAGCGCTGAAGATGGAGAACAGCAGAATATAGCCGCCCAATTTCGTGATCGTTTCAAATCCGTTCATGATCGAGACATCGATCCAGCTTCCCTTTGCGGAAGCAGGAGATGTCTCTTTTTTTGTCTTTTGGGGAGCCTCTGTGAAGCAGCAGTTTTTGGTAAGTGCGCGGCCGGGCTGGTAATAAATGCGAAAACAAAGGCTGGTAAAATAATCACAGGTGTATACCACAGCGAAGGTGGGCAATATGTATTCCGGCCGGCCTAAAATTGTGACGACAAGATAGGTGGAGAGAAACATGGGGCTGGCATTGTTGCAGAAGGTCAAAAGATAGTCGGCCTCCCGTCTGGAGATGCGTCCTGTGCCGTACAGATCCCCGGTGAGCTTTGCCCCCATGGGATAGCCGCAGAGCATACCTAAGAGAAATACATATGCGCCATAGGGAGAAAGTCCCAGAAAATGCTTCCAGAATGCGGACAACGGCGTCAGAAGGCGTTCGACAGCCTGGGTATGGATCAGAAGGTTGGACAGGATCATAAAAGGCAGTAGTGTGGGCAGCAACGTGTGAAGCCACAGGTCCAGTCCGTTTTTGGAGGCCTCCAAAGCCCGTACCGGATCTAGAAACAGATAAAAGATCAGGAATAAAATCCCGAACAGAAGAACATTTCGTTTCATAGAAACCTCTTTTTTATTTCATTATATGAGCCTTGCAATGAAACATGAGTTGTGACATAATAAGAAAAGACCAAAAGCGCTTGTTGCGCCTTGGAACAATACATGCATGCGGCATGTGATCAGGAGGTACAAAAATATGGCAGTATTAGGACAGATTGAGCCAAAGGACGTATTTGGCTATTTTGAAAAAATTTGTGAGATTCCCCATGGCTCCGGCAATACCGCGCAGATCAGTGATTTTCTGGTGGATTTTGCCAAAGAGCATGGACTTTCTTATGTACAAGATGAGATGGGCAATGTGGTCATCCGCAAACCGGCATCTGCCGGCTACGAAAATGCTCCTGGAGTGATCCTTCAGGGACATATGGACATGGTAGCGGAGAAGAAGCCGGGTTCTGCCCATGATTTTACCAAGGATGGATTGGATCTGGAGATCCTGGACGGCAATTACATTTCTGCGAAGGATACCACTTTAGGCGGTGACGACGGCATTGCCGTAGCCTATGGATTAGCGCTGCTGGCAGGAGATTATGCTCATCCGGCTTTAGAGGTTTTGGTGACGGTGGATGAGGAGATCGGACTGCTGGGCGCGGAAGGCTTTGACTGCAGCCATTTGAATGGAAAACGTCTGATCAACCTGGATTCCGAGGCAGAAGGCAGCATTTGGATCAGCTGTGCCGGCGGACTTTCCGGCATCAGCCATCTTCCCGTCAACTATGCCGCCGGGGAAGGCTTAAAATACGAGCTGAAGATTTCCGGCCTTATGGGCGGACATTCCGGCGCCGAGATTGACAAGATGCGCCTGAATGCAAACATTGCCATGGGACGTATCTTATATCATCTGGCAAAGACCGTGGACTTTGAGATCGCTAAGCTGGCTGGCGGCCTGAAAGACAATGCCATCCCCAGGGAGTGTACAGCCGTATTGCTGGTGGCCAAAGGCCAAGGAGAGCTGCTGGAAAAAGGTGCGGCCAAGCTGACCGAAGAGCTGCGGGCCGAATACCGCAATACTGACGAAGGCGTGACTGTGACGGCATCCTTCTTAGGGGAAGGCGAAGCGGATGTTCTGACTCCGGTGAGCCGGGAAAAGGTGATCTTTTTCCTGATGAATATGCCGGACAGCATTCAGAAAATGAGCGGCAGCATTGAGGGACTGGTAGAGACCTCCTCTAACTTAGGTGTGCTCAAGCTTTCTGAGACCGAATTGCTTGGCAGCTCCGGCGTGCGCAGCTCTGTGGAATCTGCCAGGGACGCTGTTTCCGCGAAGATTGAATATCTGACGGAATTCTTAGGCGGAGAATATGAGGTGAAAGGGGCATATCCGGCTTGGGAATATAATCCGGAGTCACCTCTCCGGGATCTGATGGTGAATGTCTACGAAGAGATGTATGGAAATAAGCCGAACGTGGTGGCGATCCATGCTGGCCTGGAATGCGGACTGTTCTATAAGAAAATCGAAGGTTTGGACTGTGTTTCCATCGGACCCAATATGAAAGACATCCATACCACGGAGGAAGTGCTGGACATTGCGTCCACAAAGCGTGTGTGGGAATATCTTCTGAAGGTTTTGGAACAGATGAAAGCATAATGAGTAAGGAAAGCGGCAAATACGGGAGACGGTATTTGCCGCTTTTTGCAGGATTCTTTCATGTTTGAAAAGGACGTGCATATATTGTAGCAGTATGGGTGAAAAGGGGTGCGGCATGAAACGGCAGTTCTTCGGTCTTATTTTTTTGCTGTGTGCGGTAGTCACGGTGCAGTCTTACCTGCTCCAGCGCAGTCAGGCATCCGTGCTGAAAGCGGACGTGAACGAGACCATGGAGTTTCGCAGACAAGAGCTGTCCAAGTCAGTGGCAGAGCGGCTGGAAGAACAAAGCAAGGGGGACGGCCACCGGTTTGCGCGCATGCTGACTAATGCCATGTTAAAGAGCGGCTTTCGGGCAGTGGACAAAGATTTGGAGGACAGCTTTTTTGCGGATGAGGTTTATCTGAAGTATAAGCAGGAGGAATACCAAAGCCTGCTGAAAAGCTATGAAGCCATTTGGGCAGACTTGGAATGTTTTCCGGTGAAGGCAAAGGGCTGTACTTTTGAGGACAGTTTCGGAGAACCCAGGACCTATGGAGGTGACCGGATCCATGAGGGAACGGACATTTTCGCGGAAGAAGAAATTTCCGGCTATTACCCGGTGGTGAGCATGACCGACGGCGTAGTGGAGCAGGTGGGATGGCTGCCCTTGGGCGGATACCGCATCGGCATCCGGAGTCCGGGAGGGGGATATTTCTATTATGCCCATCTCTCCTCCTATGATCGGGAATTTCAAAAAGGAGAGGCCGTCCAGGCAGGAGAGATTCTGGGTTTTATGGGGAATACCGGATATGGGCCCAAAGGCACCAAAGGAAAATTTCCGGTTCATCTGCATTTAGGGATTTACATCGTGACCAGGCATCATGCGGAGCAAAGTGTCGATCCCTATGCTGTTTTGCAGATGCTGCAAAATTGAGAAAGAATACGGCCCTCTTGTCCGGAACTGATACATAAAAACAAATGAATGCAAAGGCTTGGAAATTGTGCTATAATCTATGGAGGCTTTCATTAAGGAGTGGAGTAAATGGAAATACAACTGTGGCGTAATATTTTAAGCCCGTATGAATTGGCGGTAAATGAGCTGGTTCTGAAATTTGAACATTTGATCCTGGAACACAGGGAACGTGGGCTGTATTCTCCCATTGAGCAGGTTTCCGGCCGCGTAAAAAGTGTTTCCAGTATTTTAGATAAAATGCAGCGTAAGCAGATCCCGTTGGAGAAGATGGAAGAGGAAGTCGAGGATATTGCGGGGATCCGTATTATCTGTCAATTTGAAGAGGATATCGACGCTGTGGCGGGTATCATCCAGAAACGGGATGACATTACAATAAAAAGCGAGAAAAATTATTTAAAGCATATCAAGCAGAGCGGCTACCGGAGCTATCATCTGATCGTCTATTATCAGGTGGAGACGCTGGAGGGACCCAAAAAGCTTCAGGTTGAAATTCAAATCCGGACATTGGCCATGAATTTCTGGGCGACGATTGAACATTCCCTGCAATATAAGTATAAGGGAAATATGCCGCCTCATGTGGCGGAGCGCTTAAGCAAAGCCGCCGATGCCATCAATTCCCTGGATCACGAGATGTCTTCTGTACGCAATGAGATCATGGATGCGCAAAATTCTTCTCAGCTGCAGTCTAATCTGGTGGCGGATATCTTAAGCAATATTGAGAGTCTCTACAAGGTATCCAATAAGCGGGAGGTTATGAAGATCCAGGATGAGTTCCTGCGGGTGTACGAGACCAAGGATCTCCATCAGCTGGAGCGTTTCCACCGTCAGCTGGATATCATCGCGGAAGGCTACCGGGCGCAGTCCGTCACAGACAGGCTGTAGCCATATGACAGGGCGTTTGGAGGTCTCTATGTGGTTAGAACAGAAAAAAGCGGTTATTTTTGACCTGGACGGCACACTTGTGGATTCCATGGGAATCTGGGGACAGATCGACATCGACTATCTGGGGGAGCTCTCCTTGGAGGTACCGAAGGATCTGCAGCGGGTGGTGGAAGGCATGAGCTTTACCGAGGTGGCCGTATATTTTAAAGAACGATTTTCCATCCAAGACTCCGTCGAGGAGATCAAGGCCCATTGGCTGGATATGGCCATGGAAAAGTACGAAAAAGAGGTTCCTTTAAAGCCAGGGGCCGCCAGCTTTTTGAAATATCTAAAGGGCCGGGGAATCAAGACGGCAGTGGCATCCAGCAACAGCCTGCCGCTGATCCGGGCGGTGCTTTCGGCGCATGATATTTTGGACGATTTTGGCTGTATTATCACCTCCTGTGAGGTGGCCAAAGGAAAGCCTGCGCCAGACGTATATCTGGAGGCGGCTAGGCGGCTGGATACGCCTCCGTCCCAGTGTCTGGTGTTTGAGGATATCATTCCCGGAATACTGGCTGGGAAACGAGCGGGAATGGAGGTCATTGCGGTCAGAGATGACTACAGCCTTCCCCAGGAGGAAGAAAAAAGACGCCTGGCCGACCGGTACATAGAATCCTATTATGAAATTTTGGAAGGTATGCCTGACTGTGCGGCAGACGGGAAGATACCAGATAGAGCGAACAAATGAGGATAGACAGATGGATCAGTTTTTACCTGTAACAAAACAGGAATTGCATAAGCGGGGAATTGAGAGGCCGGACTTTGTATATATCATTGGGGACGCCTATGTGGATCATCCCTCCTTCGGTCATGCGGTGATCGGGCGCCTTCTGGATAGCCGGGGCTATTCTGTGGCCATGCTTCCGCAGCCCGATTGGAAGGATCCCCAAAGCGTACAGGTTTTTGGGGAACCAAGGCTTGGCTTTTTGATCAGCAGCGGAAATATGGATTCCATGGTGAATCACTATACGGTTTCGAAGAAGCACCGGCAAAAGGACGCTTATTCGCCGGGCGGCCGTATGGGACTCCGTCCGGACCGGGCATGCGCGGTTTACAGCAATCTGGTTCGGCGCACCTATAAGCATACGCCTATCATATTAGGCGGGATTGAAGCCAGCCTCAGACGGCTGGCCCATTATGACTATTGGGACAATAAGCTTAAACGCTCCCTGCTGCTGGATTCTGGCGCGGATTTGATCTCCTACGGGATGGGCGAGCATTCCATTGTGGAAATCGCCGATGCGCTGGCAGGGGGAATTCCTGTACGGGAGATCACCTTTGTGGCGGGGACGGCATACCGGACCAAGCAGCTTCTGGACGGCTATGACATAGAGGTTCTGCCCTCTTATGAGGAAATGACAGCCGATCCCCTTATGTATGCCAGAAGCTTTGCCTGTCAGTACAAGAATACAGATCCGTTTAATGGGAAGATTTTAGCGGAGGCATATGAAGGACAGGGCTATGTGGTGGTGAATCCGCCGGCAAAGCCCTTGACCACACAGGAAATGGACGATGTGTACGGGCTGCCGTACCAGCGAACCTGGCATCCCATGTATGATAAGGAGGGCGGGATTCCCGCTCTAGAAGAGGTGAAATTCAGTCTGACCAGCAACCGCGGGTGCTTCGGCGGCTGTAGCTTTTGTGCGCTTACTTTCCATCAGGGGCGCATCCTCCAGGTGAGAAGCCATGAGTCCTTGTTGGAGGAAGCCAAGGAGTTTACCAAGGATAGCCAATTCAAAGGCTATATCCATGATGTAGGAGGCCCAACGGCAGATTTTAGGCAGCCTGCCTGTGAGAAGCAGAAAATACACGGGGTATGTAAAGACAGGCAGTGCCTCTTTCCCAAGGCCTGTCCGAATTTGAAAGCGGATCACAAGGATTATGTGTCTTTGCTTCGGAAGCTGCGACAAGTGCCCGGGGTGAAAAAGGTCTTTATCCGTTCCGGCATTCGTTTTGACTACGTGCTGGCGGATCCGGATCCCACATTTTTGAAGGAATTAGTCGCGCATCATATCAGCGGCCAGCTCCGCGTAGCGCCGGAGCATGTGTCCGATCAGGTATTGCGGATGATGGGCAAGCCGCCGCATATGGTTTATGAGCATTTTTTGGCTCGGTACCAAAAGGAAAATGACCGTACAGGCAAGAAGCAATATGCGGTGCCGTATTTTATGTCTTCCCATCCGGGCTGTACCATGAAAGAGGCAGTGAAATTGGCGGAGTATGTTCGGGATATGGGGTATATGCCGGAGCAGGTACAGGATTTTTATCCTACGCCGTCTACACTTTCCACCTGTATGTATTATACCGGTGTCCATCCATTGACGATGGAACCTGTGTATGTACCGAAGAATCCCCATGAGAAAGCAATCCAAAGGGCATTGATCCAATACCGTGTGCCGGACAACCGGCCGCTTGTGGAGGAAGGGCTTTGCTTGGCCGGCAGACAGGATCTGATCGGCTATGAGAAAAAATGTCTGTTGCGGCCTTTGGGAGGAAAGAATCCGGGGGAACAAGGGAAGCGGGAGGCCAAGGGGCATCCCCGGAAGAAGAAAACTATCCGCAACGTGCATAAAAAGAAAAATAAAGGGTGAGTCATAGAGCATGAAGGTAAGAAAAGGTGATTTTGGCTATTTTAAGAAGGAAAAGAAGCGGCGTCTTATGGTTACGCTGGGACTGTTTGCCGTTCCTCTTCTGATTTTTTTCAGTGGTATTTTGTATTTTAAAACAAGGATGAATCTGATGACAATTGTGGCTGTGGTGGGCTGTCTTCCAGCCTGCAAATCCGCAGTGGGCATGGTCATGGCTTTTATGCAGAAATCCATGGACGAAGAGACTTACCGGAGGATCAAAGAAGCGGCGAAAGATTTGACCATGTCTTATGAAATGTATTTGACCTCCTACGATAAGAGTGGATATGTGGATGCCTTCGCCATCTGCGGCAATGAGGTGGTTGGCTATTCCAGCCATTCCAAAACGGACGCGAAATATATGGGAAATCATGTGCAGAAAATCCTGAGACAGAATGGGTACGGGGTCAATGTGAAGATCTTAAAGGAACTCAATCCCTATCTGGAGCGGCTGAACAGTATGAACGAGCACCGGGAAGCATTGGAAAAAGATATTTCTTTCACGCCGGATGAACGGTACCCGGATCTTTCGAGGGCAGAATTGATCAAGCATACCATTCTCGCCATTTCTCTGTAGAAGAGGGGAACTCAGATGCCATAAGGATTGTCTGGTGTCAAGAAGCGATAGCCGGACCTCCTTTTTGGCGCCGGTATCTGAAAGGGGGAAAGGACTGGAATTCATGAGAGAGTATGAAATCGGGAGCAATGAGGCGGGGCAGCGGCTGGACAAATATCTGGCCAAGCTTCTGGCGCAGGCGCCCAAAAGTTTTTTTTATAAAATGCTGCGAAAAAAGAATATCCTCTTAAATGGCAAAAAAGCGACGGGGAAGGAAAAGCTGGATACGGGGGACCGGGTAAAGCTTTTTTTATCTGATGAGACAATAGAAAAATTCCAAAAAGAGGAATTTGAACGGGCGGAAGGGAACCTAGATATTTTGTATGAGGATGCGAACCTCCTTCTGGTGAATAAACCGGCGGGCATGCTTTCACAGAAAGCGTCACCGGAGGATGTGTCCTTGGTGGAATATATCATCACTTACCTGCTGGACTCCGGGCAGCTAAAGGAAGAGGATTTGAAAACGTTCCGTCCTTCGGTGTGCAACCGCCTGGACCGCAATACCAGCGGCATTGTGGCGGCAGGGAAAACTCTGGCAGGGCTGCAGGAGCTGTCGGCCTTGTTCCATGACCGTACCGTCCATAAATATTATCTCTGCCTGTCTGCGGGAGAGATAAAAAGCAAAAAATTTATCAAAGGGTATTTACATAAGCAGGAAAAATGTAATAAAGTAATAGTGTCAGTCCGGAAAATGACAGATGGGGTTCCCATTGAGACAGAATATGAGCCGTTAGCCACCAATGGAAGGGTGACGCTTTTGAAGGTGCGGCTTATTACGGGAAGGACCCACCAGATCCGGAGTCATTTGGCCAGTATCGGTCATCCAATCTTGGGGGACGGAAAATACGGTGATGAGGCGGTGAACCGCCGGTATCGGAAGGAATATGGATTGAAGCATCAGTTGTTGCACGCGGTCAAGCTGGAGCTGCCGAAATTGGAAGGGGCAATTTCGAGCGTTTCAGAGATGAGTTTTTATGCGCCCGTTCCGGGGGAATTTCGAAGGATCGTTAAGGGAGAGGCGTTAGGGGAGAAAATTTCAGATGAAAACAAAGATATTAGAAGAGGTTTGGGATTATGTGAAGATGATCATTGTTGTCGTAGTGGCAGTGGTGCTCATCAATGATGTAGTGCTGATCAATGCGAGAATTCCGTCAGAATCCATGGAGAAGACGATCATGACGGGCGACCGCATTTTCGGATTCCGTATGGCTTACGGGATCAATTTTGACTTTTTCGGCAAGCATGTGTCTAAGCAGTTTAAGGAGCCGGAGCGATTTGACGTGGTGATTTTCAAATATCCGGATGACGAGAGCCAGTATTTCATCAAACGGATCATCGGCCTGCCGGGGGAGACGGTGAATATCGTCGACGGCAAGGTCTATATAGACGGGGCGGAAGAACCGCTGGATGACAGCTTTACGCCGGAGACGCCCAGGGGAAGCTGGGGGCCCTATGAGGTGCCAGAGGGCTCTTATTTTATGATGGGTGACAACCGGAACTGGTCCAAGGACTCCAGATTCTGGAAGAATACTTATGTAAAATATGAAAAAATCGTGGGTAAGGCGGTCTTGCGTTATTATCCATCCATTAAAATTATTGATTAGAACAGGACGTGATGTATCGGTATGGGAACCTGGAATTCCAGAGGTTTGCGAGGCTCTACGCTGGAGGAGCTGGTCAACCGCACAAATGAACAGTATAAGCAAAAAGGGCTGGCATTGATCCAGAAGATTCCCACACCTATCACGCCTGTGAAGATAGACAAGGAACACCGTCACATTACGCTGGGGTATTTCGAGCAGAAGAGTACGGTGGATTATATCGGTGCAGTACAGGGGATTCCTGTGTGCTTTGATGCGAAAGAATGCAATGCCAAGACGTTTCCGCTGGCCAATATCCACGAACATCAGGTGGAATTTATGAAGGCCTTTGAGAAGCAGGGAGGCGTGGCATTCCTTCTTCTTTTTTACAGCCTGGAGAACTGTTTTTATTACCTGACCCTGGAAAAACTGCTCAGTTTTTGGGAACGGATGGAGGACGGCGGCCGCAAAAGCTTTCTCATGGAGGAATTGGATAAGGACTTTTTCCTAAAACCCGGAAATGGTATTTTGGTCCCTTATTTGGAGGGATTGCAAAAGGACTTGGAATTACGGGATTGACATTTAATTGAATCTTTTATATAATATACAGAAATTTCATTTGCTACCATGCTAGCACTTTACTAAAATAAATTGGAGGACGTTATGGAGCGTATTTTTCATACCCCTGAAGGAGTCAGGGACATCTATAAAGACGAATGCTACCAGAAGCTGGCACTGCAGAAGAAAATCCATGAGGTTTTTGGCTGCTACGGCTATGAGGATATCGAGACGCCCACGTTTGAATACTTCGAGGTATTCAGCAAGGAAGTAGGGACGATTCCTTCCAAGGATCTCTACAAATTTTTTGACCAGGAGGGGCACACTTTGGTGCTTCGGCCGGATTTTACGCCGTCCATAGCCCGGGCGGCGGCTTCGTGCTTTCTGCCGGGACAGGATACGGTCCGTCTCTGTTATACGGGAAATACGTTTATCAATAATTCCAGCTTTCAGGGAAGACTCAAAGAGGCAACCCAGATGGGAGTGGAACGGATCGGGGATGCCTCTGCGGACGCGGATGCGGAGCTTCTGGCCATGATGGCGGAGAGCCTGTTGGCTTCCGGTCTCACGGAATTCCAAATCAGTGTGGGTCAGGTGCAGTTTTTCAAATCCTTGCTGGAAGAGGCAGGGATGGAGGAAGCAGCCTGCGAAGAATTGCGGTCTTTGATCTCCAGCAAGAACAATTTCGGCGTGGAGGAATTGATCCTGGGTTTAAATCTGCCCACAGAGCTGGAGCAGGCCTTCTTGCAGCTTCCGGAGCTGTTCGGTTCCAAAGAGGTGCTGGACCGGGCTAGGAGCCTGACTGGGAATGAAAAGGCGCTGGCAGCCATCAGCCGTTTGGAGGAGATCTATGAGGTGCTGCGCTGCTACGGATATGACAAATATATTTCCTTTGACTTAGGAATGTTGAGCAAATACGATTATTATACGGGAATCATCTGTCAGGCATTTACCTATGGTACCGGGGAGCCCATTGTGAAGGGCGGCCGTTATGACCGTCTGTTGGAGCATTTTGGCAAGCCGGCCTGCGCCACAGGGTTTGCCATTTCCATGGATCAGTTGATGCTGGCCCTGTCACGGCAGAAGATCGCCATGCCTCAAAAAGAGGAGACGGTGGAGCTTTGCTATACGAAGGCAGAGCGCGAGGAGGCGATCCGAAAGGCGGTGGCGCTTCGGAGGGAAGGACGGGCTGTGGTATTGACATGCCTGGATCAGGAAACGAGGAGGAACAGACCATGAGATATTTGACCTTTGCCTTGGGAAAAGGAAGGCTGGCCAGCAAGACGCTGGAGGCTTTTGAAAAAATAGGCATCCGGTGTGATGAGATGAAGGATAAAAATTCCCGCAAGCTGATTTTTACCAATGAAGAGTTGAAGCTTCGTTTCTTCTTGTCCAAAGGGCCGGATGTGCCCACCTATGTGGAATACGGCGCTGCTGATATCGGTATCGTGGGAAAGGACACGATTCTGGAGGAGGGCAGGAAGCTGTTTGAGGTGCTGGACTTAGGCTTTGGCGCTTGCCGGATGTGTGTATGCGGCCCTGCCTCCGCAAAAGAGCTGCTCGAGGGCGGCCGGCAGATCCGTGTGGCCACCAAATATCCCAATATTGCCAAGGATTACTTCTACAATAAGAAGCATCAGACCGTGGAAATCATCAAGCTGAACGGCTCCATCGAGCTGGCACCCATCGTGGGGCTTTCCGAAGTGATCGTGGACATCGTGGAAACCGGGAGCACGCTTCGGGAAAACGGCCTGGAGGTGTTGGAAGAGATTTGTCCTCTTTCCGCCAGGATGGTGGTGAACCAGGTGAGCATGCGCATGGAAAACGAGCGCATCCGCAGCCTGATCAATGACTTGAAAGCTGCAGGAGGTGCATTATGAGAATCGTTACATTGACGGAAGATACCATAGAAGATATCTTAGAGGGGCTGTTGAAGAGAAGTCCCAACAGTTATGGAAAATATGAGGCCAGCGTGGCCCAGATTCTGGATAAGATTAAAAATGAGGGAGATGAGGCCCTCTTTGCTTATACCAAACAGTTTGACGGCGTGGAAATGGATGCGGAGCACATCCGGGTCACGGAGGATGAGATCCGGGAGGCCTATGAGGCCGTGGAGCCTTCCTTGGTGGAGGTCATCCGCAAGGCGCTGGTGAATATCCGTGCGTTTCATGAGAAGCAGAAACAAAATAGCTGGTTTGCCTCAGAAGAGACAGGGACTTTGCTGGGACAGAAAATCACGCCCTTGCAGCGGGTCGGTGTTTATGTGCCAGGCGGCAAAGCAGTCTATCCTTCTTCTGTGCTGATGAATATCGTACCGGCCAAGGCTGCCGGCGTAGACTGCATTGTCATGACCACACCGCCGGGGAAGGATGGAAAGGTAAATCCTTCCACCCTTGTGGCTGCCAAAGAGGCAGGGGCGGATGAAATTTATAAAGTGGGAGGGGCCCAGGCCATCGGGGCGCTGGCATATGGCACCCGGTCCATCCCGAAAGTGGACAAGATTGTAGGGCCTGGAAATATCTATGTAGCCCTGGCGAAAAAGGCAGTTTACGGCCATGTTAGTATCGATTCCGTGGCCGGTCCCAGTGAAATTCTGGTTCTGGCAGATGAAACAGCCAATCCCAGATATGTGGCCGCCGATCTTCTGTCTCAGGCAGAGCATGACGAGATGGCGTCAGCAATCCTGATCACGACCAGCCGGGAATTTGCCCAGAAGGTGGATGAAGAGATCCGGGCATTCACAGAAGTTTTATCCAGAAAAGCCATCATTGAAAAGTCACTGGAGAATTTCGGCTACCTCTTGGTGGCAGAGAATATGGAAGAAGCCATCAAGACGGCCAATGCCATCGCTTCTGAACATTTGGAAATTGTCACAGCCAATCCCTTTGAAGTGATGACGAAAATCCGCAATGCCGGCGCCATTTTCATCGGAGAGCACAGCTGTGAACCGCTGGGAGATTATTTTGCGGGCCCGAACCATGTGCTGCCCACGAATGGAACGGCGAAATTCTTTTCTCCGCTTAGTGTCGATGACTTTGTGAAGAAATCCAGCATTGTATATTATTCCAGGGAAGCGCTGCAGGCTATCCATAAGGACATCATCCAGTTTGCCAATGCGGAGCAGCTGACAGCGCATGCCAATTCCATCGCAGTCCGTTTTGAGGAAGAATAGAGAGGAGATTCTATGAGCAGAGAAGCAACGGTGAGCAGAAACACCACGGAGACACAGATTCAGTTAAAATTCTGCGCTGACGGTACCGGCGCCGCCGATATCATCACAGGAATCGACTTTTTTGACCACATGCTGAACGGTTTTGCACGTCACGGCCTGTTTGACCTCTATGTGCGCGTGACCGGGGACCTGGGTGTGGATTCCCACCATACCATTGAAGATACCGGCATCGTTTTGGGAAATGCCATCAAAGAGGCATTAGGCGATAAAAAGGGTATCTGCCGTTATGGAAGCTGTATCCTGCCTATGGATGAGACCCTGGTGCTTTGTGCGGTCGATCTGTCCGGACGGCCGTATCTGTCCTTTGACGGAGAGTTTACCGTGGACCAGCTGGGAAGAATGGATACGGAAATGATCAAAGAATTTTTCTATGCGGTATCCTATTCCTGTGGTATGAACCTGCATTTGAAGGTACTCACTCCTGGGAACAACCACCATATGGCGGAAGCCATGTTCAAAAGCTTTGCCAAAGCGCTGGACGCGGCTACAAAATACGATGACAGGATTACCGATGTGCTGTCCACCAAGGGCAGTCTTTAGATGGAGGAATATGATATGGGTAAGCATTTATTGATTCCGTGTTTATATCTGATGGATGGTAACGCGGTGGCCGGCTGGGGGCAGAAGAATCTCTTCGGTTCCGGGAACGTGGAGGAGCTGGCCAGATTTTATAGCGACAATGGGGCCGATGCTCTTCTGGTCTTTGACTTTTCATCCACGGACCAGGAGCATGAGAAGGCCATTGGCAAAATCAAGGATATCTGCAGCATATCTGAAATGCCAGTGCTGGCGGCGGGCAACATCAAACGCATGGAGGATGTGAAGAAGCTGATTTATGCTGGATGCTCCAAGGCGGTGCTGAATTTCTCCAAGGAAAGCAACGTTTTATTGCTGGAGGAGGTATCCAAACGTTTTGGTAAAGAGAAAATGGCAGTCTGTGTTTCAGATTTCCATGAATTTTCTGATCATCAGGAGTTGATAGAGAATTATGCCCAGTGTGTGCTGTGCCTGGATTCCTGTGAGCAGGAAATCGCCGCTGTCTCCCAGATTCCGGTGATTTTGCATACAGCAGGAGATTCCCAGGCGGAGATTGCAGGGCTTCTTTCTAAAGATCAGGTATGGGCGGTCAGCGGCAGCTTTGTCAGCAGGCTGGATATTTCTTTGATGAAGGTGAAAGCGGATTTGACCGATATGGGCATTTCTATGAGCACTTATGACAGTGAGATTCCCTGGTCCGCATTTAAATTAAATGAGCAGGGGATGGTCCCGGTGATCGTACAGGACTATAAGACGGACGAAGTCCTGATGCTGGCCTATATGAATGAAGAAGCGTTCCGCCGTACGCTGCAAAGTGGAAAGATGACCTATTGGAGCCGGAGCCGGAATGAATTATGGGTCAAGGGAGATACTTCCGGGCATTATCAGTATGTAAAGTCCCTCACATTGGACTGCGATCAGGATACGCTGCTGGCGAAGGTGGATCAGGTGGGGGCAGCCTGCCATACAGGAAAGAGATCTTGTTTCTTCAATACACTGATGGAGAAGGAGTATGACGATACCAATCCTCTGCACGTCTTCCAGCAGGTATATGATGTGATCCTGGACCGCAAAGCCAATCCTAAGGAGGGCTCCTATACGAATTACCTTTTTGATAAGGGAATTGATAAGATACTGAAAAAAGTGGGCGAGGAATGTACGGAGATCGTAATTGCTGCCAAGAACCCGGATAAAGAAGAAATTAAATATGAAATTTCTGATTTTCTGTATCATGTCATGGTCCTTATGGCAGAAAAGGGAGTGACCTGGGAAGACATTACCAGAGAATTGGCCAGGAGATAACTAAGGTTGGAGATTAGGCTGCATCTGAGACAGGGATGCAGCTGCTTTTATTTCATAGGACATTGCGTCCTATGAAATAAAAGCACTCCGTGCGGGATCGCACTGCGGCGGAAGGGAAGAATGCCGCGAAGGCGACCCGCCGCAGGCGGAGAATCCTGCGGGCAGGATTCCTTTCTCGTTTCATAGGACATTGCGTCCTATGAAATAAAAGCACTCCGTGCGGGATCGCACTGCGGCGGAAGGGAAGAATGCCGCGAAGGCGACCCGCCGCAGGCGGAGAATCCTGCGGGGAGGATTCCTTTCTTGTTTCATATTCATAAGAAATCCTTGACAAGAGAAACTGTATCTGATATTGTTACAATATAAACTGTAACTAATAAAGACACATATCCAGCCGATAGGGACGGATATAGAGAAAGAATGACAACAGGAGGTTTTGCTATGGGATTTTCTCTTGATGTGAGCGTACCAGCGCTCACCGTATTTTTACAGGGGCTGGTCAGCTTCTTTTCCCCTTGTGTGCTGCCCTTAATTCCGCTTTACATTGGGTATCTGTCGGGAGGCACGAGGACGGTTTCTGCGGATGGGAAGGTATCTTATAAACAGAGCAAGGTAATGATTAATACGCTGTTTTTCGTACTGGGCGTAAGCTTTGCTTTCTTTTTACTGGGGCTTGGTTTTTCTGCTCTGGGAACGTTTTTCAGCAGCAATCATCTGTTGTTTGCCAGAATCGGTGGGATTCTCATCGTGCTGTTCGGGCTTTATCAGCTGGGCATTTTTGGGGAATCCGATGCCTTGGCCAAGGAGCGCAGGCTACCTTTCCGGCTGAATACGTTAGCGATGTCTCCGATTACGGCGCTGCTTATGGGATTTACCTTCAGTTTTGCCTGGACGCCTTGTGTGGGTCCGGCATTGGCGAGCGTCCTGCTCATGGCAGCATCTGCAGCGACGAAGGCCATGGGTTTTTTGCTCATCGGTATTTATACGCTGGGATTTGTCCTTCCGTTTTTGGCAGTGGGGCTTTTTACAACTACGCTTTTAGAGGTATTCAAACGTCATGCAAAGGTGGTAAAATATACGGTGAAAATCGGCGGTATTTTGATGATACTCATGGGGCTGATGATGTTCACCGGAAAGATGAATGCAGTGACGGGCTATCTATCCAAGATTTCCGGTTCCAGTCAGCAGTCTGAGGCAGAGGCCGGGACAGAAGAAGCCAAGGATACGGAAAAATCTGGGGCGGAAGTATCAAAAGAGCCTGGTGCAGAGAGCCAAGGGACGAAGGAAACACCGGCGCCCACTGCCGGGGCCACAGAAAAACCGGAGAAGGAAAGCGATGCGAAGCAGGAAAAAGACAGCAAGAGTGCAGATGAGCTTCCCGATATCCTGGATTTTACTTTGACGGATCAATATGGAAACAGTCATACGCTGTCCGAGTATAAGGGGAAGACCGTATTTTTGAACTTCTGGGCCACCTGGTGTCCGCCGTGCAGGGCAGAGATGCCGGACATCCAGAAGCTGTATGAGGAATATCAGGAAGCTGGGGACGACTCGCTGGTGATTTTAGGAATTGCAGCTCCCGGGTATGGAAATGAAGAGGATAAAGATGGGATCACGGCCTTTTTGGAAGAAAACGGCTATACCTATCCGGTATTGATGGATGAGGGCGGCAATACATTTATGGATTACGGTGTATATTCTTATCCTACGACCTTTATGATTTCGAAGGAAGGAAAGGTATTCGGCTACGTGACCGGACAGATGAATGAGGATACCATGAGAAGTATTATTAAACAGACAATGGAGGGGAAGAGGGAATGACAAGTGAGTTTACGATTGCGGTACATGCGCTGACAGTGCTGAATCACCGGGCGGCGGTTGTAAAAAGTGAAGCTTTGGCGGAAAACGTATGCACCAATGCGGCCAGGATCCGCAAGGTGATGGCAAAGCTGAAAAAGGCAGGTATCGTGGAGACAAAAGAGGGGGTGGACGGAGGCTATCTGTTCGTGAAAGACAGTGCACAGGTGAATCTTTATATGGTGGCTAGCGCTTTAGACGTGGATTTCGTGTCCGCTTCCTGGAAAAGCGGAAATCCCGATATGGACTGTCTGATCGCATCTGGAATGGCCACGGTGATGGAAGAGCTGTACGGCAGGCTGGATGCAGAATGTAAGGAACAGCTGAAGCATATCACCATTGAGGACATTGATGGTCAGATTTTTCATACACCTTGTAATAAAAAATAGCATGTATTTTTAGAGATACTTTCTCTTATCCCCTGGTGAGGCTTCACGGAATGGATGGCCCCATCAGGGGATATTTGTTTGTGCTTCGCGGGCAGCTGTGATATAATAAAATAAATTTATGGTTGACCAGTCGTTGGTGAGAGGGAGAATAAATGAATAGTGTGATTGCAGCCAGAGAGGCCGTATATAAATTCTGCCGGAAATGGTTTGAACAGTGTGATGCGGACGGAGCCTCTGCTTATCTTTCAGATGAGATTCAGTTTGCGGGGGTGGATGAGACAGAGCGTGCTCAGGGGATGAGCGATATGCAAAAATATCTCCAACAGGATATCGGTGGCTTTTTGGAGCCCTTTTTCTGTGATTTTACGGTTCTGAACGAGCAATCCTTCGGAGAATGCGTGCGCAGTCTGTCGCTGTGGATGAATCTTCAAAATTCTGTGTATAACCGGCAGCTCCGGTGTTTTTTTGTTTTGCAGCAAGAAGACGGAGACTGGCGTATTAAAAGTATACAGTTTACGGAACTTGGCAGCAGTCAGAATCATAATATTACCGCACTCAAACAAGCACAGAAGGAAATCCTGCATTTGTATAATAACATCCCTGGTGCCGTGTTCCGCTGTCGTTTTGATGCTGATTTTTCTGTGATCGATGCCAATGATGGACTGTTTGAATTTTTGGGCTATTCCAGGGAAGAGTTTGCAGCGATGGGAAACCGGATGTCGGCGGTAATCTATCCGGACGATTTAAATGTGATGACAGATAAACTGGTAGGACAGCTACAGTATGGCAATTCCATCCAAAATGAAAACCGTCTGATTTGTAAGGACGGCACTGTTAAGTGGATCTCCATTAAAGCCCAGCTTTTTGTGGAGGATGGGGGTGCTTATTTTTATTGTGTATTTGTGGACATTACCGATGAAAAGAGATTGCAGCAGCAGGCGCAGGAGCGCTATGAACAGGAGCTGTCCAGTTTTTCCGTGTTATCCTCAGATGCGGGCAGTATTCAGGGCCGGTTTAATCTTACCAAAAATCTCCTGGAAAGTTATCTGACGACCTCAGACGTGTCATCCGCTGTAGTTGGGGAGTCTTATGATGCGGTTTTGGAGCGTTTTGCGGCGTCAGTATTGGACGCGGCATATGGCAGGGAGCTTCTTCGGATAATGGGCCGGGAAGCGGTAATGGAAGAATTTGCGGCAGGCCGGAAGGATTATCGGTTCGAAATCTTAAGAAAGCGAAGCGGGGGCGGACGTTTTTGGGGTAGTACCAATTTTCGTTTGGCAAAGAATCCGGAGACTGGCGATATAATGGTATTTTTCTATACCACGGATATCACAGAGACAAAGATTCAAGAGGAGCTGCTCAGTAAGATTGCAGATCTGGATTATGATATCATCATTGATGTCAATATGCCGGAAGATACTTACCAGCTGATTTCATTCGGCAAGGGGGGAGTAGACCGGTTCCCTCTCCGGGGAGAATTCCAGAAGGAGACCCATAAGATTGCAGAGAAGTATGTGACAAAACAGGACAGCGACATCTATGTGAAGAAGCTGGAATATGATTACATAAAAGAACAACTGGCACAACAGGATTCGTTTTCTTTTGTGGTGGAGGCCAAGGACGAGAGAGGCAACAGCGAAATCAAACGGGTCCAGGTGTTCTATATTAATAAAGATCTGGAACGTATATGTATTGCTTGTAACGATGTGACAGATGTGGTGCGCCAGGAACAGAAACAGAAGGAAAATCTGGCGGCGGCTTTGACAGCAGCGGAACAGGCCAATGCAGCGAAGACAGATTTCCTTTCCCGTATGAGCCATGAGATCCGTACACCTATGAACGCCATCATCGGTATGAGTGCTATTGCCGCCCAGTCTATCGGAGACGACGAACGTGTGGCGGACTGTATCTCCAAAATCGGCATTTCTTCCCGGTTCTTGCTCAGCCTGATCAACGATATCCTGGATATGAGCCGAATCGAAAGCGGCAAAATGCTGCTGAAAAAAGAAAAAATTCCCACGGTGGATTTTCTCAGGGAAGTGAATTCCATTTGCTACACCCAAGCTTATTCTAAGGGGGTGGAGTATGAATGCATCATTGATTCCGTGCTGGATGATTATTATATCGGGGACGCTATGAAGCTGCAGCAGGTGCTGATCAATATTTTGAGCAATGCCATTAAATTCACCGGAGAGGGCGGGAAAGTCACTTTTTCTGTGGGGCTTCATCAGAAGACGAAAAATGACGCGGTTCTTCGTTTTATTGTTAATGATACGGGAATTGGAATGAGTGAGGAATTCCTTCCGCGCATTTTTGAACCTTTTTCTCAGGAATCCACAGGAACCACAGCGCTATACGGAGGGACAGGCCTGGGGCTGGCCATTTCTAAGAATATTGTGGATCTGATGGATGGAAAAATTGTTGTCCGGTCCATCAAGGATATCGGAACCGAATTTACGGTGGATGTGAAGCTGGGACTTTCGGAGGAGGAGAAGCTTGGGCATCACCAGAAGAAGCATACCTACAATTTTTCCCATCTGAAAACTTTGGTGGTGGATGATGATGTGGTGGTCTGCGAAAGTGCAGTGGTGACTCTCCGAGAAATGGGAGTCAAGGCGGAATGGGTGGACAGCGGCCAGAAGGCAGTGGACCGGGTCAAACGGCTCTGGGAGAAGAAGGAATACTATGACATGATCCTGATTGACTGGAAGATGCCGGAAATGGACGGTATTGAGACAGCCAGACGCATCCGTTCTATCGTAGGTCCCAGGGTGACTATTATCATTATTACCGCTTATGACTGGGCTTGCATTGAGCACGAAGCGAAGCTGGCAGGCGTGAATCTTTTGATGAGCAAGCCGATGTTCAAGTCTTCGCTGATTTCAGCGTTCAGCAAAGCGCTTGGCCAGCAGGAAGAAAAGACAGAGAAGGCAGCGGAGAAGGATTTTGATTTTACCGGAAAGCGGGTGCTGTTGGCGGAGGATAATGCCATTAATACAGAAGTGGCGGTGATGCTGTTGGAAAGCAAGGGCTTTCAGGTGGATACCGCGGAAAACGGTCTCCGCGCTCTGGAGATGTTCAGCAAATCCTCCACAGGGTATTACAGCGGAATTTTGATGGATATCCGTATGCCGTTGATGGATGGTCTGCTGGCTGCCACCAATATCCGGCATTTAAGCAATGCAGATGCCAAGACGATTCCGATCATTGCCATGACGGCGAATGCTTTTGACGACGATATTGAGAAAAGCAAGGCTGCGGGGATGAATGCGCACTTGGCGAAACCGATTGACCCTATACGTCTGTACCAGACGCTTTATGATTTCATTTTCGGGGAGGAGGCATGAAAAAATGCCAGATGGATATCCTTTTCTTTCTTTAGATTCTGGATTGACAGTCAAAGAACTATGTGAACAAATGGTGGGCATTATCAATGCAGTCCCCGGAGGAATTGCAATTTACCAGGCAGCGGGGGAACGCTTTCTTTCTGACTATTTTTCTGACGGCGTTTTGGAATTATCTGGATATAGCCGGGAAGAATATGGAAAGCTGGTCCGGGAGGATGCGCTGAATATTGTATATGAAGCGGACAAAAGTCGGGTGCTGGCAGGAATAAAAGCAGCGATGTACAGCGGAAATCTGCTGGATATTTTTTACCGGATGCAGCATAAGAACGGAAATCTGATATGGATACATTTGAGTGGGCGGCGTATGGGCCGGTCCGCAGAAAATGCAAAATTTTGTGGGGTTTTTACCGGAATGTCTTCCGAAGTACAGCTGTTCCAAACAATTGCCAACGATACGGCAGATGGCATCTATGTGATTGACAGGGAGACCTATGATCTGCTTTATGTCAATGAATCCAAAAACCTTTTTCAGATGGATGAAAGCTTTGTGGGACAGAAATGTTATCACGCACTTCATGGTGAAGCATCCCCTTGTTCTTTTTGCACGTTACTCACACACAAACCGGATGGGCAGGAACATGAAATGAAGCTTCCTGGATCGGATAGGTGCTATGTGAGCAGCTTTCGGGAGATGGATTGGAACGGGATCCCTGCCTATGTAAGATATATTAAAGATGTGACAGAAGAAGCGCATACCCGAAGAGAAAAGGAACGTCTGGAACAGTATTTCCAGACGATGGTAAAATATCTCCCAGGCGGCGTGGCGGTGCTGGATTATCGCAAAGATGCAGAGATTACACCGGAATTTTTATCCGAGGGATATGCCAGAATGCTGGATATGTCTTTAGATGAAGCATGGCAGATCAGTAGAGAAGACGAGACTGCTGGCATCCATCCCGAGGATCTGCCGATGGTCAGGGCAAAATTGGAAGAATTTGTGGACAGCGGGGACAGCCGGTGTGAGATCGTATATCGTCTGCGGAAGGGAAATGGCAACTATCTTTGGGTGAAAACTACGATTTCTGTCATTCAGGGGGATGATGGGAAATATAAACTGTATGCCAGCTATCATGATATGACGGAGGAACGGATGGAGCAGAAGCGCCTGCGTCAACAGTTTAATGATATGCTGATGCAGCATTACCGCACACCCGGACCCAACGCTTTGTTTGTCGGGCACTGCAATGTGTCACAAAACCGTATTTTAGAGATGGATGATTATACGGATTCTCATTTGCTGGAAAAATTCGGATCTGACAGGGAAGATTTTTTTACTGGGATTTCGAGTCTTGTGGTGGATGACGAAGAACGACAGGCTTTTTTGGATAAGTATCTCAATGCGCCGTCGCTGGCCGCTTATCAAAGGGGAGAAAAGGAGCTGCTTTTGAGGTGCTTTATCAAATTGCCTAAGGAGAGTACCGGACGTTATGTTTTGGTGAAGGTCAATTTGGTGAAAGCTCCGGATACCGGTGATGTCACAGGTATTTTAACGGTGACGGATGTGACAGAGCAGACGATTAATGACCGGATTCTTCATCAGCTTACGGTGTCCAGCTATGATTTTGTTTTGGATCTGGATTTGTTCCATGACCAGTACATGGTGCTGACAGGCAGCAATCCGACCATGGCTTCGTCCAGATATGGCAGTCATTCCGTACAGGTGCTGCGGATGTTGGAGAATGTAGTCGTCCCTAAGGACAGGGATGCCTATGCCCGCGCCTTGGATCCTGAGATCATGATGCGCCGGCTGGAGGAGGAGAGCAGCTATACATTTTCTTATTCCATGATTGATGAGGAGGGGGATATCCGTACAAAGAGCATGTCAGTGTCAGCCGTGGATCTCCGGCTGGGACATGTTTGTCTGGTGCGTACCGATATCACAGATTCAGTAAGAGAGCAGCAGGGCCTTTTGAATGTGGTGGCTTATACGTTTGAGCTTCTGGCTTTTATCAAGGTTGACGACCGCCGTCTGACGCTGCATACGCGTCAAACCGTGCTGGAAAACCTGCCTCCCTTTGTGGTGGAAGACTATGGGGGAAAATCGGTTGGCCGTTTGACCGAGCTTTACGGACTGGGAGAAGAACAAAAGGATATTGAGGATCAGTTCCGGCTGGAAACAATGCTTAAGCGGCTTCAGGAGAGACCTTCCGGATATGATTTTGTCCTGCCGTACCGTTCGGCAGATGGTCTGCGCTATAAGCAGGTCAATGTTTTGTGGGGGGACCGCAACCGTAAGACCGTCTGTATGGTACGGGCCGATGTGACAGATATGCTTACGGCAGAGCGCCAGGCGAAGGATGCTTTGGAAAAAGCCTTGAAGCAGGCGGAAGAGGCAAATCAGGCCAAAAGTGATTTCCTTTCCTCCATGAGCCATGATATCCGTACGCCGATGAATGCGATCATCGGAATGACAGCTTTGGCAATGGCACATTTGGGTGATCGTGACCGGTTAGAAGATTATCTTAAAAAAATTTCTTTTTCATCTAAGCATCTTCTAAGCCTTATCAATGATATTTTGGATATGAGCAAAATTGAGCGGGGGAAAATCACGCTGAATCCTGAGAAATCGGATCTTCCGGGCCTGGTGAGGCAGATGGAAGATATGATGAAGACTCAGGCGGATGAGGCGGGTGTATTTTTTGAGACACGTCTGAAGGCGATTGAACATCCTTACTTTTACGGGGATTCCCTGCGTATCAATCAAATTATGATCAATATTTTGGGAAATGCGGTCAAATTCACACCGGAAGGCGGACGAGTGGAATTTTTAGTCAAAGAACTCATAGCTTCCGATAAAGAGAAAAAAGTACGTTATCTCTTTACAGTCAGGGATACTGGAATTGGTATGTCGGAAGTATTTTTGCAACATATTTTTGAGCCGTTTACCAGAAACCGGAATATGACGGATGTGGAAGGTACGGGGCTTGGGCTTAGCATCACAAAAGGGTTGGTGGAGCTGATGAACGGCGTGATCCGGGTGGAGAGCAAACAGTTTCAGGGTACCGCCTTTGAGGTGGAATTGGAATTTGAAAGGGCTGACGGCAGTATTCGGGAAGATCGGAAAGCAGAGCTGCCGGGATTTGCACAAGAAGTCTTGCTGACTGGATGCTGCTTCCTGATAGCAGAGGATAATGCGATCAATTCTGAAATCTTAAGTGAGCTGTTACGGATGTATGGAGCGGATTCTATGGTAAAGGCTGATGGAGCGCAGGCGGTGAAGGAATTTGAACGGGCAGAGCCGGGGACCTATGATGCGGTGCTCATGGATATCCAGATGCCAGTGATGAATGGTTATGAAGCGACTCGTGCCATTCGGAAGCTGGATCGGGAGGATGCGTCATCCATACCCATTGTTGCTATGACTGCCAATGCATTCACAGAAGATATCCAGCAAGCGATGGAAGCAGGCATGGATGCGCATGTATCGAAGCCGGTAGATATGCAGGTGCTGTTATCCGTACTGAAGCGGGTAATGAAAAAATGAGGGAAGCGTCGTACAGGGTTTGATATCTTGTACGATGCTTTTTGTTTCATAGAAAATTGCATACATTCAAATAAAAAGCACTCCGTGCGGAATCGCTCTGCTGCGTAATGGAAGGATGCTGTTTATCTGCAAACAGTTTCTTTCTTATATTCTGGGACATAGATGTGGATGGATTTTATAAAGTTTTGGCAAAATCTCAACATTTGTGTTATGGTAGAGATAAAGACAGATATTGTTGACAAGAGGTATTGCTGCATACTTTAACATTAATCTTATGGTCAGCCAATGACAGGAGTGATAATATGAAGAAAAATGTTTTGTTCCGTACCAATGTTCTGGTCTGCATTGTGATCATTGTAGGCTTTTTAGTGACGTCAGCGATCAGTTACCGATCCAATCAGGGGATTTTTGAAAAAGATATGGAAAGCGTGTCGAAGCTTACATCGCAGGGAATCTATCATCAGATTGATTCTGCTTTTGAAAAACCGATTAATGTTTCACTGACAATGGCAAATGACAGCCTGTTGAAAAGGTTTTTGAAAAATGAAGATGCGCATCAGAAAGATGCCCAATTTATCAGCACTATGCAGGAGTATCTGAATGCGTACCGGAACAAATATAAATATGATTCTGTTTTTTTGGCCTCCACAGGGACGAAACGTTATTACTATTATAATGGCCTGGACCGCATCTTAGAGGAGGGGGATCCGGAAAATGTGTGGTTTTATGATTTTCTGGAAAAGGATACCGATTACGGCATACAGATTGATAATGATCAGGTGGACGGTGCCGGAAATGAAGTGACAGTCTTTATTAACTGCCGGATCATGGATGAAAAAGGGAAGACCATGGGCGTGGTGGGTGTGGGATTCCGGGTGAATTTCCTGCAGTCATTGTTGAAAGATTACGAGAATGATTTTGGAATCAGCGCCTACTTAACTGATGAAAGTGGGAGTGTGGAGATTTCAGGAAATCATACAAGGTTTGAAGGAGACAGCAATCTGTTCGAAGGGAGCGCTTTTGAAGGATATAAAGATGAAATTTTAAACAGTAGGGAAGAAACTAAAGATTTGTGGTATTCTTCTGACAATAAAAACGGTTATATCGTCAGTCGTTATATTGAGAATCTTCATTGGTATTTGATTATTGACAGCGATACCACAGTGTTAAATCAAAGGTTGGCGTTGCAGCTTTTCCGCGAAATATTTATTGTAGTGGTGACGATAGTTCTCGTGCTCATTACAATCACCTCTGTGATCCGCAGATATAACAAAAAAATCATTGAACTGACTGTTGCCACCGAAAAGGCTCATCAGTCTGTATTTCAGCAGGCAACAGAGCAGCTTTATGAGGATATCTATGAGATGGATATTACTCATGACTGTGCGGCCAGCGAGGCGACTGCCCAGTATTTTGAAAGTTTGGGAGTGCCTAAAGACATTCCATATGGTAAGGCACTGCGAATCATCGCAGAGAAACAGATCAAGGAGGAATACCGGGAAGGATATATCCATACCTTTGATCCGGTTAATGTGCTGGATGCTTTTCATAATGGAATAGAGAACCTGCAGTACGATTTTATGATCACTACAGACGGTCAGAACTATTATTGGATGAGGATCATGGCCCATATATTTTTGTGGCAAGAGGACAATTCGGTACGCATGCTTGTATACCGTCAGAATATCGATGATCAGAAACGGCATGAGCTGTATATGATGGATCAGATGCAGAAGGATTCCTTGACAGGGCTTTATAATAAAGTGGCCACGCAGGAGCATATCCGCCAGGAGCTGCGTCAGGAGCAGGACCAGGAGTTCGCATTTTTCATGATAGATATAGACTATTTTAAAGAAGTCAACGACCGTTTGGGCCATGCTGCGGGGGATCAGGTGCTGGTGGAATTTTCCCAGACCCTGCGGAAACAGTTCCGCAAAAGTGACATTGTAGGGCGCATCGGTGGAGATGAATTCATAGCTTTTATGCCGGTTGCCGAAACGCGTATGGCTGCTGAGAGGGCTGGGTGGCTGGTAAAAACACTGCGCAGAAAGATAGAACCGGAAGGCTTTCAAGTTACGGCCAGTATCGGTGTGGCAGTGGCTAAGGGCGGGGAATATGATTTTGAGACACTCTACCGCCAGGCAGACTATGCTTTGTATCAGGCGAAAAAGCAGGGAAGAGACCGGTACGTGGTTGTAGAAGAGGGGAAATCCTTGTAAAGCGCTCCGTTTAGTTTTGCTTGCAGTTCTTTTGGAGAATGTATATAATATGATAGGTTATATTTGCGGATACGAAGCAGAGCAAAGCGTTCTGTTAGGAAAGGAAAAACATGAGAAAATTAGCGTTAAGTGATGAAATATTACTCAACATCGAGAAACCGGCCCGCTATATCGGCAATGAAGTGAATTCGGTGATGAAGGACAAAAGGAAGGTAGATATCCGCTTCTGTATGTGCTTCCCTGATGTTTATGAGATCGGTATGTCTCATCTGGGAATGCAGATTTTATATCATATGTTCAACGAAAGGCAGGATGTATGGTGTGAGAGGGTCTACTCTCCGTGGATGGATCTTCATGAGATCATGAAAAAAGAACATCTGCCTTTGTTTGCTTTGGAATCTCAGGAACCGGTAAAGGATTTTGATTTTCTGGGAATTACCATTCAATATGAGATGTGTTATACCAACATTTTACAGATCTTGGATCTTAGCGGCATTCCTCTGCGGGCCAAAGACCGGGGGGAAGATATGCCCCTTGTCATCGGCGGAGGGCCCTGTGTCTATAATCCGGAACCGTTGGCACCGTTTTTCGACCTGTTCTATATCGGAGAAGGGGAGACTTCTTATGATGCCCTTTTTGAGGCTTACAAGGAACATAAGGCGGCTGGGGGCAGCCGCAGGGATTTCCTGAAAAAAGCAGCCGCTATTCCAGGCATTTATGTGCCTTCCCTGTATGAGGTCACATATGGGGAGGACGGTACATTGGCTTCTTTTGTGCCCGTCTGTCCAGAGGCGCCCCAGAAGGTGGCAAAGCAGGTGGTAATGGATGTCACTTCTGCGTCTTATCCGGTGAAGCCGGTGGTGCCCTTTATCAAGGCCACCCAAGACAGGGTGACTCTGGAAATCCAGAGGGGCTGTATCCGGGGCTGTCGTTTTTGTCAGGCGGGGATGATTTACCGCCCCACCAGAGAGCGGGATGTACAGATGCTCAAAGAAGCAGCCCGCAAGATGCTGGAATCTACCGGCCATGAGGAGATCTCTTTAAGCTCCCTAAGCTCCAGTGATTATACGGAATTGCAGGAGCTGGTCACTTTTCTCATCGATGAATTTAAATCCAGAGGCGTAAATATTTCGCTGCCTTCGCTGCGGATTGATGCATTTTCACTGGATGTGATGAGCAAAGTGCAGGATATCAAGAAAAGCAGCCTGACCTTTGCTCCGGAGGCCGGTTCCCAGAGGCTGAGGGACGTAATCAATAAAGGGTTGACGGAAGAAATGATCTTAAAAGGCGCCAGGGAAGCCTTCGAGGGCGGATGGAGCCGGGTGAAGCTGTATTTTATGCTGGGCCTGCCCACGGAGACGGAAGAAGATATGAAGGGGATCGCCCATTTGGCGGAAAAGATTGCCGAAGAATATTATGAGACAGTGCCTAAGGAGAAGCGTCACGGAAAGGTACAGATCGTGGTGAGCACCTCCTTTTTTGTGCCTAAGCCTTTTACACCATTCCAATGGGCACCGATGTTTACAAAGGAGCAGTTTTTGGATAAGGCCAGGGTGGTGCGGGAGGAAATCCACGCGCAGCTGAACCAACGGGCCATTAAATACAATTGGCACGAGGCAGATGTAACTTTGTTGGAGGGATTCCTTGCCAGAGGTGACCGGCGGTGTGCGGATGTCATACAGGCAGCTTATGAAAAAGGAGCTCTTTATGATGCTTGGTCAGAGACCTTTCATCAGGAAATCTGGGATGCGGCCTTTGCGGCCTGCGGCATCGATCCGGATTTCTATACGCTTCGGGAGCGGGAGACAGACGAATTGCTCCCTTGGGATTTTATCGACGCTGGGGTGACGAAGGAATTCCTGACACGGGAATGGAACCGGGCCAAGGAAGAAAAGGTGACGCCCAACTGCCGGATGCAGTGCTCTGGCTGCGGTGCGGCCAGATACCAAGGAGGTGTGTGCGTTGAAGGTAAGAATTAAATTTACAAAAGAGGGCTGTATGAAATATATTGGCCATTTGGATACGATGCGGTATTTTCAGAAAGCTATCCGGCGCGCGCAGATTCCGATTGCTTTTTCAGAAGGGTACAGTCCCCACATGATCTTGTCGTTTGCCGCTCCGTTGGGTGTGGGCATCACAAGCCTGGGGGAATATTTTGATATGGAGCTGACAAAGGACATGCCTACGGCCGAGATCTGTGACCGTTTGAACCAGACCATGGCAGAAGGCGTGACAGTGGTCAGTGCCAGAAGGGTGGAAGACGGTAAGGCCAGCAAAGCCATGTCTTTGGTTGCGGCCGCGGATTATCAAGTCACTTTCCGGGAAGGTTGTGCGCCCTCCGGGGATTGGGAAAAAGAGGCGGCGGCATTTTGCACCCAGCCAGCCATTTTCATGTGGAAAAAGACGAAGCGCAGTGAAAAGGAAGTGGATATCCGCCCGTTTATTTATGAAATGTATGCGAAGGAAGGCGCCATCTTTATGAAGCTGGCATCTGCCAGCGCTAATTATACAAAGCCAGAATTGGTCATGGATGCGTTCTGTGCCTATTTAGGTTTTGAACCGGCATCTCATGCCTATCAGGTACAGCGCCTGGAGGTATTTGCCGATCAAGGGACGGAAGGAGTGTCTCGTTTCGTTCCATTGGAAGAGTTAGGTGAAGAAGTTGAGTAAATTATTGATCACTCCCATGGAGATTGGCCATGTGCCCTGTGTGCTCACTGCCATGGCGGAAGAAGGACAGGTCTTGGAGGTCCGGTTTCGCCCGGACGGGGGACAGAGTCTGTTGGGGAATATCTATATTGCCCATGTGGAAAATATCGCAGAAAATATACAATCCGCTTTCTTAGAGCTGAAGGACGGAGAAAAATGCTATTTTTCCTTGAAAGAACAGGAGCAGCTGCTGTTTGCCGATCCCAGGCGGAAGGCGCCGCTGAGAGCGGGAGATGATATTATCGTACAGATATGCCGCGATGCAATGAAGGGAAAAATGCCTTCGGCTACGGCAAACCTGAATTTTACAGGAAAATATCTGGTCTTGACCACAGGAAAAAAGGGAATCGGTATTTCTGCAAAGATCGATGGCGATGACCGGAAACGCTTGCGCCGGTGGCTGGAAGAAGCGGAATCGGAAGATTTCGGTTTGATAGTCCGCACCAATGCCAAAGAGGCGGAGAGGGAAGAGCTTTTTCTGGAATTGGATTATTTGAAAAAACGCTGGGAAAGAGTGCAGCTTTTGGGAAAGAGCCGCGTGACCCGGTCTCTGCTGGAGGAGGCGGAGCCTTTTTACCTGGCGGCTGTCCGGGATGCCTATCAGGATCAGCTGGAAGAGATTCTCGTGGAGGGAAGAGAGATCTATGAAAAGGTAAAAGCGTATCTGGAAGACTTTTTACCCGAATACCTGCCCCGACTGGTCAGTTATGAAGACCGGCTGCTGCCTCTTCATAAGCTATATTCCATAGAGACTGTGCTAAAACGCATCCGACAGGAGAAAATTTGGCTGAACAGTGGTGGATTCCTGGTCATCCAGCAGACGGAGGCTTTTGTCTCCATCGACGTGAACAGCGGAAAATTTGCCGGGAAGAAGAAAATGGAAGAGACCTTCCGGAAGATCAATCTGGAAGCGGCTGGCGTGATCGCAAAGCAGATCCGCCTGCGGAATCTGTCCGGTATCCTGCTGGTGGATTTTATTAATATGAATCAACAGGAACATAAGGAGGAATTGCTTCATGTGCTGGCCAAGCATGTGCGGAAAGATCCGGTCAAAACCGTGGTCATCGACATGACGAAGCTGGATATCGTGGAGTTGACACGGAAAAAGGTCCGCCGCCCTTTGGAGGAGGACTTTCGGGAGCTGGAAAGTATCAAAGAGAAAATGGAGGAATGATTATGCTGCGATTTGCACATTTTAATTTTAACGTCCTGGATCTGGAAAAAAGCTTGAAATTTTATGAGGAGGCATTGGGCCTTCATGTGGCTAGAATAAAGGATGCCGAGGATGGTTCCTTCCGGCTGGTTTATCTGGAAGAGGATGAGACAGGATTCCAGCTGGAGCTGACCTGGCTGAAGGACCGCACAGAGAAATACGATCTGGGCGATGAAGAGTTCCATCTGGCTTTTGTTACAGACAGCTATGACAGTCTGCATGAACGTCACCAGGCCATGGGCTGTATAGCCTTTGAAAATCCGGCGATGGGCATATATTTCATCACAGATCCGGATGGCTATTGGATTGAAATCATTCCGGAACGATAAATGGAGCAGAAGGAGGAAATCAGACAATGAAAGTAACTATTTCTGATGCAGTACAATACGTAGGTGTGGACGACAAGACGATCGATCTGTTCGAAAGTCAATATCTCGTCCCCAATGGCGTTTCTTATAATTCTTATGTGATCCTGGATGAAGAAACAGCGGTCATGGATACCGTGGATAAGCGGGGGACCAAAGGATGGCTTTCCAATCTCAAACAGGTACTGGGGGATACGGCGCCGGATTATCTGGTGGTTTCCCATATGGAGCCGGATCATGCTGGCAATATCCAGAAGCTGATGGAGATGTATCCCGGGATGCAGGTGGTGGCGTCTGTCAAGGCCATCGCCATGATGCCCCAGTTTTTTACCATTGATTTTACGGATAGAACCATAGCGGTGAAAGAGGGAGATACGCTGAAGCTGGGAAGCCATGTGCTGCATTTTGTGATGGCGCCGATGGTGCATTGGCCAGAGGTTATGGTATCTTATGAGGAGTCTGAGAAAATACTGTTTTCAGCCGATGGATTTGGAAAATTCGGAGCATTGGATACACAGGAAGAGTGGACCTCCGAGGCTAGACGCTATTTTATCAATATTGTGGGAAAATACGGGGCACAAGTACAAGCATTGCTGAAGAAAGCCTCCGCTTTGGATATTCGCATGATCTGTCCTCTGCATGGGTCTGTTTTAAAAGAAGATCTGGGCTTTTATCTGGAAAAATACCAGACCTGGAGCAGCTATGAACCGGAAGAGGAAGGGGTGGTTATCGCCTGCGCCTCCATCCATGGAAATACCATGACGGCTGCCAAAAGGCTGGCAGAGATCCTGGAGAAAAAAGGGGCTAAGGTGACATTTTTTGATTTGTCCAGATCCGATATGTCCGAGGTCGTTGCGGCATCATACCGGTATGATAAGCTGGTAGCCGCCTGCCCTACCTATGACGGCGGTCTGTTTCCGGTGATGGAGGATTTTCTGTATCATCTGAAGGCAAAGAATTTCCAGAAACGGAAAGTAGCTTTGATGGAAAATGGGACCTGGGCACCAATGGCCGGGAAATTAATGACGGCCTATTTTGAAACTATGAAAAATATCACTCTGTGTCAAAACATGGTATCCATCCGTTCTACCATGAAGGAAGATACCATAGCGGCGATGGTATGCATGGCCGATGAGCTGCTGGGGTGACAGGCGCAGATTGTGCGTTACCGTACACAGGTGCCCTGTAAACGGTAACAGAATTTTTACAATTTAAAGTCGCCTTCGGCCAGGGGAAAAATTCTTTGGCTGTTTTTCTGTACTGACCCGTGCATTTTCAGCAGGTGAAAATGTCAGGAGTGAACAGTAGCGATTGTGCCAAAATTAGAGAAAATTCCTGGAAAAATATATTGACGGTGAAAGACTCTTATGCTATTATAATACAGTATGCCGCACAAAGAGGTTTGAAGTGTCTATTTTAGACCACCATATTTGGCGAGTAATGATAATAGGAGGTGCCATATGTACGCAATTATTGCAACAGGTGGTAAACAGTACAAAGTAGCCGAAGGCGATGTTATCAGAGTAGAAAAGCTGGGCGCAGAAGCTGGTGAAACCGTTACTTTTGACAATGTAATCGCAATCAGTGATAACGGTCTGAAAGTCGGCAGCGATGTAGCAAATGCCAATGTTACCGCATCTGTCGTTGAGAACGGTAAGGGCAAAAAAGTGATCGTTTACAAGTATAAGAGAAAAACTGGATATCATAAGAAAAATGGTCACAGACAGCTGTACACCAAAGTAAAAATCGAAAAGATCAACGGTTAATTGGTGTCAAAGAATGATTAAAGTAACAGTTACTAAGAGCAATGGAAAATATACGGAATTTCATTCCAGCGGCCATGCCGGTTATGCACAAGAGGGACAGGACATTGTCTGCGCAGCAGTATCAGCTCTTGTCATCACCACTGCCAACGCACTGGATGCATATACGGACGACAGCTATGTGCTGGAGGAGGATGACGGATATGTTTCCTGGAGATTCCAGGAAGAGATCTCCGAACGGGGGACGCTCTTAATGGACACGCTGGTCTTAGGGCTTACTGAAATTATGGATAGCTATGGCAGGAATTATTTAAGATTGGAAAACAAGGAGGTGTAGAAGACATGATGAAAATGAACCTTCAATTGTTCGCTCATAAAAAAGGAGTAGGTTCCACCAAGAACGGTAGGGATTCTGAGTCCAAGAGATTAGGTGCGAAGAGAGCAGACGGACAGTTTGCAAAAGCTGGTAATATCATTTACAGACAGCGCGGAACAAAAATCCACCCAGGAACAAACGTAGGATGCGGAAGAGATTATACTTTATTTGCGCTTACCGACGGTGTTGTTCGATACACAAGACTGGGAAGAGATAAAAAACAGGTTTCCATCGTACCAGTATCCGCAGAATAATGCGAAGGGCTTCAAATCGTAAAGGTTTGGAGCCTTTTTTTCTCATTTTACTGGGATTTTTAGTATTACCAAAACAGGAGGTAATTATGTTTGCAGACAGAGCAAAAATCATCATTCGTTCCGGCAAAGGAGGAGATGGCCATGTAAGCTTCCGCCGGGAACTGTATGTGCCGAATGGCGGACCCGACGGAGGTGACGGTGGCCGTGGGGGGGATGTCATTTTTGAGATTGATAAAGGCATGAATACCCTGTCAGACTACCGTCACAAAAGAAAATTTAAGGCCCAGGACGGTGAAGAAGGCGGCAAACGCCGCTGCCACGGCGCTGATGGTGAGGACATCATATTAAAAGTCCCGGAAGGGACTGTCATCATGGAAGCCCAGAGCAGGAAGGTCATTGCCGATATGTCCGGAAGCAACCAACGGCAGGTGATTCTACGGGGCGGCAGGGGTGGAAAAGGAAATATGCACTATGCGACTCCCACTATGCAGGCGCCGAAATATGCCCAGCCAGGACAGCAGGCCCAGGAGCTGGAAGTCTGTCTGGAGTTGAAAGTCATTGCTGATGTGGGATTGGTGGGCTTTCCAAACGTAGGTAAATCCACATTTTTATCCAGGGTCACCAACGCACAGCCCAAGATTGCTAATTATCATTTTACCACGTTAAGCCCGAATTTAGGCGTGGTGGATATGGAAGGCGGTGGATTTGTCATCGCAGATATCCCGGGACTGATCGAGGGGGCCTCTGAGGGCGTGGGCTTAGGCCATGAATTTTTGCGTCACATTGAGCGTACCAAAGTGATGATCCACATTGTGGACGCCGCTTCCGTGGAAGGGCGTGATCCGGTGGATGATATTTATAAAATCAATCAGGAGCTGGCCGCATATAATGAGGATTTGGCGAAGAGACCGCAAGTGATTGCCGCCAATAAGATCGATGCGATCTATGATTTGGAAGACAGTCCTGTCAAAAGGCTCAAGGAGGAGTTTGAACCTCAGGGCATCCAGGTATTCCCGATTTCTGCCGTAAGCGGCCAGGGAGTCAAGGAGCTTCTCTATCATGTGAAGGCTCTGCTGGATACTTTGGATGAGGAACCGGTCACTTTTGAGCCGGAATATTTCCCAGAGGATATGCTGATTGAGGAAAATCTGCCTTATACGGTATCTGTATCCGAGGAGGATGCCCATACGTTCCTTATTGAAGGGCCGAAGATTGAGAAGATGCTGGGATATACCAATTTGGAATCTGAAAAAGGTTTTGCGTTCTTCCAGCGATTCCTGAAGGAAAGCGGTATTTTGGAGGATCTGGAAAAGGCCGGCATCCAGGAGGGTGATACGGTGCGCATGTACGGTTTTGATTTTGATTATTACAAATAGAGGTACCGGTAAGGTATGATGGAGGTATTAAGTATGACAAGCAAACAGCGGGCATACCTGAAGAGTCTGGCGATGAATATAGACCCGATCCTGCAATTGGGAAAAAACGGCCTGACGCCTGAGAATACGGCTTCTGTAGCGGAAGCATTGGAGGCCAGGGAGCTTATTAAGATCAGCGTGCTGCAGAATTGTCTGGAGGATCCTAAGGAGATGGCTCAGACGCTGGCGGAGCGTACGCATTCTCAGGTTGTACAGGTGATCGGGAAAAAGATTGTGCTCTATAAAGAGGGAAAGAAAGAGAAGAAAAAGATTTTCCTTCCTTAATATGTGAGGTGCATTATGTGCAAAGTGAAACGAAAGATAGGGATCATGGGCGGGACCTTTGACCCGATCCACGTCGGTCACCTGATCTTAGGGGAACGGGCATATGAGCAGCTAAAACTGGATAAAGTTTATTTTATGCCTGCTGGAAATCCGCCCCATAAAAAGGACCGCAAGGGCAGGGCAACGGATGAGCAGCGGGTGGAGATGGTCCGGAGGGCCATTGCGGACAACCCTCATTTTGAATTGCTGCTGCTGGAAATGAATGAAGAGGGATATTCTTATACCTATCGGACCTTGGAACGTTTGGGACGGGAGAACCCAGATACAGAATATTACTTTATTATCGGCGCAGATTCCCTATTTTCTTTGGAGACATGGATGAAGCCGGAGCGTATCTTGAAAGCCTGTACTATGGTGGTGGCTACGAGAAACCATACGCCGGTACAGCGCCTGGATGAAGAGATGGAACGTCTTTCACAAAAATTTGGCGGCCATTTCCTTCGTCTGGATACGCTGAATATTGACATTTCTTCTCAGATGCTGCGGGAATGGATGGCGGAACACAAAAGCTTGAAATATTATGTGCCGGAAGCGGTAATTTCCTTTATTGGCGAGAACCATATTTATCATTTGGCCAATTCGGAAGGAGAGAAAACTGTTGGAAACGAGACCGTATGATTTTAACAAAATGAAGAAAAAGCTAAAAAAATATCTGGATGAAGACCGATATGAGCATACGATGGGCGTGATGTATACCAGTGCCGCACTGGCTATGGCCTATGAAACTTCGGTAGACAGCGCTTTGACTGCGGGACTTTTGCACGATTGTGCCAAATGCATTCCCAATAAAGATAAATTAAAGCTTTGCAAAAAGTTTAAAATACCGGTAACGGCATTTGAAGCGGAACATCTCTACCTGCTTCATGCGAAGATGGGGGCCTGTCTGGCCAGAGAAAAATATGGTGTGACGGAGCCGGAAATTTTAGATGCGATTGTTTACCATACCACGGGGCGGGCAGATATGACGGATTTGGAAAAAATCGTGTATATTGCCGATTATATTGAACCCAGGCGGGATAAGGCGCCAAGACTTTGTGAGATACGGAAATTGGCATTTCAGGATTTGGATGAGTGCATGTATGAGATTTTAAAAGATACACTATCTTATCTTTCCTGCAATCCGGAGGATATTGACCAGGCGACACAGGTCGCATTTGAGTTTTATAAGAGACGCCACATGGAGCGTCAGCGGAAAGGAGAAATCGTGGAATGAATCAAGCAAAAGAAATGGCGGCTTTGGCATACAAAGCTTTGGATGAGAAAAAGGCCATCGATCTGAAAATCATCGATATCCATGAGGTATCTGTGATGGCGGATTACTTTATCATTACCAGCGGCAGCAACTCCAATCAAGTCCGTGCCTTAATGGACAACGTGGATGAGACGCTGGGCAGGGCCGGATACAGCGCAAAGCATGTGGAGGGCACACAGAATTCCAGTTGGGTGCTGATGGATTTTGGTGATGTGATCATTCATATCTTCGACGAGGAAAACCGTCTGTTTTATGATCTGGAAAGGATCTGGAGGGATGGCAAGGAAATTTCCCCAGAAGATTTACAATAATAATATTATGTTAACAAATGGACAGGCGGCCGATATGGCAGCCTGTTTTTTCATTTCATAGGAAATTACATTCTATGAAAGAAAAAAGCATTCCTTGCGGGATCGCACTGCGGCGGAAGGGAAGAATGCCGCGTATGCGGCCTGCCGTAGGCGGAGAATCCTGCGAGCAGGATTCTTTCTTGTTTCATAAGGAAATTGCGTCCTATGAAACAAAAAGCCCTCCGGGCAGGATGCGCACAGATGCAAGAGGAAAATGCACCTGGCGCACAAAGTTGCTAAGCCCCTCAAAGATTGAGGGGTGGGGGAGCTGAAGTGGCTTGCCCACTTTGCTCTAGATGGCGGGTCAATTAACATTCGCTAAGTACAGTTTCTAACTTTGTAAAAAGTGTCTGTTCCAGAAATGCAGCATGAATCAATGTGGAACGGACTGATGCATCTATTTTTAACAGGTCATCCACATTGCAGGCCAACTGGACCGCTTTTTGCAGTTTTTCACCTTCTGCATTCAGGACATGGGCAAGGGCAGCCTCTGCCAACGCGATTGACTGGATTACATCTTGTATTCCGATACACGGATTGGGCCTTTGACAGTTACATCGTTTTTTATCCCGATCACAGTAAGAGGTGCTTTCCATATATTTTTCAAAGCATTCATCGGACAATCGGACGGCATCCTCAAAGTTTGGTACGGTTTCCATTTGAAATTCCCCCAATATATGATTTTGTCTTAATTAAAATATGTGAAAAAATCAAATATGTTCTGAAGACATGTGTTTTGAACCCTAGGCGGTGTACTGGAATATGCTATGTAAAAGAGATGAGAAAGAGGAGAATTTGAAAATGGGTATGCCAGTAATATCGCCGGGAACGGGGACGGAAGAAGGAGCGGTTACCGATGTGATCACATCGGTAGCTCTTTTGGAATCCGCGCTTTCCCATATTCTCAATGCGGAAGGCGAGAAAATGGAAAGAATCATGGAAATGGAGAATGTCACAGAAACGGAACTTTTGTGTATGAATAGATCGTCTGAATTTATGATCGATGTAATTACAAGGCTGGAAATGATCCTTCAGGCAAAACTGGAAACGGTTTTGTTACAGAGTCCTTGCACGCAAAATACCGGAACGGGCAGAAGGGGGGCGAAATAAGTTATGGCAACAATATCAGGAAGAGTGGTCTTTGATAGAGACAGAAGTGCCACTATCAACTCCGGTGATACAGGTATTTCCGGTATTCCGGTGGTGCTGCAAAATGTTTCCAATGGCTTACGGCTGGTAGTCGTTACAGATGCCAATGGAAATTATTCATTTCTCAACGTACCGAACGGTTCTTACCGGATTGTGGAATCCTATGGGACCACGGGCGGCATTTCCTCACCGGGGGACTTTACGAATGCCGTCGTTGGGGAGATACCAGTGGGTATGGATCCCCCAGTTAGTGCGGTGACAAATCCGCCCTCCGGAACGACAAATATTGATTCCCTTACGCCAGATACCCTACTGGTAACAGTATCCGGGGCAAATCTGGACAATCAGAATTTTTTAGATGGTCCTGTGATATATTCACCTATTGCAAATATATTAGATCCATGCGCAGTGATATCCGGCAGTAATCTGATCACTGCGGCGGACAACGGAACGTTCGGCACTTTTCCACCGGGAACGCCGGCCAATACGGGAGTTCCAGAAGAACCCTATCCAGGAGTCGCACCGGATTTTACCTACGTACTGCCAAATCCGGAAGTATATGCACCCTTCGGAGGAGAATATACAGTACAAAATATTATGACCAATTCCTTGAGTGCATCCATCGGAGCCTGGTGGCGCATTGCCGATCATACCTTTGGCAATGAAACCGGCCGGATGATGATCGTCAATGGCTTCAATCCAGGTGCTGTGTTTTTCCGGGATACCGTAACGGTACGGCCGGATACCAATTATTTATTTACTGCATGGATATTAAATCTTTTTAAAGTTACAGGTTATCCCAACCCAGAGCTGGGAGTGCGTATTCTTGATGCGGCGGGTAATGTTATATACAGTGCAACATTGGGGATTTTAATTCCGGTAAATACCAATGCGCCGGAATGGAAGCAGATCGGGAGTGTGATCAATTCCAGGAACAATACCAGTCTTACCGTGGAATTTTTAAGTGAAGGACCGGAAGTAATCGGAAATGATTATGCGATCGATGATATTTCGCTAAACGAAATATTAGTGCCGCAGTTTGTTCCGGTGAAATCCGTCAGTCAGTCAAGCGTCAGTCTTGGAGAAACGGTGCAGTATACTGTCCGGTTGGAAAATACCTGTACACAGCCGCTGACAGACGTATTTTTCCGGGATGTTGTTCCAGAGGGGCTGACTTTTGTGCCGGGGAGCGTGATCGTAGATGGAACGCTTGTGCCAGGTGCCAATCCGGAGCAAGGTTTTTCATTGCCGGATATCTTGGGGGGAGAGACCGCTGAGGTCACATTTTCCGTACGTGCCGATCAGATTCCAGTGCAAAATCCTATTTTAAACAGCGCAGACATTACGTATTCTTATACGCCGGTGGAGGGTGGAATTCCTTTGGTGAACGAGGTTACTTCCAATGAAGTAGCGGTATCTGTGGAGACGGAAGCGGATGTATCCGTTGTTAAGACGGCAAATCCCAGCGCTGTTTTGCCTGGCGGCGTATTGGAGTACCGGATTACGGTGACAAATGCGGGACCATCCCAGGCGGAAAATGTGAGGTTGACAGATATGATTCCTGCCCAGATTACAGGCGCGGAATTTTCTGTCAATGGCGGAGTCAGCTTCATGCCATGGACGGGAAGCCTCAGTCTGGGGACTATGGCAGCAGAAGAAACCAGAGTGATTCTGATCCGGGGGACGGTAAGTCCTGAGTCCATCGCAAGTATCCGAAATACAGCTTCCGTGGAATCTGATACACCTGATCCGAATCCGGGAAATAATACAGATACAGCAATTGTGGGAATTCTTACGTCAAGATGTCAGGCATATGTAGATGTCATCGAGTCAATCGCTTTACAGCAGACGGCGTTGGCACGAATCTTAAATGCAGAGGGAATGAAAATGCAGACATTTATAGATATGGAGGGAATTACAGCGGAAGGACTTCTGGTATTGAATGAAAATGTCAGAAGTCTGGTGGGAAGTGCGGCTAACTTAGAAATGGTCCTTCAAAATAAATTAAAGCTTGTATCCCGCAGCCTGGAAGAGTGCGGGGTAGAAGATATTTGACCGTGCAAAATTTAAATAGCCCAATGAATATTGGCCGGCCTGCCGGCAAAAAATAATCAAAAACTGGTCTCCAAAAGTCAGATGAAACATCTAACAGATGGAGATCAGTTTTGCTATTCGATTGGGAAATTCTGTAATGGCTGTTTTATCTTCCTATGAAAAAATACGTATAACTCCAATGACTCTGCCTAAGATCTGCAGCGCTTCACGGACAATGATCGGCTCCATCGTATCATTTTCAGGCTGGAGACGGAAATAGCCATTTTCCCGGTAGAATGTCTTAACCGTGGCTGAGTCATCAATGAGGGCGACTACCATATCCCCGTCTCTGGCAGTGCTCTGCTGAGCTACGATCACTTGATCGCCGTCGAAGATACCTGCGTTGATCATGCTGTCACCTTTGACCTTCAGCATGAATGTCTGTACATTAGGCATGTATTCCGCCGGAATAGGAAAATAGTTCTCAATATTCTCCACCGCTAACAGGGGCTGTCCGGCAGCAACGGTACCGATCAAAGGGACATTGACTACTTCCCGCCGGGCTAGGTTGAAGTTGTCATCTACAATTTCGATTGCTCTAGGCTTTGTCGGGTCCTTGCGGATGTAGCCATTGCGTTCCAGCGCTTCCAGATGGGAATGTACAGTGGACGTGGATTTTAGATGGACTGCTTCGCAGATTTCGCGGACTGCTGGTGGAAAGCCTTTGTTCATGATAGTATTTTTTATGTAATCCAGGATTTCCTGCTGTTTAGGGCTGATCTTACCATATGCCATAATTCAAATCCTCCTTGCAGGGAAACACACATTTCCCTTATTTAAAATTATTTTAGCATACCAGTGAGAAAAATGCAAACGAATATTCGATAAGTGTTCGATTTTTTGTTCGATAAAAGGATTGACAAACATCTGTTCGGTGGTTATAATGAACACATACAGAACAAATGTTTGGACAAGGGGGAGTAGATATGAAGAAGATGAGAAGAACCGTATTTGCAGGAATCCTGCTGGTGGTATTGCTGTTTACCGGATTTAGTTTTAACAGTCCTGCTTCCATAGCACAGAACCGAGATACCGTAAAATATTATACTACCGTTCAGGTAGATGCTGGCGATTCCCTTTGGAGTATCGCGGGAGAGTATATGACACCGGAATATGAAGATATGGATGACTATATTGAAGAGATCAAGTCCATCAATGGGCTGCGGGGAAATTTGATTCAGCAGGGCGGCTATCTGAGCATTCCTTATTATGCGGCTAAGGGAGAATGAACAGACCGTCCGGATTCCTAGAATATTTCAATACATATTAGTTACATTATGAGATGAAATTTATAACTGCCCGGTAAAATAGAAGATAGCATTCCATTTACCGGGCAGTTTTTCATTATTTTCATTAAGCTGTCGTTTATAAAAAAGAGCAGCCATGCTCCTTCAGAGCCTGGATCACAACAGGAAAGCGGTCTTTTTTTACAAAAAGATAATCTGTGTCATAGGTGCCCACCACTAATGTGCTCGTTTTTTGTTCCGCAATGATCTCAGCTAAAAAAGCGATCATTCCATATTTTTCAAAAGAGGCGTCCTCGGCAATGCGGAAGCAGTACCAACCGTCTTCAACGGTGAGAGGATTTGGTGGAATTTCTTTTGTTTCGCATAGGATGGATAGTTCTTTATCTGTTTTGCTCACAAAAGTGAAGTCTTTCAGTAAAAAATCTGTTGGAAGGGTTTCCGTCTTGCAGATAGCGAATTCTTTGTCAACAATCTGTAATATCATATCATTCTCCTATTCTGGCGTTATATCCGTTATCTTCCCATCAATTAAATGGAAATAGAAAAACTACGGGGATGCTTTTTTCCATTATAACAGTATTTTAAGGATCTGAACAGTCTATAAGGATTGTTACCTCTAGGTAACTAAGAAGCCTTTTCGTACCTATCCCACTTATATGTGCGTACTTCCCAAGCCACTGTTGCCATTTTATAATGTAACCATAAGAAACGGCCGTTTTGAGAACATAGTAGACGCACAATTGTAAAGGAGGATTATTATGCAAAAAGTAGTGGATTTTTTAAAGGCAAACCCAGTACAATATTTAGCAACTGTAGGAAGGGATGGAAAGGCAAAATGCCGTCCGTTTATGTTTTGTTTGGAAAAGGATGGTAAGCTGTGGTTCTGCACAAATAACCAAAAGGAAGTCTATAAGGACATGCAGGCTCAGCCGGAAATTGAGATCAGTGTGTCAAATCCGGAATTTGCCTGGCTTCGACTGCATGGTAAAGCCGTATTTGAAGATAACCGGGAAGTAAAAGAAGGCTGCATGGAAAATCCCATTGTCAAAGGGCAGTACCAGACAGCAGCCAATCCGATCTTTGTAGTATTTTATTTGGAAGATCCCCATGGTGTGATAGCTGACTTTTCCGGGAATCCACCCTATGAATTTTAAGTAATAGATAGATATTGAGAAATGAGGAGGGCGGCAATGGACTGGATGCGGTTATTACGGGGAACAACGGAAGACAAATATATAGTTTCCAAGGAATCCTATGAAGAATTGATCTATCGTGCGGTACAAATGCTATCCCAGGCGGACGCTATGTTAATTGGGGCTGGTGCCGGGCTGTCAACAGCGGCAGGGCTTACTTATGGAGGAGACCGGTTTACTGAAAATTTTCAGGAATTTATTCAAAAATATGGCAGTGCCTATATGACGGATATGTATTCTGCGGGGTTTTATCCGTTTCCGACAGAAGAAAAACGCTGGGGATATTGGTCAAAACACGTGTATTTAAACCGCATAGAGCCAAATGCACTGCCGCTTTACCGAAGTGTATATCAGTTGACACAAGGGCTGGAGCATTTTGTTCTGACTACTAATGTAGATCATCAGTTTTGGAAGGCTGGCTTTCGGGATGAGAATATTTTTGCCACACAGGGAGATTATGGATTGATCCAGTGTGCGAAAGCCTGTCATTCCAAAACCTATCAGGCGGTATCGATGTTTGAGAGAATGAACCAAGCGAGAAAGGATTGCAAAATTCCCTCGTCAATGGTTCCCAAATGTCCGGTCTGTGGGGGACCGATGTCTATGAATCTCAGATGTGATCAATATTTTGTGGAGGATGAAAAGTGGCACCAGGCGGCAGAACGGTATGAAAAATTTCTAATGAAGATGGAACATCGGAGAGTAGTACTTCTGGAGCTGGGCGTGGGATTTAATACTCCAGTGATCATCCGTTTTCCATTTGAGGAGATGACCCGGGTACATGAAACTTGGTCATTGATCCGTCTGAATCTGGAGGAGGCTATGATTCCTGCAAGTCTGAAGAAGTGTGCCCTGGGAATACCGGGAAATCTTGTGGATACGGTAGGAAGTCTTCTGTCCTATCCGGCAGACCAGGAAATGTGAAAGTAAATTATTTTATAGAATCCATTAATAACATGAAAAGTCATTACGTTCGGTGACAAATAAGGAGGGATTATTATGACGCAGGAAGAGCGAAGGCTATATCTGATCCAAAGATTGCTGATGGAAATGCCACAGTATCAAAAGGTGAAGATACCTGTAAATGAGGACGGTCAGAAGAGACTTATGCGTTCTCTTATGAATGTGCGGCCGCCGCTACCTGCTTCAGATAAATTTTTAAAAGTGCAGGATGCTTACTTAATGGAAGAAGCCAGACGCCGGGGCATTGTGGACGGCCAATCATTGACACCGGTACAGCCAGGCAGCCGTATTTTTCTCTGGAAGGGAGATATTACATGTCTGAAGACAGATGCGATTGTCAATGCGGCCAACAGTGCTCTTTTAGGATGCTTTCAGCCTTGTCATTCCTGTATTGACAATAGTATCCATACTTTTTCAGGCATACAGTTAAGGCTTGCCTGTGATGAGATTATGCGAAGACAAGGGCATGCGGAAATGACTGGAACGGCAAAGATCACTCCGGCCTTTAATCTGCCTTGCAAATATGTCTTACATACGGTGGGGCCTGTCATTTCTGGTCCGGTTAAGGAAGAGGACCGACGGCTTTTGGCTGGCTGCTACCGGTCCTGTCTGGAACTATGCGTACAGAATCATGTAGCATCGGTTGCTTTTTGCTGCATCTCCACGGGCGTATTTTGTTTTCCGCAGGATGAGGCCGCTCAAATTGCGGTGGATACAGTCACCAGCTTTTTAGAACAGGATTCGTCCATACGTCAGGTGATTTTCGATGTGTTTGCGGATGAAGATTATGACATTTACAAAAGACTGTTGGCAAAGAAAAATTCATACTGCTGAGGATGACGGTGAAGGCGAAGAAAAGGAAGACTGACCATTTGTACAATAAACGAAACCGGCGCTACAAAAGCTGTATGGCCGGATTCGCTTTTATTCATGTCTATTGTTATCTTCCCGCAGCCGGACGGCAGATGCTGCCTGTCGTCTGCGGTGCTCATCCTGCGCCGCATAATGGCGTTTGGTGGTATTTACGTCTTTATGCCCCAAGACATCAGCGACCAGATAAATATCACCAGTCTCTTGATATAGGGCCGTACCATAGGTGCTTCGCAGTTTATGGGGGGTGATCTTTTTGGTGGTTGTAATTTCCCTGGCATATTTTTTTACCAGATTTTCCACTGCCTGGACACCGATTCGTTTCCTCTGGGTGGAATAGAAGAGAGCATGCTCGTGACCGGCAACGGGCGTAATTCCTTTACGTACTTCCAGATAATTTTTTAAGGCATGTTCCACCTCTTCACCAAAGTAAACAACCATTTCACTGCCGCCTTTTCGGACGACTTTGATTCCGTTGTTTTTAAAGTCAATGTCCTCCACATCCAACCCTACACATTCGGATACACGAATGCCGGTTCCCAACAGGAGAGTGACCAAGGCCAGATCCCGTTCTTTTGTTTTCTCATAGTAGACTCGTTTTTGTCCGGTCAGCGAATCACCGCAATGCTCGATGTAGTCCAAAAGCATGGCCACTTCATCGGCATCCAATCGAACAATTGTTTTGTCGTGGAGCTTGGGCATGTCAATGAGCATGGTGGGATTTGACTTGATGAGTTCCCGTTTATAATAGTAGGCATAAAAGCTTCGCAGGGAAGACATTTTTCGTTTTAGGCCGCGTTCTCCATTAGTGGTCAATTTATCATCCGTGGGTGACTTATATACTTTAAGAAATTCCTGATATTCTTCAATATCCAAAACCTGCAATTCATCCAGGTCATTTACAGTGAAATCAGCCATTTTATAGTTTTTATAGAACGGGTTTTCATCGATCAGAAACTGGAAGAATATGCGGATATCATAGGCATAAGAGATCCGGGTTTTGGTGGACGTGGTAGGTTCAATGGCACGGAAATAATCTTTACAGAATTCGGGCATAGTACGGAGAATTTCCCGCAGTTTTAAAGTATTCTGGATATCGGTTTCCTGATGATAAGTGACGCGCTGTGCCATAAGAGGTTCCTTTCTATGGTGCAGGGAATGCCTGCACATCAAATGAAGTCGATGCGGATATTTAGGTTTCTATAGGTGATATATGAATAATTTGAGAATATGGTAATATTAATATAGTCTGTTTGTAAACATACTTTTTATGATATTCGCTAATATATCTATTTGAAAAACCTGTGTTTGTCGTATAGATTACTCTCCTAGAACTATCTTATCATTGCGGCACGCTAATTGTCAACAATAAGTTTTAAAGTATCTAACCGCAAAAAAGAATCTTGCGAGCAGGGTTTCTCCCGCCTGCGGCGGGCCGTATACGCAGCATCCTTTCATTCCACCGCAGTGCGATCCTGCATAGAGTGTTTTTTATTTCGTAGGACGCAATTTTCTATTGACGCAGGAGACACATTTGTCGTCAATGATGGTGGCACGGCCCTGACTGTCGCTGGTGATGGCTTTGACACCGCAGGCCCGTAAAGTAAAAAAGAACATCTGAGGTTGCTAAATGGGTGCAGCCTCAGATGTTCAAAGCTTTTTAATAGTTTTCTTTTCTTACTTCAAAGTAGCTCTGGGAGAATTTGCACACTGGGCATACATCGGGAGCTTTTTTGCCAATCACCAGATGTCCACAGATCCGGCATTCCCACATGGTCTCTTCCCCTTTTTCAAAGACTTGCTGCATCTCCACATTTTTCAGCAGCGCACGGTAGCGTTCTTCATGTGCCTTCTCGATGGCGCCCACACGGCGGAAACGTTCGGCTAAGTCAGTGAATCCTTCCTCTTCTGCATCCTTTGCCATCCGGTCATACATATCCGTCCATTCGTAATTTTCCCCTTCTGCTGCTGCCAGGAGGTTCTTGGCAGTGGTTCCCAAATGGCCCAGCTCCTGGTACCAGATACGGGCATGCTCCTGCTCATTTCTGGCTGTTTTTAAGAAGATTTCTGCCAACTGGTCATAACCTTCCTGTTGGGCGATATTGGCAAAATAAGTATATTTATTTCTTGCCTGGCTTTCTCCGGCAAAAGCTTCCATCAGATTCTTCTCTGTCTTGGTACCCGCATATGGATTGTCGGTATCCGCAGACTTCTCTTCTACTTTTTCAAAGGAAGTGGCCGGCTGTTTGCACACTGGACAGGTAAAGTCCTCCGGCATCGGCCCTTCATGTATGTATCCGCAGATTTTGCATTTCCATTTTTCCATTTTACGCTCCTCCGTTTGAGTTGTTTGATTGGTGTGTTCCATAGTTTGGCCGCCTAACTCGCCGCTTCTGTCATGGTAAACAGTATGTAGCATTTTTTCAGCCAATTCACTTAAAGGTTTCCCATAAAATTCCTCATATAACTGCTTGATCTCACTGTTTTCATGACTGTCCCGAAGCTGCATTTCATCATCCCGCCGGTACAATCCGTCAATTCGTTTTTGACGCAGGTCATCGCCCTTCGTTAAAGTTCCTTTTGGCTGTCCGCCTCCGCCGATACAGCCGCCTGGACAGGTCATCACTTCTATAAAATGATAACCGCATTTTTCATCTGCTTTCCATTTTTTTATAAATTCTGAGGCTGCTTTTGTCCCAAAGATGACTGCCGCTTTCAGTGTCAGATCTCCGATGGAAACTTCCGCTTCTTTTACGGAATCCATTCCCCGCACGGGCTTCAGATCATAGAAGTCTTTTGGCGCAGGTTGTCCAGTAATATATTGGTATGCAGTCCGCAGTGCAGCCTCCATCACACCGCCGGTATTTCCGAAAATCACACCAGCACCGGAAGCTTCACCCATGAGTGAATCAAAGCTGGAATCCTCCAAATCAGCAAAATTGATTCCGGCTTCTTTTGCCCATTTTGCCAGCTCTCTGGTGGTGATTACATGATCCATATCCCGCATGCCTTCGATATCCAGGTATTTTGAGGCGGCATTCATTTCTTCCCGTCGGATCTCAAATTTCTTGGCTGTGCAGGGGGTGACGGCCACATTGACAATCTTCTTTGGATCCAGGCCTATTTTCTTAGCAAAATAGGTCTTGACTGTGGGGCCTTGCATGCCGATTGGACTCTTAGAGGAGGAAATATGATCCAGGATATCTGGATGGTAGATTTCGGCATATTTTACCCAGGAGGGACAGCAGCTGGTAAATTGAGGAAGGGGTGCGGTCTGCTTCGTTACACGGGCGATCAGCTCACTGGCTTCTTCTACGATGGTCAGATCCGCGGAAAAATTCGTATCCAGAACATAATCTCCTCCCAGCCTGCGCAGCAGGGCAACCATTTTTCCCTGGACAAAGCTTCCGTCCGGCAGATCGAATTCTTCTCCCAGAGCAATCCGTACAGACGGTGAGGTGTTGAAGATCACAACCTTATCAGGATCTGCAATCGCTTTTTTTACTGCATCATACTCATATTTTTCTGTAATGCTGGATACCGGACACACATTGGCACATTGTCCGCAATTGATACAAACAGCCCGGTTTCCGGTATCTTCTAATCGGTAAGTGTTGTGGACACCGATGTATTCCGTACAGATATCCCGGCATTGTCCACATTTAATGCACAGCTCTTCATTTCTCATGATGGAAGGGTTATCCAATTCAATAGGGACACGTACACTTTTGGGTAAATGATTCATGCAAGACCTCCTTTACTTTTATAAACGATAATAGTTATTAATATTAAGTATACCATTTCTATCCAATTTGTCAAGAGAATTTCCGACAAAATAGGAAACCTATCATTTTTAAACGATTTTATAAAATCAAATATATTGCACCTGTCGTATAATTCCATGCGAAAAGCG
>JBMNRL010000012.1:0-82972 GCA_050944615.1 Blautia sp.
TATACTGCATGAAATACTGCATATAAAGTTGGCCGGAATTTTCCTCCACCATAGTTTCCATATTGCGGTTGATGTTGTAAGCGAGTGAATAAGTTCTTTCTACTGTACCCCGTATCTGTGTTTCTTCTACCACCTGCAAAATACCGTCGTTCAACATTTTTTTGAGATGCCGATATAAGGTAGCTTGAGGAATATCGTTATAAGTATCGGCTAAATGTTTCGCAGTCGCTTTCCCCTGGGAATGTATTTCAAGCAGCAATTTACATTTCACTGGATTTGTAATGCAGTCCATCAGTTTATCTGTCATTTTTCACCCTCCTGTTTTAACATATGAAAATATTATCATTTTGATACTAAAAAGTCAATCGGTACTATGAATGTACCACAGTTAAAAAATTGTGTTTTTTCATTGTATACAGGAATTACGAAAGAACAAACGCCGCCCATAAGGCCGGCACTTTATCATTTGTAAAGAGAAATTTATACGAAATTTCTTTCTGTTGGCAAGGGGATTCATACGTGTGCTCACAAACTCCTTCACTGCGTGATGAGGGGCAGGTTGATCTGGACATCGGTACCGATTCCCTGTGTGCTGTATACGTTGATGCCATACATATCCCCGTAATGGAATTTGATCCGGGAATTTACGTTGGAAAGCCCTACAGATATCCGGCTGTCCTTGCTGCTTTTGATCGGAGCGCTGGCGGCCAGCGCCTGGTTGATCCTTTCTAATTGCTGCTGTGACATTCCGCAGCCATTGTCTTTTACGTTGATCACCAGGCGCTGCTCGGTGATATAGGCCTTCAAGGTGAGCGTTCCTTCCTCCAGCTTGGATTCCAATCCGTGATGGATGGCATTTTCGATGATGGGCTGGAGGATCAGCTTGGGAATGAGGCAATTCAGCGTGTCTTCATCAATGTAAGACTTCTTGATAAACCGGTTGCTGAAGCGGATCTGCTGGATGAGAAGATAGCAGTTTACGTTGTTCAGCTCTTCCTCCAGGGTTACCATGGAGTTGGCATTGCTGATGCTGTACCGGAAAAATTTAGACAGAGAGAGTGTCATGATCTCTATATCCTTGGTTCCATAACGCAGCGCCTGACCGCGGATGCAGTCCAGGGTATTATAGAGAAAATGCGGATTGATCTGGCTTTGCAGCGCATCCAGGGTGGCCTCTTTTTTCATGAGCTGGGCGTTTGATTCCCGCACCATAAGATCCTGGATATTATTTAACAGCGCATTCAGCTCTTTGAAGATGGAGGACAGATACTTAGGCTGGCGCATGGAATCCAAAGTAAAATTGGTCTTCCCTTTGCTCGCGCCTGTGAGTACCACTTCTATTGTACAGATGGGGTCATAGATTTTCTTCTTCAGGAGGAAAAACAAGCCGGCACAGAGGACAGTATATAACAGGGAGAAAAACACCAGGCTTGAATCAGAGGTCTTTAAGTTTCCCAGAATATAGAAAATGGTGACCTGGTCATTCGCTTTTTGGTAATAGATATCATACCCGGATTCGTTGTACGAACCGGCTTCACAGCGGTAAGGGCGCAGAGTGCTTACGCTGTAGGAGGCGTCGGAAGCGTAGAGGATTTCTCCGCCGTTGTCCTTGATCACCAGGGTCCCCTGGGCATACAGGGGTTGGCCAAGCTCTATGGAACCCTGTCCGGTAAGATATGCCAATTTAGCCTGCCGCAGATAGAACAGTGCCTCTTCTACGGCTTTTTCCTGGCAGTCCTGGTGGTTTTTTAACGCCCAGGATCCGAGAAAAAGGATCGGTAGAAGCCATATCAAAAGCAGCACGCCAAAAAACATGCCGAGAAGTGTTTTCTGCATGTTCAGATCCTGGAAATTATTTTTGATTTTAGCAAAAGCGGATGGTATGAAGCTTCCTTTCTTCTTCATGGACGGCCTCCATTTCCAGTCGTATTTTGGTAGTTGTTATTTATAGAGCTTCCGGAACTGTGCCGGAGAGATCCCGTGAAATCTTTTGAAAAGTCTGGTGAAATATTTGGGATCATGATAGCCGACCTGTTCTGAAATCTCTGTGATGGAATCGTCCCGGCGAAGCAGGAGGATTTTAGCCTCGTCCATTCGTTTCTGTGTCACATAATCGGTGATGGTGATATCGTATTCCTTGCGGAAAAGGTCACTGATATATTTGCTGTTGAGATGAACGATTTCTGACAGGCTGGACAAAAACACCTCCTCTGCAAAATGAGTGTCAATATAGTTCTTGATCTGTTGTGCGGCAGAGTCAGAAGCATCCGCACAGGAGCACAGCTCTTTGAGCTTTTCCAGCAGAGAGGCAATGAAATGAATCATCTGCTCAGTGGTGGAGAAGCTGTGTGCAGTATGGAGGGCGGAGTCCAATGGCATAACAGCGGTAATGTCTATGTTTTCAGCGGTCGGCACGGAATACATATATTCGATGACAGAGTGAACCAGCTTAAAAATAGCAGAGGGATTGATCTGCTGTTCATAAAAATTCCGGTAGATGATCTGTCCAATGATCTCTTCAGGGACAGCTTCCGAATGCTTGAGGATATAGTCCTTGATCGTCTGTTTATCTTCGGACAAAAATAGCTTGCTCAAAGGGACATCTTCGTAATGCGTATTTGAAAAATCAATGATACGGTTGCTGCCAAGCTTGATCCGCGCGTTGATGGAATCAGAGGCAGTGGCAAAGGACCGGGAAATATTGTGATCCGTCACGCACCCGATGCCTAGGGTAATGTTGCAGTCGGGAATGGACGGGATATTGTGTTTGACGCTGTAGAAAACATCCCGGAAGACTTTGCTTATTCTGTGCCCGTTGTCCGGATGAAAATTCGTAAGGCAGATCAAGGAAGCGTGCTGCTTGACGGCAACCACTTCGATGCACAGGCCGGCCACTTCCCCATATATTTTAGAGGAAATAAGATCCAGTGCGGTATCATAGGAGTTCAGCGGGATCGGCGTATCCAAGGTATATTGATATACCTGAAACAGCCCTTCGCCAAAGTGGCTGCTGCATTTGCTGTTGATCAACGGCAGAGGCATGGCATCGATCAGATCTATTTTGCCAAGCAGTGTCAGAAAATATTGTTCCTTCAGCCGGAGATTGTTCTCCATAAGCTGCTGCTGCAGCTGCATGTTTTCCATGATATTTTGGTATTGTGAAAGAAATGTATTGCGGATTTCCGTCAGAAGTCCAATCAGCTCCTCAGCCTCCACAGGCTTCAGAAGATAACCGAGAACACCGCTGTTGAGAGCGCTTTTGGCATATTCAAATTCGCTGTGTCCGCTGATAATAACAAATTTTGTCTGTGGGGAAAGGAGCTTACAGCGTTCTACCAGCTCCAGCCCGCTGATGCCCGGCATTTTGATATCGGTAAATACGAGGTCGGGTTTTTCTTCTACAATTTTATTCAGCGCTTCTTCCCCATTATTTGCCTGGCCGATGATTTCAAAGCCATAGCTGTTCCAGTCAATTAAATCGCAGATTAATTGACAAACCCAATATTCATCATCTGTAATTAGTGTTCGGATCATGTGGTAACCTCCCTGGTCATTGTTGTTCGAGAGCAATAATATTGCTTAGGGTTATGTCGGGATGGGATAGTTCTCCTTTTATATGGCCAGACTGCATGACCAGTACCCGGTGGCAAAGCTGGATAGAATCACCGGATGTGGTGGATGCGGCGATAATAATGGCAGTGCCGGCAGCAGCGAGGGCGAGGATAATATCAAAAATTTCCTGCTGGGAAGAAGGATCAATACTGCTGATCGGTTCGTAAAGCAGGAGAATTTTTGGGTGGTTGGTGATGCACTGTGCGATTTGAAGCTTATGCTTGGTACCGCTGCTGAGGCTGTCTATGGACATATCCAGTTTTATATTCAAGTTGTTCAGGCGTTTGGCATAGGTGGAAGCAAAATGCTTTTCCAGCCGTTTATTGATGATACCATGGTCACAGATCCTCCGGATAGAATGCAAAGAGAGGTTCTCCATGATGGACATATCCGGCAGCAGTCCGGAACATTCCACATTGCAGGTGGTGGAATAAGAAATTCCGTGGCGGACAGCATCCTGAGGTTTCCTAATGGATACAGGCACATGATCGACCAGGATTTTTCCGTTTCCGGGGCGCAGGCCGAAAAGAGTCTCCAGAATCTGATCGTTTCCGGAATCTATGGATCCGATGATGCCGAGAATTTCCCCCATCTGTACATGGAAATGGATATTGGACAATCGGGCTCCATTTAAATTTTCGACGCGCAGCGCCTCTTGCTGACAGGGCGGATGAAGGATGGGGTCTTCTTTTTTTGTGATCTGAGAGATAGTGGATAGCAGCAGATCCTTTGAGATTTCTGCCCGATCCTCCAAAAAGACAGATGCACCCTCCCTCAGGATCAAGATTCGGTCAGCAAATAAAAGGGCATCTTCAAGGACGTGGGTGATAAAAATCACGGAACTCCCCTGAGCCTTTAATGTATCAAGCAGATGCTTCAGATGCATTTTGTCTTCAGCGGAGTTCAAAATAGGCGGCTCATCTAATATGAGCAATTGTGGCTGGTTTGTCAGTGCTGCGGCAATCTGTACCTTCGCTTTTTCCGCAAGGGGAAGCGAGGAAACCAGCTCTTTGGGGGAACGTTTTAGGTTGACCATTTCCATATATTTTTTCGATGGTGCATCGTAGTTTCTCGGATTGAATAAAAAAGGTTTTTTCTTGGTAAGAAATATATTTTCGGAAATGGAAAAATGTTCAATAATGCTTTTGTGGTCGAAGATCACTTCAATGCCCAGGGCTTTGGCTTTGGCAATGGAGTGGTTTTCCAGCGGGCATTCCCGGAAAAAGATCTGGCCGGAATCTTTGTGAAGGATTCCGGCTAGAATCTTCATAAGGGTTGTCTTTCCGGCGCCGTTGGAGCCGATTACGACGACCGTTTCTCCTTCAAAAAGCTGAAAGGAAACATTCTTCAGTATTTTCTGATTACCATAGGATTTATTTAATTTCTCAACTCGTAATAATTCTTTTCTCACTTCGCTCATTCTCCTTAAGAGAACAGATGTAGTTGGTATATGATCAAGTCTTAGGCGCTGCGGCGGCAAAGCTATGGAAATATTGTACAAGAATTTCTTCCATTATATCCTTAAAAAATGAAAAAATCAACAAAAGAGGGGTGGAGAATTTCCAGCAAATACGGGCCAAAATCTGGAAATCCTCTACTTTTTTCCATGGGGTAAAGCAAAACTGGAAGAATGCGGAAATCCGTCTACAGAAAATCTGGAATTCGTGCACTTTTTCCAGGAATCTGTCAGTTTTGAAGAGGCGGCTCCTGTTATATAATTGGTTTTGTCGAGAGATACCAGAGGGTGTCAGGGGGACAAGGTGTGGCATAGGCTTATGGCATGTGAATGAATAAATGGAGGAGGGAAGAAGCTTGTCAGAAGAAATGGCTGTGGAAATGAAACATATATGTAAGAAATTCGGCGGGGTATATGCGTTGAACGATGCCTGTTTTGAATTGCGAAGGGGCGAGGTCCATGCGTTGATGGGGGAAAACGGCGCAGGAAAATCAACGCTGATGAAAATTCTCTCCGGTGCCTATACAAAGGATGCGGGAGAGATTTATATCAATGGTGAAAAGGTTGAAATTACAAACCCGAAGGCCGCGCGGAAACTGGGGATTTCCACCATATATCAGGAATTTGCTTTGGCGAAAGACCTGACTGTGACGGAGAATATTTTTATCGATAATCTGGGAGGCGGCTCAGAGATTATTCATTGGAAGAAAATGTACCAGCAGGCCAGGGAATTGCTGAAAAAGCTGGGATTTTCCAATATTAATGTGAAAGATAAGGTGGAGGATCTGTCTGTGGCGTACCAACAGGTGGTGGAGATTGCCAAGGCATTATCCAGAGAAGCCAAGGTGATCATTTTTGATGAACCGACGGCGGTGCTGACGGCCAGAGAGGTGGAGCAGCTGTTTCGGATCATCAACGAACTGAAAGCGGAAGGCGTGGCAATTGTCTATATTTCCCACCGGCTGGAGGAAATTTTCCGTATGTGTGACCGGATCACCGTATTAAAGGATGGGAAATATGTTACAACGGTGAAGACCTGTGATATTACGGAGGATGAGCTGGTCACGAAAATGATCGGACGTGAATTGAACGGATTTTTTCCGGAAAGAAATGCAAAAATTACGGATGTGGCATTGAAGGTGGAAAACTTAAATGCGGGAAAGGCTGTGAAAAATGTTTCCTTTGAGGTCCGCAAGGGAGAGATCCTGGGAATTAATGGATTGGTAGGCGCTGGCAGAACGGAGACGATGCGTGCTGTATTCGGGGCAGATAAGAAGGATTCTGGAAAGGTCTATTTGTTTGGACAGGAAGTGCAGATTTCGACGCCAAAACATGCTGTGAGGGCAGGGCTCGGTATGCTGCCGGAGGACAGGAAAAATGACGGTGTGCTTTTACATATGCCGATCAAGGTCAATGTGACCTTAGCTTCTACAGGCCAGTATTCCAACCGGATTGGTAAAATTAAGCGCAAGAAAGAGATCGACCATGTGAATCAATTAGTCCAGGAGCTGCGGATTAAGATTGGCGGAATCGACCACAATGTTTCCACACTCTCCGGAGGAAACCAGCAGAAGGTTGCTCTTTCCAAATGGCTGGCGAGCAACTGCAAAGTATTGATATTGGATGAGCCGACACGAGGAGTGGATGTGGGCGCTAAGGTCGAGATTTATAAAATCATGAACCGGCTGGCAGAGGAAGGAACTGCGATTATTATGATTTCTTCAGAGATGCCTGAGATCATAGGAATGAGTGACCGTGTGCTGGTTATGCGGGAAGGTGAGCTGGTGGGTGAATTACAAAAAGATGAGCTTGTGGAAGAAAGCTTAATCAAGTACGCAATGGGGGTAACGCAGTAATGGCAGAGAGAAGAAACGTTAAGGATTTTATCATCAAATATAATGCGGTATTCATTTTGATCGTATTGATCATCATTTCAACCATTTTGTCGCCAGTATTTTTGACGGCAAACAATATTTTTAATATTTTACGGCAGAATACACCGATCCTGCTGATTTCCATGGGCATGCTGCTGGTGATTCTGACAGGAGGCATCGATCTTTCGGTTGGTTCCATAGCCGCGGTAGGAGGGATGATGATCTCTCTGACACTGGTTTTATGGAAAATGGCGTCGCCGCTTGGACTGGTGGTCAGCATTTTGCTCACTTTATTATCCGGTGTTTTGCTGGGAGCGATCAGCGGTGTGTTGGTCTCTTATGCAAATATGGCACCATTTGTGGTCACCTTGGCCATGATGACCATTGCAAGAGGCATCGGATATCTGATCACAAATGGACAGCCAGTCCGCTGGTCAGAGTCAACCACAGGTGTCAATCTTATGCTGGACTTCGGCAGTGAGACTTTGTTAGGGATCCCGTATCCTGTGATATTAGCGGTGATTGCCTGTGTGATTTTTGTGTTTTTGACAAAATATACGATGACGGGGCGTCTGATCATTGCGATCGGCTCCAATGAATCGGCGGTTATGCTGGCCGGCATCAATTCAAAAAGATATAAGTTTCTTGTATATGCAGTCAGCGGATTTATGTCTGCGTTAGGTGGAATCGTTATGGCCTGCCGTTCCGGCACAGGAACGCCGATGAGCGGGGCCGGCTATGAATTGGATGCGATCGCAGCCTGTGTCATTGGCGGTGCGAGCTTAAGCGGAGGAAAGGGGGGCGTGGGCAATACGATCATCGGTGTTCTCGTTCTGGGGCTCATCGCCAATATTATGAATTTGTTGAGTGTGCCGGCATATCCGCAGGAGATCATCAAGGGTATCATCATTCTGTTTGCAGTTTTGGTGCAGAGCCTTGGCAGCAAAAATAGAAATACCTCTGCAGAGTAATGGGGCTTGGCAGAGATATCAATTTAAGAAAGAAAAAATAGGAGGTAGCAAAAATGAAGAGGAAACAGGTAAACAAATGGTTGGCGGGTATTTTGACAGCAGGGATGCTGGTCGCTTCCTTATCCGGCTGTTCTTTGCAGGAGAAATCCGATGCGAAGGAGGAAGCGCCTGCGGCAGAAGCCACAGAGACACCGCAGGAAAAGACAGAGGAAAAAGGAGAAGAAGCAAAAACAGCGGATTCGGGGCTTCATGAAATCTATAGCCTGCTGCCGGATCTTGCGCTGACGGGGCTGATCAGCCCGGATATTGCGGACAGGACGGATGTGGAGAAGGCATGGCCGAAGACACCAGCAGATCCCGCGAAGCTTAAGATCGGATGGACAGAGATCAATCAGTCCAGTGATTTCTTTATTGCGCTTAAGGATACTGCGGAGGAAAAGGCCAAAGAATACGGCTGGGAGCTTAGCTTCTTAATTGCCAATGATGATCCGCAGACACAGAGTCAGCATATTGACACATTTATCAGCCAGGACGTGGATATCATCGTGGTAGACCCGGTGAACTCCAGCGCACCGATCAGGGATATTGAACGTGCCATTGATGCAGGGATTCCTGTTCTCTGTGTGGGAACGGAGCCAGAGGCTTGCGGAGCCATTACCACATTCTGTACGAATCCGTTTATCGACGGGTTCCAGGCAGGAGAATATACCTCTAAGCTTTATCAGGCGGATGAAGATGTGCTGGCCACAGTGATCATCGGTGTTATGGGCAGCTCCACATCAGAGAGCCGTGTCTGCGGACAGATTTCAGGTATGCTGTATGGAAGAATGGAAGCGAAAGGAACTCCTTATGCCTGCGTGGAAGATGCATATCTGGACGGCTATCATTTATTCCAGGATTTAAAGACTTCCGGTAAGGGAGAAAATGCTGGTGCCGGTGTGAAGATTTTAGGTTATGGTACTGGTAGCTGGACAGTGGAAGGCGGATTGGATGCGGCAGAGGATTTGTGCACGGCAAATCCGGATATGAACTGTCTGATCGCTGAAAATGATTTTATGGCTGCCGGAGCGATTAAGGCTCTGAAGTCAAGTAATATGATGGAAAATGTAAAGGTTTATGCGGCAGCGGACGGCACTGCAGAAGGCTTAAAGCTGATCCAAAGCGGTGAGCTGGTTTGTACTGGCTTAGGCTCTCCGGTGGAAGAGGCATCCTATGCCATGGATTTCATTAATGCGATATTCAATGAGGGCAAGGACTGCAGCAATCTGCCGATGAGCACGGCGTTTAATATTGGCATCATCACTAAGGATAATGTAAATGATTACTATGAAGAAGGAAATAAATTCTATAAAACCTCTGATTTTGTTTATCCGAAATCAATCGCAGAGATCCGAGAGGCGAATTCTTAAATTAGGCAGATAAGACAGAATAACATAAGCTTCGGGGAGCGTGCCGGTAAAAAGTCGGTATGTTCCCCGATAAATGGCTGAAGGGAGGTTTTGGGCAGCTATGAGAAAATTAAGAATTGGGTTTGTCCCCATGTTCCATGGAAATGCCAGAGGGGATCATGAGACGAAGAAAAGGATTCTGGCAGAGCTGGAGGCATACCGGCAGGGCAGAGATTTTGACATTGTGGAAGCGTCAGAAATCGTATATGGATATGACAGTGCAGCGAGGGTTTCCAAAGAGATGAAAGAGAAAAAGCTGGACTTTTTGTTCCTGTGTTCCTTTGGCGCAACCATTGGAAACTGTGCCATTCCGTTTGGGACGATGGACTGTCCGATAGGAATCTGGGCGATGCCGGAGTGCTCGGCAGCCGGATTCCTGCCGATGAACGCTTTTTGCGGTTCGATGATTCTCTCCGGAATGCTGGGGAAATATTTTACAGAGAAAAATATAAAATTCAAGTGGTTTTATGGATACACGGATAATCCGCTGTTCCGGGACAGATTTGAAGTGACTTTGAAGGTTCTGCGTGCTATAGCAGCGCTAGAAGAGACAAGAATTGCGGCGATTGGGCCTGTGGTGGACGGATTTGATTACATGGTGGTCAACGAAGGCACCATAGAAGCACGTTATGGGGCTCATATTGACCGATTGCATACGGTGGAGGAAATGATACGCAGAGCCGAAGGAGTGGAAGCTGCCAAGGTCAAGACGGAGGTGGAACAGATTCTGACGGAAGGTGTCTGTACCAGTCATGTCAGTGCACAGGCAATGGAGCGGTTTGCCCGGCTGTATTTGGCTTTTAAGGAATTTGCGGAGGAAAATCACTATCAGGTGCTCTCCATCAGCTGCTGGAGAACCCTGCAGGAGGTCTATGGGATGGTTCCCTGCGGCGCGGTCAGCAGATTAAATGATTATGGTATCATCTCCTCTTGTGAAGGGGACATTGACGGTGCCATCGGGATGATCGTGGATAAGGCATTTAATGGAGGCACTCCAGCTTCTATGGTCGATCTGGTAAGTGTGGATGAGCAGGATCAGAGTCTCAATATCTGGCATTGTGGTCCGGCGCCGAAGTGCATGGCGGATCCGAAGGGGATTTTGTGGGATCATCATTTTAATATGGGAGAATACCGGGATCATAAATGGTGCGGCTGTGGAGTCGTTGCGGATCTGCAGTTCAAACCAGGAGAGATCACCTTGAACAGAATATCCAGCAATGCCAATGAGATGACTGTATTTACGGGAGAAATATTTGATAAGGAGACATATCAAGGATCTTCCGGATGGGTCCGCAATTTTAAAATGCAGGGGGAAGATTTGTCCATCCCTGAATTGCTCAGTACAATTTATAATTACCGCGTGGACCACCACATGTCATTTGGGTATGGGAACAACGAAGAGGCCTTTATTGAATTTGCCAATTGGAAAGGGATAAAGGTTGCCAAAAAGAGCGGGTATCACAATTATATGGAGCTCAGAAAATAGGTGAAGCATGAAATTTGGAACATATTTTGCATATTGGGAAAAAGAATGGGAAGCTGACTATCATAAATATATTGAGAAGGTGGCGGGACTTGGATTCGATATCCTTGAAGTAGGGGCAGGCAGCCTGGAGGCGATGGAGCCTGGACAGCTCTATGAGCTGAAGAGGGCAGCAAAAGACGCAGGAATTTCCTTGACTGCCTGTATTGGCCTTCCTGCCGAGTACAATGTATCATCCGCAGATGAGGCGGTACGGAGCCATGGCGTAGAATATATGAAAAGCATTTGCAGGAAGCTGGAAATGGCAGGCGTACAGGCGGTAGGCGGCATCATTTACGCATATTGGCCCTGTGATTATGCACAGCCGGTGGATAAGCCAGCCGCACGGGCGCAGAGTATCCGGAGTATGAGGGAAATTGCACCTGTGGCCAGGGACTGCGGGGTCACACTGATGCTGGAGACCGTCAATCGGTTTGAACAATTTATCATCAATGACGCGGCAGAAGCGGTCCAGTTTGCGGAGGATATCGGAGAAGAAAATGTGAAGGTTATGTTGGATTCCTTTCATATGAATATTGAGGAAGATGATATGGGAGATGCCATCCGCACCGCTGGGGATCATCTGGGTCATTTTCATATCGGAGAAGCGAACCGGAAGGTGCCCGGAAAAGGCCATATGGATTGGGACAGTATTGGCCGGGGCCTGCGGGATATCCATTATGAGGGCGCAGTTGTCATGGAACCCTTCGTCTGTATGGGAGGCACCGTAGGAAAGGATATCAAGGTCTGGCGGGATATGAGCAGTCATGCGGACGAGAAGATGCTGGACCGGGAGATCGCGGAAGCGCTTAAATTTGTAAAAAACAAATTTCTCGGAGCCTAAGGCAGCACTATGATATCCGGGTAAAATTTCAAATCAGACAGAGATCCCCATCCGGGCACTGTATATGACAGGGCCCGGATGGGGATCTCTTTTTCTTCGGATTAAGGGCTTCTTGTTTTCTAAAATAACAGAAGGCAGTAAAGTTTCTTTCTTCTGGGACTCGATGAGTCTATTATTTTTGGTTTGCTGGTTCTACAGCGACCTGTTTTCCCTTGATGGTTGCATGATTCATGGCATCCAGCACGTCCTTGGCATATTCCTTGGGAACCTCCACAAAGGTGTATTTATCGTACATGTTGATGGCTCCAACCACCTTGCCAGGGATACCGCTTTCGCCTGCCAGGGCACCTACGATGTCTCCGGGTTTGGCTCTGTCTTTTTTTCCGATATTGATGAAGAGCCTTACCATGCCGATTTCGGAAGCATTGGTATCTCCGAAGTCCATAGGGGATTCCTCTGGAGAGTCATTTTGGCCGCTTACCAGATGCAAGAGGGCGGCAGCCATTTCCATTGCGGTGTAGTCGGATTCATTGATCTTGTTTTCCAGAGTCTGCAGAAGGCCGTCCAGATCTTCAGTCTCCAGAATGCGGTCTACCTCGTCAAATACATGGAAGATTTTCGTGTTGACCACATCGTTAAGTGAGGGCACCTTCTGGGCATAGATTTTCGTCTTACAGTAACGCTGGATCTCTTTGATTTTATAGACCTCCCGGTTGGATACGAAGGTGAAGGAGCGTCCTATCCGTCCGGCACGTCCGGTTCTGCCGATGCGGTGGACATAGTATTCATCGTCTTGGGGCAGGTCATAATTGAAGACTGCTTCCACTTCATCCACGTCGATTCCTCTCGCTGCCACATCGGTGGCCACCAGGATATCGGTCTTTCCGGAACGGAAACCATGCATGACCCGGTCACGCTGGGCCTGCTTTAAATCCCCGTGCAGTGCAGCGGCAAAGTAACCGCGGCCCTGGAGTCCCTCCACCAGCGAATCCACCTGTCGTTTGGTATTGCAGAAGACGACAGAAAGCTTAGGGGTATAGATATCCAATAAGCGGGACAGGACTTCTTCTTTGTTTTTTGGGCGGACTTCATAATAGAACTGTTCAATATTGGGTACGGTCAGCTCTTTTTTAGTCACCTTGATGAGCTGGGCATCCTTTTGGTATTTCCGGGTGATGTCCAGGATGGGCTTAGGCATGGTGGCGGAAAATAAAACTGTCTGCCGGTCCTCTGGCACCCCCTCCAGAATGGTCTCGATGTCTTCCCGGAATCCCATATTGAGCATCTCGTCTGCTTCATCCAGGACTACTGTATGCACATGATCCATTTTAATGGTCTTGCGGCGCATATGATCCATGACGCGGCCGGGTGTGCCGATGATGAGCTGAGTTCCGCTTTTCAAGGAACGAATCTGTTTTACAATTTCCTGTCCCCCATAAATAGGAAGGACCTTGATTCCGTGCATATATTTTGCCAGGTTGCGGATCTCTTCCGCCACTTGGATGGCCAGTTCCCTGGTAGGGCAGAGGACGATTGCCTGGAGTTTTTTACTCTTTTGGTCTATTTTTTCAAGCAGGGGAATTCCAAATGCGGCTGTTTTTCCGGTGCCGGTCTGTGCCTGGCCGATGATATCTGCTCCTGCCATCATAGCGGGAATGGCCTTGGCCTGAATGGCAGATGCCTCTTCAAATCCCATGTATTTTACTGCCTTTAAGATTTCGGGACGCAGTCCCAACTGTTCAAATTTTGTTTCTTCCATAAATCTCCTTTTAATGTTCGATCACTGCGAAAGCGGGCAATGCCGCTACTGCGCAAAAAAAATATCCTTTACTTGACACCAAGTAAAGGACATTACAAAGCTTCATAAAACAGCATAGCAGAACCGGGAAAGAATGTCAAATATAAAAACTGCCAAAATACACCAGATATGTGGGGAAAAGCAGTGACTTTTGCTGCAGACTGTGATATGATGTTAATATATACAAAAAAAGTATAATTACACCTGATTATGTGATAGACCTATCTGCCCGGCACCTATGCGGTGGATAGGTTTTTTTGATAGGAGCAGGGAGTGGACCGCATGGAAGAAACAAGGAAGGAACAGAAAATCTCTCGAATCAAAGTGGTTCCAAAGAAAATAATCACAATATTTTTGTGTCTGGCACTTATATTTATGGGGGTCTTTTCTTTTTTGGCTGTGGACCGGCTGCAGGGCAATGCAAAAGTGATCAATTATGCCGGTGTTGTGCGGGGCGCGACCCAGAGGCTGGTGAAGGAAGAATTGCAGGGATATCCCAACGATGAGCTCATCGCCCGTCTGGACCGGATTATTGAGGAGCTTTTGACCGGAGAGGGGGAGCTGGGACTGATCCGGATGGAAGATGTAGGATTTCAGTCCCTGATGAGCCAGCAGAAAAAAGTCTGGCAGGAAATTAAGGAAGAGATTGAAAATGTGCGCCAGGGAGCTAATAAGAAACAGCTGTACCGGCTCAGCGAGTCTTATTTTGAATTGGCGGACCGGACGGTTACGGCAGCGGAGCTGTATTCAGAAAGCAATGTCCGGATGGTGGAAAAGGGCTTCGTGATCCTCACAGGCTTTATCATTGCAGTCACAGGTGTTCTGATCTGGCTGGTCTCTGTACAGGATAAACGCAAGCGGGCCATCCAAAAGGCCGAAGAGGAGAACCGCAAAAAGAGCGAGCGTCTTTCTCAAATGTCCAAAGAGCTGCAGGCGCCGGTGAATGAAGTCTCTGAATTGATCTATGTTTCAGACATGGAGAACTATGATCTGCTTTTCATCAATGAAGCGGGGAAAAAGAGTTTCCAAGTGGATGATATCAGCGGGCGGAAATGCTATGAGGTGATTCAGGGCAGGACGGAGCCTTGTCCGTTTTGTACCAATCCCATGCTGAGCCGGGATGAAAATTATAATTGGGAAATTACCAATCCGGTGACAAATTGCCATTACATGCTCAAAGACCGGATTGTGGAGTGGGATGGGCGTAAGGCTCGTCTGGAAATTGCCTTTGATATGACGCAGATGGAAAATGAAAAGCTTCGTCTGCAGCATGCCCTGGATGCGGAGAATATGGTGACAGAGTGTATCAGGATCCTTTACCAGGGAAGGAATATGGAACAGGATCTCCCTGTGGTCCTCAAGCATGTAGGAGAATTTTTGCAGGGGGAACGTACCTATATTTTAAGATTGAGCGGGGATAAAATATATAATGAATTCGAATGGTGCGCGCCAGGGGTACATTCGAAAATGAAGAGCTTGGATGGAATGTCCATTTCGGTATTTAAACGTTGGATGCCTATGCTGAAAAAACAGGAATTCATCGTGGTAAAGGAGCTGGAAGCTTATAAGGAAAGCTCACCGCAGGAATATGAATTCTTAAAGAAAGAGGGGATCCAACGGCTGGTAGTGGCGCCGATGGAACGTGACGGGGTACTGGTGGGATGTCTGGGCGTGGATAATCCGCCTCTGGAGAAACAACAGAATATTGGCCCTCTTTTGCAGTCCCTTTGCTATTTCATTCTGCTGGCCTATCGCAGGGCGGAGAATGAAAGGATGCTATCGCATCTAAGCTATCACGATACGCTGACTTCTTTTTATAACCGCAACCGGTATATACAGGATCTGGCAGTTCTTTCTATGGAGAGACAGCCGCTGGGTATTGTCTTTTTGGACGTGAATGGACTGAAGGGGATTAATGACCGTTTTGGCCATGCCCGCGGGGATGAAATTCTGATGGAAACGGCCGATAAGATCCAGAAGGTATTCGCCGGAGCAGATTGTTACCGGGTGGGCGGCGATGAATTTGTGGTTATCTGCAGGCATATGCCCAAAATAGAATTTGAGGACAATGTGGAGCGCTTGAAGAGAAGCTTCCGGTGGGATGACAGCTGTCATGCAGCCATAGGGACCAAATGGACGGATGGCGTCCAGGATGTGCAGCAGATCATCGCTGCTGCAGACGCAGGGATGTATGAAGATAAGAAGGAATTTTACCGGAAGAACAGATCAGTGAACCGGTACCGCCGCCACAGCGATGATATTTTAAAGCTGGAGGATGCTTCTGTACTTCAAGAGGAGATCAGCCGCGGCAGGTTTATCGTCTATTTTCAGCCTAAGGTTTCTGCCGGTGGCTGCCAAATTCAAGGAGCAGAGGCTTTGATCCGTTACCAGGCAGAGGATGGAACCTTGGTTCTGCCAGGTGATTTTCTGCCGGTTTTGGAGGAGTCTAAGACGATCCGACAAGTGGATTCCTTTGTATTTGAGTTTGTCTGTTCTAAGCTCCGGGATTGGATGAAGGCGGGAAAAAAGGTGATGCCGGTTTCTGTGAATTTTTCCCGTTATTCATTGGTACAGCCATCTTTTATCGGACAATTGGAGGATGTCTGCCAAAAATACGGAATTGATGCTTCCTATTTGGAAATAGAGATTACCGAAAGTGTCCGGGATGTAGATGGTTTGGATCTTAATGATCTGATGGTTGGGCTGCGCAGGGCCGGTTTTGCAGTGGCCATTGATGATTTTGGAAAAGAGTATGCCAATCTAGCACTGCTTTCCGAGGTGGATTTTGACGTGCTGAAGCTGGACCGGAGCGTGGTGAAACATGTGGATAGGAACTCCAAGGCGAAGGCAATTATAGAGGCTATCGCGGATATCTGCAATAAGACAGGGACGAAGCTGGTGGCAGAGGGGATTGAGGGGGAAGCACAGTTGGAGGCTGTGCGCGCCTGCGGGGTGGAGACGGTACAGGGATACCTGTTTGGCCGGCCAATGCCCGTTGAAGAATATGAAAAACAGTATGTCTGAATGGGGGATCCATTAAAAAATTGCTTGGTGATTTACAAAAAGTATGATATCATAGGGGAGGATATCAATATATGACAAATGCACAATTCCTTTGCAGATAAGTGTAGTTTTATTGTCTAATTTTAAATTATCGATATCCGTTTTGCCTGCATATGGCGTTGCAGGATACGTCAAAAAAACATAAAGGGGGATTTATTATGAGTGAAAAGAAAAAAGGAGGAGGAGCCCTGTTAGGAGCGGCATTCCTTATGGCTACATCAGCGATTGGGCCGGGCTTCCTCACCCAGACGGCGAAATTTACCAGTGATTATCAGTCAAGCTTCGGTTTTGTTATTTTGTTTTCTATCATCCTGGCCGCCGTTGCACAGATGAATATCTGGCGGGTATTGTGTACCTCCGGTTTGAGAGGACAGGATGTGGCCAATAAGCTGCTTCCGGGATTGGGATATTTAGTAGCGTTTCTCATCGTCGTTGGCGGCCTTGTTTTCAATATCGGCAACGTAGGTGGTGGCGCATTAGGATTCAACACCCTTTTGGGAATTCCCACCAAGGTGGGCTATGTGCTGGCAGGCGGACTTTCCATCGTGATCTTCCTGCTGAAAAATGCGAAATCCGCTATGGACAATCTGACCAAGGTCCTGGGTGGGATCATGATCGTCGTTATTTTTGTCGTGATCATTGTGGTAAAACCGCCGATCGGGGATGCGATTAAGAATACGTTCGTTCCTTCCGCCGGAGTGAAGGCTCTGTTTCCGGCCACCATTACATTGCTGGGCGGTACGGTAGGCGGCTATATTACCTTTGCGGGAGCTCATCGTCTGATCGATGCGGGCATCACCGGTGAGAAGAATCTCAAAGAGATCAATAAGAGCTCTATCATGGGAATGGTGATCGCGACTATCGTGCGAATTTTCCTTTTCCTGGCAGTGTTAGGCGTTGTTGTTAAGGGAGTGACCCTGGATGCGGGCAATCCGGCGGCGGATGCGTTCCTTCAGGGAGCCGGACAAATTGGATACCGTTTTGCAGGTCTGGTGCTTTTGTGTGCAGCCATCACCTCCATCATCGGCGCGGCATATACTTCTGTTTCCTTCCTAAAGACCTTCCACAAAGGCATTGAGAAAAATGAAAACTGGGTGATCATCGGATTTATCGCGGTTTCTACCCTGATCATGCTGATTCTCGGACAGCCGGCAAATCTTCTGGTTTTGGCTGGTGCGCTGAACGGATTGATCCTTCCCATCACTTTGGGAATCTGCCTTGTGGCATCCCAGAAGAAATCCATCATGGGTGAGACCTATCATCATCCGAAATGGCTTCTGATTCTTGGAATCCTTGTGGTAATTCTTTCCGCATATCTGGGAATTAATACTTTTGTATCCAACATCGGCAGCTTATTCGGCTAATGAAGAATTTCTAATAACTGTTTGTAAAAGAAAGGTGTGATCACATTGGTTGCACCTTTTTAAAATAGGAGAGATGTCTATGCAGAAATATAAAATTATGACTGCCGGGGATTCTTCCATTTTGGTGGAATTCGGCAAAGGGATCAGTCCTGAGGTGAACAGCAAGATCACAGCCACGGTGCAGCTGATGAAAGAGCAGCATATCGAAGGCGTGGTGGACTTGATCCCGGCTTTTTGTTCTTTGCTGATTAACTATGACCCCCGTGTGATCACTTACGATGAATTGGTAGAACGGATGCAGAACCTTTTGAAGGTGGATGTGAAATCCGATGCCCAGAAAAAGCGTATATTTGAGATTCCGGTGTGCTATGGAGGAGAATATGGCCCGGATATCGAAAATATAGCGGAGCACGCTGGTTTAAGCGTCGAGGAAGTGATTAAGATTCACTCCTCCTGCGATTATTTGATCTATATGCTGGGATTTCTTCCGGGATTTTGTTACCTGGGCGGTTTGGATGAGCGGATTCATACGCCGAGGCTGGCCAATCCCAGGATTAATATTAACGCAGGAAGTGTGGGGATCGGCGGTTCCCAGACTGGCATTTATCCGTTAAATTCCCCGGGAGGCTGGCAGCTGATGGGAATGACTCCGGTGAAGACCTATGATCCGCAGCGGGAGGTGCCCATATTAGTGGAAGCGGGGGATTATATCCGCTTCGTGCCCATTGATGAGGCAGAATATAAACGTATCAAAGAATTAGTCGATCGTGGAGAATACCAATGCATCGTTCATGAAGGAGAGGTGTAACATGGGAATTCGTGTACTGAAAAGCGGAATGTTGACGACGGTACAGGATTTGGGACGCACAGGTTACCAAAGTCAAGGGTTCAGCGTGGCAGGTGTGATGGACGTCCGTTCCTTTAAGATCGCCAACCTGCTGTTGGATAATCCGGAAAATGAAGCAGTTTTGGAATTTACGTTGATTGGACCTACGCTGCAGTTTACGTCTGCAACGATTATCGCCATCACTGGAGGCGATTTTCAGCCGACGATCAATGGAGAGCCGGCTCCTATGTATACCGCCCTTTATATGAACAAAGGAGATATTTTAAAATTCGGAAGTGCCAGGACTGGCAGCAGAGGTTATATCGCATTTTCCAGCTATCTGGAGATTCCAGTGGTGATGGGAAGCCGCTGTACGAATTTAAAGAGCAGTCTGGGAGGCTTCCGGGGCAGGAAACTTAAGGCAGATGATTATATCAATTTCCGGCAGAAGAGAAGGTACCTTCCCTTTTTCCTCTCCAGGAAGCTGGAGCCGGAGGATTTCGGACAGGAGGAAGCCCTGCTCCGGGTGGTTATGGGACCGCAGGATGACCTGTTCAGCAGACAGGGGATCGAGACCTTTTTAAATGAAGAATTTACGGTGACCAGTGATTTTGACCGGATGGGATGCCGTTTGGAGGGAACGTTTATCGCCCCCAAGACAACTTCGGATATCACCTCGGATGGGATTGCATTTGGATCCGTTCAGGTACCTTCCCATGGGAAGCCCATCATATTGTTAGCTGACCGGCAGACCACCGGAGGATATGCCAAAATAGCCACAGTGGCGTCAGTGGATATTCCGAAGCTGGTGCAGAGAAAGACGGACCATAAGATCCGTTTCCAAGCCATCACAGTCCAGGAGGCACAGCAGCTGATATTTGACGAGGTCAGGGAATTGGATGAGATGAGAAAGATCATCCATCAGCCTTGTAAGGAAGTGCTGGACTGCCGACTGGTGGCCAAACGGCTCACTCAGCTTTTTGAATAGAGGTTAGAAAATAAGAATTGAGACAGATGATGAGAAAAGGAGATGTTCATATGGATTTAGAGAAAATTGAAGGCTTAGTAAAAATTATTGAAAATTCTTCCCTGAAGCAGTTTACTTATAAAGATGAAGCTGTGAAGATCACCATGAGCAAATTAGGCCATCCTCCTGTGGTAGCTGCTGGAATGCCTGTGGCTGCTGCTCCTTCCCCGGACGTGCAGGAACCCGCCGAAGAGGAGAAAGAGGACGAAAAGATGTTTATCACTTCTCCTATCGTAGGTACATTTTATTCGGCTCCTTCCCCGGACGCGCAGGCCTTTGTTAAGGTGGGAGACCAGGTGAAAAACGGGCAGACGGTATGTATTTTGGAAGCGATGAAGCTGATGAACGAGATTCAGAGTGATTTTGACTGTGAGATTGAAGCAGTTTTAGTGAGCAATGAGCAGAAGGTGGAGTACGGACAGCCTCTGTTCCGTGTAAAACGGCTGTAGGAGTCATAGAAGGAGGTTGGAGCTTTGTTTAATAAAATTTTAATTGCCAACCGGGGGGAAATCGCTGTTCGTATCGTCCGGGCATGCCGGAATATGGGAATACGCAGCGTTGCTGTCTACTCTAAGGAGGATGCCAAGAGCCTTCATGTGCAGCTGGCTGATCAGAGGATCTGTATCGGTGAGGGACCGGCTAGGAACAGCTATCTGAATATGGACCGGATCATCACTGCTGCCCGGAATATGGGAGCGGATGCGATCCATCCGGGTTTTGGGTTTTTATCCGAAAACAGTGAGTTTGTCCGGAAATGCCAGGAGAACGGCATCACATTTATCGGACCGGAAGCGGATGTGATCGATAAAATGGGAAATAAATCCCATGCCAGGGCGACTATGATGGAGGCGGGCGTTCCTGTGGTGCCGGGTACGAAAGAGCCAGTCTATGATGCCCAGGTGGGGAGAAAGCTGGCTGTAGAGATCGGCTATCCGGTGATGATCAAGGCCTCTTCCGGCGGCGGTGGCAAAGGGATGCGCGTGGCCAAATCCGATGATGAATTTGAATTCCAGTTCAATATGGCCCAGAGGGAATCTGCCAATGCCTTTGGGGATGATACGATGTATATCGAGCGTTTTGTGGAAAACCCGCGGCATGTGGAGATCCAAATTATGGCGGATACCCATGGAAATGTGGTGGCGCTGGGGGAGAGAGACTGTTCTGTCCAGAGAAACCATCAAAAGCTTGTGGAGGAATCCCCATCCCCGGCCATTACGGAAGAGACTCGGAGAGAGATGAACCGTTATGCGGTGCTGGCGGCTAAAACAGTGAATTATACCAATGCGGGAACCATTGAATTTATTGTGGATCCCCGCGGTGAGTTCTATTTTATGGAGATGAATACCAGGATCCAGGTGGAACATGGCGTGACGGAAATGGTGACCGGGACGGATCTGATCATCGAGCAGATCCGTGTGGCGATGGGAGAAGCTTTGAGCTTTACCCAGGAAGATGTGAAGCTGCGGGGACATGCCATTGAATGCAGAATCAATGCGGAAATTCCCGAGAAGAATTTTATGCCGAGCCCCGGTGTGGTGCAGCATCTGCATCTGCCTGCCGGCAACGGCGTCCGGGTGGACACCGGATTGTATACCGGCTACAAGATTCCGTCTGAATACGATTCCATGATTGCCAAGGTGATTGTCCATGCTCCGGACCGGGAAGCGGCGCTCCAGAAGATGCGTTCGGCTTTGGATGAGATGCTGATTATGGGTGTGGAGACAAATCTGGATTTCCAGTATCAAATCATGCGTCATCCGGTCTTTTGTGAAGGAAAGGCGGATACGGGTTTTATCGAAAATATCATGAAGATCAGTTAGGAGGGACTGCGATGTACCGAGTGGATTTAAACAGTGATCTGGGGGAGAGCTTTGGACGTTATACCCTGGGGATGGATGATAAGGTAATACCTCTGATCACCTCTGCCAATGTGGCTTGTGGATTTCATGCCTCTGATCCGGTGGTCATGGAGAAGACCATTGCCATGGCCAAGGAAGCGGGCATCCGTGTGGGGGCCCATCCGGGATATCCGGATCTGATGGGATTTGGCAGGAGGAACATGAAGGTATCTCCCGCCGAAGCAAAAGCCTATACTCTTTATCAGATCGGCGCTCTGGACGCGTTTTGTAAGGCAAAGGGGATGAAGCTGCAGCATGTGAAGCCCCATGGCGCTTTTTACAATATGGCCGCCAAGGATTACGAGCTGTCCAAAGGGATTTGTGAAGCTGTCCGTGAATATGATAAGGATCTGATCGTGTTGGCACTTTCCGGCGGCGAGCTGGCTAGGGCGGCAATGGATATGGGCCTGCGTACAGCGATGGAAGTGTTTGCCGACCGGGCCTATGAAGAGGACGGCACCTTAGTGGACCGGAGAAAAGAGGGCTCTATGGTCACTGATGAGGATGTGGCAATTGCCCGCGTGGTCCGTATGGTCAAGGAACAGAAGGTCACGGCTATCACTGGGAAGGATATCCCCATCCGGGCGGATTCCATCTGTGTGCACGGGGATGGTGCGAAGGCTCTGGCTTTCGTGGAAAAGATCCGCAAAACCTTTGAAGCGGAAGGAATCGAGATCTGTGCTCTGGATCAGCTGGCCTAGGGTGCGGACGGGAACATAATATAGGAATCAGAAGGCTGGTGCCGATGGAAGATATCCACGGTGCCGGCTTCTTTTATTTCATAGGAAATTGCGTCCTATGAAATAAAAAAGCACTCCGTGCGGGATCGCACTGCGGCAGAAGGGAAGAATGCTGCGTATACAGCCCGCCGCAGGCGGAGAATCCTGTAGGACTTTTGATAGAAAGAAGATTTCTCCTTGACATTAGTACGAAATCAGACTATATTAAATGAGTACGAAATCGGACAATGAAAAAGGAGTGGAGAATATGGATTTGGAACAGAGCCAGCAGTTAAAGGAATATAGCCGTCTTTACCGGGAAACAGATGCGCTTTACCATGAAATTGCATGGAAATTGGGACTTTCCGACAGTGCGTTTTCTATTTTGTATTCCATCTGTGAGTTAGGGGATGGGTGCTTGCAGAAGGATATCTGCGAGCTGTACAGCATCAGCAAGCAGACTGTGAATTCCGCGATCCGTAAGCTGGAAAAAGAAGGAGTCCTCTATCTGGCGGCGGGAAAGGGGAAAGATAAGCATATTTTATTGACGGAAGGCGGCAGGAGATTGGTGCAGGAGAAAATCTTGCCGGTGATCGCTATGGAAAATAGTGTATTTGAAGAGATGACATCCGAAGAAAGCCGTGAACTTTTGCGCCTCACTAGAAAGTACATCGTGGAGCTGCGGGAGAAGAGCGGAATCCTTCCATGTACGAAAGAAAAGCGGACTTAGGAGAACAAAAAGCAATGAACATACAATTATCGGAACATTTTACTTATAAGAAGCTGCTGCAATTTATCCTCCCTTCGGTGGTAATGATGATATTTACATCTATATATGGGGTGGTGGATGGCCTGTTTGTTTCAAATCTGGTGGGAAAGACACCTTTTGCCGCTCTTAATCTGATCTTTCCGGTACTGATGATCTTAGGCGCTATAGGTTTTATGATTGGCACTGGAGGCAGCGCTATTGTGGCTATGACCTTGGGACAGGGCAGAAAAAAAGAGGCAAACCAGTATTTTTCCATGCTGGTCTATGTCACTGTGTTGGGTGGTGTCCTGCTGGCGGTCATCGGCCTTGTCACTATCCGTCCGGTGGCAGGCGCCTTGGGTGCAAAAGGGGAAATGCTGACAGATTGCGTAAAGTATGCGGGAATCCTTCTTCCGGCCATGCCGGCTTTTATGCTGCAAAATGTATTTCAGAGTTTTTTGATCACGGCACAGAAGCCTAAGATGGGTCTGTGGGTCACAGTGGCAGCGGGCCTTACGAATGTGATGCTGGATGCATTATTTATTGCCGGATTCCACTGGGGTCTGGCCGGGGCAGCACTTGCTACGGCGGCCAGCCAGGTGGTGGGAGGCGTGATCCCCGTGCTCTATTTACTACGGGAAAATGACAGCGCGCTTCGCTTGACGAAGGCGGGATTTTATGGGAGGATCCTGCTGAAAACCTGTACCAATGGTTCTTCGGAATTGCTGACCAATATTTCTATGTCGCTGGTGAACATCCTCTATAATTTCCAGCTGTTAAGACTGGCAGGAGAGAACGGTGTGGCAGCCTTTGGCGTAATCATGTATGCCAATTTCATTTTTGTGGCCATGTTCCTGGGGTACTCTTTGGGATGTGCGCCTATCATTGCCTATCATTTTGGGGCGAAGAATGAACCGGAATTGAAGAATCTGTACCAGAAAAGCCTGAGGATTCTAGGAGCGGCAGGCGTGATAATGACGGTTCTGGCAGAGATTTTGGCCTCTGTGCTGGCCAGGATATTTGTGGGCTATGATCCGACGCTTTATGCCATGACCTGCCGGGGCTTCCGGCTGTACGCCATATCCTTTTTGCTTTGCGGTCTGAATATTTTTGGTTCTGCCTTTTTTACGGCGCTGAACAATGGGGCAGTTTCTGCGATCCTTTCGTTTCTTCGGACGTTGGTTTTTCAGATTGTGGCAGTGCTCCTCTTACCATTGATTTGGGGGACGGACGGCATTTGGCTGGCGATTGTGGCTGCGGAGCTTCTGGCTTTTGGCGTGACCATCGGTTTTTTTGTGAAGATGAAGGGGCGGTATCACTATGCATGAGGAGAGATTTTGTCAAATGGCCCTGCCGGTGGGGCTTATTCTTGCGAACCGGCGGCATTTATGGTATCGTTAACACATAGCTGGCGCAGGAAAGGATGGTGCGGAGATTGAATATCAATGAAATTGCCAAGCTGGCAGGGGTGTCCCGGGCTACAGTGTCCCGGTATCTTAATCAGGGCTATGTCAGCAAGGAAAAACAGGAGCAGATTCGTAAGGTGATCGAGGAGACGGGATATCAGCCTTCTTCCCAGGCGCAGATGCTGCGCACCAAAAGGACGAAGCTGATTGGTGTGATTCTGCCGAAGATCAATTCCGACACGGTAAGCCGAATGGTGGCCGGAATCAGCGACGTTCTGTCCAAGCAAGGGTATCAGCTTCTGTTGGCCAATACCAACAATGATATTCAGGAGGAATTGAAGTACCTGAACCTATTTAAGGACAACCAGGTGGATGGAATTTTATTCATCGCTACGATTTTTACTGCGAAGCATAAGAAGCTGCTCAGGGAATGTAAGGTTCCGGTGGTGATCCTGGGACAGCATTTGGAAGGTTATTCTTGTGTTTACCACGACGATTATCATTCTGCCAGGCAGGTGACAGAGCTGCTCCTGGAGAAAGGGCAGGTGCCGGGTTTTATCGGTGTCACCGTAAAGGATGAGGCTGCGGGGCTCTCCAGGCGAAAGGGGTTTGAGGCCGCATTGAAGAAGGCCCATATGGCATGTCCGAAGGAGCAGATGGCAGAGGCGGCCTTCAGCGTGGAATCCGGCTACGAGGCCATGAAACGGCTGCTGGAAGCGGCGCCTTCGGTGGATTCCGTGTTCTGTGCCACGGATAACATTGCCATCGGAGCGATGTCATATTTGAAGGAAATTAAGAAATCGATTCCACAGGAGATACAGATAGCAGGAATCGGGGATACGCCGCTTGGTAATCTGGTGGAGCCGAAATTGACCACGGTGCATTTGTTTTACAAGACAAGCGGGATGGAAGCGGCATCTATGCTGCTGGAGCTTTTGGAGGACAGCAGCGGAGTATGTAAAGAATTAAAGATGGGTTACCGGGTGATCCGAAAAGATTCTACCCGGTAAGTGATGAAAGTGGCAGCGGCAGACGATCAGGTCTGCCGCTTTTTTTATTTCATAGGATGCGTCCTATGAAATAAAAAAGCACTCCGTGCGGGATTCTTTTTTGTTTTTTACTTTCTTTGGTGGTTTTTTATGATTTTTGGACATGATATTTGTGAAGTATAGCAATTTACAGGATTTCGAAGGTGAGCTATAATAAAAAACAAGATATGAGAACGATACCACATAAAACACGAGCATAAAAACAAAAGAAATTTAAAACGAAAACAAATTAATATGAGAACGATAACGTTTCAAAAGTGAGGGAAAAGGGATGGATTACAAAGGCATTGCAAAGCAGATCTATGAAAACATCGGCGGCAAGGACAATATCGTGTCCGCTGCCCACTGTGCCACCAGGCTGCGGCTGGTCATTGGTGATAATGGGAAATGCAGCAAGGAAGCCCTGGAAAATGTGGACGGGGTCAAAGGTGTGTTTGAAGCCTCCGGCCAGCTGCAGATCATTTTGGGTACAGGAACGGTCAATAAGGTTTATGATGAGTTTATTTCATTGGCAGGCATCACTGCTGCCAGCAAGGAAGAGGTGAAGCAGGCGGCGGCCTCCAAGCAGAATATTTTCCAGCGGTTGATCAAGACACTGGGAGATGTATTTGTTCCCATCATTCCGGCTATCGTAGCCAGTGGTCTTTTGATGGGGCTTTTAGAGGGATTGAGTAAGGTATACCCGGCGCTGGCAGAATCCGGGACTTATACCATTATCCATTTATTTAGCAATGCGGCCTTTGTATTTCTGCCGATTCTCATCGCGGTGAGCGCGGCTAAGGTGTTCGGCGGCAATCTTTTCTTAGGGGCAGTCATCGGTATGATCATGATCCATACCGATTTGCTCAACGCCTGGTCCGTGGCGTCTGCAGAGACAATTCCCACGGCATCGGCCTGGTTTGGACTTTACAAGATCAATCTGGTAGGCTACCAAGGGCATGTGATTCCAGTAGTCATCGCTGTATGGTTTATGTCCATGATTGAGAAAAAGCTCCATAAGATTGTTCCGGAGATCATCGATTTGTTCGTAACTCCGCTGGTGACTGTCCTAGTTACAGGTTATCTGACACTTACGATTTTCGGGCCGGTATTTTCCTGGATTGAGAACGGCGTTTTAAATGGTGTGCAGTATCTGATTTCTATGCCGCTTGGCATAGGGTCTGCTTTGGCAGGTGCGGTTTATGCTCCCACGGTGGTGGCCGGTGTGCATCATATGTATAACGCTCTGGAAGCTGGCCTTTTGAGTGCCACAGGATTGAATATCTGGATGCCCATTGCCACTGCGGCCAATGTGGCCCAGGGTGCGGCAGCGCTTGCTTTGGCAGTGAAGACAAAGAACCAGAAGCTGAAGGCATTGGCATTGCCATCCTCCCTCTCTGCTTTTCTGGGAATCACGGAGCCGGTTATTTTCGGTGTGAATCTCCGTTATATCAAATGCTTTGTGGCGGGATGCATCGGAGGTGCCGCCGGAGGTCTGGTGGCCGGGATCACAGGTGTGGGTGCATCTGCCTATGGGATTACAGGAGCTTTCGGGTATTTGATCACAACAGATTATACATTACAGTACACATTGACAATCTTAGCAGCGGTAGGTACGGCATTTGTGCTGGCCTGGCTGATGTATCGGGAAGAGCCTCAAACGTCAGGGGCGGTGGTGCCGGCCCAGGAGAATGCTAAGACACAGGAAGCAGCTAAGATAGAAGAAGCTTTGGAAAAAAACACGGTATATAGTCCATTAAAGGGAACGGCGATTCCTTTGTCCCAAGTAAAGGACGAGACCTTTGCAGAGGAAGTTTTGGGCAGAGGTATGGCGGTAGTGCCGGAAGAAGGTGTTGTCTATGCACCTTTTGACGGGACCGTGGAGACTGTGTTTGATACGAAGCATGCGTTGGGGCTGACCAGCGAAGATGGGATAGAGCTTCTCATCCATGTGGGGATCAATACGGTAGAGCTGGGCGGAAGGTTTTATGAGGCCCATGTGGAAGAGGGACAGAAAATCAAGGCGGGCGACCAGCTGCTCACCTTTTCCATAGAGGAGATCCAAAAAGCAGGCTATGATATCACCACGCCGGTCATCGTGACGAATTCTGACGATTACAGCGAGGTTTCCATGGAGGCATCTGGCCCGGTTCATATGAAGGATAAGGTGCTTACGGTAAAATAACTGGTGTTGCGGCAGAACGGAGGAAATATATGAATGTAATGAAGGAAACCCTGCTGCGTGAAGTGTTCCGGACAGAAGAAATCATGCGGCAGAGGGACCCGCAAAGATGGCGGATGCGGTTTCATATTATGCCGCCTGCTGGATGGCTCAATGATCCCAATGGACTTTGTTTTTATGACGGAAACTACCATTTTTTCTTTCAATATGCGCCTTTTGATGTGGATGGCGGATTGAAAATGTGGGGGCAATATTGCAGCAAAGATCTGGTCCATTGGGAGTATGCGGGCACACCCATCTTGCCGGACAGTCCTTATGACTGTCATGGCGTGTATTCCGGCTGCGCCTTTACGGAGGACGGCCGCATGGAATTGTTCTATACCGGGAATATTAAATTAGACGGGGATTATGACTATACCAACAATGGGAGAGAGTCCAACACCATCTATATCAGCAGCGCGGATGGCAATGTTTATGGAGATAAAGAGTGTCTGCTGGGGATGGACGACTATCCGGCAGAATATACGAACCACATCCGGGATCCTAAGGTCTGGAAAGAGGACGGGAGTTATTTTATGGTCTTGGGCGGCCGGAGAAAGGATGGACAGGGAGCTGTGCTTTTGTACCGGTCTGGTGACAAAAAGGTTTGGAAATACATGCAGGAGTTGACCACAGAAAAGTCTTTTGGCTATATGTGGGAGTGCCCGGATTTGTTTTCACTGGATGGAGAGCGGATTTTATCCGTATCGCCCCAAGGGCTGGCAAAGGAGGAATACCGGTTCCAGAATATTTACCAGTCCGGTTACTTCCTGCTTCCGGAAAACTTTCTGGAGAGGAAGGTTTCGGAGGAGTTCACGGAGTGGGACTTAGGCTTTGATTTTTATGCGCCACAGACGTTTTCTGATGCATCTGGCAGACGGATTTTAGTGGGCTGGGCAGGGATGCCAGATTGTGAAGATGACTATCAAAATCCCACGGCTTTGGATGGCTGGCAGCATGTGTTCACGATTCCCAGAAGGCTGTCTTGGAACGGCAAAAAGGTGTGCCAGTATCCGGTTTCGGAGATCAATGCGCTCCGGCGTGAGTGTAAAGAATTTACGGGCGGACAGTGGCAGACGCAGCATATGGATTCCTGTTTTGACTGGGAAGTGATAGATCCAGACAAGGATGGCTTTCGCATTACCATTGAAAAGGAATGTGTGATACAATATGAAAAAGGCATTTTTTCTCTGGAATTTACCGGTGAATTGGGAGCTGGAAGAACAATCAGGAAAGCGTTGATTGACAGCGTGCAGAACGTAAGGATTTTGGCAGATACCTCTCTTTTGGAAGTTTTCATCAATGAAGGGGAGCATGTATTTACCACCAGATATTACCCCCGGGGAGAGACCAGAATCCTCACTTATACGGGAGGAGGCAGAAGCTGTCTGTGGAGCTTGTGCCGGGAAAATTGTATTGACTGGAAACGAAATTAAAATTTATTTATAAAAGGAGAAAAAATTATGGGAACATTCAATTATGTAATCAAAGATGAAGTGGGAATTCATGCCAGACCGGCAGGCGTGCTGGCAAAAATGGTCAAGGGCCTTGACAGTACCGTTACCATTACCAAAGGCGGAAAGACGGTAGATGCTTCTAAGCTGATGGCAGTGATGAGCCTGGGTGCGAAAAAAGGCGACGAAGTCACTGTGGCCTCTGATAGTGAAGAGGATCTGGCCGCAGTGAAGAAATTTTTCGAAGAGAACCTGTAAGAACGCAGTGTGAAGAGAGGATGGTATTATGGAACAGTATAGTGGAACTTCCATATTCCAGAAGGTGGCCATCGGGCCGATCTATTATTATTCCAAGGATGAGCAGCAGGTCAAGCGGTATAAGACCAGGGACAGCGAAGGAGAATGGGCCAGATACGAAAATGCCAGGACCCAGGCAGTCAGTGAATTGCAGCAGCTGTATGACAAGGCTCTCCAGGAAGTGGGAGAAGTGAATGCGGCAATTTTCGAGGTGCATGCGATGATGCTGGAGGATGAGGATTATAACGATTCCGTGAAAAATATCATTTTCTCTCAACAGGTGAATGCCGAATATGCGGTCGCAGCCACAGGCGACAATTTTTCTAAGATGTTCGCAGAAATGGAGGATGAATATTTTAAGGCCAGGTCCGCGGACATCAAAGATATCTCTGAGCGGGTGGTAGGCATTTTGTCAGACCGCAGGAACGTTGGAAGGCTGGGGGAGGAGCCGGTCATTGTGGCGGCCAAGGATCTGGCGCCCAGCGAAACGGTGCAGATGGACAAAACGAAGCTGCTGGCTTTTGTCACGGAGTTCGGCTCTTCCAATTCCCATACGGCGATTCTGGCCAGGACTATGAATGTCCCAGCTCTTATCGGGGTGCCGGTCAAGGAATCCTGGAATGGAAAGCTGGCAGCAGTGGACGGCTATCGCGGCATTCTTTATGTGGATCCGGATGAGGAGACCTTGGAAGCTTTGAGGAAGCAGCAACAGAAGGATTTGGAAAAAGAACGGCTTCTGCAGCAAATCAAAGGAAAAGAGACAGTGACCAAGGACGGCAGGAAAATCCATCTCTATGCCAATATCGGGAATGTCTCCGACGTAGCTACAGTCCTGGAGAACGGAGCAGAGGGAATCGGCCTGTTCCGCAGTGAGTTTTTATATCTGGAAAAAGAAACCTTCCCAACGGAGGAGGAGCAGTTCCAAAGCTATAAGCTGGCAGCGGAGATGATGGCGGGAAAGAAGGTCATCATCCGGACGATGGATATCGGAGCGGATAAGCAGGTGGGGTATTTTCATCTGGAGCCGGAGGAAAATCCGGCTATGGGCTACCGGGCGATCCGTATCTGCCTGAAACAGCCGGAAATTTTTAAGACCCAGCTGCGTGCGATTTTCCGGGCCAGCGCTTTTGGGAAGATTTCCATTATGTATCCGATGATTACTTCTGTAGAGGAGGTCCGTCAGGCGAAAGCTATGGCGGAGCAGGTGAAAAAAGAATTGGATGCGGCAGATATCCCGTACGGAGAGGTGGAGCAGGGCATCATGATTGAGACGCCGGCGGCGGCTGTCATCAGTGATCTGCTGGGCAAAGAGGTGGACTTTTTCAGCATTGGGACCAATGATTTGAGCCAGTATACGATGGCCATTGACCGGCAGAATTCTAAGCTGGATACTTTTTTTGATCCACATCATCCTGCGCTTCTTAGGCTGATCCAAATGGCGATTGACAACGGCCATGCGCAGGGATGCTGGGTAGGTATCTGCGGGGAGCTGGGCGCTGATCTGTCCATGACAGAGACCTTTGTGGAGATGGGAATTGATGAATTGTCTGTATCTGCAGGCATGGTTCTTCCCATTAGAGAGAAAATACGGAATATGTAATTGTGATTAGAAAAAATGCGGGCTTATAGGGGCCTGCATTTTTTATTTCATAGAAACGTGTTCCGAGCAGTCCTATCAAATTAACTTCCGGCTGCTTATAAAACAGGCATTGTTTAGTTTTTCATTGGAAAACTGGGGGCATTCTGTTATAATAACAGACATATAGTAAAATTCGTCCGTTTCGGGAAGTAATGCGGAGGATAGAAATGATCCGTCAAAGAGCGGGTGATGTGATAGGGGAAAGGAGCTTTTATGAAATACCGTATGTTGGGGAATACCGGCTTAAAGGTTAGTGAAGTCGGATTGGGATGTGAATGGTTGGAGCGTCATAACGCACAGGAAGTGAAGGAAGTGATCGATGTCTGCGGAGAAAAGGGGATTAATATCTTGGACTGCTGGATGTCAGAACCGAATGTGCGTTCAAATATCGGTGCAGCTTTGGAGGGCAAACGGGAGAATTGGATCATTCAGGGACATTTGGGCGCTGTTTGGGAGGATGGACAGTATGTCCGTACCCGGGAGCTTTCCAAGGTGAAGGCAGCGTTTGCGGATCTGCTGACCCGTCTTCGGACAGATTATATTGATCTGGGAATGATCCATTTTGTGGATGAGGAAGCGGAATTTCACCGTATCATGAACGGAGAGTTCATGGAGTATGCGGAAGAACTAAAAGAAAAAGGTGTGATCCGCCATATTGGTTTGAGCACACACAATCCCAATGTGGGAAAGCTGGCCGCCCAGTGCGGCCGTATTGAAATGCTGCTTTTTAGCATCAATCCTGCATTTGATCTGCATCCTGCCACGGAAGATTTGAATGAATATTTTGCGGAGGAATATGAGGAATCTTTAGGCGGGATTGCTCCGGAACGAAAGGAGCTCTATCAGCTCTGTGAACAGCTTGGGGTGGGAATTACCGTAATGAAAGGATATGCGGGAGGCCGTCTGTTTTCTGCGAAGGCATCCCCTTTTGGTGTGGCTCTGACGCCCGTCCAGTGCATCCATTATGCGCTTACCCGCCCGGCGGTGGCAAGCATTCTTACCGGCTGTGAGACCTTAGAGCAGGTGGAGGAAGCGGTGGCCTATGAGACGGCATCCGAAGAAGAGAAGGATTATGCAAGTGTATTGGCCAATGCACCCCGTCATGCTTTTGGGGGCCAATGCACGTACTGCGGCCACTGTGCACCGTGTCCGGTGGAAATTGACATTGCTATGGTGAATAAGCTGTATGATCTGGCTGTGATGCAGGAAGGTGTGCCTTCGACCTTGAAGGCCCATTATTTGGAGTTGTCTGCTAAGGGCGGAGACTGCATCCAGTGTGCAGGATGTGAAGAACGCTGTCCGTTCGGCGTTCCAGTGATGGAACGTATGGAGAAAGCGAGCCAATTGTTTGAGGAAGAGCATCCGTAAGCAGTGAACTAGTATTTGAGAGGAGAATTTATGGGACGATATTGGTTTCAGAAGCTGCCGCGCATTTTCATAATGCTTTTGATCCTGGGCCTTGTGGTTGGGCTGACGCCTTCTGACGTACAGGCCAAAGAAAAGAAAGTGGTCAGGGTGGCTTTTCCAGAATTGGAAGGCTTTACTGAGACGGGAACGGATGGGAAGCCCCATGGATTAGTGGTGGATTATCTGGAGGAAATCGCCAAATACACCGGGTGGGAATATGAATATGTCAAAACCACCGGAGAAACTTTGTTTGACGATTTTCAAGCAGGAAAATTTGACCTGGTGGGAGGTACCTATTATATGCCGGAGATGGAAGAGTATTATGTTTATCCGGATTATAATACCGGGTACAGCAAATCCGTACTGCTGGCCAGAAAAGATGACTCCTCCGTGATCAGTTATGATCTGGAGAAACTCAGTGGAAAAACCATTGGCGTTTATGAAAATGCCAAGGAGAATGTCCGTCGGCTGAAAGTTTTTCTGGAGATCAACAATATGGACTGCAAGCTGAAATATTATAAATACGAGGATCTTAGCGAGGATGGAAATCTCTATGCACATTTGGAGAATAAAGAAGTGGATCTGCTGCTGGGGAATTCCGGGGATATCAAAGCAGAATTCCGGGTAGCCGCAATCTATGATGCACAGCCTTACTACATCATTACGACAGTCGGCAATCAGGAGATTCTGGACGGGCTGAACCATGCGCTTGCGAGGATATTAGATTCAGACCCAGATTTTGCAGAGGAATGTTATAATGCCAACTTTCCCAACGCCCATTCGGCCAAGGTACAGTTAAATGATTCTGAATTGAATTACGTCAAGGAAAAAGGAACCGTGACCGTGGCAGTGCCGTTATCCTGGAGGCCACTTTTTTATGTGGACGGGGACGGAACGGAGAAGGGACTGGTTGTGGATATCTTGAAACGGGTCCATGACTATACAGGGCTTGATTTCAAATATGTTTATGCGGATACTTATATGGATGCAATCCAATTGGTGCAGCAGGGAGAAGCGGAGGTGCTGGGCTTTTTCTTAGGCGATGACAGAGATGCCGAGCGTAATGATCTGGCGCAGACGAAGGAATATGCGACGATGACCCATATTGTGGTGAGGAATAAGTCCGTTAGCTTCCCGTCGGAAGGGCTGGTCGGCGCTGTCATCAACGGCAGGCAGCTGCCAGAAAATATTCGGGCTGCTGAGGTGGTGGTCTATGATAATATCACGGACGCTTTGGCGGATGTGAACCGGGGGAAGGTGGATTTTGTCTATGGGGTATCTTCTCGGATGGAGCAGGAGATCCAGCAGCACCATTTTTCTAATTTGATCCCTGTGACATTGGTAAATATCAGCAGAGAGACCGGATTTGCCATGGCCAGTCCGGTAGATCCGGATCTGATGACTTTGATGAATAAAGCGATTTATAATATCTCAGCAGAAGATAAAGTCGATATATTAAATAAGAACCTGATATCTATAGGAGATGATGTATACACGCTGACGGACATGCTCTATGCAAATCCGGTGCTGTTTGTTACTATAGTGTCTGCCATTTTATTGCTGGCTTTGGGTGTGGTCCTATTAATTGTCCGTTTCCGTATGCGGGCGGTGGCCATGCAGGCGGATCTGGAAAGAGCGGAGGCGAAGAGCCGGGCAAAAGGAGAATTTCTTTCCCGAATGAGCCATGAGATCCGTACGCCTATGAATGCGGTCATCGGTTTAACGGATCTGACCAGTATGATGGAGGAGGTTCCGGAAAATGTGCAAGCCAATTTACGGAAGTTACGTTCCTCTTCCCATTACCTGTTGAGTCTGCTGAATGATATTTTGGATATGAGCCAGTTGGAAAATGGTATGCTGAAAATAGCAGAGGAACCATTTTCTATGAACCGGATGCTGGACCGTCTGCAAAGTATGATGACGGCGGAAGCCAATCGGTGCGGGCTGCATTTTACCATGGAAAAAGAGATTACCCAGGACGGTCTGACAGGAGATGTGATCCGTCTGCAGCAAGTGCTGACAAATCTTTTGTCCAATGCCTTTAAATTCACCTCACCGGGTGGACATGTTTCCTTGCAAGTCAGGCAGATGGATGAGGATGAGTCCGGCGCTGCCTATCAATTCCGGGTGATGGATGATGGGGTAGGAATTCCCAAGGAGGACCAGAAGCGAATTTTTGATGAATTTGAGCAGGTGGGATCCAATTACTCCAGAAGCCAGGGAACCGGCCTGGGGCTGTCCATTAGCTACCGGATTGTTCGGCTGATGGGGGGAGAGCTGCAGCTTGACAGCCAGCCTGGAGAAGGCAGCGAGTTCTTTTTCACGATTCGTTTTCCATACGGTAAGCTGGAAGAGAAGCCAGAGGAAATGAAAAATGTGAATCTTTTAGCAGGCGTGCATGTTCTGTTAGCGGAAGATAATGATTTGAATGCGGAAATTGCCATTCAGCTGCTGGAAATGCAGGGGGCAGAGGTAGACCGGGCTTGTGATGGGAAACAGGCGATGGAAATGTTTACGGCTAGTAAAGCTGAGGAATACCAGGTAATCCTTATGGATATCCAGATGCCGCAGATGAACGGGCTGGAAGCAACCCGTGCGATACGTAAGTCGGATCATCCGAAGGCGGGTACAATCCCAATCATCGCTATGACGGCCAATTCTTTTAAAGAGGATACGGAAGCCGCGGCGGTGGCAGGCATGAATGGTTTTGTGTCGAAGCCTCTGGATGTCAATTATCTGTATGGGATTCTTCACCGGGCAGTAAAAAAAGAATAGAGGAAAAATGAGCCGCCGGAAGTGTGAGATGCTTCTGGCGGCTTTTTAGATGTGAACCATAAACAAATATCTAAATTTGATTGCCAGAATAAAATATTTGTGGTAAGATAGTTTAAAATTAAAATGTTTATTTTTAAATTATTTAAAATTAAATTTTATGAGGTGGTTTTGTGGATCAGGGAATAGAAGTGCTTTTTTATGGAAAACAGTTTAAAAAATTATATGAAAAAGAGATCGCCTATCTTCGGGACCGATATCAGCTCAAGCGGATTGATGTGGATATTTTGTATTGTCTGTATGAATCCGGGGAGCGCAACACATCCAGGGATATCAATGTTTTAAACTATTATAATAAGGGGCATATTTCCCAATCCGTCCTGCATATGCAGGAGCAAAAGCTTCTGGAACGGGTGCAGGATGATGCGGACAGGCGGCGGGTACATTTGAAGCTCACGCCGAAAGCCCAGGAGATCGTTGGGCAGATCAAAGCTATCCGCAAGAAAATATTGACCGTTCTATTTGAAGGGGTGACGGAAGAAGAGCAGCAGATGCTCATTGCTGTTTCCCATAAGATCAAGCAGAATATTGAGAAGGCTTTGCTGTAGTGGTCAGGTGTCAATGGGGACGCCGGTACTCCCGGTTTGGCCCGTTGCTTGGATACGGTTTGCAGCATGGAAAAGTGACAGAAAGGAGATTCATATGGCATATCGCTACGTAGTAATTGAGAGGGAATATGGAAGCGGCGGTACAGGGATCGGCCGAAGGCTTGCCGCGGAAATGGGATGGGAGTGTTATGGCAGGGAGATCCTTGAGATGGCGTCCCAGGAAATGCATATTCCTGTGGAACAGATGGAGCATTTGGAGGAAAGTGCGACTAACAGCCTTTTGTATTCACTTTCCATCATGGCAAAGGTGCAGCACGGAGAGATGCCGGAGGTTTCCAAGGCAGATAAGCTAAAATATGTGGAGCATAAGCTGATTCGCAGGATTGCCGATGAGAAGCCGGCTGTGTTTGTGGGACGATGTGCAGGCGCAGCGCTTTATGACCGGAAGGATGTGCTGAAGGTATTCATTCATGGGGAAATCGAAGACCGCAGAAAGCGGGCGGTCCAGGAGTATGGAATTTTGGAGCATAAGGCGGCGGATGTGCTCCGTCAGATGGATAGGAGAAGAGGAAGCTTCTATACAGCCAATACCGGGTTCAAATGGAAGGATCTGTCTCATTATCATTTGACGCTGGACAGCTCCGGATTGGGAATAGAGAACTGTGTAAGGACGATAAAAAGTCTGCTGTAGATAGGTAAAGGAGGACAAACATATGGCGTTTGAACAAGAGATCAGAAACTATGCAGCATCTAAAAAAGAAGTTTGTATTGAAAATGACACGATATCCGATGCTCTTTTTGAAGAATACGGTGTGAATCGCGGTCTTCGTGATAAAAATGGAAAAGGCGTGCTTACCGGATTGACCAATATCTCAAAAATTGTGTCTTTCAAGGATGTGGATGGAGTCAAAACACCTTGTGACGGTGAGCTGTGGTACCGGGGATACGATGTGAGAAATCTGATTAAAAATGTGGGGGAAAATTGTTTCGGATTTGAAAAGATCGCATACCTGCTTTTATTCGGTGAATTGCCAACGAGGGAGGAGCTGGAGGAATTCACGAGGATGCTGGCAAAAGGCAGGAATCTGCCCACTAATTTTACCAGAGACGTGATCATGAAGGCGCCCAGTAAGGATATCATGAATTCCATGACCCGGAGCATACTGACTTTGTCATCCTACGACGAGGAATTGGCTTCCACCGATGTGGAGAATTGTCTGCGCCAGTGTATCCAGCTTATCAGTACCTTCCCCATGCTGGCGGTTTACGGTTATCATGCCTATAATCATTATGACAATGATGAGAGCATGTATATCCACAGGCCGGATCCCAGTCTTTCCACTGCGGAAAATCTGCTGATGATGCTGCGGCCGGACAAGAAATACACCCCCATTGAAGCGAAGGTGCTGGATGTGGCGTTGATCCTTCATATGGAGCACGGGGGCGGTAATAATTCTACCTTTACCACCAGGGTGGTGACATCCTCCGGTTCTGATACGTATTCTGCCATTGCCGCGGCCATGTCTTCTTTGAAAGGGCCGAAGCACGGCGGAGCCAATATCAAAGTCATGGAGATGATGGACGATATTCGGTCTCATGTGGCGGACGGCACGGATCAGGAAGAGGTGCGCGCTTATCTGGCAAAGATTCTGGACGGACAGGCTTTTGACGGCAAAGGGTTGATCTATGGTATGGGGCATGCGGTTTATTCGATGTCCGATCCCAGAGAGCGCGTCTTCAAACAATTTGTGGAAAAGCTGGCGAAGGATAAGGGCAGGGATCAGGACATGGCGCTTTACAACAACATTGAGAAGCTGGCGCCGGAGCTGATCGCGGAAAAACGCCATATTTTCAAGGGTGTCAGCCCCAATGTGGATTTCTACAGCGGGTTTGTCTATGATATGCTGGGAATTCCGGTGGAATTGTATACACCGATTTTTGCCATCGCCAGGATCGTGGGCTGGAGCGCTCACCGTATCGAAGAAATTGTCGGGATGAACAAAATCATCCGTCCGGCGTATATGAGCGTGATGGAAGAGCGGGAACCGGCGGCTAAGGAGTACTGATTTGTTTCTGGAGGCAGAGTTTTGGTATTTTATCGGTCCTATGCGGGCCGGAAAGCTGCCACCAAGGATACAGCCAAGAATGGTTACAGCAAACTGTTGGAGACGGTTGTACATGCGATGCCTCCTGCGGCGGAAGAAAATCCGCTGCAGGAGGTATTTGTTTGTCAACTTTTATATTAGAAGGGAATAACATGATATCTTACGGATATGGCCAATCATTCCTGTTTTCTGTACATATAAAAGGTAGATTTGACACTGCTAAAATGATATAATAAATAAAAAGACAGAATTTTCTAGAACGGAGATATTTAGTGAACATATTTGTTGATGTGATACAAAGAGTGATCGGTACCGGTGTACAGGTAGGGATCCATCTTTGGTTTCTATGTGTGGTATTTAAGAACCGGAAGAGAAGGTTTGGGGGTTCTTATTGGACCGTGATAGGGATGGCTGGGTTCTGCACTCTGGCAGCCGCCATGCTGCTTCCGAAGCTTCTGCCTTATGTCAGTGGAAAGGTGCTGTTTGTCACAGCTTTTTGTCTGCTGGCGATCGTGCCGTGCCGGATCTTATACCAAGGGGGGATCACGGAATTTGTTTTTTGTTTTTTTATTACACAAAGCTACATAGATAATTGCTTTTTGGTTACAAAGGTCGTTCAAAGCATGTGCGGCAATACATTTATGAAGCTGTCCCTCAGCTATATGGTGGTGGAGGGTCTGCTGTTTGTGGTTACCATGCCAGCAGTTTTGTGGTTTATGAAATACCGGCTGAGGGTTTTGGTGGATACAACGAAGGGAATGGAATTTTGGAATTATATCTGGCTCCTTCCGGTGGCGTTATATGTGGTTTACCGGGTAGGCATCTCCCAAGATTATACGTCATTGTCACAGGTATGGGAGAGGATGAATCTGACAGTGCCCATTTCCTGGATTATAGGTACCCTTTTAATCTATATCATTGTTGTGGGGACTTTGATCGATACGGTGCATTCAGTGGAGGAGAGAGAACGGCTGGAAGCAGTGAACCAGCAGCTTTTGATGCAGCAGGAGCAATATGAGATCATCCAGCAGAACATTGACGAGACCAAACGCGTGCGTCATGATCTTCACCATCAGATTCTGGATCTGAAAGGATTTGTGGACCGTGAGGATATGGATGGGATCCGGAAATATCTGTATGCACATCTGGAAGAATTGCATTTAAATGAACCAGCTTTGTACTGTTCCAATTATGCCATCAATACGATCATCCAGTATTATGTGGATCTGGCAAAGAAGGATGAGATTGTTGTGTTGGTAAATCTGGAGCTTTCAAACAGCCTTCCCTGCAGCCAGTCCGATCTGATTGTGATTTTTGGACGGCTGTTGGAATATGCGGTGGAGGTTAACCGGAAAAAGACAGGAGACAGATGTTTGATTGAACTGAAATCCCGGATGCAGGGGAATGATATTCTGGTGATTTATGTGAAGACTGGTGGAGGCTTGGCAGGAAATCCGGATGGGGATTTTACCTATGGAAAGCTTTCAGAAACGTTGCAGTCTAAGATGGCGTCAGTGGTCAGGATCGCTGAAAAATACCATGGGGTGACCAGGCTGGAGCAGGAGTCCGGAGAGTTCCAGGGCTATGTGCTTTTGAACCGGGTGCCGGCAGAAAGATAAGAGATGGGAAGCAGGAAAATGATCATATAAGAAGGGAGCGGTGGATATGAAGTCAATTGCGATCAGCAGGGAATATGCAAGCGGCGGGCGGGAAGTGGCATCTATGCTTTCTAAGGAGCTGGGGATTCCTTATTATGACAGGAATCTTTTGCTGATAGCTGCGGAGAAATTTGGAATCAGTACGGGAATCATGGAAGAATTTGATGAGAGGAAATCCAGCAGCCTTCTTTACGGCATTGCGATGCTGGCAGACGGGTTTAGCAATCAGGAACGGATACTTATGCCTTACAGGGTGTATCAAGCGCAGAAAGAGACAATTGTGAGGCTGGCGCAGGAAGGGGCCTGCATCTTTGTAGGACGCTGTGCAGACCAGATCCTGAAGGAGGATCCGGATGTTTTGAAGGTATTTATTTACGCTTCCTCTATGGAAGAACGGATCACCCGGACCATGAATGTGGATCAGATTGGCAGGAGGGACGCGGCCGGTTATATCGCTCAAAGGGACCGGGAGAGAAGAGATTATTATTATTTCCATACCGGCCAGGAATGGGCGGACCGGAATCAGTACGATCTTTGTCTGAATACCACTTCTTTGGGATATCAGGGATGTGTGGATATTTTGAAGGAGCTGGCCTTAAAGGACTGATTGATAAGGAAGAGGAGCGCCAAAGGCGGAGGAACTGTCTTTGGCGCTCCTTTTTTCCAGGAAAGAAATACCTCTTGTAATACGAACATGCGTTCTGTATAATGAAGACAAGAGGTGAAAGAAGATGGGAGAAAGAGTTATCTTTCATATTGATGTGAATTCTGCATTTCTTTCCTGGGAGGCAGTTTACCGACTGGATTTTTTGGGCGGTACGCTGGATCTCCGGGAAATACCGGCAGCCATCGGCGGAGATATAGCCATGCGTCATGGCATTATTCTGGCGAAATCCATTTCTGCCAAAAAATACGGCGTGCGTACCGGAGAGAGCATCGTGGAGGCGAAACGCAAGTGCCCCGATCTGTATCTGGCTCCGCCCAATTACGGTTTGTATGAGCAGTGTTCCCAGGCATTTATGGAGATCCTGCGGGAATATACTTCTGTGGTGGAGCAATATTCCATCGATGAGGCGTTTATGGATGTGACAGAATCCCGGACGTTGTTCGGAGACCCGGTGCGCCTGGCGGTAAAGATCAAGGACCGGATCCGCCGGGAGCTGGGATTTACCGTAAATGTAGGCGTATCTTCCAACAAGCTGCTGGCGAAGATGGCTTCGGATTTCCAAAAGCCGGATTTGGTGCATACCTTATTTCCGGACGAAGTGCCGGAGAAGATGTGGCCCCTTCCGGTGGAAGAGCTGTTTTTGGTGGGGAGGGCCACCGCCCGTAAGCTTCGGACGATGGGTATCTGCACCATAGGGGATTTGGCAAAGACGGACTTGCAGGTGATCCGCAGCAATCTGAAAAAGCCCGGCGAACAGGTCTGGAATTTCGCTAATGGCATTGACCATTCGCCGGTACAGGAAGAGCCCTTGGCCAATAAGGGTTACGGCAACTCCACTACCATTGCCTTTGATGTGAAGGATGCACAGACGGCGAAGGTGGTGCTTTTGGGACTGGTGGAGACCGTCTGTGCCAGACTGCGCCGTCATCAGGTGAAGGCCGAGCTGGTGAGCATATCCATTAAGGACTTTCAGCTTCATAGCGTATCCCATCAAAAGGTGCTGGATGCGCCCACCAATGTGACCAATGAAGTTTACCAGACGGCTTGCCGGCTATTTGACGAATTGTGGGATCACAAGCCGATTCGCCATCTGGGGATCCATACAGGGAGGCTGAAGGAGGGGGAAGCCACCCGCCAGATGGAATTATTTACGGATATGGATTATGAAAAATGGGCGCAGATGGACAAGGTGGTGGATGATATCCGCGGAAAATTCGGAATGGACGCGGTCAAACGGGCTTCTTTTCTGGTGGATTCCCATAAGCAGATCGACCATCTTTCCGGGGGGATTTCCCGTGAGAAGCGGAGTGTGGATTACAGCAAGGTGAAGATAGATTGACAGGATGAATTTAGGAGGGATATTTGTGGCTTTTGGAATCGGAGTGAATACAGAACGTCCGGACCTTGGACCTTTGCGTGGGCCTCAGGAGGATGTGGCCTGCGACTGCTGGTTTTCCAGCACCGGAAATACCATCCCCAGGATGATTAAATATCAGGACAAGGAGGGGCAGATCCACCGGCTGGAGGGAATCCGGGTCCGGGAGATTCGGAGGCACCGCCGCTGCGGGATCAGTATGGTGGAATATAAGTGTTCTGTCTGCGTGGAGGGCCAGGAGTACAAATTTTTACTGATGTTCCATATGGAAGCTTGTCAGTGGAAGCTGATCTGGGAGAATCTGGGAGATTTGGAACAGGAGGTGTTCCAGCAACAAGAGAATTTTCCGGATTCTTGACAGTCCGGTAAAAACTGCGTATACTAAATAAGTCGAAAGGCTATAAGTTTTTCTGTTTCTGAATGATAAACAGTAAGAGAAAAACTTATGGCTTTTTTGCTTGTCCGGAAACAGATAGGCTTATGAATCAAAAAAGAGGAGAGGAAAAGATGGAAAAACAAGAAAATATCATGGGAACAAAACCGGTGTTCCCGCTGCTGGTCTCCATGGCCATACCGCCTATGGTCTCCATGCTCATACAATCACTGTACAATGTGGTGGACAGCATTTTTGTGGCCCGTTTGAGTGAAGAAGCGCTGACGGCGGTTTCTTTAGTCTATCCGCTGCAGAATTTATCTTTGGCGGCTTCTGTGGGTCTTGGTATCGGTATGAGCTCCTGCATTTCCAGGAGTCTGGGAGCTAGAAGACAGAAAGAGGCGGAGGAAGCAGTCAGCCACGGCATGTTATTTACCGCCATCCAGGGCTTTTTATTCATCCTGATCGGCTGGTTTTTGTCCAAACCGTTTTTGCAGATGTTTACGGACAATCAGGAGATTTTGGAGATGGCGGTGCAGTATTCCAAGATTGTCATATGTCTGGCATTCGGAAGCCATTTTCATATTACGATTGAAAAAATCTTCCAATCTACCGGAAATATGGTGGTGCCTATGATCCTTCAGGGGGTGGGCGCCTTGATCAATATCATCCTGGATCCAGTGCTGATATTCGGTCTGGGCGGATTCCCGGCCATGGGGATCAAGGGAGCGGCGGTTGCCACGATTATCGGACAGATGGCGGCCTGCGCATTGGCACTGCTTTTGCAGACCAGAAACCGGGAATTGAGGATTCCGGTGAGAGGATTCTGCTTCCGGAAGGAGATGGCGGCGCGGATCTACCAGGTGGCTGTTCCTTCCGGCCTTTTGATGGCGATGCCTTCTGCTTTGGTAGGCATTTTGAATGGGATCCTGCATCCGTTTTCTGACCGGGCAGTGGCAGTGCTGGGCTTGTATTTTAAAGTACAAAGCTTTGTCTATATGCCGGCCAACGGTTTGGTGCAGGGACTGCGGCCCATTGCCGGATACAATTACGGAGCCGGCTATTATGGACGGCTGCGCAAGACCGTGCGTTCTGCTCTGCAGATCGCCGGAGGCATCATGATCTTTGGGACGGTATTGTTTGCTGGTTTTACCCGGCCCATCATGGGGCTGTTCCACGCCAGTCCGGATTTGATGAATATGGGGTGTCAGGCCCTTCGGATTATCAGTCTGGGATTTTTTGTCTCTATCTTCAGCATTATCTATGCGGGCACTTTTGAAGGCTTGGGTAAAGGATTGCATTCTCTGTCCATTTCTATCCTGCGGCAGATGAGCATTCTGCCGGTCCTGGCTTTGGTGCTTTCCCGGATCATCGGTGTAACCGGCGTATGGATCGCTTTTCCGGTTACAGAGCTGATTGCGGGAATTTATGCAATCTGTCTGTGGAGACATTCCAAAGAGCGCATGGGGATCCGGGGAGAAGGGCCTCAAGTACAGCCAGCAAGGGAAATTGGGAAAGGATATTGACAAATAAATAAAATAAACCTATACTTGGTAACAGAATAGTTTGATTATCAAAATAAATTTAATTAGGTGAAGAAAATGACGACAAGAATAATGGGAACAGGCAGTGCGCTGCCTCATAGAGTATTGACCAATGAGGATATGTCTAAGCTGGTGGAGACGAATGATGAATGGATCAGCAGCCGGACGGGGATTAAAGAACGGCGGCTGGCAGGTCAAGGAGAAGACAGCGTGACATTGGCCGTGCAGGCAGGGCGCCAGGCGCTGGAGGACGCAGGGGTTTCTCCGGAGGAAATCGATCTTCTGATCGTGGCCACCTGCTCCTCTGAGAGCTATTTTCCAAGCGTGGGCTGTCAGGTCCAGGCCGCTTTGGGGCTTTCCCATTGTGCGGCGTTTGATATCAGCGCTGCCTGTTCCGGTTTTCTTTTTGCGCTGCATACGGCACATGCCTATATCCAGGCGGGAATTTATCAAAAGGCGCTTTTGATCGGCGCAGAGACCCTGTCCAGGATCATTGATTGGAAGGACCGTTCCACCTGTGTTTTATTTGGCGATGGTGCCGGAGCCTGTGTAGTGCAGGCAGAAGAAACTGGATTGGTGGATTTTATCCAGGCCAGTGATGGCCGTTTGGGTCATGTGCTTACCGCGGAAGCATCTACATTGCAGACGCCAGCCGCCAAAGAAGGGAAGCCTATGAAACCGTTGGCCATGGACGGCCAGGCGGTGTTCCGTTTTGCGGTGAAAACGGTGCCGGAGTGTATCAGCCGGCTTCTGGAACGGACCGGGACAGCTGCAGAGGATGTGAAGTATTATGTACTTCATCAGGCCAATATGCGCATCATCCAATCGGTAGCGAAGCGGCTGGGGCTTTCTGAGGAAAAGTTTCCGATGAATCTGGCCAGTCATGGCAACACATCCGCCGCCAGCATCCCCATCCTGCTGGATGAGTTAAACCGCGGCGGCAGGCTTTCCCGGGGGGATTTCCTGGTGCTGTCCGGTTTTGGGGCAGGGCTTACCTGGGGCGCGGCGCTTCTGGAATGGTAGACAAAAATAGGTGGAAAGACCCGGAGGGAATCTTAAAAAAGAAGCTCCCCCGGGCTTTTTTTATAGGTGTCCTTATAGTATGATAGAGAGAAGAAAGCGAGGGGAGACAGCGTCATGAAATTTTTCCATTTATCAGACCTTCATATCGGAAAACAGCTTCATCATTATTCCTTGCTGGAGGATCAGACCTACATTTTAAGGCAGATCATTGAAAAGGCCAGGGAATTGTTGCCGGACGGCATTGTCATTGCCGGAGACATTTATGATAAAGCCATCCCTTCCGCAGAAGCAGTAGCACTTTTTGACGGATTTCTGACAGAACTGTCAGAGATTGAACCCAGGATTCCAGTGCTGCTGGTGGCCGGAAACCACGATTCGCCCAAGCGGCTGGAATTCGTCCGCTCCATTTTAAAAAAAGACCAGATTTATATTGCGGGGATGCCGCCGAAGACTCCAAAGGAATCTTTGGAAAAGGTTATATTGACGGATGCCTGGGGGCCGGTGTGCTTCTATCTTCTGCCCTTTATCAAGCCAGGATATGTATCCGGTGTGTTTCCGGAAGAAGAGCTGGGGAGCTATGAAGAGGCAGTGGCAAAGCTTCTGGAACGGGAAAAGGTAGATGAGAGCATCCGCAATGTGCTGGTGACGCATCAGTTTTATACGGCGTCGGGCAGAGAGCCGGCATCCAGTGATTCTGAGAGCATCCATGTGGGCGGAATAGACAACATAGATGTCAGGGTGCTGGAGCCCTTTGTATATGCAGCCATGGGCCACATCCACCGGCCGCAGTCCATGGGACGGGAGAGTTACCGTTATTGTGGGACGCCGCTGGCCTATTCTGTCAGTGAAAAGGATGATAAAAAATCCCTGACCGTGGTCACTTTAAGGGAGCCGGGAACAGCGCCGGACATCGAGTGCCTGCCCCTTGCGCCTCTGCGCCGTGTCTGTGCTTATAAAGGAACGTTGGAGGAATTGCTGGAGGCAGCGGGAGAGGGAAACTGCGGGGATTACGTAAGTCTGACCCTCACCGATGAGGTGATGCCGTATCAGCCCCGGGAGCAGTTGGAGCGGAAATATGAGAGGATACTGGAAATCAAAGTGGAAAATACCCGTACCAGACGCCAGGCGGAGGAAATCCGGGAGGCATCCATGGTTACCGATCCTATGGAGCTTTTTGGAGCGTTTTACCGGGAGCTGCAGGGAGAGGAGCTGGATGAGAATCAGAAAACGATCCTCAGGGATGTGCTGGAACAGGTAAAGGAGGACTAAAGCTTGAGACCGATTTTATTGAAGATGTCCGCCTTTGGATCCTATGGCGGGGAAGAGACCGTGGATTTTACGAAACTGGAGCAGGGGATTTTTCTCATCAGCGGGGATACAGGAGCAGGAAAAACCACCATATTTGACGGTATGATGTACGCTCTTTACGATGTGACCAGTGGGGGAAAAAGGGACGGTTCTATGATGCGCAGCCAATATGCGCAGCCATCTGCCAAAACCTATGTGGATTTTACTTTTTCTTGCAAGGGGAAGACTTACCGGATCTATCGTAATCCGGAGTATGAGAGGGAAAGCCTGCGCAGAGGCAAGGATGGGCAGGTAAAGCTGGCCAGGGAAAAGTCTAAGACGGAGCTGTATCTGGAGGATGGAAGCCTTTATCCTGGCATGAAACGGGAAGTGAATAAGAAGATTCAACAGATCATCGGGCTGGATGGAGAACAGTTTACCCAGGTGGTGATGATCGCCCAGGGAGACTTTTTAAAGCTGCTTCACGCCAAATCAGAGGAACGGAAAGAGATTTTTACCCAGATTTTCCACACCAGGATTTACGGAAGGATGCAGGACGAATTGCGCCGCAGGGAAAAAGAGGCCTGGCAAAAGGTCAAAGACCAGGAGCGGGCATATGAGCTTCAGAAAGCGTCCATCCGCTGGGAAGAAGAGGATGGGGATTTTTCGGTTTTTTTGGAGAGACAGCCGGAAATTGGTCAATTGGAGGAAGCTGTGGCTGACCTACTTGCCCAGGGAAGGGCACGGGAAAAGGAATGGGAGGAACGGCTGTCTTATCTGCGTTTGGCGGATGATTCTTTGAAGGAGATCAAATCCATAGAGAAAGAATGCCAGATTTTGGAGAAAGAGCAGCTTTCGCTGGAAAATTGGAAGCAGCAGCAAAGCTGCCGTTTTGGGGAGCTGGAGGATCAGGCCAGGCAGATGGAGGAGCGAAGGCAGAAGGAGGGCAGGATCCTCACCGGCAGACGTCTGTTGCTGGTACAGGCGGAAGAAAAATGCAGTGCCTTAGAATCCGCCCAGTCCCAATATAAAGATTGCTTAAAAAGGCAGAAAGGACTGGAGGCCGGGAATCGTTATTGGAAGGCGGGCTTGGCTTTGTGGGAAGCCAAAAGCCGGGAAGCGCTGTTTGGACGGCTGGAGGATAGGATCAAAGCTCTGGATCTGGCGCAAAAGGAGCAGAAACGGATGTACCAGCTCTGGCAGGAGAAGGATGCAGCCTATAAGCAGAAAACAATCGGTTACGAGCTGGCCAATGAACGTTTTTATAAGGCCCAGGCAGGAATTTTGGCCTTGGAATTAGAGGAAGGATGTCCATGTCCGGTCTGCGGCTCTTTGCATCACCCGCAGAAGACAGCATTGCCAAAAGAAACGCCTTCCCAGGAAGAGGTGCGCCGTCTGCGCCGGGAACAGCAGGAACTGGAAGCACAGCGGGAGCAGATCCAGAAGCAATTGATGGAAGCCAATCAAAAGACAGCGGCCTTGGCCACGGAGGTAACCCAGATGGGGCAGCAGGTGCTGGGAGCAGATTTTTGTTGTGAACGGCCTTGGTTTTTGCAGGCGCTTAAGAGACGTCGGGAGCTGATGGAAACTTTACAGACTCTGAAAAAGCAGCAAGAGGCGGCCCGTCAGGAGATGGGAAAAGCGGCTGCGCGGCTGCCGGAGCCCTCATCTATGGAGGAATTCCAGAACCGGATCGAAGAGAGCAGAAATGCTTTATATAAGGAACAGGAGACCGGCGCTGCTTTGGATGCACAGATTCAAATGCTGAAGAAAGATATGGATGAGTTTGTGGACGCAGGCCAAGTCCGGACGCAGATGGCAGAGGTTGACAGGATGCTGAAGAAATTGGAAGAGGGAGCGGCACTGGCTTTGGCAAAGCAGCAGGCGTTTGCCAAGGAGTACCACCAAAAATCCGGCGAGGCCCATATGCTGAAGGAAAAAAGGCAGAAGACCCAGGCAGAATTGGAACAGAAACGGACAGCTTTTGAAAAAATGCGGAGGGAATCCCAGGCGTTTTCCGAAGAGTCTTTGCCAGAAGAGCTGGACAAGGCAGAGAGACGCCATCAAGAGCTTTACAGCCAAAATGACAGCAATCAAATCTGCCTGGCAAAGCTTGAGCAGATTGGAAAACAGTTTGCGGCCCACAAGAAAGAATATGAACAGATTCATCATCTGAGCAGTCTGGCAGGCGGTTCCATGACCGGCAGCATTAAGCTGGATTTTGAATCCTATGTGCAGAGACAATATTTTAGTCAGGTGATTGCCAATGCCAACCGGCGCCTCCAGAAGATGACATCCGGGGAGTTCCTGCTGAAATGCCGGAGTCTGGGGGATTTGAAAAACCAGGGAAAGGTGGGGCTGGATCTGGATGTGTACAGCATGGTGACACAAAAGACCAGGGATGTACGGACCCTTTCCGGCGGAGAGTCTTTTATGGCTGCCTTGTCTATGGCGTTGGGCCTGGCGGATGTGATCCAGGATACGGCCGGGGGAATCTCTTTGGAGACGATGTTTATTGATGAAGGGTTTGGCTCCTTGGATGATCATGCTAGAGAGCAGGCCATCCGGGTGCTTTCTGAACTGGCGGGAGATCACCGGCTGATCGGCATCATTTCCCATGTGACGGAGCTCAAAGAGCAGATCGAGCAGCAGATTGTGGTGGAAAAAGGTGTGCATGGCAGCCGGATCCGGCAAAACAGTGAAGAAAAATTTTGATTTATATTTACCGGGACATGGTAAAGTGGTATAGTATAACTATAGTGCGGGAAAGCACCCTAAAAAGGGTGCCGTACTGTTTATGATTGAAAAAAGGATGGCATCTGTCACACAGGCAGACGGCCGGGAAGGAAGGTATTGCAGCATGGAACATTATTATCAGCCGGAAATAGAATGTGCGCCGAGAGCACAAATTCTGGAATGGCAGAACGAACGACTGGTAAAACAGGTGAAGCATGTGTACGATCATGTGCCGTATTACAGAAAATTAATGGAGGAAAAAGGCGTGACGCCCGCGGACATTCAGTCTGTGGATGACTTACATAAATTGCCGTTTTTAACAAAGGATGATCTGCGGGAGGCTTATCCTTACGGGCTCTTGGCAGTGCCCCTTGCGGATTGTGTGCGCATCCAGTCCACCAGCGGAACCACAGGACGCCGGGTGGTAGCATTTTATACCCAGCACGACATCGACCTTTGGGATGACTGTTGTGCCAGAGCGATCATGGCAGCAGGCGGAACTAATGAAGATGTGGTGCATGTCAGCTACGGCTACGGCTTGTTTACCGGAGGCCCTGGCTTAAATGGCGGTTCCCACAAGGTGGGTTCTCTGACACTGCCTATGTCTTCCGGAAATACGGAGCGGCAGATCCAGTTCATGTGCGATATGGGTTCCACCATCCTGTGCTGCACCCCTTCTTATGCAGCATATCTGGCGGAGAGCATCCACGAAAGAGGGCTCCAGGATCAGATTAAGCTGAAAGCCGGTATTTTTGGCGCAGAGGCATGGACGCAGGAGATGCGCAGGGACATCGAGGAAAAATTAGGCATCCGGGCATTTGACATTTATGGGCTTACGGAAATCTCTGGTCCGGGCGTTTCCTTCGAATGCAGTGAGCAAACAGGGATGCATATCAATGAGGACCACTTCATTGCAGAAGTTATCGATCCAATCACCGGAGAAGTGCTTCCTGACGGAGAAAAAGGAGAGCTGGTATTTACCAGTATCACCAAAGAGGCGTTCCCGCTGCTTCGTTACCGCACCAGGGATATCTGCGTGCTGAGCAGGGAGAAATGCTCCTGCGGCAGAACTCATGTGAAAATGAGCAAGCCGATGGGCAGAAGCGATGATATGCTGATCGTTAAGGGTGTCAATGTATTCCCATCCCAGATCGAGACAGTATTGATGAACAAAGGATATGCGGCCAATTACCAGATCCTGGTGGACCGTGTGAATAACAGCGATACCATTGAGGTACAGGTGGAGATGACGCCGGAAATGTTCTCTGACAGCCTCAAACAGGTAGCTTCCAGAGAAAAAGAGCTGGTGAGCGATCTGAAGGCCATGCTGGGCATTTATGCCAAGGTTACCTTAGTGGCTCCTAAGAGTATTGCCAGAAGCGAAGGCAAGGCAGTCCGCGTGGTAGACAGACGTAAACTCTATTAAGGGTTTACGTGCAAAAAAAGATTGGGAGGGAAAGCAAATGACAGTAAAACAGATTTCCGTTTTTATAGAAAATAAACCGGGTACCATGGGGGAATTAACAGAGGTTCTGTCCAAGAATAATATTGACATGCGCGCCTTGTCTTTGGCAGAGACTTCTGATTTTGGCATTGCCAGGATCATTACTGATGATGTTTACCATGCGATGCAGGTGCTCAAGGATGAAGATTATGTCTGCTCCGTCACTAAGGTGCTGGCAGTGGCTATTCCTGACGAACCGGGTGCCCTGGCGAAGGTGATCCGTTTTCTGGGAGACGCGGGCGTAAACGTGGAATATATGTATGCGTTTATCACCAGGAAAAAGGACGTGGCATATATGATTTTCCGTGTGGAAGATAATGAGGCGGCGATCAAAGTCCTTACAAAGCATGATGTGAAGCTGGTCTGCCAGGATGACCTGGATCAGCTGTAGGCCGTTATGTGGAGGCAGATATGAAGATATCAGTGGTAGGCAGCATAAATATGGATCAGACAGTGACGGCTCCGCGCATTCCCCAAAAAGGAGAGACCCTGTCCGGGGGAAGCTTAAGCTATATTCCCGGCGGCAAGGGGGCGAACCAGGCGGTGGCCATGGCCAGACTGGGGGCAGATGTGGAGATGTTTGGCTGCGTGGGAGACGATGATAACGGCAATCAGCTTTTGGAAAATCTGAAGCAAAATGGAGTGAAGACGGATCATATTCGCAGAATCGCAGGAGTTCCCACGGGCCTTGCCATCATCACGGTAGGAGAGAACGACAACACGATCATTGTGGTGGCGGGAGCCAACGACCAGGTGGATGTCAGCTATGTGGACAGCATCCGGGACGAGCTTTTAAAGTCCGATTATGTGGTTCTTCAGCATGAGATTCCCGCAGAGACAGTGGCTTATGTCATAGATCTTTGCCATGATAACGGCATTCAAGTGGTGCTCAACCCCGCGCCGGCCCGTCCGGTGAGCCGGGAGACATTGGAAAAGGTGACGTATGTAACGCCCAATGAGCATGAGGCTAAAATACTATTTGGGACAGAAGCTAAGACCGATGAGCTTCTGCGGGCATATCCAGGGAAGCTGGTCATCACATTGGGCTCCCAAGGTGTCGCTGTGGGCAGACCGGATGGGAGCGTGCTCCATGTGCCTGCCCGTCCGGCTCAGGTGGCGGATACTACCGGGGCGGGAGATACATTAAACGGCGCTTTTTGCGTGAAATTGGCAGAAGGTGCGGATTTAGAAGAAGCTTTGCAGTTTGCCAATACGGCAGCCAGCCTTTCCACCGAGAAATTCGGAGCCCAGGGCGGTATGCCTCTGCGGGCGGAAGTGGAGCAGGAGTTGAACAGAAAATAACCGGGTCTTACAGGTCCGTCAAGAGTTCGACGATTGAATCGTCGTTGCTTTTGGCGGACCCTGCGATCCGGTTTTTGATTTTTCGAGGGTCATTACCCATCCTATAGGCAGTACCTGCCGTTTTCAACATATCCAGATCATTATCCCTGAAAGCGCATGTGTTCGCTTTCGGGGATTTTTTTGTTTCATAGGATTCATAGGAAATTGCGTCCTATGAAACAAAAAGCACTTCGTGCAGGCAGCGCTTAAGAAACGGCGGTGTTTGTAGCCATATGATAAAAAAATTCCTAAAAATTCTGCACAGGTATTCAGCAGAATTTATAGAGATTATTTTCATCTTTGATTTTTGTTGACATTAAAATGGGAAGCGCTATATTTAATACACAGTATTATTAAATAGTATTTAAAATATAGAACGGTAGGTATTGGCATGAAAAGGAGAGGATGATTATGGCGGATATGTTTAAGACAATTTATGGGAGAAATTTGGTGGGAGAACTAAAAAATATTGTACAGAGACCCTATTTAGTGGTAACAATGGAGGATTTGTGGGACAAATTTAAAGATGAGTTTGATGAAGATTGTGTTGTTCATTTCGTTGAGACATTGGAATATGAAGAAATATTGGAAAATATGAAAGAGTTTCCTCAATTTGAAGCTGTGATCGGCTTGGGAGGCGGACAGGCAGTGGATTATGCTAAGACTGTGGCATGGCGGACTCATAAGCCGCTTTTTCAGGTCCCTACTTCTCTGGCTACAAATGCGGTATTTGGAAACCGTGCGGGACTTCGTTTTAACGGTATTGTGAGGTATGTCTGCTATACGGAGCCGGTGGCAGTGTATGTAGATTATGATGTGATCCAAAATGGACCCAAGCCGCTCAATAGAAGTGGAGTGTGTGATGTGTTTTGCTATCATAATGCTATGTTCGACTGGAAATATGCCGCTGATCAGGAAAAATGCGAAAAAAAGTGGCCATATGACCAGAAAATGGTGGATGAGGTTCATGCCGTATACCAGTCCGTAGTGGAAGGCATTGATGATATTTATGCGATGAATGAAAAGGGGATCCATATTTTGACAGAGGGTCTTCGCTGGGGCGGTGCTGCATTTCATAATAATGGCTGGAATCCAAGGCCTATCGAAGGCAGTGACCACTTTTTATTCTATACGCTGGAATATATGACAAAGAAAAAATTTATTCATGGTCAGCCGGTATGCCTGGGGATTTTTGTGGGCTCTGCTATGGCAGATAATGATCCCGACGGCATGCTGGATTTGATTTATCGGGCAGGAGTGGAGATACGCCCAGAAGCCATGGGGATTACTTGGGAGGACGTGTTTGCTGCGATTAAAGGAGAAAAGGAATTTTTAGAGAATCATGGCTATTGGTATACGATTGTTAATGACTTTCAGGTGACGGATGAATTTTGTCTTATGGTGAAAGACAAAATTACTGCGAAATACGGAGCGTGGAAATAATCTATAGATGGGGCGGCCTGCGCAATAAAAAGGTGGTCATATAGGAAAATTTCCTGGAAAATAGCACTTCAGGAAGGAGAAGATGGATTGATGGAGAAAAAAATGAAGAAAGCGGCAGCGATTGTTTTGGTATTGATATTGGCACTCACTGCGGTAGGATGCGGCTCAGGAAAAACAAAGGACGGAAATTCTGAGGCCTCAGCGGATAAGACGGGAATCCGCAAGTTTGAAGGCACTACCCTTTATATGATCGCAGAACAGCAGACTCCTACTGTAGCATTGAAGGATCAGCTGGATAGTTTTGAAGATCTGACGGGCATTAAGGTGGACCTGCAGATGGCGCCCTTTGACGATGTAGTACAGAAAGAGACATTGGCATTTGAAAGCAAATCAGGGGCTTATGATGTCTTGGCTGCACCTTATCAATTTCTGGGAAATATGGCAGAGAACAAATATATACAGCCACTGGAGCCTTTGATGGAGGATACATCTATTAACATTATAGAGGACTTTCATAAGGATGATATTATCGAAGGCATGTGGAAAGCCTCCGGTGAATGGAAAGGTACTTATTATGGCGTGCCGGCCAACTCCTGCATCGATATTTTTATGTATCGAAAGGATCTTTTTGAAAATAAGGAAGAACAGGCAGCGTTTAAGAAAAAATATGGATATGATCTGGTGGTTCCCAAGGATTGGGATAGCTATATGGATATTGCGGAATTTTTTACCAGAAAAAAAGGTGAAAAGTTGATGGGGCAGCCTTTGGATGGGAATTTCTATGGGGTATCCATGGCGGGTAAAAGGCATGATGCTACGACATGTGAGTGGATGAATTACATGTGGTCTTTTGGAGGCGGAATTTTTGACAAGGGAGGAAACATCGCTGTTAATTCTGAAAAAAGTGTAGCGGCTTTGGAATATTATAAAGAGCTTTCCAAATATGCGCCGGATGGTGTTACCAGTAAAACTTGGGATGAAGTCACCACGGAGCTTCAGCAGGGTATTTCTGCGATGTCTATCTTATTCAATGACTGTGCGCCGGCCTTAGAGGATCCAAGTGCTTCCACAGTTGTGGGCAAGATGTGGTATGGAGCAATTCCAGTGGGGGAAGTGCCGGCTGCCCATTATGGAGCCTGGGGATATTATATTCCTTCCGATGCGCCTAATCCGGAGGCGGCCTGGGTATTCCTGCAGTGGTTTAATACACCTGAGGTACAAAAAAATATTGCTTTAGCGGGAGGCTTTGTAAATCTGAAGTCTATTTACGATGACCCTGAGTTGAATAAGCTGCCCTATTGGGAGGCTAGTAAGGAGGCATATAAGATCAGTACCAGCAGGCCACGTATACCCCAATGGAATGAGATGAATAATGTATTGATGCTGGAATTGTCCAATACGCTGGCAGGAAAGACGGATCCTAAGACTGCTTTGGACAATACGGCAGCAGAGTTCGAAAAGATATTAAGCGGCAGTCTGCCGGTCACTTATCAGTAATTCGATCAGTAAAACAAAAGCAGAAGGCCCGGCCAATGGATACCGGGCCCTCTGTTTAGGAAGGAATGCTTATGAGACGAAAAAAGCAGAAAAAATTGACGAATTATACATCGTATGCGATCCGTTTTCATCTGCCCACATTTATTACACTGACCCTGATCACCTTGATTCCGTTGCTGTACACTTTGAAGATCAGTTTTTTTGATTATCAGTTGTCCAGTCCCGGCAGTGAAAGTGTATTTGTAGGTTTCAAAAACTATGTCACTTTGTTTGAAGATCCGGAATTGCTCAATTCCATATCGAAAACGTTTCTCTTTATGATTTTTTCAGTGACGTTGGAGGTGATTATTGGGATTGCCCTGGCTTTGGCATTGAATAGTATTCCCGTATTCCGAAGACTTTTTACCTCGTTAACATTGATTCCTGTAATGGTTGCCCCACTTGTTATCGGTCTGATGTTCAGTTTTTTTACAAATCCGCAGTTTGGATTGTATGTATGGTTGGTGACAAAATTACATTTGCCGCTGCCTACAGTGCTTACGGATAATTCGGTGACGGCTATGGCTATTACTATTTTCATGGATGTTTGGGAATGGGCCCCATATTTAGGCCTTACTTTTTTGGCGGGGCTGCAGTCTATTTCGGGCGAGTTTTATGAGGCGGCAGAGGTGGATGGTGCCAGCAGATGGCAGACATTTTGGTTTGTGACTCTTCCGCAGATGAAACCGGTTCTGGCGGTGGGAATTCTTTTGAGAGCGATGGAGACCTTCAAAGAATTTGACAAACCATATATATTGACAGGAGGAGGTCCCGGCAATGCGACAGAGGTCATCGATATCTATACATACCGGCAGGCTTTTGTGTCCTTCAGATTCAGCTATGCGGCAGCAATTTGTGTGATTTTATTTCTTATTTTGGTGGCATGCGGCATGATTTACCAGAAGGCAGCCATGGGAGGTGACGACTGATGAAAAGAAAGAAAAATATACGTTCTGCGATTATTTATATAGTGTTGGTGTTGTTTTTGCTCTTTACGCTTCTTCCTTATTTATGGCTGGTATTGACTTCTTTTAAGACAAAATTAGATGCTTTTTCGATTCCGCCTAAGCTGTTTTTTAAAGCTACTTTTAGTAATTATAAAGAAGCTTTTATCACTGGGGGGATGTTGGATAAGCTGAAGAATAGTTTGATTGTTATGCTTAGTACTGTGACCGCAGGGCTGATGATTGGTCTGCCCTCCGCATTTGCTTTTTCCAGGTTTCATACCAAGGGAAATAAACTGCTGCTGAATTATCTGCTGGGGACCAGATTCACTCCCTTTGTAGTATTAGCGCTTCCGCTGTATCTGATAATGAGCAAATTTGGCTTGCTCAATAGTTATTTGGGAATCATTGTGGCTCATATCTCCTTTAATCTCCCATTTGTGGTGTGGATGATGAAAGGTTTTTTTGACGCAGTGCCAAAAGAGATTGATGAAGCGGCCCGTATCGAAGGTTATTCCTGGTTCCGGGTGTTTTTATCTATAGATATTCCGTTGGCCAAGAGTGGTTTGGCAGCTACTTCGGTTTTTTGTGCGATTAATTCCTGGAATGAATTTCTGATGGCGTTAATTCTTACCGGAAGGAGGACGGAAACCATGCCAGTGGCAATTCCAGGAATGCTTACGCCTCAAGGGACTTTGTGGGGGCAGATTGCGGCTGTGGGTACGGTTATCACCATTCCGGTTTTAATTTTTGCAATTCTTGTGCAGAAATATATGGTGACAGGAATGACCATGGGGGCTGTGAAGTGATCAGCAGGAGGAAAAAGAATGAATTTGATTGAGAAAGACAAAAAGTATCTGATCCAATGCTACACCTCAGATGAAATCGTGTTCCAAAGAGGTGAGGGCATGTATCTGTATGATGATCAGGGGAAAAAGTATCTGGATTTTTCCGGCCAATTTTCTGCCTGCAGCCTTGGCCACGGGAATCTGGAAATGATCGATGCCATTACAGAACAACTGAAAAAAATTGTATCTGTGACGGCTATGTATGTGACGGAGGAAAGGGTTAGACTGGCAGAAAAGATGGTGGAGATTACGCCGGATGGTCTGGATAAAGTAATGTTTGGCTGTACCGGGTCGGATGCAAATGAGTTTGCCCTGAAGCTGGCGAAATATTACCGGGGAGGCGGCAGGATCATTTCTTTCCGAAGAGGGTTTCATGGTTCTACAGCAGGCGCTGCAGCTGCTACGGGAAAAGCAGAGACAATTCAGGAAAACGCCGGAATCTCCGAACTGCTGCCCGCGGGATTTATTCATTCTGCACCACCGTATTGTTATCATTGTGATTTTGGCAAGAGACGGGATACTTGTGGACTGCAGTGTTTGAAATATCTGGAGCAGACGATGCTCCAGGAAGGTGGCGATAAAATTGCAGCGGTGATTGCGGAACCGATTTTTGCCGCCGGAGGTGTCATCGTTCCGCCGGAAGGTTTTTGGAAAGGAGTCCGTAAACTTTGTGATAAATTCGGAGCTTTCATGATTTTTGATGAAGTGGTGACAGGGATCGGTCAGACCGGAGATATGTTTGCCTGTCAGCATGAAGGTGTGACTCCTGATATTTTGGTGACGGGCAAAGGGCTGAGCGGCGGCTATGTGCCGGGTTCTGCCGTGGTTTGCCGGCGGGAGATTGGGGAGGCCATGGATAAGGTCAGTCTTCATGGGCATACCCATTCTTGCTATCCGTTGATGGCAGCCGCTGCTTATAAAAATCTTGAGATTATTGAGCGGGACGGTTTGGTGAAGAATAGTCTTGTTGTGGGAGAATATTTGCATGAACAGCTGCGAAGACTAATGGACAGCTATCCTGTGATCAGCGATGTCAGAGGGAGAGGGCTGTTGCAGGGGTTCGAATTGGAAGGCGGAGGAAAAATCAATGATAAATATAGGCTGGGACAGAAGCTATATGAAACGATGCTTCATGGCGGGTTGATCACGGAACTAGAAAGCAGACGGAATTTGGAAAATGTGGTGGTCGTCATGCATCCGGCATTGATTACGTCGAAAGAAGACGTGGATGCGGCGGTGGATATTGTTAGAAAATCCTTTGACCAGTGCTTGTAAAATGCAGGATTGTCAGATACAATATTAAATATATGGGAAAAATATCCAATTTAACCAATGGAATTTGCAGTTAAAAATGGCAATGCGGGGGACTGTAAAAATGGCTGGAAAACAGGCGGCAAAAGAGTTATTGACTGTTAAAAATATCCGGGAAAATAATAAAACGAATATCCTTAAACAATTGGTGAAGGGTAACGATCTGACACGTAATGATCTGGCCAGAAAAAGCAGCATCAGTTTGATGACAGTCAAACATATTGTAGATGATCTGGTGGAAAACGGGATCATTGAGGAGCATCCATCGTCTGCTGCAGTTGGACGTAAACCCAAGGCTTTAAATATTGCAAAAAAATATGGGAATATCGTATGCATTAATCTGACCTCTGCTCAGTCTATGAGCTATATTATTTATGATTTGAAGCGAAATGCGCTGGCACATGATCTGTTGCAATTTAGCTCTTACGAGAGCAATTACAGGGAAAAGCTGGAGGAGCTGATCGGAAAGATCAAGGACTGTCTGGCCCAAATTTCCACTGTGACAGTGGGAGTGGGAGTATCTGTGCCGGGAGCCTATTATGAGAAGGAAGATTTGACCAATTATGATCTCATTCCGGAATTTAAGGAGTTTCATATTCGCCGATTTTTTCAAGAACGGTTTTGTGTAGACAATGTGGTGGTGGTTCATGACGTAGTTTCTGCTGCGAAGTCAGAGTATGAGGCAAAGCCGGACCGGGATGACAGTTTGTTTTATTTATACTGTGGTTTTGGCGTGGGTGGTTGTTTTGTATTGCATGGAGAAGCCGTTGCAGGGGAGAACCTTCTGGCGGGTGAGGTAGGAAAGATACAGATAGAGGATCCCTATGGGGAAGGATGCCGGACATTGGAAGAAGTGGTTTCGATACCGGGGATTTTGAAAAAAATCCATGAGATAACACCTGATATTGAAATGAAAGAGGTAATTTACCGATATCATTTTGGCGAGAAGGAAATCGTTTCCATTTTAGACAAGGCATTAGAAACCGTTTCCCGGGTGCTCTATAATCTTGTATGGCTTTTTAACCCTACGAAATTTGTAGTGGACAGCTGCTGTCCGGATTATGCTGCTTTAATTGTGGATAAGAGCAGGGAATATCTGCAGTGTCTGCAAAAAGAAGATATTTATGTGACTGCGAAAGTAGAGCAGACAAGTTACGATGAGTATTATGAGATGCGGGGATGCTTTCGTTTAGTACTGCAAAAATGGATGGAGAGGCTGGCTAGTGAAGAGAAAGAGGAAAAGCCCGGTCAGCATGGGAAAAGAGAGGCTGATGCTTTTGGAAGGAGCGATTATAGGTATTGATCTGGGAGGAACAAATCTTCGGATCGGAACGGTGGATGAGGAAAACCGGGTACATAGTTTTCGCAGAAGAGATAGTGAACGGATAGCGCAGGCTAAGGATCCCATGGTGGAGCTTAATAGGACTATTGAGGAGTATATAAAAGAAAGTGGGATCGCGGATGTGAAGGCAATTTCCATCGGCGTTCCTTCATCGGTGGCCAACGATAAAAAGACGGTCATCTGTACGACGAATATTCGTAATGCGTTTGATGAACCGGTATTTAAAAACAGAAATATTGCCAAGGATATTGAAGCGTGGTTTCATGTTCCGGTGTTTGTAAATCATGATACTAACAATATCCTTCTATATGATATGATGTCCCATCATCTGCCGGAGGATTCTGTGGTGGTAGGGATTTATATAGGGACTGGTGTGGGCGCAGCCGTGTGTATCGGAGGACGGATGCTGGAAGGAAAAGATGGTGCAGCCATGGATGTGGGGCATATTCCTTTTTATAATGGAAAGGCGCTTTGCAGCTGTGGAAAGAAAGGGTGTTGTGAATGCTATGCTTCCGGGTGGAGACTGCAGGAAATCCGAAGAGACTATTTTCCGGAGACACCTATTAAAGAGCTGTTTATAAAACATGGGAATACTAGACCGATACGGGAATTCATTTACTCCTGTGCCCAAATATTTGCTATTATGGCCACTATTTTTAATCCTGAAGCGATGATTGCAGGGGGAGGCGTGATGGAGATGGAAGGCTTTCCCAGAAAACAGTTTGAAAGGGCGGTCAATGAAAATACCGGAAGGGATGTGATGTCTTATGGATTCCAGTATCTTTATTCGGAGGATATAGATAGCAAAGGCGTGGTGGGAGCTGCGCTTTTTGCCAGGAAAATGATGAAATAGGGATAGGAGCTTAGGAAATATGTCAAATGAAAAAATATATAGCATGAGCTTCGGAAAAATATATCCGCTGCTGGTGAATAAAGCTCTGAAAAAGGGCAGGACTGTTTCAGAAGTAAATCAAATTATTAGCTGGCTTACCGGATATTGCACGGAAGAAATTGAAAAAGCGGCGTCAGAGGCCGTCAGCTATGGGGATTTTTTTCGATGTGCGCCGAAGCTTCATCCGGCTAGAAAGCTGATTAAAGGTGTAGTCTGCGGCGTGCGGGTGGAAGAAATAGAAGAACCATTGATGCAGGACATCCGTTACCTTGACAAGCTCATCGATGAATTGGCCAAGGGGAAATCCATGGATAAAATTTTACGTGGATAAATGTGTGGCGGAGTGTTGGGAATATTTCTGGAGCGGACCAGAATAAACAGAGATATTTATAGTTTTTTCGTAATGATAGAAAACGACGAGCCTTATGACAGAAATGTTGTGAATATGAGAGTAAGAAAATTTATAAGAGAGGTGTGCTATGGGATTTTCGATTATCAAAGGGGATATTACCAAATGTGAGGTGGATGCCATCGCCAATGCGGCCAACACGTCGCTTCTCGGCGGAGGCGGCGTGGATGGGGCCATCCACAGAGCGGCCGGGCCAAAGCTTTTGGAGGAATGCCGCACGTTAAACGGATGTCTTACCGGGGAAGCAAAGATTACCAAAGGCTATCGTTTGCCGGCAAAATATGTGCTGCATACGCCGGGGCCAGTCTGGCATGGAGGCGGAGAGGGAGAAGCCCAGCTGTTGGCAAACAGCTACAACAATTGTTTAGCACTGGCGGAGGAATATGGCTGCAAGACGGTGGCCTTTCCTTCCATCAGCACTGGTGTCTATGGGTATCCCATCCATCTGGCAGCTCCTATTGCAATAAAGACTATTTTGGATTTTTTAGCGGAGTGCAACGTGGTGGAGGATGTGATCATGGTCTGTTTTAGTGATCCGGTCAGGGAAGCCTATGAGGCAGCGTACAAAGAAATCGTGGAACAGGAAACCTGACGCCGTTGATGTTGGCAATCTTACCTTTGTATTGATGGCTTATGTTTTCCTGTTGATTTTTTTTCATCAATCGTCATCTCTTTTTTTGTTCTGTCTGCTGTTTTCATTCGTATCTGCCATCCTGTCAAAAAATATGTATAATCCTTTTCCATTGTTACCAGATTGTTATAACTTCTTGCTAAATTATAGATATCCCAAGGGAGAGCATTTGTAAGCGGCTTTGGGAGATGATAGAATAGGTGAGAAGGAGAAAAACATATGAGCATTTTGGAAGCAAAAAATTTGGTAAAACATTATGGGAGCGGAGAAAGTCTGGTTAAAGCGGTAGATGACGTGAGCTTTTCCGTGGATAAAGGGGAGTTTGTGGCTGTGGTAGGGACTAGCGGAAGCGGAAAGACGACGCTGTTGAATTTATTGGGCGGTTTGGATTATGCTGATTCCGGGAAAGTCATCATCGGGGGACAGGATATTTCCGGCATGAAGGATGAGGAGTTGACGGTTTTTCGCCGGAGAAATATTGGATTTATCTTTCAAAATTATAATTTAGTTTCCGTGTTAAACGTATATAAGAATATCGTGCTTCCCATCCGTTTGGACGGCAACCCGGTGGATGAGGACTATATCCGCAGAATTGCCCAGTCTCTGGGAATCCAGAAGAAATGGAAAGCTTATCCCAACCAGCTTTCCGGCGGACAGCAGCAGAGAGTGGCCATTGCCAGAGCATTGTCCAGTAAACCGGCTATTATTTTGGCTGATGAACCCACCGGCAATTTGGATTCCCGTACCAGCGCAGAGGTGATGGGACTGTTGAAAATGACCAGTCAGGAATTTGATCAGACGATCATCATGATCACTCATAACGAGAGTATGGCCCAGCTAGCGGATCGCACCATCCATATCGAGGATGGAAAAATCCTGGGAGGTGAGTGGTAATGTTTGAAAATACTAATCAGGAGGTCATACGGGAGATTGCCAAAGAAAATCTGCGGGAGCATAAGTTGCGCAATGTGATGGGGATATTAGCTATTGCGTTGACAACGCTTCTGATCACCGTGGTCTGTACGGTGGGTTGGAGCTTCTATGATACCTTGGAAAAGGGTACGGATATCACTCCGGGACCTATGTCAGATGGTGCCATCAAGGCTACTCAGGAGCAGTATGAGCAGATAGAGCAGATGGAACAGGTAAAATGGGCAGATTATGTGCGGCCGGCGGTTGTAGGAAGTTTGCATAACAAAGAAGCGGTTGGGCTGACTGCGAAGGTGTTTGCGCCGGGCGGTGGTTTTTATGAAGACCAGAAAGTGGAATTGCTCGATGGAACATATCCGGAAACAGCGGATGAAATCGCTGTTTCCAGCTCTATGGCGAAGCATTTTGGGTATGAGAGCAAAGCTGGCTGGGAGCTGAAGCTAAAAGTTGTGATTTTGGACAATGGAAGTCAGGTGGAGCGAGAGATACCCATGCGGGTATGTGGTATTGTGGAAAGCCCACTGCACTATTTAAAGGATACCTATGAAGAACTGTATGTGGCAGAGTCTTTCATCACAAAATACAATCCCGAGATGGAGAATGCGGACAGAAGCGTGTATCTTAAGTTAGATGAGAGCAGTTATGAAGGAGATGTCTATGGAGCACTGCAGGTCATCAGCCAGGAGGTAGGCGGCAGCGGGGTTACTTATAAAATACCCAATACCATGGATGGTGTACTTCTGTTGGCGGTAGCTGGATTTTTGGCAGTTATTATTTTTGCTGGTTATTTGCTGATTTATAATATTTTTTATATTTCCGTTGTAAATGATATTCGCTTTTACGGCATGATGAAGACAATTGGCACTTCTCCTAAGCAGGTAAAAGCGCTGTTGACTTACCAGGTGAGCCGTCTGGCCGTGGCGGGGATTCTAGTGGGGCTTTTGGCCGGATATCTAATTGGGATTCCGGTAGGAGAAGCAGTGATGAGACAAAGTTCCTATGGAGCGTTTTACGAGGCGCCCAAAAATCCGCTGCTATTTGTGGCTGCGGTTATCTTTGCAATCTTAACCGTGTTAATCAGCAGCCGGAAATCCTATAAAACGGCTTCTATGATATCTCCTGTGGAAGCGGCTAAGTACCGTGGCAGTTCTGGTGAGAACAAGAGGAAAAAGCTTTGGTCAGTCCTTTCTCTGGCCTTAGGATGCGTTATATTTATCGTGGTTTATTGTGTGACTATCGGTTATAATGTGAGACAGATGATAGAACGCTACGAATGTGCGGATGTGACTGTGCGGCAGAAAAATACCTTGTGGGAGGACGAAGAACAATATCATCCGATCCGGCCGGATCTTGTGGATGAAATAAAAGATCTTCCTTTTGTGAAAGATGTGAAAGTATGTTACCAGGCCAGAAATGAGGAGGCATCGAGACGGCGGTCTTCCAATCCGGAAGTATACAGCGGGGAATCCGCTGCCTATGTAAAAAATGACAAAATCCTCCATGAATTGAAACAGGCGTATTCGATGGAAGAAGACTTGGATTATTGGCTGACAGGCGATGAGAATATGGGCCTTTGTATACAAGGGATTCCGGCCAGACAGCTTTCCTTAGAACATACATTTGTCCATGTTTTGGAGGGAGAGCTGGATTCTGAGAAATTTGCCACCGGAGATTATGTGATTTACAGGCAGTTTGTGGAGGGAAAGACAGAAGATCCAGAGGGTGTGCATGCGGGCGACGTGCTTCATCTTTCCTTTTGGAATGATAGTTCCCAGTCTTATGTGGAGCGTGACTTAAAGGTCCTGGCAGTGATCTATGATGCAGCCCAGTATAGCCAAGGGGTTTTGGAGGACGGAAATCTCACGCTTTTGGATGGTACGTTTCAGGAAATTTATCCGGATTACCCGGAACGGATTGCAAAGCTTTTCATAGACGGCATAGAGGAGACTACGGATGAACAGACGACACAGATCAAAGAGATGCTCCAGAAGGAATTTAATTCTCAGATACTCATTTCTTCCAGAATGGAATCCGGACGTCTTTACGCTGAACAGAAGCAGTCTATGATGGTGCTTGGTTTATTTTTAGCCTTTGTTTTTGGCATGATTGGCATCACCAACGTGGTCAATACCCTAGTGACAGGCGTGATTTCCAGAAAGCTGGAATATGCAGCTATGCAATCCGTGGGCATGACGAAAAAACAAATGAAACACAGTATTGCGGCAAATGGTCTGTCCCTTAGCGTGGTCAGCTTGGCAGCAGCCTTTCTGCTGGGTGGTGGATTGGCATATGTGGTAGCATCGGGAATTCCGTTTTTTACCGGATTCACTTGGGGTCCCTTTGTGACAGCCTGCCTGCTTCTGGTGGTGGTCGTGCTCTTTGTGAATCTAGCGGTGGCGGCGATTCTGACAAGGATGCTCAATAAAAAACCGGTAGTGGAGCGTTTAAGAGAAGCGGAATAGGAGATGAATGGATGCAACGGATTTTAGTGGTGGAAGATGACCTTATGCTGAATGAAGGGATTGTGTATAAGCTGAAAAAAGAGGGATACGAAACGATCTCTGCACATGATCTGGAAGAGACGAAAAAGATGCTGGGGCAGCAGCCGGATCTGGTGATTTTGGATGTGAATCTTCCAGACGGGGACAGCCGGGAATTTTTGAAACGTCTCCGGGCACAAAATCCAGTGCCGGTGATCTTTCTTACCGCCAGAAATACAGAAAAAGATATGATCGGAGGGTATGATGCAGGAGGGGATGACTATGTCACAAAGCCTTTTTCCATGGCTGTGCTGCTGTGCCGCGTGAAGGCATTGTTGAAACGAAATCAGGAAGGAAGCCGGAAGTTTTACTATTCCGGCTCCCTTTCTTATGATTTTGAGAATGGCCAGCTTGTGATATCAGGAGAAACCATCCCTTTGACACCCACAGAAGGAAAGCTTTTGGAAGTGCTTCTAAATCACAGGAATATGGTGCTCACCAGAGAGGTTTTGTTGGACAGGGTGTGGGATGTGGACGAGAATTTTGTGGATGAGAAGACGCTCAATGTGAATATTCAAAGGCTGCGGAAAAAGATTGAGAGGGAGCCGGGGAATCCCAAGTGGATCCGCACGGTTTTTGGGATTGGTTATAAGTGGAGTGACGGAAATGGAAAATAGAAGAGAGGGTAGAAGAGGCACGGCCTTGGGCTGTGAACGGAAGATCCGGCGGACAGAGCGGGTGATAGCAGGAGCGGAATTGCTTCTGCTTACGGCCTTTTTATGTTTTTGCGCCTGGGGAGATGTGCCGGTCCTGATCGTGGGGACAGTTTACGGGATATTGGCTTTAGCCATAGGCTCCCTGGGCTATGTTCATATCCGTTGTCTGATCAATGAGGTCATGCGCCGGGTAGATGACACCATCCTCGGCCTGATAGGAGGAGAGAAGGTCATTAGTTTTTCAGAGAAGGAAGATGACCTTTTGGGAAAATTCCAAAACCAGATCGGGAGACTTTATGATATCCTAACGGCCAATGAAGCCCGTGAGAAGGAGCTTCGGGAAGAATTGAGCGGCCTGGTGGCGGATCTCGTTCATCAGATCAATACTCCGCTGACTAACATCAGCCTTTATGTCAGTTTTTTGGAAGATCCTTCCTTGGATGAAGACACCAGAAAGCGGTTTCTGGACCGTATTAATGGACAAGTGGAAAAAATGAAATGGTTTGGTAATGGCTTCGACAAGGTGGCCCGTCTGGAAACGGATATTATTCATCTCCAACCGAAAGAACAGCCACTTCTGCCGATTTTACTGGGAGCCATCGATCAGGCTGCGTTGAAAGCAGAAGCTGCCGGTTTGGAGATCTCCCTGGAAGGAGACCGGGAGCTGACCGTTTGGTGCGACAGAAAATGGACAGAAGAGGCGATATTTAACCTTTTGGACAATGCGGTAAAATATGCAGTCCGAAAGGGGCGTATCCGGGTAAACGTGACTGCTTATGATCTGTTTGCACGTGTGGATGTGGAGGACGTATCCCAGACTATTGGGGAAACAGAATATAATCATGTGTTCCAGCGGTTTTACCGTGGAAGCTCCGCAGCAATGGTAACGGAAGGTGTAGGTCTTGGTCTGTATCTTACCAGACAGATCATCGACGGGCAGAGTGGCTATCTGCAGCTTGCACCGGGCAAAGACGGAGGAAATGTTTTTTCTGTATTTTTGAAACAAATGAAGGAAGGGATATCCTTAGAAAAAAACTAGAAGATTCTTTGTAAACAAAAAACAGGACCGTCCATTTTGGGCAGTCCTGTTTTGCATTTAAGGCGGCTGTCTGTATGGCAGATCAGAAGCGCCGCCAGGAATCCGGGGTGAACAATAGGAGCAGTGGGAAGATTTCCAGGCGTCCGGCCAACATATCGAAAATCAGGATCCATTTGGAGGTATCCGTAAATACACCGAAATTCTGGGAAGGACCTACCAGCTCCAGGCCGGGGCCGATGTTGTTTAAGGTTGCGGCCACGGCGGTAAAATTCGTGATCAGATCCAGGTTGTCAAATCCCATAAGCAGCACAGAAAAAGAAAAGAGAATGATGTAGGTGATCATGAATACATTGACGGAACGAACGACCTCGTGTTCAATGGGCTTTCCGTCCATATTGATCTTTTTCACACTCTGTGGATGAATATAGGAGCCAATTTCCTTCTTGATGGTTTTCAGAAGGATGACAAAACGGGATACCTTGATGCCGCCGCCGGTACTTCCGGCACAGGCGCCTACGAACATGAGCATGACCAAAATGGTCTTCGACACTTCCGGCCAAGTGTTGAAATCTGTCGTAGCAAATCCGGTGGTAGTGATGATGGAACCCACCTGGAAGGCGGCCTGCTGAATTGCTTTGCCAAGCGTGGGGAAGAGACCGCGGATGTTGATGGTGATGATGATGATCGCTCCGGCGATGATTCCCAGGTAGTAACGGAGTTCCTCGCATTTAAACGCCTGAGTATATTTTTTCATTAAAATGAAGAAGTATACATTGAAGTTGACGCCGAACAGGATCATGAAGATGGTTACCACGTTTTGCAGATACATGGAATAACCGGCCATACTGTTATTCTTGATGCCAAATCCTCCGGTTCCGGCGGTACCGAAGGCTGTGGTTAAAGCGTCGAATAATGGCATTTTCCCTGCCAGGAGAAATAAGATTTCAATCAAGGTCAGGGCCAGATAGATTCCATAGAGGATTTTAGCGGTGGAACGGACTCTGGGAACCAATTTGCTCACAGAAGGGCCAGGGCTTTCCGCTTTCATCAGACTCATATGATAGCCACCGGTCAAGGGCAGCAGGGACAAAATGAAGACCAGGACCCCCATGCCGCCGATCCAATGGGTGAAGCTTCTCCAAAACAAAATGCAGTGGGAGAGACTTTCCACATCCGAAAGAATGCTGGCACCAGTAGTGGTGAAGCCGGATACTGTCTCGAAAATGGCATCCACAAAATTAGGGATGGAGCCGCTGAACATAAAGGGCAGAGCTCCCATGAGACTTAAGACGATCCAGCTTAAGGCAACGGTGAGAAAGCCCTCTTTGGTATAGAAGGCTTTGCTGTCCGGGCTTTTGATGACCAGCGGGATGCCGATGACCAGGCAGATCACCATGGTGACCACAAAGGACCATATCTGTGCTTCGCCGTAGATTAAGGCCACAATGCAGGGCAGCGTCATAAATGCGGCTTCAAAATTTAAAATCCAGCCCAAAATATATAATATAATGGAAACGTTCATAATAGACTTCCTCTTTATCTATGCGCGATGGCTATTTTTTTAAAATATCCCGAATATCGTGGAGGCCGGGATGCGTGGTCACGACGATGACCGTGTCGCCTACCTGGATGCGGTCCTGCCCCCTGGGAATGATGATCTTCCCCCGTCTGGTGATACAGGAGATCAGCAGGTTTTCTTTCAGATTCAGATCCATCAAAGGGACATCTACCACAGGGGAACGATCCTTGATGGCGAATTCCAAGGCCTCTGCCTTGTTGTCCAGTATTTTGTACAAAGTTTCTACATTGCTGCCCAAGGAATTCTGCATACCGCGGACGTACTGCGTGATATAGTCAGCAGTAATATTTTTTGGATAGATGATGCTGCCGATATCCAAGGAGTCGATTACATCGTTAAATGAGATCCGGTTCACCTTGGCGATGGTCTTGGCTTTGGAGTGTTTCTGCGCATATAGGGCCAGAAGTATATTTTCTTCGTCTAGGTTGGTGATGGCCACCACAGACTCTGCCTGCTCCAGGCCTTCTTTGTGGAGGAGTTCCTGGCTGGTGCCGTCTCCACAAATAATGTTGGCATCTGGGAGCAATTCGCTTAAGGTTTCGCAACGCTGCCAATTCTGTTCAATAATGCGGACGGGAATATGGATACCTTGCAGCAGTTTTGCCAGATAGAAGGCAATGGTGCCGCCCCCGACGATAAGCGTATTGCGCACCTGATGAGTCTTTACGCCAATTTTACGGAAAAATTCAGCCGCTTCCCTGGGAGAGGCGACAATGGATACGCTGTCCCCGCATTGGAGCAGAAAGTTTCCGTTTGGGATCGTTACCTGATCATCGCGTTCCACACCGCAGATCAAGACATCACATTTTAGGCGGGAAGCGATGTCGGATACCTGCCAGCCGCTGATTCCCAGATCCGGCCGGATTTTAAATTTCAACAGTTCTACCTTGCCTTTGGTAAACGTATCGATCTTAATGGCAGAAGGAAACCGCAGGAGACGGAAGATCTCATTGGCAGCGGCCAGTTCGGGATTGATGATCATAGAAATACCCAGCTGCTCTTTGACAAAATTGATTTCTTTGTTATATAAAGGATTTCGCACCCGGGCGATCGTGTGGCATTTGCCTGCTTTTTTTGCGATCAGGCAGCAGAGCAGGTTGAGCTCATCGGAGTGGGTCACAGCGATGAAAAGATCTGCGTTTTCCACACCGGCGTCGGATTGTACATTGAAGCTGGCGCCGTTTCCCACCACGCCCATCACATCAATGGCACTGGTGGCATCTTGTAATCTTGAGGCGGAAATATCAATCAGGGTAATATTGTGGCCCTCGCTGTCCAATTGCTGGGCCAGGGTCTTGCCCACTTTTCCGCATCCTGCGATAATAATCTGCATAGCTTCCTCCAAAAAAGTATAAAGATTCTATTTAAATTCTAATTTTTGCATAAAGATAATATTAAGACTTTGAATGATATTATAACATCCTTTCATTAAAATGGAAGATGGTTTGGGAAAAATGTTGTATTTTTGTCCGCCGAATGGACGAAAAACAGCCGTTTTAGCTGGATTTTCCAGTCAAAACGGCTGTTTTTTAAAATAAAACAATATTAACGTTTTCTTAATCCCTGCAGCGGTTCAGACAGGCGTAGATTTCCTGTATCCGGGGCATAGCGAGGCCGGAGGGTACATAGGAGGTATCTGCGGCGAAACCCAGGCCTTTTTCAGAAAGCTTTTGTTCCAGTGAGTGCACAATCTGGCGGAGCGTATGACGTCCGTCCAGGAGGTTTTCTTTGGCATATTTTAATAGATAGGCCAAGGCGGCAGTCTGTTCCGCATCTACCAGCTGTTCTACATATCGAAGATCCACGGTTTCTTTGCCAAGGAAAAAGGAATCTTTATCATGGACCTTAACCTTGGTCCGTTCTTCCCGGCCTCCCCGTACTTTAGCAGATTTCGGCGGAGGGAGAATGCGGGAGAAGGCAGGAAGGGTAAAGGCTGGGGCTGTATCCCTGGAATCCGGAAATTCCCTGCAGGCTTGCTTGACTTTTTCTGTGATATCGACCGGGCGGTAGCAGTCCATCTGCAGCACAGTGTCTGCCACATGGAAGAATGCACCGGAGCTTCCAGCCACCAGGATGGTGGAGCAGCCGGCTTGGTCATAAAGATCCCGTACCCGTTCCAGAAATGGAGTGATGGGTTCTTTATCCCGATGGATGATCTGCTGCATAAAAGCATCCCGGACCATGAAATTGGTGGCAGAGGTGTCTTCATCGATGAGGAAGAGGGAGGTGCCCGCTTCCAATCCTTCTACAATATTGGCGGCCTGTGAGGTGCTTCCACTGGCATCTAAGGTGGAAAAGTCCCGGGTGTCCTTCTTATTGGGCAGGTCATTGATGAACATGGAAATGTCCACATGCTTGATGCAGCGGCCGTCCTCTGCCCTAAGCTTCAGGGCGGAAGCATCGGTGACCACATATTCCCGTCCGTCACCTTGGATATGGGGATAGACACCTTGTTCCAATGCGGTAAGAAGGGTGGATTTTCCATGATAGCCGCCACCTACGATCAGCGTAATTCCTTTGGGAATACCCATGCCGGTGATATCCCCTTTATGGGGCAGTTTCATGGTGACCCGCAGACTTTCTGGTGAAGTGAAGGGAATACAGTTATCCATAGGCAGCTTAGAAACGCCGCTTTTTCTAGGAAGGATTGCACCGTCTGCCACAAAGGCACACAATTGCCGCTTTTGCAGCTCCTGGCGGAGATATTCCTGATCCTGGGCAAGAAAATATACCTCCTGGACCTTCTGTTTATCCAGGCGGGAGTAGAAGATGCTCTGTTCTAAGCATTTTGGCAGATAATCAAAAAGTATCTTTTCCATTTCTAGAGCATTGATGGTCCGCCCGTTGGCAGGAAAACCTACTTTAAAACGGAAGATGACTTCTTTTTCTGTGATCTGGCAAGCAGTCCGCTCCAGAATCTCGGGGCCGCAGCTGCTTACGGAAATCAGACCGCTTTTTCCGGAGCCTTTAGCCTGGAAGGAATAGCGGTGGATCTGTGCGGCAAAGAGCCGGGTCAGATGGTCCTGCAGGGCGATCCGGCACCAAGGTTCTTGGTAATATTCTTTGGGAAAAAGCGCGTTATGGTGACTGACCCGGACGCTTAAGCTGGAAGGAGAGGCAAAGGGATCTCCCTGTACATGGTCAATGGACAGCAGGTAACGGCCAAAATCATATTGTCCCCGCAGATCTTTATAGGCTGGATAGCTTTTTCTGTGAATTGTTTTTAATTGTGTCTTTAATTCGGATGCTTGTTTCATGGTTTCTCCTTCTTATTCCTGATTAAAATCGCCCAGCATATCTTTGATCACCTGCATTTGATTGTCTGTTTCCGTGATGTTGGCGGCGCATTGCTGCAGCGCTTGTGAAATCTTATCATAGCTGCTCATTTCTTCCAAATCCTTCTTATAGCGGAGCTGGTGTTCCAGGCTGGCCCAGAAATCCATGCCGATGGTACGGATTTGGATCTCCGCTTTGATGGGGGTTTTGCCCTTGGCAAAGAATACAGGGATTTCTACGATCATATGGTAGCTTCGGTAGCCATTGGGCTTAGGTGATTTGATGTAATCACGGATTTCTAGGACCGTGATGTCGTCCTGGGAGGCCAGAAGATCTGCAATGGTATAAATATCATCGATAAAGGCGCATATGACCCGGATGCCAGCCACATCATGAAGCTGTTCGTTGATATTTTCTTCGGTCAGTTCATAGCCCAGCTTTTTCAGCTTTTTATAAATGCTGGCAGGTTTTTTGATGCGTGTTTTGATGGAGGAGATAGGATTACGTTTATATTCCACAGAGAATTCATCGTCCAGGACCTCCAGCTTTGTCCTTATTTCTCGGATGGCACACCGGTATTTTAGCATCAGATCATTGAATTTATCTGCATTGTCAATAAATATTTCCGGATCCGGTGTATTCAGCCAGCGGTCAGCAGTGTGTTTCAATGGGATCACTCCAATCTTTTGTTATGCAAAGCAAGAAAATCGTTTGTTTTTCCCGCTCATATCCATTCAGTATAACAACTGGGTCCGAAGTTCGTCAAGACTGGCAATGGATCTGGCCGTTCTATTCTTTTTTCTGCATTTGTTTTAACATTCAATGGATGCAGGTGGAGAGCTCGGCCATCAGGATCTCTTGGGTGACGGCTGTGAATAGGGCCACGAGAATCTATTTATCTTTCATAATTTGTGATTGTTTCAAGTCGGTGCCGATGAAATAAAAGATTGCGGAAATGTGCATTGTTGCCTTGGATAATGTAGAGTATAATAAATAAAAATGCAGTGGCTGCAGAAATGTGTAAGGTTGAGACAGGAAGGAATTCTTATGAGGAGGGCAGATTATGACGGAGGTCCTGAGGACGGGAAAAGAAATAGAGGATTACCATTTGTTGGCGGATACGGCAGTGTTGGCAGGTCAGATCATGTTGGTGGCCGGTGCGGAGACCTGCCGTGTAGAGGATACCATCCTGCGTATTTTGAAAACATCAGGTTTTCAGCGCTGTGATGCTTTTGTGGTGACGACAGGCATCACGGTTACGCTGGAAGACTACCGGTACGGAATTTTAAGCCTGACCCGAAGGATTCGGGACAAAGAGATCAACCTAGGAAATATTGATCAGGTGAATGCCATATCCAGAAAATTTTGTTCTGGAGAGTTGACGCTCAAGGAGACCTTTCATCAATTGAAGCACATGAAACCGGTTGCCTATCCGGAATGGCTGGTAAATATTTCTATTATGTTGTCAGCCGCGTTGTTTACATTTACTTTAGGCGGCCGTTTCTTCGAATGTCTGGTGGCTGGGGTGAATGGTGTTTATTTTATTCTGGCGAGAAGACTGAACCGGATTTTGCATTTGAACAGTTTTGTGCTGAATATGGCGGCTTCATTTTTTATGGCATTTACCACTATGGTTATCAAAAATCTGGGATATCCGTTTTTAAATCTGGAGCCCGCAATTGCTGGCTCAATCATGGCACTGCTGCCGGGAGTGGCCATGACCAATGGCATCCGTGATACGCTGGAGGGCGATTATATGTCCGGCTCTGCCCGGGTCATTGAGGCATTTGTGGTGGCGGCATCGCTGGCGCTGGGAATCGGGACAGGAATGGCTGCGTGTCAGATGCTGTTTGGAACATTGCTATAAGAGGGCGCGGTTGGAGAATTCGGGCTGCTTATCAGATGAATTTTGGAGGTAAGTATGGAAATATTATTACAGGCAGCAGCCTCATTTGGGGCGGTAGTGACGTTGGGACTGATTTTTTGCGTTCCCAAAAGGTTTTTGGTTTACTCCGGGCTGGCCGGCGCATTGGGCTGGACAACGTATATAGTTGTCCGGGAAATCTGCGGCAATGGGATGCTGGTCATGTTTTTTGCGGCGCTATTGGTGGCTTTGGCGTCCCATCTTTTTGCAAGGTCTTGCAAAGCACCGGTGACAGTTTTTCTGATTACCGGAATTTTGCCGTTGGTACCTGGTGTAGGGGTTTACCGGATTGTATATTACCTGCTCGCTGGTGACAATCCTATGGCGGGATATTATTTTATTTATACGCTGCAGATGGCCGGAATGATCGCAGTCGCTATTTTGATCATGGATACGGTGTTTAAGATCATCGGTCAAAAGAGAGGCTGAGGGGGTGTTTATTGTTTTTTTGGAATGCTTTTACAATTTTTTAAAAATACAATCACAAAACGTTCACAGAAACCAGATATAGTAATAGGCAAATAAAGCCGTAGCGCTTTTTCACATATATTTCTTCATACTTAGCCGGGGTTCTTCCCCGGCTCTCCTTTTGTCCAGTGATTTTCTTGAAAAGGAAAGCCGACAGACGGATTGGAATATTGAAAAGTTTGTTAAAATAATAATTTAACATTGATTTTTCTGAAAATTTCTGATATAGTTAAATTATAGTCAATCAACAACCAAAAAGGAACAGAATGTAAGACGGGAACAGTCACAAAGTGTCTTTGGCATGAAATGTGGCGGTTTCTGTCTTTTTATTTTGGAGAGGAGGATTAAGTTATGAGCAGGCTGAGTATTATTACAAGAAATCAAGCCCAGACCACGGTAGAGGGGCTGTATAAGGACCTGGAACGTCGTATTGTAGCCAGCCCGCCGGGATTGTGTCCGGTTGATCTGGCGGTTTCGTTTTTAAAAGTCTGCCATGCACAGACTTGTGGAAAATGCGTTCCCTGCCGCATCGGCCTGGGCCAGCTTCAAAATCTGCTGGAGAGTGTATTAGAAGGGGAGGCTACACTGGACACCATTGACTTAATCGAGATGACAGCCAGAGATATCTATATGACGGCTGACTGTGCCATTGGATATCAGGCAGCAGAGATGGTGTTAAAAGGGGTGAAAGGGTTCCGTGATGATTACGAGGAGCATATTCTCAAGGGAAGATGTACTTGTAACCTAGATCAGCCGGTGCCTTGCCGGGCGCTATGTCCAGCGGGGGTGGATATACCAGGCTATATTGCGTTGGTGGCCGAGGAGCGATATGCGGATGCGGTTCGGTTGATCCGCAAAGACAATCCGATGGTTTCTGTATGCGCTATGATCTGCGAACATCCTTGTGAATCCAGATGCCGCCGGAATATGATGGATGATGCGGTGAATATTCGGGGATTAAAACGGTTTGCGGTGGATATGGCCGGTGAAGTAGAGATTCCAAAGCCAAAAGAGCGGACCGGCAGGAAAGTAGCTGTGATCGGAGGCGGGCCCGGGGGGATCAGTGCAGCCTATTATCTGAACCAGATGGGACATGACGTAACTATTTTCGAGCAGAGAAAACAGCTGGGCGGTATGCTCCGGTATGGGATTCCCAATTACCGCTTGCCTAGGGAGGTTTTGGACAAGGAAATTAAAATGTTGCTATCCAAAGGAGTGATGGTACATACGGAGACGTCTATTGGCATACAGCCGACGGTAGAAGATATCCGGAATCAGTTTGATGCGGTATATATCGCTATCGGGGCCCAAAATGACAAAAAGATCGGAATTGAAGGCGAAGATGCAAGGGAAGGTGTGATCTCTGCGGTGGAACTTTTGCGGTCCATTGGTGACGGAGAACCCTGTGATTTTAGCGGGCAGGATGTCATTGTCATTGGCGGTGGAAACGTGGCAATGGATGTGGCCCGTTCCGCTATCCGCCTGGGAGCAGCCAGGGTCCGGATCGTATACCGACGGCGTATGTTTGATATGACAGCATTGGAAGACGAGGTCCTGGGGGCTATTGCAGAAGGCTGTGAAGTGTTGGATCTGACGGCGCCTCTTCGTATCGAACAGGATGTGGATGGCGTGGCGCGTGCGCTGTGGGTGCAGCCGCAGATCATCGGCGAAGTAGTGGGAGGCCGTCCGTTTCCCAATACGGCAGAGGCAAAACAGATGCGTTTGGCCTGCGACTGTATCATTGTGGCAGTAGGACAAGGGATTGAGACGAAGCCTTTTGAAGAGAGCGGAATTCCTGTGAAACGGGGTGTGATCCAGGCGCTGAGCTGGAGCGGCATGAAAGATCTTCCCGGGGTATTCGCAGGTGGTGATTGTGTGACGGGTCCTGCGACGGTGATAAGAGCCATCGCTGCCGGAAAAGTGGCGGCGGCGAATATTGATGAATATTTAGGATATAAGCATAGCATTTCCGTGGATGTGGAAATACCGAAAATACGGTTGGATGACAGGCAGCCATGTGGACGTGTGGAGCTGTCACAAAGGGATGCGGCCAAAAGAAAACATGACTTTGATATGATCGAATGTGGTATGACCTGTCAGGAAGCAGCCCAGGAATCCAGGAGATGTCTGCGGTGCGATCATTTTGGTTTTGGCATATTTAAGGGAGGGAGGACTGAAAGATGGTAAATGTGACAATTGATGGAAAACAATTATCTGTGGAGAAGGGAACCACGATCTTGGAAGCGGCAAGATCTGCCAGGATTCCAATCCCGACCCTGTGTTACTTAAAAGAGATCAATGAAATCGGAGCCTGCCGAATTTGCGTGGTGGAGGTGGAAGGTATCAGCCGGCTGGTTACTTCCTGCAATAATGTGGTGGAGGAAGGCATGGTCATAGAAACCAACAGCCCTAAGGTCCGAGAGGCGCGTATGACCAATATGCGTTTGATCCTCTCGCAGCATGACAGCAGCTGTACCACTTGTGTGCGCAGCGGAAACTGTAACCTGCAGAAAACAGCGAATGATCTGGGAATTGTTCAAATTCCTTATCAGAAGGAATTACATCACAGCCGATGGACGATGGATTTTCCGCTGTTCCGTAACTATGAAAAATGCATCAAATGTATGCGTTGTATTCAGATCTGTGATAAAGTCCAGTCCCTAAATATTTGGGACTTGGCTAATACGGGTTCCAGGACTACCGTTGATGTGTCCGGCAACCGGAGGTTAGAGGAATCGGACTGTGCGCTCTGCGGGCAGTGTATCACCCACTGTCCGGTAGGTGCGTTGCGGGAACGGGATGACACACCAAAGGTATTTCATGCTCTTGCGGACCCTGAGGTGATCACTGTGGTGCAGATCGCGCCGTCTGTGCGGGCTGCCTGGGGCGAGTCTTTTGGAGTATCCAGAGAATTTGCTTCCGTTAAGCGCTTAGTGTCAGCGATGCGTAAGATGGGATTTCGTTACATATTTGATACAAATTTTTCAGCGGATCTGACCATCATGGAAGAAGGCAGTGAATTCTTAGAACGCTTGAAACATGCGAAGGAGCACCGGTTTCCGATGTTTACCTCTTGCTGCCCCGGATGGGTGCGTTTCTTAAAGTCCCAGTACCCGGACATGACAGATCAGCTCTCCACGGCCAAGTCACCCCAGCAGATGTTTGGTGCGGTGGCAAAGAGCTATTATGCAAAGCTGCTGGGTGTGGATCCAAAGCAGATTTTCTGTATTTCTGTAATGCCATGTCTTGCGAAAAAGAAGGAATGCGATCTTCCTACAATGAATGATGCGGGAGCAGGCCAAGACGTGGATGTGGTTTTGACAACCCGGGAGATAGACCGTATGATTCGGGCAGAGCACATTGATGTGACTGCATTAGAGGAAGAGGAATTTGATGCTCCCTTAGGTGTTGGAACGGGAGCGGCCGTTATTTTCGGGGCCACCGGCGGTGTGATGGAAGCAGCCTTAAGGAGCGCATATTTTCTGGCAGTGGGAAGTAATCCGGATCCGGATGCATTTCAAGAAGTGAGAGGTTTGAAAGGGTGGAAGGAAGCCACCTTTGATCTGGCGGGAACGAAGCTGAAGGTAGCAGTAGCCAGCGGACTTGGCAATGCCAGACATTTGATGAAAGCTCTCCGCAGAGGAGAAGTTTCTTATGATTTTGTGGAAATCATGGCTTGTCCTGGCGGATGTGCCGGAGGCGGCGGCCAGCCCATTCATGACGGGCAGGAGCTGGCAGGAGTTCGAGGACAGGTCCTCTATGGATTGGACCAGAACAACAGCCTGCGTTTTTCTCATGAAAATCCTTCTGTTTTAAAATGTTATGAGGACTATTTAGGGGAACCGCTGGGCCATATGGCACATAAGCTTCTCCATACAAATCACCATGGCTGGTCGATGCCGGCAGAACTCCGGGAATGATTATAAGGCGGCTTTTTGGCCGCCTTATCGCTTTTGGTTGATAGGTCCAATGCCTTCTTCGCGGACATTGTGCGTCTGATTTTGGTTTTCTACTTTAACCTTTTGGGTAATGCTGTTGAATTTCTCGTTGGATTTTTTTCGTTGTTGTTTTTCGATTTCTTTTTTATTCATGGTTTCACCTCAAAAATAGGATGACCGATGAGCGGGAAAATATGCATAGATATTTGTGATATAGCATGGCGGCCATACATATTTTCTTTGGATATGGGCATGTTAATTTAGAAAGGAAGGTGTACTATGACAGAATACAGCAATGGAATAAAAAGTATTTACGATGACGGCAACATTCCGGAAATAGATCTGCCGAAAGAGGCCTGGGTGACGGAGCCTTCACCGGGAGAACCGGTCATCCAGCCGTTGCCGGATCAGCCCAAAGAGTCCTGGATCACGGAGCCGTTGCCGGAATCCACACGGCCGCGCAAGGATGGCCCCGGAGGTGATGGGAATGATCAATAATGAAGAGCTGCCCATTGGTTTTACCATGGAGCTTGCCATGCATTCCGATGTGCTGAGCCGCTTTTCAGAATTGCCAAAAACGGAACAGGAGTCTGTAATTGACGGGGCCCGTGAGATAAAATCCCGGGAGGAAATGCGTCAGTATGTGGAATCCATTTTTAAATGCTAAAGATCAATATTGGACTTGAACCATACTATTTTTGAGGTGATGATATGGCATCTTATGTAGCACCGGAAATCCGGGATAAATTCGAGACGTTATCTGTGAATTTAAAAAACATTATTTTAGAGCGCAATGTGCGGTTAAATAACATTCATGACCTGATTGCCGTTCTGGAAGATATTGTTGCGGAAGGAGAGGGAACAAAATAATCCCTATTTCTTTTTTTCTTTCACAGATTCTTCAAAAACCATTCACAATTTCACTACAGAACATTCATGAATGCAAGGTATAGTATAATAAAAGTAAAAAAGCAGTGCCCTCTTCACACGACTTTTTTCTTTTTCATAAGGGCTGGGACTATTGAGTTCCAGCCCTCCTTCTTTCTTGTGATTTTCCAATCCCTATGTTAATATTTAAAAAACGATTGCGTGAGTTCATAACGGTGTTTGCGCAGGCGCGTATTGTATGGATGGGGTAAGAATATGAAAAAGAAGCAGAGAAAATGGGGGCTGTGGGCAGTATTTGTATTGTTTGCGGTGTCTTTAGGAATCATCTTTGGCAGTTGGAACACGATAGATACCAAACCAAGGGAGTCTGTCCAGAACAAGGAAGCGGCAGCCGCAAAATCGACTGTGAATACAGCGGCAGAGGAAATGAGCGGTAAAATGACAGTCCATTTTCTGGATGTGGGTCAAGGGCTGTCTGTATTGCTGGAGTCGGACGGTCACTATGTTCTGTATGATGGCGGCGGTCCGGAACGGTCTTCCTATGTGGTAGCCTATTTAAAGAAGCAAGGGGTCAAGAAACTGGATTATCTTGTGGCTTCTCATTATGACATGGATCACATCAGCGGCCTTGTAGGTGTAATCAATGTTTTTCCGGCTGAGACGATCCTTGGACCTGATTATGTAAGCGACACAGATATCTATCGTTCCTTTATGGACGGCGTGGCGGAAAAAGGCGAGGCTGTCATGCATCCAGCGGTGGGAGATACGTATTCATTTGGTTTTGCTACTATGGAAATTTTGGCTCCTTTGGAAAATTATGCAGATTCGAATGAATGCTCCTTAGTCATAAAGGTATCCTGTGAGAATACATCCATGCTGTTGACCGGCGATGCATCCAACCAAAGTGAAAATGATATGATTTCCCAAGGAAAAGAGCTTCTCTCCGATGTTTTGGTCGTGGGCCATCACGGTAGTGAGGCATCCACCTCCGAAGAATTTTTAGAGAAGGTAAGTCCTAAGTACGCGGTGATTAGCTGTGGATCAGAAAATAAATTCCGCCATCCGGCACAGAAAACTATGGAGCGGCTGAAAAGCAGCGGGTTAGATATGTATCGTACAGATCTTCAAGGGACGATAACAGCAGTGTTTGACCGTGGAACGATTACTTGGGATCAGAAACCCTGCGGGGATTATTCCGGCCGTGATGTGGACAGTCCTGCACAGGAAAAGATGAGAGAGGATACGAATACTGATGAGGAGACAATAAATTATGTCTTAAACACTCATACTTTAAAATTCCATTTGCCTTCTTGTCACAGTGTAGATAGAATTTCACCGGAGAACCGGAGTGATTTTACTGGGACAAGGGAAGAGGCAGCTACGATGGGATATGCTCCCTGTGGAAATTGTAAGCCATGAATTTGTCTATAAAAATGGCGGGCAAAAGGAGGTTCTCCTTTTGTCCGCCATTCGTGTATATTCCTTATGATTCCGACATATTCCAGGTGCTTTTGATTTCGCCGCATGCAATCTTTTCTCCTGAATTGCCGGAAGGCTGAGATGTGAAATCATCGGGTGCGCTGTGAATGACAACCGTTTTTCCGATAATTTCTTCGGGCACAAATCGGTCCGTATAAAATATCTGAAAAGCGAAACCGCCATTGCCAAAAAGCGGGGGTAAATCTCCGGCATGCTCCGGATGGGAACAAGTTCCGGGGTTGTAATGTTCTCCTGTCTTTGGGAATGCAGGAGTGCTGTCATCTCCTTCACAGGAATTGCCGCCATGGATATGAAATCCAAAGATATCACTGGCACAAGCCCCTGGATTAGAAGGAAGGCCAGTAACACGGGCCATGATTACAGTACCGTTCCATAGCGGGAAAAAGTCAAGCCGGCCTGTGAGTTTTGAAAATTGGGAGGAACCCTTAAGCTGCGCATAAACTTCTGCCGGCTGAGCGAAAAGAAATTGTAATGTGTTGATTAGCTCTTTATTTTCCATACTCATTTTCTAGTGTTTTTACTGCATCCACAGGAGGAGGGATTTTCGCAGGTAGCCATGCAAGGTGCATCAAAGCTCGGGTTATAAGCATAGAAATTCTTCGCATCCAGCTGTTCCTGAACCGTGCGCAATGCTTCACCGAAACGCTGGTAGTGAACCACTTCCCTAGCACGTAGGAATTTGATTGGATCGGCAATTTCCGGTATGTCGCGCACTACTCTTAAGATGTTGTCATAAGTGGAACGGGCCTTTTGCTCTGCTGCAACCTCATAAGAACAACATAGGCGAAAAGCCTGATAAACACGCTGTTTTTTGTGGTACAGGCTTTCCCTGTCTGCGATTGCATAAGGACAAAAAGTACATAATCTATATAATATAGAAGATAAAGCAAACTATCCTGCAAAAAATTTCATAGTTTCGATAGACCAGACGTTCAGAAATGAGCGTCTATTTTTTTACCCCAAAATAAAGGAGGATTTATTTCTTATGAAAAAGATTATGAACCGCCTGCTTGCTGGCGTGCATTTCTCTTGGAGATCTGCACGCTGATTTTACACTTGTATTATACTATACCTTTGTAGTATAAATTTCTCGTTTTAAGAGATAAAATGGAATGCAGTATTCACTAATCATATTTTTGGCGAATACCTAAAAATAATGTATTGACTGCATTACATAATTCCTTTCTTACTTTGTCGGGATTTGAGAATGCGTATCTTAATTGCAGGGTGGTGTATCCATGTAGAAGACCCATTATCATATTCAAAATATCTGTTGTATGTTCTTCCTTAAATTGGCAAGAACGAATAAGAGCTAATAAAAGAGAGATGTAATTATTAAAAATTGAATTTGTTTCCTCTGTACCATGCCATGAAACCCATTGAATAGTTTCATAAACACCAGGATGTTCAATCATATAATCGAGATATGCAACAGCTACTTCTTTGATTGCTGTCTCACCAATACTGCCTATTGCAGCCTGTGTCATTCTTTCATTCATAGTCCGCATACCTTGGTGAGTCACTTCTAAAAGAAGATTATCTAAATTCTCTATGTGATTATATAAAGAGGGCGTACGGATATTTAGTTTTTCAGCAACAGATTTTAGAGAAACATTATTTAGCCCTTTTTTATCTGCCAAATCAGACGTAGCTTTTATTACTGCTTCCTTAGTAGTCTTCATATTATACACCTCATTCAAAATATTTTATATAATACAATTTTAGCTAAATGAATTAGTGCAGTCAATAATTCTATTAGAAAATTGTGCTGTTTTGTTGACTTTTGAACCAAATCAATATAAAATACTAATACGATTAGTAAAAGAACTACATAAAATAGAAAAAATAGGGAGCGGTTATATGTGTACAAGATTTGTCTACAATGGTATCGACACAATTATTGGCTTCAATTTCGATATTGACCTTTCTGTGTGGACTCATACTGTAATTACGGAGGAAAATAGATTTTATATTGGTATAAAAATGCCAGATGGTAATTATCATTCTTTTCATGGGATAAATAAAAATGGGAATGTTGGAACGCTTCTTTATGTTCATGGAAATGAAAATGCAAAATATAGAATTGGTAAAGAATATAATACTATATCTGAATTGACAGAGAGTTTTATTAAAGGAGAAATATCTTTTGATAAAGCCTTGGACATAGTCGAAAAGAAAAAAATTATTTATGCTCCAGACGCTACCATGCAGGCTATGCTTTCTGATAAAAATGGTCGTGTTTTAATCATTGAACCTGGGATCGGATACAAATATGAACAGGAAAATTTTTCGCTGATTACAAACTATTCTGTACTAAGCCCGGAAACAACAAAACCTTACATAGTTTCTGGCGATACAAGATATGAAATTGCTAAACAGTTATTGGAAAAATATGACGAAAAATTTTCAGTTAACGACGCATTTAAAGTATTAAAATCTGTTCGTCAAGAGGGGGTATGGGCAACAAGGGTTTCATTCGTGTATTCTACACTTCAAAACAAAGTCTATTATGTATTGAATAATAACTTTGATATTATATCTGAATTTCAATTTTAATGCTATTGTAGCTAATGTAAGGAATAAGGTGGGTGATCAGTCGGCTCATTTTGCTTTTCTGCTGATCTGTGAAACAGGAAACAGAAAAAAATGGAGGGGATTTCCCCTCCGTAACCTTAAAGATTCTTTCTCATGTTATCAATCCATTCTTCTATAGATTGTGTGAGAATAAGTTGCTGTTCCAGAACCGCCATCCCTGTCTGGGGTATTTCTGGAATATTCTTCTTTAGATTTATATTTTCTTCCAGATAGGATTTTAATGTTTTTACATTATTCTCAATACTGGATAAACAGGTAATTTGATTCTCTTTGGACAGGCTGTCTAAATTAACGATCACTGCATTAAAATCCAAAAAAATGTGAATGGGTTTACAGGCTATTTCCAGCATCAGCTTTTCAAATTGTTGATTACCAGCATCCGTAAGAGTATAAACTGCTTTTTCAGCCATGTTTCCCTCTTTCATTAGCTGGCTGGAAATGTAACCTTTTTCTTCGAGTTGTATTACTTTTTTATATATGGATGGAGTGCTGATTTTTACCCACTTTGATATATTACGATACTCTACCAGTTTTTGAATATCGTATGCACTTAGTGATTCCTTTTTCAATATACCTAATACAATTAAATCTATTGTTGCCATAATGACCTCCTGTTCCACTCTTGACAACTACTATAAATTATAGTATTATAATCCAGCAGCTGCATT
>JBMNRL010000013.1:0-82626 GCA_050944615.1 Blautia sp.
GTGAATAAGAGTGGTTAACTTATAACAGTAAGAGGGCAGTTTTTAAAAAAGAGAAAGGAGCTTATAGAGAAACTCATATAGACAATATCTGTTGGAGAGAGCAAGTACTAAGGATTCAGAGCTTATATGATGATCAAAAATCTATAGATACTTTCGAAATAATGAAATATCATTTGTGCAGATGATAATTTATTATGAGCAGGGTGGTTGAAAAGTAATATACATAGCAATAAAAATCAGATAACTGTTTATATATGGAAAGAAACTAAAAGAGGAAAATCAATTGAATAAAGATGAATTTTAGGACGGCCATCATTTTTCGAAGAAAAGTGGTGGCCGTCTTGATTTTTGTGCCTATCGGACAATGATGAAAAGAAAGAAGAGCAGATATAAGAGGCAGAGCATGAGGCCTTCTCTGCGCCGGAAGTTATGGCCGCTTCTGGCAAACAGAAAAGCAACGATGGAAAAAGCGATCAGGATTGCGGTATCATATACGGTATAAAGTGTAATGGTTACAGGGTGCAGCGCGCTGGAAGAGCCCAGGACCAGCAGAATATTGAGAATGTTGGAACCCAGAGCATTTCCCAGGGCCAGATCGCATTCTCCTTTTCTTGCGGCAACCACTGAAGTGGCCAGTTCTGGAAGGGAGGTCCCCAAGGCAACAATGGTGAGTCCTACCAAAGTTTCGCTCATGCCAAAGCTGGTGCCGATGGCGGAAGCGCTGTCCACCACCCATTCCCCTCCAAAAATAATGCCGCCTACGCCAAGGATAAGGTAGAAGAAGATTTGCACCGGGGAAGAGAGTTCCGGTTCCTCTGCGGATCCTTGGTTTTGCTGACGGATGGATAAGGCATCTCTGGTGACCCAGGTCAGATATCCAATGGCCAGTATCAGCAGAAGCAATCCTTCCGGACGGGTGAGCACAGAAGTTTTGTGGCCTTCCTGAAAGATCATGGGCAAATACATGAGCATCAGAAGAACGGTGATGCCGATGGAGACCGGGAAATCCCTCCGTAATATGGCGCTTTTCACTGGGATTGGATGGAGCATGGCACTGATGCCGATGACGACCATCAGGTTGAAAATATTGGAGCCGATGACATTGCTGACGGATAATTCATTTTTGCCGGTGAGGGCAGCAGTGATGCTGACAGAGGCCTCCGGCAGAGAGGTTCCCAAAGCGACGATGGTCAGACCGATGATGACAGAGGGTATCCGAAGCTTTTTGGCGATGCTGGAGCTGCTCGATACAAAAAGGTCCGCCCCTTTGATCAGCAGGAAAAATCCGGCAAACAGCATAAAATAGGTCCACATAACAGTACCTCCTATAAAAAATCCTGTGCGGTTCTTTTGCTGATCCGTACAAGTATTACTACTCTAAAACGGTCATGCCGGCAAAGCAAGAAAATCCGGCTGGAGATACCGCAGAGTTTTTGCCAAAAACGGTGGAAAAATGATTTATCCGTTGTAAATCGCAGATGGGGTGATATAATGAGAGCACTGAATCAATACAGAAGTATCAAAAGACATGGAAAAAGGAGCAGCATATCATGGCAGAGGATAACTCGTTAATTTTATATGAAGATCCCCAGATCCTGGTGTGTCATAAGCCGCCGGGGCTGGCAGTACAGAGTGCCCGCATGGGGAGCATGGATTTGGAAAGCGTTCTAAAAAACTATCTGGCGGCAAAGGGAAGCGGACGGATTCCTTATCTGGGCGTGGTGCACCGTCTGGATCAGCCGGTGGAAGGCTTGGTGGTTTTTGCCAAGACGCCGGCCGCGGCGAAATCTCTGAGTGCCCAGGCGGCCGGGGATGGCATGAAAAAATATTATTTGGCAGTGAGCGCACATATCCCAGAAAAGAAGGAAGGCGTGCTGGAGCATATGCTTTTCAAGGATGGCCGAAGCCATATGGCAAGGGTAGCAGCTCCAGAGGAAAAAGGGGCGAAAAGAGCGGTCCTTTTTTACCGATTGTTAAAAGAGGTAAAAGGACTTGGCCTGTTTGAAATCCGCCTGGAGACGGGCCGTTTTCATCAAATCCGGGTGCAAATGGCGGCGGCAGGGATGCCGCTTGCGGGAGATAAGAAATACAACCTGGGAGAGTGCGAAAAGGGCTGGCAGGAGTTGGGATTGTGTGCCTATCGTTTGCAGTTTACCCATCCTAAGACTAAAAAAAGCATGAAATTTGAAATTACTCCCAAAGGACGGGCATTCGAACATTTGATCTGATGGGATTTAGGCATCCAATGGCAATCGGTGGTTCTGGGATCAAAACCGCCGTAAAATCTGTATAAAACTGAATATATCCACCATACTAAGGGCTATAAGGAAAGAGTGGTGGAATATGCAGATTCAATGGAAAAGACGGCTGCAGATGGCAGGAATTATAATTGGCGTATATCTGGGATTCCGGTATGTGGTGCCTGTTGTAATTCCTTTTTTATTGGGCTGGTTTCTGGCGTGCCTGGCGGCTCCGGTCGCGGCAAAGGCACAGCGGCGTTTACATGTGAATAGAACGGCAGCAGGCAGTGCGGTCATTGTTTTGATTGCGGCTGCGGCTGCCTTGGTGATCTGGAAGGGGATTGACGTGGGCCTGTCCCAGATCCGTTTCTGGCTGTCTAATTATGAACAGCTACAGGGCCAATGTCTGCATCTTTTGGACCGGTGCTGCCAGATGCTGGAGGACGGCACAGGAATTTTAAAAGAAGACAGCATTGCTTTCTTTTGGAGCTGCATTTCTCAAATGCAGGAAAATCTGATGGGAGGCATCGGGACAGAAACCGTAGGGGCTGCCGCTTCCTGCATCAAATGGGTGTTTTCAGCGGTAAGCGGCAGCGTGATCGCAGTCATTTCCGGTATTTTTATCCTGAAGGACATGGAGGAATTGAAACGCAAAACCAGGGAATATTCTATGTTGCAGGGCTGCCGCCGGGTGCTGCGGCGTTTGAAGCAGACCACGGCTATGTACTTTAAAGCACAGCTGTTGATTATGCTGACCATTTCGGTTGAATGCATTTTGGGCTTTTGGCTGTTGGGAAGCCCCTATTATTTACTTCTGGGGATCGGTTTGGGTCTGTTGGATGCCCTGCCCCTGATTGGCACCGGCTTGTTTCTCTATCCGGCGGCTGTTTTGTTTTTTCTGCGTGGAAATCCGCTCCTTGGCGGCGGCTGTGTGGCCCTGGAGCTGCTCACCAGCGTTACCAGGGAATTTCTGGAGCCTAGGCTGATCGGCGAGAAGCTGGGCGTCTATCCGGTGGTGATCCTGGCCGCAGTCTATTTAGGCCTGGTTCTCTACGGGCCGGCAGGTGTGCTTTTCGGGCCGTTGTCTTTTTCCCTGATGTATGAGATTGGCAAAGAATGGGACGTATGGGACTAGGAAATGGAAATTTGTGGAAGCCTGCCTTGCATTTGACGGACCGTTATTTCGCGGATGTAGTGCTGGAAAACATGAAAATTGTATGAAATTTTCCGGGAATGACTGGACGGGAAGTGAAAAACGTGTTATATGTTTGTAAAAAAGCTGGGAAGGCAGGAAGCGCTTTGGATAGAAAACATAGAATCGTTTTGGGACTTGGTATTTATATGGCTGCGTCGCTGTTTGCAGGATGTGGAAGGAGCGAAGAAGTATCCACAGATGCCGCAGGAACAAAGACCCAAGAGCAGGAAATGAAAGAGGGCGGGCAGGAGGATCTTCCGGAAGCGCCCATTGAAATAGATACCAGCCGTCCGGTGGAAAAGGGAGCCAGGATTGCGGTGGTAACCAAATCCACAGAGGGGGAATTTTGGAATAGCATTAAAAATGGCATGGAAGACGCGGTGAAGTATCTGAACCAGGCATATGGCTTGAAGGGAGAAGAGAAGATCACCATGACGTTCGAAGGGCCGGATGATGCGAAAGAGCTGACCGATATGATCAATACCGTGGACGCGGTGTTGTCGGAGAATCCTTCTGTTTTGTGTCTGGCAGCAGGGGATGAGGATGCAGGCCAGGCACAGCTGGAAACTGCCAGGGATAATGGGATCCCGGTGATCCTATTCGATTCTATGCTGGCAGTGGACGAGGATCTGTACACGGCCTACTGCGGCACCAATGACCGGAAACTGGGAGAGGAGGCTGCGGAAAAACTGGCTGCTTCTATGGGCGGAAAAGGCAAAGTGGCTTTGATCTCTCATTGGAAAAATGATATGACAAGTATTGAGAGAGTGGAAGGCTTTAAAGATTATTTGGCCCGGGAGGCACCGGATATGAAGCTGGCCGGAGAGCTTACGATGGAGGAGGACGAGGATCTGGAGCAGAAGATCCAGAACCTTTTAAAAAAGACACCTGATCTGGCGGGATTGTTCTGCACGAATATCGATGTGGCGGAAACGGCACTGGACGCATTGGATGCCATTGAGGTGGAGGGCCTAAAGGTAGTCGGCGTAGATGGCAGCTCCCGGCAGATAAAAGCCATTGAAGAAGGCAGAGAAGTGGGCGTGGTATCCCAGAATCCGTATCTGATGGGGTTCCAGACCATTTATACGGCATCTTTGGCAGCGGCGGATGAGAAAGAAGTGACGGATAAGAGGATTTATACGGATTATGCCTGGCTGGATGCCAAAAATCTGGAGGATCCGTCCAATCAACCTTATTTTTATAAATAAATTATCTGGATTTTGGAAAAAATACTGCGGAAGACTGTTCTTTTGGGGAGTCCTCCGCAATTTTTATGTATGGAAAAACTGGTGGGCAAGAGGTAGCAAAAAAATTGTATAAACCTAAAAAAATGTTAGATGTTTGTTCAAAAGTACATAATTACAATTGCTTTATGATGTGAATTATGTTAAGATTTCACTATATGGAAAAGGTGGTGAACAGATGGTACAGGAAACAATTCAAGCGGTAAAAGAAACTGAAAACCAGGCGGAACAGATTCTCAAAGACGCGGCTGTGCAAGCAGATGCCATTGTGAAAAAGGCCAGGGAAGATGCGGCAGCTTTGAAGGAGGAACAGATGAAAGCCGCCAAGGAAAAAGCTGCCTCTGATATGGAGAATACCAAAGCCGGCGAAGCTGGGAAACTGGATCAGCTGGATGGGGAAGTGCAAAAGGAGATAGCAGCGCTTAGAGAACTGGCAGCAGCCAAGGAGGAGCAAGCCATTGATATGGTGATCTCACAGTTGTACTGATGCTTCGTTTTCGGGGCCTTATGATGTGGCGGGAAGCTGCCAAAGCATAAGGTTTTATTTCAGCAAAAAGGAGGAATGTGTGTATGGCAATATTGCAGATGCAACGCTTTAGTATCTGCGCCATGAAAAAAGACCGTAAAGCCATTTTGGAAGAAATCCAGTCTTTAGGAGTTCTGGAGGTTGATACCAGCGGCCCGGATGATGAAGTGCTGCAGCGTATGGATACCCTGGAATCCCGGCAGGCATTCGAGAAGAATGCGGTTTTGGCGGATCATGCCTTGGAGGTGCTCCGGGAATATGCGCCAGAGAAGACATCCCTGTTTTCCGCTTTGGAAGGAAAAGCTCTTGTAGACAAAGAGAACTACCAAAAAGCGATGGAACAGAAGGAATGTATCTTAAGCGTTGCCAACCGGCTTCTGGATCTGAAGAAGCAGACGGCGGAGAAAAAAGCGGCAATCGTGAAGCTGGAGACCCAGATCGAAGGCCTGACCCCGTGGTTGGCATTGGATGTGCCTATGAACTGCAAAGGGACCAAGACCACAGCCATGCTCATTGGCAGCATCGGCAGCATCATGACTTTGGACGAGATCTACGCGAAAGTTGCGGAATATGCGCCGGAGCTGGATGCTTTTGATCTGCAGGTAGTATCCGCTGACAAGGATCAGACCTGTATTGCGGCGGCTTGCTTAAGAAAGGATGAGGCCAAGCTGGAAGAGGCTCTGCGCACGCTGGGTTTTGCCCGGCCGTCCCATGCGACCAGTAAGGTTCCGGCAGTGAAGAGAGAGTTATTGGTGGAGAAAATCACCAAGCTGCAGGAGGAGATTGGTCAGTTGGAGAGCGAGATCCGGGACTATGCGGTGAGCCGTGAGGATTTAAAACTGATTTCTGATTATTTCCGGACGAGAGCCCAGAAATATGAAGTGTTAGGGGAAATCCGTCAGTCCAGGCAGACTTTTTTTATTTCCGGCTATATTCCGGCCAAGCATTCAGAGGCTTTGAAACGCAGGCTTGCGGACCGGTTCGATCTGATGGTGGATATTGAAGATGTTACAGAAGAAGAGGATGCGCCGGTTGTATTGGAGAACGGTAAGTTTGCCAGCAGCGTGGAAGGCGTTCTGGCCTCCTTCGGGCTTCCGGCCAAGGGAGAGATGGATCCGTCCAGAATCATGTCCGTCTTCTATGTGTTCTTATTTGGCCTGATGCTATCAGACGCGGCTTATGGCCTGATCGTTTTTACGGCTTGTTTTGTGGTTCTGCGGAAATTCCCCAGGATGTCAGAGAATATGGCGAAATCCATCCGGCTGTTCATGTACTGTGGATTGTCCACCCTGTTTTGGGGGATTATGTTTGGCGGATATTTCGGCGATCTGATCAATGTGGTGTCCAGGACGTTCTTTGGTCATGAGGTGACCATTGCGCCGGTGTGGTTCGCACCGCTGGAGCAGCCTATGAAGTTATTGATCTATTCCATGCTCTTCGGCCTGATCCATCTGTTTGTGGGGCTGGGAGCCAAAGGCTATATGTGCATCCGTGACAAGCGTTACATGGATTTCTTCTGTGATGTGGTGCTTTGGTATATGATGCTGATCGGCCTTCTGATCATGCTCTTGCCAAGTGATCTGTTCGTCTCTATTTCTCAGATGAACATATCCTTCCCGCCATTTGTGAATACCTTGGGTAAGGTACTGGCCATCGCTGGAGCTGTGGGAATCCTGCTCATGTCTGGCAGAGCCAATAAGAATCCGGCTCTTCGCGTGGCGTTGGGAGCGTATGATTTATATAATATCACTGGCTGGCTGAGCGACATCCTTTCTTATTCCAGGCTTTTGGCATTGGGATTAGCGACCGGTGTTATCGCATCCGTGGTCAACCAGATGGGAAGCATGGCAGGCGGCGGCATTTTGGGTGCCATCCTGTTCATCATCGTGTTCGTCATTGGACATACCTTTAATTTGGCTATCAACCTGCTGGGCGCATACGTGCATACGTGTCGTCTTCAGTACGTGGAGTTTTTCGGTAAATTTTTTGAAGGCGGAGGAAGAGCCTTTAATCCATTTAAAGCAAATACAAAATATGTAGATATTAAGGAGGAAACAAAATTATGAGTGGAATCGTATGGGCGTTAATCGGAGCGGCAAGCGCAGTTATTTTTGCAGGCATGGGTTCAGCCTATGGTGTTGGTGTTGCCGGACAGGCAGCATCCGGAGTAGTTACAGAAGATCCCAGCAAATTTGCTAAGGTTTTGATCATGCAGCTGCTTCCTGGTACACAGGGTATTTACGGCCTTTTGGTGGCGTTTATCGCCCTTTCCAAGGTTGGCCTTCTGGGCGGTACGCCGGCGGATCTGGATATTAAGACCGGCCTTTTGATCTTCGTTGCTTGTCTGCCGATCGCATTGGTGGGTCTGGTATCTGCCATCCATCAGGGCCGTACATCTGTAGCAGCTATCGGCATCGTAGCAAAAAAACCGGAGCAGTTCGGTAAAGCTATGCTGTTCCCTGCAATGGTTGAGACCTATGCCATCTTAGCACTGCTGATTTCCATCCTGGCAGTCAGCGCGATTCCGGTCTGAGACTGGAAATAAAAGGTGAGGAACCTGTTCATATATAAGGTACGTGACGTACGTATAGTAAGGAGTTTGAGAGTAGAATGACTGGATTAGATAAAATCATTAACCAGATTCTGGATGAAGCGAATAACTCCGCCAGCGAGAAGCTGGAAGAAGCCAAGGCACAGGCAGAGGAGATTTTAAAGACTGCCCGGGCCGAAGCAGACAAAGAGACAGAAGAGATTTCTTTGAAATCCAAGACCGATATGGCAAATTACCAAGACCGTATGAAATCAGCCGCTGACCTGAAGAGAAGGACAGCGATCCTGGAAGCGAAGCAGGAGATGATTGCAGACGTGATGGGCAGAGCATACCAGAAATTCTGTTCCAAAGGGGATACGGAGTATTTTGAAACGATCCTGGATATGCTTAGAAAGTTTGCGCTGGCACAAGACGGTGTGCTGTATTTCTCACCAGGGGATTTGCAGAAGCTTCCCGGGGACTTTGAGACAAAGGTACAGGCTATTGCCAAGGATAAGGGCGGTACCCTGACGATCTCCAAAGAGAGCAGGAATATAGACAAGGGATTTGTGCTTGCTTACGGCGGCATCGAAGAAAACTGTTCTTTCAAAGCGTTATTCGATTCTAAGAAAGATGAGCTGCAGGACAAAGTGCAGGCAGCATTATTTTCATAACAGCGTGATCCGCAAATAAGGAGGTATTATTTTATGTCTGACATGCAATACACCTATGCGGTTGCGCGAATCAGAGCGATGGAGGTATCCCTGTTTTCCCAGGCGGTCATCGAACAGCTGATGGCGTGCAGGACAGAGCAGCAGTGTCTGCAGTTTCTGGCTGAGAGAGGCTGGGGCGATTCGGATACACCGATGAATGCAGAAGCGATCCTTGCGCGGGAAAGAGAGAAGACATGGGAGCTGATGGCGGAGCTGGTAAAGGATATGTCCGTGTTTGACGTCCTGACCTATCCCGACCTTTTCCACAATCTGAAAGCGGCCATCAAAGAGGTGGCCACCGAAGAAAAGAATCCCAATATTTTCTTCCATGACTGTGCCATTGACGGGGATGAGATGATGGATATCATCAAATCCAAGGATTATTCCCGGCTGCCGGATTTCATGGCAGGTGTGGCGAAGGAAGCCTTTGAGACCTTCCTGCACACCAGGGACGGCCAGTTATGCGACGTGATGATTGACAAAGCGGCGTTGGATGCTATTTACGAGGCGGGCAAGAAGTCCAAGGACGATATCATCCGCCAGTATGCGGAATCCACCGTTGCGGTGGCGGATATCAAGATTGCAGTGCGTTCACAGAAAACCGCGAAATCAATGGATTTTATGAAGAAGGCGATGGCCAGATGCGACAGCCTGGATATTGATGTCCTGGCAAGAGAAGCGCTGGCTGGACCGGATGCCATCAAGGAATACCTGATGGGGACCGATTATGCAGGAGGGGCAGAAGCGCTGGCGGAATCTCCTTCCGCATTTGAGCGCTGGTGCGACAACCGCATCATTGAGACCATTCGTCCGCAGATTTATAATCCATTTTCCATTGGTCCTCTGGTGGCCTATATACTGGCCCGGGAGAACGAAATAAAAACGGTGAGAATCATTCTTTCCGCCAAGCAGAACGACTTGCCGGAAGAATTCATCCGGGAAAGGATAAGGGAAATGTATGTATAAGATTGCAGTGATCGGCGATTACGACAGTATTTACGGCTTTGCCGCGCTGGGGCTGGATACATTCCCTGTAACAGCACTGGAGGAGGCGAAAGCGCAGTTTCACCAGCTGGCCGGGGGCACTTATGCGGTGATCTATATCACAGAAGGCCTGGCCGCACAATTAGAACATGAGATAGAGAAATATCGAGGAGCAATTTTACCGGCGATCATTCAGATACCCGGCGTGTCCGGCAATACGGGGGCGGGTATCCTGGGAGTGAAGAAATCCGTAGAGCAGGCCGTTGGCTCAGATATTCTCTTCGGTGACGAATAAGAAAGTGGGTGATTTGTTCAAATGAGCAAAGGAACGATAAAGAAAGTGGCTGGACCGCTGGTTATCGCTGAAGGAATGAGAGACGCCAACATGTTTGACGTGGTGCGTGTAAGCTCCCAGCGACTGATCGGCGAGATCATTGAGATGCATGGTGATGAGGCATCCATCCAGGTTTACGAGGAAACTTCCGGCCTTGGTCCGGGAGAGCCGGTAGAGTCCATGGAAGTACCCCTGTCCGTTGAATTGGGACCGGGTCTGATCGCCAGCATTTATGACGGTATCCAAAGACCTCTGGATGATATTATGAAGGTATCCGGAGGCAATAACTTAAAGCGTGGCGTGGAAGTGCCGGCGCTGAAAAGGGACAGAAAATGGAATTTCGTTCCGGTGGCCAAAGCCGGAGATGTGGTTGAATGCGGGGATACCCTGGGCACGGTCCAGGAAACCATCGTCGTGGAGCAAAAGATCATGGTTCCCCCGGGAATCAAGGGCACGGTGAAGGAGATCAAGGCAGGCGAATTCACGGTGGAAGAAGTGGTGGCGGTGATCACCACCGAAGAGGGCGACAAGGAGCTGACCATGATGCAGAAATGGCCGGTGCGTAAGGGACGCCCCTACCAGAAGAAGCTGCCGCCGGAAATGCCTCTGGTGACCGGCCAGCGTGTAATCGACACCATGTTCCCCATTGCCAAGGGTGGTGTGGCTGCCGTTCCAGGACCATTCGGAAGCGGTAAGACGGTCATCCAGCATCAGTTAGCAAAATGGGCGGAAGCGGACATTGTAGTCTACATCGGCTGCGGCGAGCGTGGAAACGAGATGACAGACGTTCTGAATGAGTTTCCTGAGTTGAAAGACCCCAAGACCGGGCAGTCCTTGATGCAGCGTACGGTTTTGATTGCAAATACCTCCGACATGCCTGTTGCGGCACGTGAGGCTTCTATTTATACAGGTATCACGATTGCTGAGTACTTCCGTGATATGGGGTATTCCGTAGCCTTGATGGCAGACTCCACTTCCCGTTGGGCTGAGGCTCTCCGTGAGATGTCCGGACGTCTGGAGGAGATGCCGGGTGAGGAAGGTTACCCTGCATATCTGGGATCCCGTCTGGCACAGTTCTACGAGCGCGCCGGCCACGTGATCTGCAAAGGCAAAGAAGGAAGAGAAGGCGCACTGACGGCCATTGGAGCCGTATCCCCGCCAGGCGGTGATATTTCCGAGCCAGTATCTCAGGCAACCCTGCGTATTGTCAAGGTGTTCTGGGGCTTGGATTCTGCATTGGCCTACAAACGTCATTTCCCGGCCATTAACTGGCTGACCAGTTACTCTTTGTATCTGGATGACGTGGGACCGTGGTTTAACAAAGAAGTGGCAGAGGATTGGATGGCGCTCCGTCAGAAGATGATGGCACTCCTTCAGGAAGAATCCGAATTGGAAGAAATCGTGAAGATGGTAGGTATGGATGCCCTTTCACCGGGCGACCGCCTGAAAATGGAAGCAGCTCGGTCCATCCGTGAGGACTTCCTGCATCAGAACTCCTTCCATGAGATCGATACCTATACGTCTCTGGAGAAGCAGCACTATATGATGAAGCTGGTACTGGCTTTCTATGAGGAAGCAGCAGAGGCGCTGGCACAGGGCGCGAACATCAATGATCTGGTGAAGATGGCAGTCCGCGAGCGGATCGGCCGTTACAAATATACGTTAGAGGATAAGCTGACGGAAGAATACGATGCGGTGAGCAAGGAGCTGGCTGCTGAAATTTCCGGCCTGATTGGAAAGGAGGACCTGTAAAATGCCAAAAGAGTATAGAACCATACAAGAAGTTGCCGGTCCTTTGATGCTGGTACAGGGCGTAGAAAATGTCACCTATGACGAATTAGGAGAGATCGAGCTGGCAAACGGTGAAACCAGGCGGTGCAAGGTTTTGGAGATCAACGGAAGCGATGCGCTGGTACAGCTGTTCGAGTCTTCCACCGGTATCAACCTTTCCAACAGTAAGGTACGTTTCCTGGGACGAAGCATGGAGCTGGGTGTATCTGAAGATATGCTGGGCCGTGTCTTTGACGGTCTGGGCCGTCCCATTGACAATGGACCGGAGATCCTTCCGGATGAGAGAAGGGATATCAATGGTCTGCCGATGAACCCAGCGGCCAGAAGCTACCCGGAGGAGTTTATCCAGACTGGCGTATCCGCCATCGATGGTCTGAACACTCTGGTCCGCGGCCAGAAGCTGCCGATTTTCTCCGCATCTGGTCTGCCTCATGCGCAGTTAGCGGCACAGATCGCCAGACAGGCGAAGGTGCGCGGGACTTCCGAACCATTCGCGGTAGTATTTGCCGCTATGGGTATCACCTTCGAGGAATCCAACTTCTTTATTGAGTCCTTTAAAGAGACAGGTGCCATCGACCGTACGGTCCTGTTCGTCAATCTGGCCAATGACCCGGCGGTTGAGCGTATCGCTACCCCGCGTATGGCGCTGACAGCAGCGGAATACCTGGCTTTTGAGAAAAATATGCACGTATTGGTTATCTTAACTGATATCACCAACTATGCCGATGCCCTCCGTGAGGTATCTGCCGCCCGTAAGGAAGTTCCGGGACGCCGCGGTTACCCCGGTTATATGTATACCGACTTGGCTTCTCTATATGAGCGCGCCGGCCGTCAGAAGGGCAAGAACGGTAGTATCACGATGATTCCGATCCTGACCATGCCTGAGGATGACAAGACCCATCCGATCCCTGACCTTACCGGTTACATCACAGAGGGACAGATCATCTTGAGCCGTGAGCTGTACCGTAAGGGCGTGACCCCGCCCATCGATGTACTGCCTTCCCTGTCCCGTCTGAAGGATAAGGGAATTGGCGATGGCAAGACCAGAGCGGATCATTCCAATACCATGAACCAGCTCTTTGCCGCCTATGCACGTGGTAAGGATGCCAAGGAATTGATGGTGATCTTAGGGGAAGCGGCGCTGTCCGACGTGGACTTGATCTACGCCAAATTTGCCGATGCCTTTGAACAGGAATATGTATCCCAGGGCTACGATGCCAACAGGGATATTGAAGAGACGCTTAAGATCGGCTGGAAGCTTCTGTCCATCCTTCCGAGGAGCGAGCTGAAACGTATCGATGACAAATTCCTGGATGAATACTACGGAAATCCTCATTGATGATCGCGTTTTGGACTGTATTAGGAAGGAGTGGTGAATAGTGGCATCTACACAGGTGAATCCCACCCGTATGGAGCTGACCAAGCAGAAGAAAAAGCTGGTCACCGCTGTCCGCGGCCATAAACTGCTCAAGGATAAGCGGGATGAGCTGATGCGTCAGTTTCTGGACTTGGTCCGGGAAAATATGGAGCTGAGAAAAAAGGTAGAAGCCGGCATCCGCTCTGCAAATGTGAATTTTGTCATTGCGAAGGCAGGTATGTCTGAGCAGACTTTGCATACGGCTTTGATGGCTCCTAAGCAGGAAGTGTTCCTGAACACGGATAAGAAAAATGTCATGAGCGTGGATATTCCGGTCTTTGAATATAAGACCAGGACCTCTGACGCCAATGATATTTATTCCTATGGTTTTGCGTTCACATCCAGCGACCTGGACGGGGCAGTGAAATCCCTAGCGGATGTGCTGCCGGATATGCTTAGGCTTGCAGAGATCGAGAAGGCCTGCCAGCTGATGTCAGCGGAGATTGAGAAGACCCGCCGGCGTGTAAATGCTCTGGAACACGTGATCATTCCGGAAGCTCAGAAGAATATCAAATATATCACGATGAAATTGGACGAGAATGAGAGAAGTACGCAGATTCGTCTGATGAAGGTGAAGGATATGATGCTGGAGGAAGCTCACGATTACAAGGGCAAACAAAAGAGAAGAGCGGAAGAATCCGCATAAATAAATGGATGAAAAGACCGTCCCGGCTGGGGAAAAGGCTATGTGCCTCTTCCCTGGCCGGTTTTTATTTCCTAGGAAAATTCTCCGAACATTCCTAGGAAATAAAAAGCACTCCGTGCGGGATACGCACAGATGCAAGAGGAAAGTGCATCTGGCGCGCAAAGCTGTCAAGCCCCTCAAAGATTGAGGGGAGGGGGAGTTTGAGGTGATGTTGAAAAACCTGAAGAATGAAAAACAAATGATCGACGATTTGCGGTGTAGAAACGGAAATCTGGAAATACTGTGCAGCAGGGCAGTCACCAGCCGGGAGGAATTGTGATGATAAATACAAAAAGGAGAAACCAGAGGATGACAGCGTTTTGGATGGCGGCAGTGCTGGCTGCAGCTTCAGTCACTGGCTGCAGCAGCTCATCAGAAGCGACAGACGCTGCCCAGGCAGAGGGCCAGAAAACGGGACAGCCAGAACAGCGTGCTGCGGTTTGAAAATATTTCCCTGGATCAGGCCACTTTCCAATTATCAGGTCCCGGCGGGGCTTTCCGGCTGGCCAATAAAGAGTTCCAGATGCTGGAAATGCTTCTTGTGAACCGGAGACAGCTCATTTCTACGGAACGCTTTCTGGAGCGGATCTGGGGATATGAAAGTGATGTGGGGCTCCATGTGGTATGGGTCTATCTTTCCTATCTGCGGAAAAAGCTTACTGCCATCGGAGCGGATGTGCAGATCCGGGCGTCCAGAAATGCCGGTTATTCCCTGGAGGAAGCCTTATGATAAATAAACTCAGGAAGCGTTTTATCATCATTGCCATGGTTTCCATGTGCGCAGTGCTGGCTGTAATCATGGGAGCCATCAATATATTGAATTACCAAAGGATTCTGGCGGATGCGGATTATATTCTGGAGATTTTGGCGGACAACGGGGGCAGCTTTCCCCAGATACCTATTGGTAAAGACGGCTCCAAGGCCGGAGAGAAGCCGGAAGGGGCCATTGAAAAGGATCCTGCCGGGGAGGGTGTTTTTAAGGACGGCCCGGGGAACGAAAAAGATGGGAAGATGAAGGGGCTGTCCCCGGAGACTCCTTTTGAGACCCGGTATTTTACGGTGTCCTTTTCTTCGGATGGAAGCGTTACGGATACAGATACTGGTAAGATTGCCGCGGTGGATTCTGCCGATGTCCTGGAGTATGCAAAGCAGGCGAAAGCTTCAGGAAAAGAAAAGGGGCTTTTTAGCAGCCAGCGTGGGCGTTTCCCTGGCCGGGATGATCACGGTCCTTTTGCTGGTGCTTTGTTTTTCCCGGAGGGTGTTTGCGCCGGTAGAGGAGTCCTATCAGAAGCAGAAGCGGTTTATTACCGATGCCGGGCATGAATTGAAGACCCTGCTTACGATCATCGATGCCAATGTGGAAGTGCTGGAGATGGAACACGGAGAAAATGAGTGGACCAGGAGCATCCGCAACCAAACCAGACGCCTAAGCGGACTGACGGCGGATCTGGTGACCTTGTCCCGTTTGGACGAGGGGGGCCTTGAAGCTTTACGGGTGGATTTTTCCTTGTCTGATGCGGCAGAGGAGGTGTTGGAGAATATTATGGCTCCGGCACTGGCATCCGGGAGGAAGCTCTCCTGGGAAATCACGCCCAATTTGAGTATGTGCGGGGATGAAAAACAGATCCGGCAGCTTCTCTCCTTGCTGATGGACAATGCAGTCAAATATTCGGATGAGCATGGGACCATTGAAGTCTGCGTGAAAAAAAGAGGCCGTGGGCGGCAGATTGTCGTGACCAACACGGTATCAGAAATGCCTTCCGGAAATCTCAACGCTCTCTTTGAACGTTTTACCAGAGCAGATGCCTCCCGCAGTTTTCAGACGGCGGGATACGGCATCGGCCTCTCCATCGCCCGGGCCATCGTCCTTGCCCATAAGGGGAAGATCAAAGCCAAAAGCGGGGACGGGAAAAGCTTTACGATCACAACATTCTTTCCATGATGATGCCGGGAGTCTTACTGCCCCGGCATCGTCTCCGTAACAAAGGCCCTCACCGCTTCTGCCACAGCGGCACAGTCTTCCCGGGTGATGCCGTGGTGGGTAACCATGCGGAATTCTCCGTCGGAAAAACCGGTGACTTTTATTCCATGCCCCAGCATAAAGGCAGGATATCGGTCTCTTTGTTCTTGGGACCAGGGAGCGGTGAAGAAAACCATGTTGATATCCAAACGCTCGCCAAATACGGAGATGCCGGGGATGGTTTCCAGAAGTCCGGCCAAATACCGGGCATTTTCGTGATCCTCTCCCAGCCGTTTGGTCATATCGGTCAGGGCCAGTTTTCCAGCAGCCGCCAGAAAACCAGCCTGACGCATACCGCCGCCCAACAGCTTACGGACTTTTTTGGCCCGGCGGATCACCTGGGCGGGGCCAGCGATCAGAGAACCTACGGGCGCACACAACCCTTTGGAAAGACAACAGTTTAAGGTATCGCAATACTGGGTCATTTCCTGGATATCGGAAATTCCCAGCGCATGGGCTGCATTGAACATCCTGGCGCCGTCCAAGTGGACCGGAACTCCTTTTACACGGGCGGCTTTATAGACGGCCTTCATGTTGTCTATAGGAAGCACCGTTCCGGTGGAGTGGGCATTTTCCATCAGCACTAAGCCTGTGCGCGCCACCTGCAGATCAGAGTCATCCGTAATGCATTCTGCTACGGAGGCCGGGTCCATAATGCCCAGCCGGGATTTAGGATACCGCAGGGAGACACCGGATAGTTGCGCATAGGAGCCGGCTTCATGGTCCGATACATGGGACTGGGGAGCCAGCACGATACAGTCGCCCCGTCTGGTCTGGGCCATGATACAGCAGGCGTTGCCTTGGGTACCGGAGGTGACAAAAAGGGCGGCCTCTTTGCCAAAAAGTCCGGCAGCGTAGTCCTCCAGTTCTTTTATGGACGGGTCATCATCAAAGACGTCATCGCCTACCTGCGCATGGTACATCGCATCGCGCATCTGTTGGGTAGGCATGGTGACGGTGTCACTTCTCAGATCGATCATATTCATTTCTCATACATTCCTTTCTTATTGTTCGGTTGTTTCTAAGAACCGGCTATGGTATTTCGGGTGCCCCGCAGGGTCCCTTTAAGCAAGCCGGATCTGATATCCTGTTTATTTTAACACAAAAGCAGATGGAGAGGGTAGATTTTATCAATACGTTAAGGGAATGAAACGCATAAGTTCGTTGACATATAAATAACGAAATAGTAAAATTAAACTGTATAATTATTGGAATTGACGAGATTAGATAGAAAATTCTGCACAAAAAAGGAGGATCTTTTATGGGAATCCGTAATTTCGAAGAGCTGCGGTCGAAGGTGGAAAACGGTGCGAAAAAAAGAGTTGCCGTGGTGGCTGCTCATGATGCCCATACCTTGGAAGCGGTGTTTAAAGCCCAGGAAGAGGGCGTACTGGATTATATCCTGCTGGGCAGGGCCGATGAGATTTTACGGATTGCGGCAAAGCTTGGCCATACGGTCCGAGGGGAGGACGTGCTGGACTGCAGGGAGGATGAGACGGCGGTACGGCAGGGAATGGAGCTGATCCGCAGCGGAGAGGCGGATTTTCTTCAAAAAGGGCTGCTACAGACCTCTACCTTGCTTAAGGGCGTGCTGAATAAGGAATACGGGATCAGCACCGGGAAGCTGATCTCCCATGTAGCTCTTTTGGATATCGAAAAATACCATAAGATTGTGGGAGTCACCGATGGCGGTATGCTTCTGTATCCGGACCTGGAGCAGAAGAAAGGCATTGTGAAAAATGCGGTGGATATGTTCGCCGGGATGGGATATGAGGAACCTAAGGTAGCCGCCATCTGTGCGGTGGAGGTGCGAAATCCTAAGATGCCGGAGACCGTGGATGCTGCAGAGCTTAAAAAAGCGGCGGAAGCCGGGGAGTTTGGGCGCTGCCTATTGGAAGGACCTATTTCTATGGATCTGGCCGTCAATAAGGAATCGGCCAGGATTAAGGGCTATGACAGTCCGGTCTGCGGAGAGACGGATATCTTTCTGGTACCCAATATTTCTGTGGGAAATATCATGGTGAAATCTTTGCTGGAATTTGGAAATGCCATGATGGCCGGCTGTGTGGTCGGGGCGAAATGCCCCATTGCGTTGAATTCCAGGAGTGCGGCATTTGAGGAAAAATATTATTCTCTTATGGCTTGCGCACAGATGACAGGGGAGCAGCCCCTGGGGAACTGTTGAATGTGGAAGTGTTTTGCACATAAGAAGGAGGTATGACCGATGAAACAATTAATGACCGGCGATGAGGCCATTGCCAGAGGTGCGTATGAGGCAGGGGTGCGTCATGCAGCTGCCTATCCGGGGACACCTAGTACGGAGATTTTGGAAAACCTGGCTACCTATGATGAAATCTATGCGGAGTGGGCACCCAATGAGAAGGTGGCTATGGAATCCGGCATCGGAGCGGCTATTGCAGGGATCCGTAGTATGGTATCCATGAAGCATGTGGGCGTGAATGTGGCGGCAGACCCGCTGTTTACTTGGGCGTATATGGGCGTCAATGCCGGGAATGTGGTTGTGACTGCAGATGAGCCCGGGATGTTTTCTTCCCAGAATGAACAGGATAACCGCAATTATGCTAAGGCAGCCAAATTAGCTATGCTGGAGCCTTCAGACAGCCAGGAATGCATCGATATGGTGAAGGCGGCTTACGAGATCAGTGAAACGTATGACACGCCGGTGATGATCCGTCTCACCACCCGTGTCTGCCACTCCAAATCCATTGTAGAGCTGCAGGAGCGCAAAGAAGCAGCGGTGAAGGAATGGGCCAAGAATCCGGCGAAATATGTCTGTCTGCCAGCTATGTCCAGAAACCTCCGGGTGAAGCTGGAGGAGCGCCTGGGGAAACTGGCGCAGTATAGTGAGACGTCTCCTTTTAATCGGATGGAAATGGGAGATACCAAGGTAGGTGTCATCGCATCCGGCATCTGCTATTACTATGCCAAAGAAGTCTTTGGTGAAAATGCTTCTTATTTGAAGCTGGGCTTTACCAATCCACTGCCGGCTGGCTTGATCAAAGAATTTTGCAGCAAGGTGGATAAGGTCTACATATTGGAAGAGAATGACCCTTATATTGAAGAATTTGTAAAAATGCAGGGCATTTCCTGCATCGGCAAGGAATTATTCCCCAAATACGGCGAGATGACTCCGGACGTGGTGCGTGCCTGTGTAGAGGGCAAAAAGCCGGAATTGATTGAATTTGATAAAAGCAAGCTGATCGGCCGTGCGCCTACATTTTGTGCTGGTTGTCCGCACAGAGGTCTTTTCTACCGTCTTGGAAAGAGAAAAGATATTATGATCAGCGGTGACATCGGCTGCTATACCTTGGCAGCGGGCAAGCCCTATTCTGCCATGGACTCCACCGTATGTATGGGTGCTTCCTTCAGCATCGGACATGGGGCCCAGAAGGCATTTGCCGCCACGGGCAGCTCCAGGAGAGTGGTCACTGTGCTGGGAGACTCCACATTTTTCCACACGGGCATCAATTCTTTGATCAATACGGTATATAACAAGAGCAATACGGTCAACATCATATTGGACAACCGAATCACTGGCATGACTGGCCACCAGGAGAACCCGGGCACCGGATTTACCGCCAAAGGAGAGCCGACAACGTTGATCAAGATTGAAGACGTAGTGCGCGCCATCGGCGTCAAACATGTGTATGTGATTAACCCGAATGATCTGGCAGAGGTGGATGAGACCCTGGATCAATGTCTGGCATTGGAGGAGCCTTCTGTGATCATCACCAGATGGCCGTGTGTGCTGAAGAAGTTTTCACAGGCAGATAAGGATGAGTTTGACAACCTCTTCAAGACCAAGAATTATGTGGATCAGGACAAATGTATTGGCTGTAAGGCCTGCTTAAAGACCGGCTGCCCGGCTCTTTCCTTCGACAAAGGGGAGAAGAAGGTGCACATTAACCGGGCCCAGTGCGTAGGCTGTGATGTATGCAGCCAGGTTTGTCCCAAAGATGCCATTGCAAAGGAGGAGTAGGTCATGACAAAAAGCATATTATTAGTAGGTGTGGGCGGTCAGGGGACCATCCTCGCCAGCAAGATTTTAACCACAGGACTGATGGAGGCTGGATTTGATGTGAAGATGAGCGAGATCCACGGCATGTCCCAGCGAGGCGGAAGCGTATCCTCCCAGGTGCGTTACGGGGAAGCGGTGAACTCTCCGGTCATCGAAAAAGGCAAAGCCGACATCGTCGTGGCCTTTGAGAAAATGGAGGCGTTACGCAGCCTGGATTATCTGAAACCCAATGGAACCTTAGTGGTCAATAATGAAGAAATTCCATCCATGTCCGTGATCGTCGGAGACGAGGAATACCCGGATGACGTCATGGAAGAGATTGAGAAGCATGTGAAGGCAAAGGTGGTCAATGCCACCGCGCTGGCTAAAGATTTGGGCAATGAAAAGGCAGCGAATATCATTCTGCTGGGGACGATCATTAAAGCCATGGGTCTGGAAACCATCAACTGGGATGGAATTTTGGAAGAAAACATCAAACCTCAATTTGTGGAATTGAACAAAAAGGCCCTGAAAGTGGGCATGGAGGCCGTTGCCTAAGCGCCGGCATCCGGCAGGAAAGTAAAGAATTTAAAGAGCCCGGAGATAGGACGATGAAAAAACTCCGGGCTTAGAGAAGGGAGGGAGATTGATATGAAGGAACGCGAGAAATTTGGATCCCGGCTGGGCTTTATTCTGGTTTCGGCAGGCTGTGCGGTGGGCTTAGGAAATGTCTGGAAGTTCCCGTACATGACCGGCAGATATGGAGGAGCTGCATTTATCCTGATTTATCTGGTCTTTTTGGTGATTTTGGGCTGGCCGATCATGACCTGCGAGTTTTCGGTGGGGAGGGGAAGCCAAAAAAGTGTGGCTACCTCGTTCAAGGTGCTGGAGCCCAAAGGGACTAAATGGCATAATTTCGGTTATTTTGGAATGGTCGGCAATTATCTGTTAATGATGTTCTATACGATGGTAGCCGGCTGGATGCTGTACTATATGGTGCGCTGCGCCAGAGGCGATTTTGCCCAGAAGGGCATGTCCGTGGAGGCGATCACGGATAAGTTCAATGAGATGCTGGCATCACCGGGTACGCTTACCCTTTGGATGGTCATCGTGGTTGTGCTGTCTTTTGGTATCTGTGCTCTGGGCGTGCAAAAAGGTGTGGAGAAGATCACAAAGGTCATGATGATCTGCCTGCTGGCATTGATCGTGATCCTGGCGGTGCATTCCGTGATGCTGCCGGGCGCCGGAGAGGGCGTAAAATTCTATTTGGTACCTGATTTTGGGAAAATGGTGGACAGCGGGATCGGAAATGTGGTATTTGGTGCCATGTCCCAGGCATTTTTCACCTTGAGCATCGGCATGGGCTCCATGGCGATCTTTGGAAGCTATCTGGATAAAAAGCGCTCCATCGGCGGAGAGGCCATGACGATTGGTATCCTGGATACCTTCGTGGCTTTGATGGCGGGACTGATCATTATTCCGGCATGTTTTTCCTATGGTGTGACGCCGGACGCAGGTCCGCCGCTTATTTTTATCACGTTGCCCCGGATCTTCAATGAGATGACCGGCGGCAGGATTTGGGGAACGTTGTTCTTTTTGTTCATGTCCTTTGCCGCATTGTCCACAGTGATCGCTGTGTTTGAGAATATCGTATCCTTTGCCATTGACCTCTGGGATATGCCCAGAAAAAAGGTGGTGGCAATCAACATTGTATTGGTTATTTTGGTGTCACTTCCTGCAGTTTTGGGCTATAACGTGCTTTCTTCCCTGGCACCTCTAGGTGAAGGCAGCACCATCATGGATCTGGAGGATTTCCTGGTGTCCAGCAATATTTTGCCGCTGGGTTCCCTGGTATATGTGATGTTTTGCACCAGCCGTTATGGCTGGGGATGGAAACAGTTTATCAAAGAGGCGCATACCGGAGACGGTCTGAAGTTTCCAGAGAAGATGAAGGGCTATATGACTTTTATCATGCCTCTGTTAGTGGTTGTGATCTATCTGAAGGGCTACTGGGATACCTTTAAACCCAAGGGAACGCCGATGCTGGTCGGATGGATGATTGTGGCATTTGCATTCCTGGCGCTGATGAGCTGGTTTATCTTTGGCGGCCGCAGGCATGCGAAGCCCCATGAGGAATGAACCTGCCCTTCGGGGGGCGGGCCAAGGCGCTTGATGCGCTTGTCAATGGATACCTATTCGGGTATCCCGTATGGAAGTGCCCTCCGGGCCAAGGCGCCTGATGCGCCTGCTAATGTATAAGAAAGGAAGTGCGGTTACAATATGATATCAGAGAAAATGAAACCGTTTGTGCAGAACAATTCTGCCATACGTGCCATGTTTGAGGAAGGAAATAAGCTCCGGGCAAAATATGGAGCGGACAAGGTATTTGATTTCAGCTTGGGCAACCCCAATGTTCCGGCGCCGGAATGCGTCAAGGAAGCTATAATAGATCTGGTGACCAACGAAGATCCGGTGGCCCTGCACGGATATATGAGCAATGCTGGGTTTGAGGATGTGCGCGCAGCCATTGCCGATTCCTTAAACCGCCGCTTTGGAACGGCTTTTGAAGCTAAGAACCTGATCATGACGGTGGGCGCGGCCAGCGGTCTGAACGTGATCCTAAAGACGGTACTCAATCCCGGCGAAGAAGTCATCGTATTTGCGCCGTATTTCCTGGAATATGGGGCATATGTGAGAAACTTTGACGGTGTGCTGGTGGAGGTATCTCCGGATACATCCACATTCCAACCCAACATAGAAGAATTTGAAAGTAAAATTACTCCGAAGACCCGCGCGGTCATCGTCAATACGCCTCATAATCCCACAGGCGTGGTATATTCTGAGGAAACGGTGAAGAAGATTGCCGCGGTCCTGGAGAAGAAGCAGCAGGAGTATGGAACGGTGATCTACCTGATCTCCGACGAGCCTTATCGTGAGCTGGTGTATGACGGTGCGGTAGTTCCGTATTTGACGAAGTATTATAAAAATACGGTGGTTGGCTATTCCTACAGCAAATCCCTCTCCCTGCCAGGAGAACGTATCGGCTATCTGGTGATACCGGACGAGGTGGACGGAAGCGAGGAAGTCATCAATGCCGCGACCATCGCTAACCGGGTGATTGGCTGTGTCAATGCGCCTTCCCTGATCCAGAAAGTGATCGGCCGTTGTGTGGACGCTGCGGTGGATGTGGAATACTATGACCGGAACCGGATCACGCTGTATGAGGGCCTAAAGGAATGCGGATTTGAATGCATTAAGCCCCAGGGTGCCTTCTACTTGTTTGTAAAATCCCCGGTGGCGGACGAAAAGGAATTCTGCGCCGCAGCAAAAAAATATAATATCCTTATGGTGCCCGGCAGCTCCTTTGCCTGCCCAGGCTACGTAAGGCTTGCTTATTGTGTTTCCTATGAGAATATCGTAAATTCCCTGCCCGCATTTAAAGAGCTGGCGAAAGAATACTTTTAGGCAAGGAAATGGACAGGCAGAGAATCATTACTAGATTTTCTGCCTGTGTTTTTTCCCTATGCCGGATCGGAGGTGGCATATGGGATACAAAATGTTAATATTAAATCCGGGTGCGACCAGCACCAAGCTGGCCGTCTATGAGGATGACAAAAGACTGTACCAGGAAAATGTGGAGCATTCCGCTGAGGAAATGCAGGCTTATCAAACGATTCCCGATGAGATTCCTTTCCGTATGGAGGTCATTCATGGGTTCTTAAGAAGGGCCAAGGTAAAACCGGTGGAATTCCAGGCGGTGGTAGGCCGGGGCGGCCTGGTTTTAGGCCTGCATACCGGCGGCTATCTGATGAACGATGACCTGTTTTATGCCTTGGAAAATGACAATTTGAGTTCTCCCCACGCGTCCAATTTAGGAGGTATGCTGGGCAAGCTGTTTGCAGAGTCTTTGGGGATTCCGGCTTTTATTTATGATGCGGTGACGTCCAGCGAGCTCCAGCCAGTGGCTAAGATCACAGGCATTCCCAACATCACCAGACAGAGTTTCTGCCATGTGCTCAACAGCCATGCCATGGCCTTGAAATATGCTGAGGAGGTTGGTGTTCCCTATGATCAGCTGAATCTGATCGTGGCTCATCTGGGCAGCGGCGTCTCCATCAGTGTTCATGCCCATGGGAAGATCATCGATTCCATGGGGGATGATGACGGCCAGTTTTCACCGGAGCGGGCGGGAAGCGTGCCTTCCCTAGAGCTGATCAAGCTGTGTTATTCCGGCGACTATACCAGGTCGGATATGAAGCGGATGGTCCGCGGAAGAGGCGGTATGTATGCCCATTTGGGCACCAGTGACTGCCGGGTGATTGAGGAACGGATCCGTAATGGCGATGAACATGCAAAGCTGATTTTTCATGCCCAGGCGTATCAGATTGCGAAAGGAATCGGCCTTTTGTCCATCGTGCTCAAAGGGCAGACAGATGCGATTATACTCACGGGCGGTGTGGCTTATTCTAAGATGCTTACGGATCTGGTGAAGGAGTATGTGAGCTTTATTGCTCCTGTGGCAGTGATGCCCGGGGAAAATGAAATGGAAGCCTTGGCAAAGGGCGGTCTGCGGCTTCTGAAGGGGGAGGAAAAGGCCAGAATCTATCATCTGCCCACGGTCCAGAAAAAGGAGACGCACGGGTTTTGGAAGCCGGAGAATTGGGAGATTTAGGAAAGGGAAGTCCGGAGGGACACATAGAGAAAAGCCATCCAATGGGGGATGGCTTTTCTTAATTCCAGGGTGTTCCTGGGGGATTATGGAGGGCTAATTCATGTTGTTGATAAAGGTGATCAAAGCATTGAGCTGTGAATCCGTAAGGTGCTCCAGCTGTTGGAAGAATCGCTGCAGCTTCTGCGGATCCTTCTTGGAAAGCTGATAAGAAGCCCTTTGCTTGGAGTCGGTGCTCACATCCGTGACAATGCAGGCGCAGAAGCCGTACATAGGCTGGAAGCATTGGAGACGAAGGAATTTATGAAGTTCCGGACTGTAATCCGTTATTTCCCGGAAGTTATTGTTAAAAGCCACGTCTGCAAATAGTTCGATCCATTTGGTATTCGCATTGGAGAAAAGGCTGAAGAAGGAATTCCCAATGATTTGCTCCAATGGGAATCCCTGCAGCAAGGCAAACGGATCATTGGCATAACGGAAAATGAAATCCATGGAATTTCCTTTTTTATCTTCCACCAATTCGATAATGGTAAAGGCCAGTGGAATGGTGTTGAAAATCTGGTATTCCCTGCACATTTTCCGGATTTGGACATCGTTGTTCGGCAAATGGGAAGGTGATAGCTTCTGTCCCAAATATTGCTTGTAGCTTTCCAGCAGGTGTTTTTCCCTGCGCTTGCTGTAAGGCAGCGTTTCACCATTGAGCAGCTGGATGTGGTTGGCATTGATGGAATAAATAGAATCAAAAGCTACGATGCAATTACGGCTGACCCGGATAAAACGTTCCTCGGGAAGCAGCTGTTCCAATTCTGACAAAGTGATAAAAAGGTTAAAATGCTCTTTTGTCTTCAAATGAAAGTAACTCAGTTTGTCGAAAATACTGATATAGATAATCTCCGATAAGGGAATCTCTTCCCATTTACGGTTAATTAAAAGTCGTATTGTCTGGCTCATTGTTCAGCCCCTTTATTTTTACTGAAATTATGAAAAATTACTATTAATTTTCCTTATAGTTATGGTAAACATTTTTCGGAAAAAAATCAATGAATCTGCTCTGTTAATTCAGTAAGAAAAGCTCAGATTTGGTAAAATATTGTCAATAAATTGGGGGCGAAATTAGAATCGCAGATTGTCCGCATAAGACAATAGAAAGAAGAGATTTTCTATATAAAATACACCCGGCAGAACCGGGTGTATTGAGAAAAAATGGTAAAAATATGGATAATTGTATAAATTAATTTTGCCTATTGATAATCGAAAACATCGATCCAGCCCATGAGGAATTCCCGATCCTGGGCGTTTTTCTTGGTGAGCTCTGCAGCGGCTACGATCGGGAGCCATTTTTGCACATATTGCTTAGCAGTATCGCTCTTTTTGCAGAAAAGTTCCAAATATTTGTCGGCCAGCGTTTGGTCCTTTAAGGCAAACTGCAAGTAGGTGATGGCGGCGTCGGCGCTGGCGTTGCCCTGGGTTGCGTGAGACCAGTCGATGATGCTCATAGTGCCGTCATTTCCCACAATCACATTGGTAGGGTTAAAATCTCCGTGGCAAAGTTTCGTATGAGTGGGCAGGCTGTCCAGGCGTGTATGAAGCTCATAGCGGGTGGTGGCGTCCAGGGTGTCTTTCAGGCTGCTGATCTTACGATTCAGTTTATCCTTCTGCAGGGTCAGGCGTGGTGCGGATTTGCTGTGCATTTCCAGCTGCAGGTCTACAAATTTTTCCAAATAGGCATCTGTGCCGGCTGCGTTCTCGGCCATCAGTTCGGCCAAGGTCTTTCCTTCTGCGAATTCCAGGATCAGAGCCCACTCGCCGTCGATGTTGGTGACTTCCAGCACCTTGGGGATGTTCAGTCCGGTCTCTTCCACGCGGGCCTGGCAGAGGGCTTCATTGAAGACGTCTGCTTTGGGATGGTCTTTGGTAAATACTTTGACGATCTTGTCACCGTCCTGATATACGACTTTATATGGGCGGGATACGATTAATTTTTTATTTTTCAGATTCATAAAGGTTCCTCCGATCTGTGCATGGTCTGCAATCCAACGATTTATTTCTTCTCATTACCATAATAAGCCTTCAGGTACAGTTCCTTCAACTCAGACATCAGCGGATATCTGGGGTTGGCTCCGGTACACTGGTCGTTAAATGCCTGTTCCACCATGTCATCCAGTGTTTCGAGGAAATATTTTTCATCTACGCCGTATTCTTTGATGGTTTTCTTGATTTCAATCGCGGCTTTTAATTCTTCCAGTTTCGCGATCAGCTGATCGAACACTTCCTGGTCATTCTTGCCGGTCAGCCCTACATAGCGGCCGATTTCAGCGTAACGTGCCAAAGTGTGCGGATACTGGTACTGAGGGAAGGTACCCATCTTGGTGGGAACCTCTGCAGCGTTGTATTTCATGACCTCGGTGAGAATCACAGCGTTGGCGATGCCATGAGGCAGGTGATGGAAGGCGCCTAATTTATGAGCCATGGAGTGGTTGATGCCCAGGAAGGCATTGGCAAATGCCATACCGGCCATGCAGGAGGCGTTGGCCATGCGGTCTCTGGCTTCTACGTCAGCAGAACCGTTCTGGTAAGCTCTGGGCAGGTAATCAAATACCAGCTTGATTGCTTTTAATGCCAGGCCATCCGTGTAGTCGGACGCCATCATGGATACATAGGCCTCAATGGCATGTGTCATGACATCGATACCGGAAGCGCAGGTCAGACCCTTGGGCTGACTCATCATGTTGTCAGTGTCCACGATTGCCATATTTGGCATGAGCTGGTAATCTGCCAGCGGCCATTTTACACCGGTATCCTGGTCCGTGATGATGGCAAAGGGGGTTACCTCGGAACCGGTTCCGGAAGAGGTAGGGATGGCAACAAAATATGCCTTCTCGCCCATTTTCGGGAACGTGTATACACGTTTGCGGATATCCATGAAGTCCATAGCCATATCTTCAAAGTTTGCATCCGGATGCTCGTACAGCACCCACATGATCTTGCCGGCGTCCATGGCAGATCCGCCGCCCAAAGCCAGAATCACGTCTGGTTCGAAGGAGCTCATGGCTTTGGCACCAGCTTTGGCAGAGGCCAGGGTGGGATCGGGAGCCACATCGTAGAAGCAGGTGTGGACGATGCCCATTTCATCTAATTTATCTTCAATGGGTTTGGTGTAGCCATTTTTGTACAGGAAGGAGTCCGTAACGATAAACGCACGTTTCTTGCCCATTACGGTGCCCAGCTCATCCAGGGCCACAGGCATACAGCCTTTTTTGAAATATACCTTTTCAGGCGTGCGGAACCAGAGCATATTTTCTCTCCTCTCAGCGATGGTCTTAATGTTAATCAGATGTTTGACTCCTACGTTTTCAGATACGGAGTTGCCGCCCCAGGAGCCGCAGCCTAAGGTGAGGGAAGGGGTCAGCTTGAAGTTGTAGAGGTCGCCGATGCCGCCTTGGGAGGAAGGAGTGTTGATCAGGATACGGCAGGTCTTCATAGCCGCCGCGTGTTTGGCCATTTTCTCCTTCTCGTTCACATTGACATATAAGGAAGAGGTGTGTCCATAGCCGCCGTCAGCTACCAGCTGGGCTGCTTTTTCCAAAGCCTCATCAAAGGTCTTGGCCTTGTACATGGCCAGTACCGGAGAGAGCTTTTCATGGGCAAACTCTTCGGAGATATCTACGGATTCCACTTCACCGATGAGGATTTTGGTCTCTTCGGGAACAGTGACGCCTGCTAAGGCAGCGATCGTGGCTGCCTTCTGGCCTACGATCTTGGCATTTAAAGCGCCGTTGATAATGATTGTCTTGCGGACTTTATCTAATTCGTCCTTTTTTAAAAAATAACACCCGCGAAGTGTAAATTCTTTCTTCACTTCTTCGTATATATTGGAGAGCACGGTCACGGACTGTTCGGAAGCGCAGATCATACCATTGTCAAAGGTCTTGGAATGGATGATGGAGTTTACCGCCAGCTTGACGTCCGCAGTGTCATCGATGATGACAGGTGTGTTGCCGGCGCCTACACCCAGGGCTGGTTTTCCGGAAGAATAAGCGGCTTTTACCATGCCAGGTCCGCCGGTGGCTAAAATGATATCGGCTTCCTTCATCACCATGTTGGTCAGCTCCAGGGAAGGAACGTCGATCCAGCCGATGATGCCTTCCGGTGCTCCAGCTTTTACAGCCGCTTCCAGGACAACGCGGGCGGCTTCTATAGTACAGTTTTTCGCACGGGGATGAGGGCTGATGATGATGGCATTTCTGGTCTTTAAACAGATCAGAGTCTTGAAGATTGCGGTAGAAGTGGGGTTGGTGGTGGGAATGACAGCGGCCACCAGACCGATGGGTTCGGCTACTTTTTTAATGCCGAAGGCAGCATCCTCTTCGATGACGCCGCAGGTTTTCGTGTTGCGGTATGTATTGTAGATGTACTCCGCTGCATAATGGTTCTTGATGACTTTGTCTTCGACAACGCCCATGCCGGTTTCTTCCACGGCCATTTTTGCCAGTGGGATACGCATCTTGTTGGCGGCGGTAGCAGCAGCCAGGAAGATTTTATCCACCTGTTCCTGGGTATAGGAGGCAAAAATGTTCTGGGCTTCTTTCATTGCCGCTATTTTTGCTTCCAATGCTTCCGGCGTGTCGATGATTTGGGGGATCGCAGTTGCTTTCTTTGCCATAGTTTAGACCTCCTGATAAAACAAAATGGTTATTCGGTTCACCTTTTATGATTGTTAATTTCTTGTCAATTCTTGGTGCTTATTATACGCCTCTGTTAATTCTTTGTCAATGACAATTTGATTATTTTTTAACAAAAACAGAATTCTGTTGGAAATGACAAAAATGAAATATGCAATTTGTGAAAAAGGCATAGAATTAAGACTTAAATGATCCGGATATATAAAAAAGACCGGAACGAAGAGGCAATGCTCTTGTTCCGGCCGCAAAATCGGGTGATTCGTGGCAAACAGATCAGGATACACGGAAACCGGCGCGTTTTCTTTCGCGGGAATCCAGTATTTTTTTGCGGATGCGCAAGCTTTTGGGAGTGACCTCCAAAAGCTCATCGCTGTCGATGAATTCCAAGGCCTGCTCGAGGCTTAGGATTTTCGGCGGTGTCAGGCGAAGCGCTTCATCGGCAGAGGAGGAACGGGTGTTGGTCAGATGCTTCGTCTTGCATACGTTCAGCTCGATATCCTCCGGCTTGCCGTTCTGGCCGATGACCATGCCGGCGTATACCTTCTCGCCGGGGCCGATGAACAGCGTGCCCCGCTCCTGGGCGGAGAACAGGCCATAGGTGACAGCTTCTCCGGACTCGAAGGCGATCAGGGAGCCCTGTTTGCGGTACTGCAGGTCACCTTTATAGGGCGCATAGCCGTCATACATGGTGTTGAGCACACCGGTGCCCTTGGTGATGGTGAGGAATTCCCCACGGAATCCGATGAGTCCTCTGGCAGGAATGGAAAATTCCAGACGGGAGGAGCCGTCGCTGGCCAGGCTCATGCCCATCAGCTCACCTTTGCGTTCGCTCAGCTTCTGGATGGTGGAACCGGAAAATTCCTCGGGTACGTCCACGTAAGCCAGCTCCATAGGCTCTAGCTTCTGGCCCCGCTCATTTTCACGATAGAGGACCTCCGCCTTGCTCACGGCGAATTCATAGCCTTCACGGCGCATATTCTCAATCAGAACGGACAGGTGGAGCTCGCCTCTTCCGGATACCTTGAAGCATTCGGTGGTCTCTGTTTCCTCAACACGGAGGCTGACATCCGTATTCAACTCTCTTAACAGACGTTCTCTGAGATGGCGGGAGGTGACAAACTTACCTTCCTGGCCGGCCAGTGGACTGTCATTGACGATGAAATTCATGGCGATGGTAGGCTCGGAGATTTTCTGGAAAGGAATGGGCTCCGGGTGTTCCGGGGTGCAGATGGTATCGCCGATGTGGATGTCTGCAATGCCGGAGATGGCAACAATGGAGCCGATGGTGGCCTCTTTGACCTCAACCTTGCTCAAACCGTCAAACTCATAGAGCTTGCTGATCTTTACTTTTTGTTTCTTATCTGGGTCGTGTTCGTTGACGAGAATGACATCCTGATTGACGCTGATGGTGCCGTTCTCCACCTTACCGACGCCAATACGGCCTACATATTCATTGTAGTCAATGGTGCTGACCAATACCTGTGTGGGGGCATCCGGATCGCCCTGGGGAGCCGGAATGTAGTTTAAGATGGTCTCAAACAGAGGCTCCATATTTTCAGGAGAATCCTGCAGATCCAATACGGCATGTCCGGCTTTGGCGGAAGCGTATAAAAACGGGCAGTCCAGCTGTTCGTCGGAGGCCTCCAGATCCATCAGGAGCTCCAGCACTTCGTCAATGACTTCATCGGGACGTGCTTCGGGGCGGTCAATTTTATTGATGCATACAATGACATGCAGATCCAGCTCCAAGGCTTTTTTCAAAACAAACTTGGTCTGGGGCATGGCACCTTCGAAGGCGTCCACTACCAGGATGACGCCGTCTACCATTTTCAAGACACGCTCTACTTCACCGCCGAAGTCTGCGTGGCCAGGGGTATCTATTATGTTTATTTTGGTATCTTTATAATAGACCGCTGTATTTTTGGATAAGATTGTGATTCCGCGTTCCCGCTCAATGTCGTTGGAGTCCATGACGCGTTCCTGGACCTCCTGATTGGCGCGGAATACACCGCTTTGTTTCAGCAGCTCGTCCACCAGGGTGGTTTTGCCATGATCTACATGGGCGATAATGGCAACGTTGCGGACATCCTCTCTTTTCATCTTCATAAACAACGAATCCTTTCTATAATTAAAGTTAAAATAATAATAAAAAACATATACACATATAAATATGTAAAGATAACTGTTAAAGTGTACCACATTTTGAAAAGAATACAAGGCATATATAAAAAAATTTTATTTTTAGTTCTAAATGTTTATAGGCTGGAATACAAATGATATAGACAAACTACCACAAAGAGGAAGGGGAACTATCAATCATGGCAGATAAGATTATGGAAAACAATCAAGTATCAATGATGGGGAAAATTGCGTCACAATTCACGTTCAGCCACCAGGTCTTCGGAGAAGGCTTTTACACCGTGGATCTTCTGGTGAAGCGCTTAAGCGATTCGGAGGACCGGATTCCGATGATGGTATCCGAGCGTCTGGTGGATGTGACCCAGGACTATGAGGGGGAATATATCCAGGTACAGGGGCAATTCCGTTCCTATAACCGGCACGAGGAAAAGAGGAACCGTTTGGTGCTTTCCGTGTTCGTCAGGGAATTGTCTTTTGTGGAGGAGGAAGATGACAGCATTACGGTCAACCAAATCTTCCTGGACGGATATATCTGCAAGCCTCCGGTATACCGGAAAACTCCACTGGGGAGAGAAATTGCCGATTTGCTCCTGGCGGTCAACCGGCCCTATGGAAAATCAGACTACATACCTTGTATTTGCTGGGGGAGGAACGCCAGATATGCGTCTGCCTTTGAGGTGGGCGGACATGTACTGGTCTGGGGCAGGATTCAGAGCAGGGAATATATGAAAAAACTGGGGGAAAACGAGACAGAAAAACGGATTGCCTATGAAGTATCTGTGAGCAAATTGGAATATTTGGAATAAAAATTTCTAGTTTCCGAGTGCCAGAATTCATACTGGAAAAGATAAAAGTTGCATTTCCAGGAAAATTGAGGTAATATAACCATACCTGTGGAACTCACGGATAGAAAAGAGGTACAAGAGGAACGATTATGGAAAAGGGAATTGTGGAAGTATATTGCGGGGGCGGCAAAGGTAAGACCACATTGGCCATTGGACAGAGTCTTCGGGCCTGCGTGCAGGGGTCCAGCGTGATCATCATTCAGTTTTTAAAGGGAAATGAACGGAGAGAACTGGATTTTTTGGAAGACATGGAGGACCTTGATATCAAGATTTTCCGTTTTGAGCGTTCAGAAAAATGCTACGAAGATCTGAGTGAACAGGAAAAGGAAGAGCAGAAGATCAATATCATCAATGGTATGAATTTTGCGCGCAAGGTGATCACCACACAAGAGTGCGATCTGTTAGTCCTGGATGAGATCCTGGGGCTTTTGGACTATGATATTGTGACAACAGAGCAGGTCAATGAGCTTTTGAAGGCGAAGAGTGAAAGTATGGATATCATTTTGACCGGACGCTGTCTGCATGAGGATCTGAGGCGGCATGTGGATAGTGTGACGACATTAGAGACAGAAGAAGTAGAGAGCCGATAAAAAGAGTAGCATGAGGTACGGGTCCGGGACATGGGATCTGTGCCTCTTTTGTTAGTGGGATTTTTCTCACTATTTTGATGTGTCCTGGCATTGACAACAGTGGGTAATAATGCTATATTAACTATAATTTATTTAAATAAGTAATAAGATAGAGGTTGCGTTTTTCATCAGTAGCCTGTCGGATGCATCAGGTGCAGAGGATGGCAGGAGAAAGGGGAACACGCCGAAAGAATACAGTCCCCTGAGGCTTTATTCTTGGGCATGCAGTTAAGAGCTGTATGACTGTCATCACGTAACATGATGGGGCGCTATCTAAAGGATATGGGAATTTATGCTGGTATTCTTTAGAGGCTGACTGTCGGGTCTGCCTTTTTTATTGTATAGGAAAGTTCTTCGAATTTCCTATACAATAAAAAAGCACTCCGTGCAGGATCGCACTGCGGCGGAAAGGAAGAATGTCGTTTATGCGACCCGCCGCAGGCGGAGAATCCTGCGAGCAGGATTCTTTCTTGTTTCATAGGAAATCAAAGCCCGGATACCATTTTGCTGCCGGACGTCTCTTGGAAGAACAGGGAAACCGTATAGAGTTTGGAATATAAGGAGGAAAACATATGTCAATTTTTAAAGGAGCTGGCGTAGCTATCGTGACCCCGATGCTGCCCACAGGGGAGATTAATTATGATAAGCTGGATGAGCTGCTGGAGATGCAGATTGCAGGCGGCACGGATGCCATCATCATCTGCGGCACCACAGGGGAATCATCTACGATGACACATGGAGAACATCTTAAGACCATTAAATTTGCCATCGATCAGGTGAAGGGACGCATTCCTGTCATTGCAGGAACCGGTTCTAACTGTACGGAGACTGCGATTATGATGTCCAAGGAAGCGGACAGCTATGGAGCAGACGGTCTGCTTTTGGTGACCCCTTATTACAACAAAGCCACGCAGAACGGTCTGATTGCCCATTATACAGCCATTGCCAGCGCAGTGAAGACTCCTATTATCATGTATAATGTGCCGAGCCGTACTGGCTGCAACATTGCGCCGGAGACTGCTGCTTCACTGATCCGCAACGTGGATAATATCGTGGGTGTGAAAGCCGCTTCCGGCAACATTTCCCAGATTGCAAAGATGATGTCATTAGTAGACGGCAATATGGAGCTTTATTCCGGCAATGATGACCAGATTGTGCCGATCATGTCTTTGGGCGGCATTGGTGTAATTTCCGTGCTTTCCAATATTGCGCCGAAGGAGACCCATGAGATCACTGCCAAATATCTGGCAGGTGAAGTACAGGAAGCGGCGAAGCTGCAGCTTGCGGCGATTCCGCTGGTGGAAGCACTGTTCTGCGAAGTGAATCCAATTCCTGTCAAGGCAGCGCTGAACCTGATGGGCAAAGAAGTAGGACCGCTTCGTCTGCCTCTTACCGATATGGAGCCGGTCAATATGGAGCGTCTGCGCAACGCGATGATCGATTTTGGAATCGCGGTGAAATAGGAGGCGTCTATGACTAAAATAATTATGCATGGCTGCAACGGCCATATGGGACAGGTGATATCCAATCTGGTGCAGGACGATAAGGATGCACAGATGGTGGCAGGTATCGATATGGCCGATACCAGGGACAACGGCTATCCGGTCTATACCAATATCGATGATTGTGACGTGGAGGCGGATGTGATCATTGATTTTTCCTCTGCGAAAGCTACGGATCATCTGTTGGACTATTGCGTAAAACGGCAGCTTCCGGTGGTTTTATGTACCACAGGTTTGTCCGAGGAGCAGCTGGAGAAGGTGAAAGAAGCTTCCCAAAAGGTAGCGGTACTTAAATCCGCCAATATGTCTTTGGGCATCAATACCTTATTGAAGTTGATCCAGGAGGCGGCGAAAATCTTCGCTTCTTCCGGTTATGATATGGAAATCGTGGAGCGCCATCACCGGCTGAAGGTGGATGCTCCCAGCGGCACCGCTTTGGCGCTGGCTGACAGCCTCAATGAGGCCATGGGCAATGAATATCATTATGTCTATGACAGAAGCCAGGTGCGCAAGAAGAGGGATGACAAGGAGATCGGGATTTCTGCTGTGCGCGGCGGGACAATCGTGGGCGAACATGAAGTGATTTTTGCCGGCCCTGATGAAGTGATTGAATTCAAGCATACGGCATACTCCAAGGCTGTTTTTGGCAAGGGAGCGGTAGAGGCTGCAAAATTCCTGGCAGGCAAGCCGGCAGGGCTGTATGATATGCAGGATGTGATCGGCTGAGGAAGCCGGTAAGTAAGAGGGACTGTCACCGGGATAGGCTCCTTGTTTTGCAGACAATTTAAAAATATTAATTTTTTCTGCCAGTAGTTTTCAGCTACTGGCAGTTTTTTTGGCTTGTCTGCCTGAAAAGGAGAATATCGGAAATTAGGGTGACAGTCCTTCTTTAAGAATTGCTAACGTTTTGCTTTTTTCTGTTTTCTGGAAAAGATAATTGCAGTACAGCATCCAGCGGCTGCAATCCCCATCACGGCCAACCATATGGCTGGATAGGCGGTATCTCCCGTTTGAGGGGTTGTACCGGTGGAGGCGTTCTTGGCGGCCGTTTTGCCATAAGTGCCTGTCCCAGCTGGAGAAGCTGGCTTGGTGGGCACCGCGGTGGGAACGGCAGCTTTGTCTTTGTGGTTTTTAAAAGCAGAGATGGCGGTCTTGCCGTCAACAATCGTTCCGGTGTCGCCGGAGGCGGTTACGGTATAGCCCTCGTTGCCGCTTTCCTTCACAGTGTACCTAAGGCCAGCCGGGAGACCTGCAGCTGTTCTGCTCTCCCCATGTTTTAAGGGGAACGTGGCTACGCCCTTTTTGAAGGGTATATCACCGAAGGTGCCCTGGATAGAGGTATCGTTAAGGGTTACCGTAAAGGTAAAAGCTTTTGCAGTATTGCCGTCAGTTCCGGTGACTATTTTGGATATGGTCAGGTTTCCGGTACCTGGATCAGGCTTGCTGTTCTTTGTGTTGGTGAAGACAGCCTCGGCCGTTTGATTTTCTTTGATGGTTCCTGTGTCATCTACCGCTGTGGTGCTATAACCGTTTTCTCCGGCTTCCTTTTCTGTTACTTCATAGGAAGTGCCTGCCAAAAGTCCGGAGGCTGTTTTACTTTCTCCGTGCTTTAAGGTGAAGGAGGCAATGCCTTTATCAAAGGTCATATCTCCATAATTACCGTGGATGGAGGAATCATCCATGATAACGGTGAAATGAAAGCTTTCTGATTGGCCGCCCGCGTTTCCGGTCACCAGTTTGGAAACGGTCAGGCTTCCGGTGCGGTCTGCCGGTGGTTTGCTATCCTTAGTGTTGGTAAAAATGACTTCGGCTGTTTTTCCGGTTTCAATGATTCCCTGGTCTTTGGTAGAGACCGTCGTATAACCATCCTGGTTTGCTTCCTCTTCTGTCACCACATAGGCGGTGTCAGCAGGAAGCCCAGTGGCTATGAGGCTTTCGCCGTGTTTGAGGAAGAAGGCTGCGGTCCCGTCTGCGAAGGTCATGTCTCCATAAGTTCCGTTGATGGAGCTGTTGTTCAGGGAGACTTTAAAAGCGAAGGCTTTCGTTTTATCGCCCATATCCCCGGCTACAGTTTTAGAAACGGAGAGTTTGCCATATCTGGGGGTTGGGGCTGGTCCGGCAGAGGGCTTATTGTTCACGGTAATATTGTAGTTGCCATCGGCATCCGTTGTGACAGAGTATGTCATCGTGTAGCCGGAGACCGGATCCTCTGTGATGGTGATCTTCCCCAGATCTGTGGGAAGTCCTGAAAGTGTTTGGGTCCAGTAGTTTTCCTGAGAGAGGGTCACCTGATCAATTTCGCAGCCATCGGCAAGGATATGAATAGTTACAGGATCATGAGTTTTTTCATCGCTCCATTTTTTCGTAATGGTCATTGAGGAGACGGAGTCGGTTCCGATGACTACCCCTCCGTTGGCACCGATACCGCCGCCCTTATCCGCAGTATTGCCTGTGATGAGCAGAGTGGCTTTGCTTTTGGCACGCTGGATAACGGCCTGGCTGGCAACGGCCTTCAGGGCGATACTTTGTAATTCCTGTACGGAAACGGGACTTCCCGGTTCTTCCGGACGGTAGCGGGGAACATCAGGGTTGACGGAAGGCCATACACCGATGGGCGAAGCGGTATAGGTGGCACCATCGGTATACCAAGCTACGGTTCCTCCGCCCAGCATACGGTCTGCCAGCGTAGCAGTATGCGGAAATTCGGTGTTGCCGCTGGTAATGCCTGCGGATAGGAAATCATCACCTGCGGCCCGGCCGTCAGCCGTACTGGCCTGTGCGGTGTTGCCATAAATGGCGGCACCGTCGCTTACATAGACGGTTCCGGAACCAGTGGGGCAGTACCACATGCCGCCTCCTTGGTTGTATGCCCGGTTGTCTGTGATCATTGCATCTTTTAAATGCAGCGTGCTGTAATATTGATCGTTGCCTTCACTGTAAATACCGCCGCCTAATTTATAAGCCTGGTTGTCGGTAATACTGCCTCCAGTGAGCAGTACACCGTTGGCGTAGGAGTAGATGCCGCCGCCTGTAGAGGCAATATTGCCGGCAATGCTGCCTCCGTTCATTTGAAAGCTTGTGTGCTGTTCCTCATGTCCCCGTTGAAGGCCGGGATCGACGACGCAGACGCCGCCGCCATTGCCGTCCGGGACAATGTTATCCGAAATTTCTCCGCCTTCCATGGTGAAGATGGCATTACCTTCCACATGGACGGCGCCGGACGGTTTAAATGTGGAATTGAGCCGGTTGCTTTGGTTAGCGTGGATACGGCCTTCTTTCAGGGTAAACACAGCTTGCTTTGCCGGATCGGTATTATCGCTGTACAGTAGGACGGCGCTGCCCCGTAGTCCTTTATTACCGGAAATTTCGCCCCCGGACATGGTGAGGCTGCTGTTTTCAAACAATAAAACTCCAGCACTGGAATTTATGGCATCATCACCGGAAGTTTTACTGCCGGAGATATTGCCACCGGCCATTTCCATATGTCCGCCTCCGCTTATGCGGATGGCGCCGCTGTAGGAATCGGTTATTTGGGCTTTTTCAACGCATCCGCCTTCCATCAGAAGGAGAGCATTGGGACCGGTTACTGACACCACACCGGAGCTTGTTTGGGAAAGTGAGGCATCTGTGATCACGGCCTGATCCTGAAGGCATAAAGTGCCGTTGCACAGCACCATGCCGCCCCCAAGCGGTACGGTAATGTAATGTCCGGTCAAGGTGAGTGCTCCTTTTATAGTGAGCTTTGCCCCGTCCGCTACGGTGACTAGATTGCTTAGATTTTGGCTCTGGTTGGCGGTGATAATATAGGAATCCTGGGAGGCCAGTACAATTTTTTTGCCGGCCGGTATGAGTAACGGCGTCTCTAATTTTACGTGTTTTTTAATTTGGATTTCTGTTTCGATTCCATCTGGTGCGGCCGCGACTGCTTCATGAATAGTAGGGGCATTGGCGGATGCAGCGATGGTTTCCCCCACATCACCAATGGAAGGAATCAAAAAGGTAAGAGTCACTCCCTCAGGAATTGCTGTTGGATCTATAGCCACTTCGTCTTGGGAGCCGTCAATCTCGATCTCCTGCAAGGAAGTGCATCCTGCAAAAAGGTTTGCCGGGAGGACGGTGATTCCGCTGCCGATGTGTACTTTTGTGAGATTGGATTCTTGGAAGGCGCTTTCGCCCAGAGAGGTCACGCTGTCGGGAATCGTTAGGACAGTGTCCTCAAAGTTAGTGTTTGCAAAAGCAAAGCTGCCGATGGTTTCTAACGTCTCCGGCAGGCCAAAGGGAGCGGTTATCTTTGTGATGTAATAGAAGGCGTAAGAACCTATGGATTTTAATTGATTGTTTAGTTGGAGCGTTACGGTATCACAGCAAGGGAATGCGTCATTGGGAATTTCAGTCAGCCCGGATAGATTAAGCTCGCCGGAGAGCGCATAGCATTCGTAGAAGGCCTTGGCATCCATTGCTGTGACATTGCCCAAATCCAAAGGGCCGGTGAGCTGATCGCATTCCTTGAACGCAGAGCTGCCGATGGTAGTTACTTGGCTTAGATTTGGGATCTCTGTCAGGTTGGGGCATTCTGAAAAAGCGGAGCTTCCGATTTCTGTGATTATGCCGTCTGCTGTTACAGAGGTCAGCTGCGTACAGCCGGAAAATGTATTTGATGGAATTTTGGTGATACTGGCTGGAAGATGGATGCTGGTTAAGGATGTACAGTCGCAGAAGGTGGAACCTTCGGTAATAAGGATTCCTTCGGGAAGTGTGACAGTTTGCAGCTTGGGTGCTTCGGAGAAGGCTCCTGGTTGGGTGATCCGCTTTAGGCTGGTAGGCAGGCTGATCTCTGTTAATGCTTTACAGTTTGCTACCATAGTATTGGCGGCGATTTCTTCTACGCCTTCTGAAAAAATAATTTTTTGCAGATTGCTGCAATTTTGGAAGGAACCCTCAAAGACGGACACGCTGCCGGGGATAGTGATTTCTGTCACGGAGCTGAAGGGTTTAAAATTGCCATTTATATATTTCACCGTGTCCGGAATCGTTAAAGCTGTGATGTTTGGGTAGCTTTTCCAAAAACTAAACGACATGGTTTCAAGGGTATATTCAGTTTCGTTATATGTAAATTGTGACGGAAGATTGACGGATACTGATGCAGTTGGGTTTTTCATATCCCAAAGGTAAGCAGTCTGTTTTTCTGGATTCAGGTCAAATTCATATTCGATTCCGTCGACAGTGACCCACTGGTTTTCCAAGGGATACTCTGCGTTGTTGTAGGTCATGACCTCATTTTCCACAACTTCTTTCTCTGCGGTGTCTTCCGTAGATGCCAAGGAAGCGTCTGTGGTGCGGGATTCCTCGGGGGTTTGTACGGTGACTGTGACAGAGGGCATAGGTTCGTAGACATAGGTTTCCTCAGAGAAGGAGGCTGTAAAAAGATAATCACCAGGGGAGACTGGATCATAATCGCCGTTCCATACTACGGCGGCTTTTATAGCCTGCGGATCCGAAGCCTCTGTATGATCTGCCAATGAAATCTCCAATGAATCCGGTAATCCCAGGTTTTCCTTGGGGGTCCCCCAGGGGACGGAATAAGCAGCCTCATATCCGGAGATGGCAGTAACTGTCTGTAAGGGCTGACTGCTTTCGGCAGCAAATGAGTTTTCACTAAAAGTGTTTACTCCTGCGGCAAAAGTGGTGGCGCCCATGGAGCATACCATGACTCCGGCTGTCAAGAGGGCAAGCCATCTTGCTGGTGTTTTTAGGGACCTTTTCATTTGTTTCTTCCTCACTTTCTTCTGATTTTATCTTTTATGGAAATAGCTTAAAAACAAATCAAACATATAAAGAGTTTGTATTATGTATATTATATCAAATTATCTAATAATTACAAGAATTAAAAGGAGATGATTGACGGAAAATGAAAGAGTCAGACGGATTATTTTTATGGACCTATCATTTTTAATGATACAAAAGGCTGTCTGCGCTGCCATACCAGCAGAAACAAAAATCAAGGGATTGCAGAAGATGGAAATACAGCGCAGGCAAAAGAAATTCGTCGATAAAAACGGTCCCGTAAAATATGACATCCGTCGACAATGTGCAAAGTGCACAAGTTCAAAAAGCGTAATTTGTATACATTGTGGGATGTGTTAAGAAATTTATAGATAGTCCAAAAAAAATTCTATGTATTTTTTTCTTCCTGGTTGTTAAAATCGGTTCATAAGGTGATGAAACAATAAACACCAAAAAGAAGGAGGACAATATCAAATGAAGAAGAAATTACTGGCAACAATTTTGTGCGTAGCTATGGGTGTGACTATGCTGGCTGGCTGTGGCGGTTCTGACGCTAAGACAGACGACACGAAAGCAGCCGAGGAAGCGACCCCGGATGCGACGGAAAAAGCAGGTGATGCAGCAGCAGATGCAGCGGATGCTGCTGGCGTTGATGTCAAAGACGCAAAAGTCGGCATTTCCATTTATCAGTTTGCTGATAACTTCATGACATTGTACAGAACCGAATTGGTTCGCTACATGACAGAGGATTTAGGATTTACAGAAGGCAACATCACTGTTCAGGATGGTAAGAATGACCAGGCAGAGCAGACCAACCAGATCAACAACTTCATCGCTTCCGGCGTTGATGTTATGATTTTGAACCTGGTACAGTCTTCTTCCGCACCTCAGGTAACTGATCTTTGTAACGCTGCCGGCATTCCGGTTGTTTATATCAACCGTCAGCCGGATGAGACAGAGTCAGACAGATGGGCTTCTGAAGGCATCAAAGCTACTTATATCGGTGCAGATGCCAGACAGTCCGGTACCTTCCAGGGCGAAGAAATTCTGGAAACAGAAAACAAAGGCGATATCAACGGCGACGGTAAAGTTTCCTATATTATGGTTCAGGGTGACCCGGAGAACGTGGATGCCCAGTACAGAACCGAATATTCCATCAAAGCTTTAACAGATGCAGGCGTGGAAGTAGAAGAGCTTCTGCTTCAGAGAGGTGACTGGGATCAGGCCAAAGGCCAGCAGATCGTTCAGGACGCTTTGACACAGTTTGGTGATCAGGTTGAGGTTGTATTCTGTAACAACGACGCTATGGCTCTTGGTGCTCTTCAGGCAATCCAGGCAGCAGGCAGAACCATTGGAAAAGATATCTACTTAGTAGGTGTAGATGCTCTGACAGATGCTGTTCAGAATATCGTAGACGGCAACTTCACTGGTACGGTATTTAACGATTACTTCGGACAGGCACAAGGTGCTGGTGACCTGGCAGTGAAATTCCTCAAAGGCGAATCCGTTGATCCGGTGAACATGGTTGACTATGTAAAGGTTACAAAAGACAATGCAGCTGATATCCTGTCTAAGATTTCATAATTAAATCAGAACGCAGGATAGAAAGAAATGAATATATTGGGTGTGCCCTTAAGCGGCACACCCGATTTCATGAAAGGAGAGAGTGGGATGGCAGAATACAGATTGGAAATGCGAGGAGTCAGCAAGAGCTTCCCCGGTGTTAAGGCCCTCGACGGTATCAACCTGAAAGTGCGTCCGGGAACCGTTCATGCGCTCATGGGGGAAAATGGTGCTGGAAAGTCCACCCTTATGAAATGTCTCTTCGGTATGTACCACATGGATGAGGGGGAAATTTTCGTGGATGGGGAAAAAGCAGTGATTCCCAATCCGGATGAGGCCCTGAAAAAAGGTCTTGCCATGGTGCATCAGGAGCTACAGCCGGTTCCGGCAAGGACCATTGCGGAAAACATGTATCTGGGCCGTTACCCAGTGAAAAAATATGGTCCGATGAAAGTGATCGATCATAAGACCATGAATGAAGAAGCGAAAAAATGGCTGGAAAATGTGAAGATGCCTTTTGATCCGAAAATGAAATTGGGTGAATTGTCTATTTCTCAGATGCAGTCCGTTGAGATTGCAAAAGCGGTTTCCCAAGATGCAAAATTGATCATTCTGGATGAGCCGACTTCATCTCTGACGGAGAATGAGGTAGAAGCGCTGTTTCGGATTGTCCGCGATCTGCGCAGCCGAGGCGTATCCTTTGTATATATTTCCCATAAAATGGCTGAGATCCGCCAGATTGCCGATGACATCACCATCATGCGTGACGGCACTTATGTGGGCAGCTGGAAGATGGAGGATATCAGTGACAATGAGATCGTAAAACAGATGGTTGGCCGTGAGCTGACCAATGTGTATCCACCTCTGGACAATGAGCCGGGAGATGTGCTTTTGGAAGTGAAGGATTTTACCAGCATTCATGAGCGTTCCTTCCAGCACTGTTCTTTCCAATTGAGAAAAGGTGAGATATTAGGTTTCGGAGGTCTGGTAGGAGCACAGAGAACGGAATTGATGGAGGCAATTTTTGGTATGCGCCACATCACTGCCGGTGAGGTGACCCTCAACGGCAAAAAGCTTAATATCAAACGTCCGCAGGATGCAATCCGTCAAGGAATTGGAATGATCACTGAGGACCGGCGTGGCACCGGTATCCTAGGCTGCCTGTCTATCGCCGATAATGTAGCGATCGCTTCCTTAGATCAGTACCTGGAAGCAGGTATCAAGCTGAATAAGAAAAAGATTGAAGACCTGGTTCAGGAAAATGTAGCAAAATTAAGTATCAAGACTCCAAGCAGCAAGACAAGGATTCAGTCCTTGTCAGGTGGTAACCAGCAGAAGGTAATTATTTCCAGATGGCTGGCGAATAACCCGGATGTGCTCATCATGGATGAGCCGACCCGAGGTATCGACGTTGGTGCCAAATACGAAATTTACCAGATTATGATTTCTCTGGCAAAACAGGGCAAGGGGATCATCATGATTTCTTCCGAAATGCCGGAATTGATCGGCGTATCCAACCGTATCATGGTCATGTGTAACGGTAAGATCACCGGTGAAGTGGAAGGGGAAGAGGCAACCCAGGAAAATATCATGAGCTATGCTACACAATTTTAGTCTAAGGAGGATAAAGGAATGAAGAAAAAAATAGATGTTAAGAATCTCTTGATCAACAATGGTATCATTGTACTTCTGGTAATCCTGGTGGCATATGTCAGCATTACCGTACCGGCATTCCGTAGTTTTGCCAACTTAAAGAACCTGGCTGTCAATGCCGCTCCCCGTGTCATCATTGCGTTAGGTGTATCCGCGTGTCTGATCACCAAAGGAACAGACCTTTCCGCCGGCCGTATGGTAGGCCTTGCCGGATGTCTGGCAGGTATTATGCTTCAGAAGCCAGATGCACCTGGTAAGATTTGGCCGAATTTCCCGCAGTTGAATGTATGGCTGGTTCTTCTGATCTGTATCGCAGTCTGTGCGATCTTTGGTTTTATCAATGGTATTGTAATTTCTTACTTAAGTGTACCGGCTTTTATTGGCACCTTGGGCATGCAGCTGATCGTATACGGCGTGGCTTTGGTAGTGACAGGCGCTGTTCCCATCGGTACTTACCGCGCAGATTTTACAAAGGTGACCCAGGGCAATCTCTTTGGGATCCCTTATCTGTTTATTTACCTGCTGATCGCGGCTTTGATCATCTGGTTTGTTTATAACTATACCCGTCATGGAAAGTATATGTATGCCATCGGCGGCAATGAAGCGGCAGCAGAGGTATCCGGTGTAAATGTCCGCAAGACAAAGATCATCATCTATACCACAGCGGCTTGTATGTATGCCATCGCAGGCTTCCTGCTGAGCGGCAAATCCGGCGGTGCTTCCGTTATGTTAGGTAACGGCTATGAGTTGGAAGCAATCGCAGCTTGTACCATCGGTGGTGTATCTGTAAATGGTGGTGTTGGTAAGGTATCCGGCGTTATCATCGGTGTGGCGGTATTCGAGCTTTTGAAGACAGCACTGCAGTACTTGGGCGTAAATACGAACTACCAGTTCATCGCACAGGGCATTGTTATCGTAGTAGCCATCGCTTTGGATATCAGAAAATATATTGCTAAGAAATAAATGGATGTACAGCTGTTTTCAAATCATTTGGAAAGGTGAGTGGATATGACCCAGGAAGAACGCAAGGAACAGAAAAAACAAGAACGCAAGGCAAGGCTTGCCCAGCGCAAAGCCGATCCCCGGACTATGCGGGAGAAGGTGTATGACGAAATTGCCAAATACGTTTCTGTAAAAACCATGGATTATATCATCTGGGGATTAGTGGGACTTTTTCTGCTGATCGTTCTTATCGGGCTTTTCGTTTAAACTTATGCAAGCTGTATGTTATGATAACGGCTGCCGCCAGCAGGGCTATCCTGCCGGCGGCAGCCTGTTATTATTTTATAGGAAATTGTGTCCTATGAAATAATAAAGCACTCCGTGCGGGATCGCACTGCGGCGGAAGGGAAGAATCCTGCAAGCAGGATTCTTCCTTATTTTATAGTAAATTGCGTCCTATGAAACAAAAAGCACTCCGTGCAGGATGCGCACAGATGCAAGAGGAAAATGCATCTGGCGCGCAAAGCTGTGGGGCCCCTCAAAGATTGAGGGGAGGGGGAGTTTGAGGTGGGCTTGCCCACTTTGTTCTTGCATCGGAAAGACCTCTGAAATTTTCGATGTAATAAAAGTCCTCCGGGCAAGATGCGCACAGATGCAAAAGCAAAGTATATCCTATGATATAAAGCATTCCTGCCTCGCCGCAGGCGGAATCCAGAGTCAGGGAGCGCCAGCGATCCGTCTCCCCCTCTGCGTTCTCCCTCCCGTCTTCTAAACTCCCCAGGGCCGAAAAAGGGGGTGCCGGGCACGAGCTGTCCCTTCCAGGCGGCTGTGCGTCAGCGAGCCTGAAAATCCAGTGCTTACGGAGACTTAAACACGAAGGCTCTCCTGAGTGTTTTTAGTCGTAGTTAGCACTTAGTTGAAGGGGAGCGCAGCGCCGCCTGGGAAGGGACAGCCCGTGCCCATACACCCCCTTTTTCGGCCCGTGCCCCTCAAATCCACCAAAACCCCCGTTGTCATCCCAAAACGAACAAGGTATAATGAAGAAAAGCCGCTAAATCAAGCAGCGAAGAGAAGGATAACGGGGTATTAGGATGAACCAATATAATATACTTTTAGTGGATGATGAAGAGGATGTGCTCCATGCCATGGAACGGAAGATCAATTGGGATGCCTTAGGCTTCCATCTGGCAGGGACCGCCGGCAATGGCCAGGAGGCTTTAGAGCTGGCGGACCAGCTCCATATCGACGTGGTGATGACCGATATTAAGATGCCGTTTATGGACGGGCTGACTCTGTGCAGAAAGCTCAAAGAGAATTACCGGAATATGAAGGTGGTAATTTACTCAGGCTTTGATGAGTTTGAGTATGCCAGGGAGGCGGTGCATCTGGAAGCGGAGGAGTATCTCTTAAAGCCCATCAGTGCCAAGGATATGGAAAATGTGTTCCGCAAGATCAAAGAAAGCCTGGACAAAGAATTTGATGAACGCCGTAATATGGATAAACTTTATGCGTATTATAAGCAGAGTCTGCCTGCCATGCAGGAACAGCTCTTTATGAGTATTCTGGAGGGCAAGATCACTGAGGAAAAGGCCCAGGGTCTTTTGGAGACTTATGAGATGAATTTAAAGGCGCCTCATTATGTGGCCGCTCTTTTGCGGGTGGAGGAGAACGGCACCGAGGACGGGCCGGAGGCTGCGCAGCTGGCAGCCTTGTCTTTGCGTGACATCGCGAAGGATTACCTTTCCATGTCTTCGCGGTTTTACAGCGCCTATTATCTGCAGGATGTGGTCATCGTCTTTTTGATGGATTTCCGGGAAGAGATCGAGAAGGTTCTCTATCACCTGGAACAGATCTGCAAAATGGGTCAGCGTATGCTGGAACGGCGGGCGACTGCGGCGGTAGGACAGATCTGTGACAAGCTGATGCGTGTGAGCACTTCTTATCAGGAGGCCAGAAATGCTATGGAATACCGGGCCATCGTGGACGGGCCGGTCATCTATATCAACGACGTGGAGCCCAGTCCGGAGGAGTCCATTTCCCTGCCCGAATATGATGTTCAGGAGCTCTTACGCGCGGTGAAGCTGGGGGATAGGGAGGAGACACAAAGTGCTATCACAGCCTTTGTGGACAGTCTGAAGGAGACCTCAATCACACCGCAGCAGTATCAGCTGGCTTGTATGGAGATGATTACGGAATTTCTCAAAATCGGCCGGTCCTATAAGCTTGGGACGAAGCAGATTTTCGGTACAGAGACTGTGCCGTGGCATGAAATACAGAAAATTCCGTCCCTGGAAGAATTGAAGGCCTGGCTGCTGGAGATTTGTACCAATCTGCGCCGGACCTTGCGAAAAGAGAGAAACGACAGCACCATGAGACTGACGGAGCAAGCGAAAGCTTACATTGAAAAGCATTACCGGGAGAGTGACCTGTCTGCGGAGACACTCTGCCGTCAGCTGAATGTAAGTGCCACTTACTTTTCCACTATTTTCAAAAAAGAAGTGGGCCAGAGCTTTGTGGCTTATCTGACAAAGCTCCGTCTGGAACATGCGGTGGAGCTTCTTAGGACCACTGAGGACAAGACGTATGTAATTTCGGAACAGGTGGGATATACGGAACCTAATTATTTCAGTTATGTGTTTAAGAAGCAGTATGGAATTTCCCCGTCCAGATACAGAGCCAATATGGCGGCGGAGGGAGAACATAAGAACTGATATCGAAGAGAAAGGGCTTTATGAAGAGAAAGAACCGCTGGATGGAAAAACTAAAGAAGGTCTACAGCCGGAAAAGCCTGCAGTTTATGATCGCTATTTCTTTTACTTTGGTGACTACGGTGGCGATGGCTTTTTTGGGCCTTTTCTTATACCAGAGTTATAATGGGGCGGCGGAGAATATCATCATGGAGGATAATAGCCAGCTGGTGGATCAGGTAGACCGGAACTTGAGCAATTACCTTCGTAACATGATGCGTATTTCCGACGCACTATATTATAATGTCATTAAGAATATTGATATGGGTCAGGATACCATGGAGACAGAAATGAATCTTCTCTACGAATCCAACAAGGATAATCTGATCAGTTTGGCATGCTTTACCACGGACGGGGAATTGGTGGGGGCAGCTCCATTGGTGAACTTAAAGGATGATCTGAACGTGACGGAGCAGGATTGGTTCGTAAGGGCTATGGACAAGATGGAGAACCTTCATTTTTCCAGTACGCATGTACAAAATTTGTTTGCAAACAATAACAACCGGTATTATTGGGTGTTGTCCCTAAGCCGGGGCGTAGAGCTGACCAAGAATGGCAGGGTGGACAGCGGCATTTTGTTGGTAGACATGGATTTCAGCGGGATCAAGCAGCTTTTTTCCAAGGTGAACACCCAGGATATGGGTTATGTTTATCTGATCGGTAATGACGGAAGCATCATTTACCATCCCAGACAGAACCTGATTTTTTCTCACCTTTTGGGGGAGAATAACTTGAAGGCTGCCACTTATGAGGACGGCATTCACCGGGAGGATTTCAAAGGCCAGGAACGGATGGTGGTGGTCAAGACCGTGGGCTATACAGGCTGGAAAATCGTCAGCGTCACGCCGGTGGAGAACCTGCGCAGCCAGCTTTCCAGGACAAGGGCCATCGGAATTTTGATTATGCTGCTGGCCATCATTTTGATGATATTTGTCAACCAGGTGGTATCCACCCGTATTGTGCAGCCGTTGAAGCGTCTGGAGGATTCAGTAAAGGATGTGGGGGATTTGGGCAGTATTGAGGCCAGCCAGATCTATATCGGCGGGTCCCACGAGATCCAGCATTTGGGGAAAACCATTCAATCCATGGTGGAGAAGCTGCGGCAGCTTACCGATGATGTGGTGCGGGAGCAGGAGGAAAAGCGAAAAAGCGAGCTGGATGCGCTGCAATCCCAGATCAATCCTCATTTTTTGTACAATACGTTGGACTCTATCATGTGGATGGTGGAGGCTGAGCAGTACGAAGATGCCATTTCCATGGTAAATGCGCTGGCAAATCTGTTCCGTATCAGTCTCTCCAAGGGCAAGAATATCATTACCGTAGGCGAGGAGTTAAGCCACGCCCAGAACTATTTGGCAATTCAGAAGTACCGGTATAAAAATAAATTTGACGTCTTTTTTGAGATAGAAGAAGGCATTGAGCCGTATAAAACCATCAAGCTCATCGTACAGCCGCTGGTGGAGAATGCCATTTATTACGGCATGGAGGCCATGTACGGGGATGGTGAGATCCGTATCCGGGCGTATACGAGGGAAGAGGATCTTTATATTGAAGTGGAGGACAACGGGCTGGGTATGCCCAAAGAAGTGGTGGACGGTCTGCTCACCGACGGCAGCAGGACCAGGAGCCGGGGATCTGGCATCGGACTGCGCAATGTGCACCAAAGGATACAGCTTTATTTTGGAGCCAGCTACGGCTTGGAGATTGAAAGTGAGCCTGATGAGGGGACTACGGTGCGGATTCATCTGCCGAAGCTTTGCCAGGTAGACCAGGAACCGAAGGAGGGCGTGGATGAGAAAATATAGAAAATGGCTGGGATGGGGTGCGGTGTTGGCCATTATCCTTTTGCTGCTTTGGTTTTTTTACTATGGCATTGACGATCTCAATCAGAAGGAGGCGCCGGAGAAATATTCGGTGATTCTCTATCAATATACGGAAAACAGCTGGGCTTCTCTCCAGGAAGGGGTGGAACAGGCGGCGACCGATCACGGAGTCACGGTTAATTATGTGACGATGGCCATAGATGCGGGAATCGAAGATCAGGAAGCGCTCATTGACCGGGAAATCGAGAACGGAGCCCAGGGACTTTTAGTGGCTGCCGTGGACAGCCAGGGCTTAGAAGAGAAGCTGGCTGACACGGATAGAAAGGTGCCGGTGGTGACGGTGGAGACCGGGGTAGGCGATGAGATTACGCATATTGGAGCCGATGATTATAAGATGGGTTATAAGCTTGGAAAAAAGATTTTGGAGGATTATCAAGGAGAAGGAAGGGTTGCTGCAGCAGTCATTAAGGAATATATGGAACGGCGAAGCGTGCAGGAGCGGTACCGGGGAGTCATGGATGCTTTGAAGGAAGGCGGTCCGGGGGTGAAGGTGGTAGAATGGAACCGGGGAGAGGGCGATTATAATCTGGCCTTATATCTCAAGACGGAATGCTCCGCCTGGGCGGGAGAGCCAGTGATCGCTTTGGATAAGTATACCATGGAGGAATTGTTGGAAGGCTGTCAGATATTGAAGTCCGAGTTCCCGGAGGGGAAAATCGAGATGCCGCTGCTCTATGGAATCGGTAACACAGATGTCATTGTCAACGGTCTGGACCAGGGACAGGTACAGGCATTGGTTTATCAAAATGAATTCAATGCGGGCTATCAGGGGATGGAAGCGCTGATTCAGAAAAAGAAGAAAAAAGTGATCAAAAGCCGGGGAATCAAGTATCAGCTTGTGACCAGAGATACTCTTTATGAGACCGAAAACCAGAGACTTTTGTTCCCCATCATATGATGGCGGAAGCATTGTTTTTTGCGGTATGTGCAAAAAGGAAGGATAGATAATATATGAAAAAAATTTGTCGATGGCGGTGGATACTGACGGCGGTATCAGTGGCGCTTCTTGTGAGCGGATGCGCCGGTGCCGGCACTTCCGGGGAGAAAACAGAAGATAAGAAAGAGTTGAAGATCGGAATCAGTGTCTATGACCAATATGATACCTTTGTGGCCAGCGTAGTTTCATACCTTCAGACGTATGCCAAGGAAAAAGAAAATGATTGGGGGATCACGATCACGTTGGAGATCCAGAATGCCAATAATAATCAGATGACCCAGAATGATCAGATGGATGATTTTATTGAACGGGATTTTGATATCACGTGCATTAATCTGGTGGACCGCACTGATGCTTCTACCATCATTGAGAAGGCCAAGAATGCCAATGTGCCGGTGATCTTTTTTAACCGGGAGCTGGTGGAAGAGGATCTGGAACGGTGGGATAAGCTCTATTATGTGGGAGCGGATGCATTTTTGTCCGGAGAGATCCAGGGGGAAATCCTGGTGGAGGAATGCGGGAAGAATTTTGCGGCCATTGATAAGAACGGCGACGGTGTGCTGCAGTATGTCATTTTGGAGGGAGAGCCGGGACATAATGACTCCATGGTCCGCACCATGTCTGTGATTGCTAAGCTCAATGAAGGCGGGATTGCAGTAGAGAAGCTCTCCGATGAGATTGCCAATTGGAACCGGGGACAGGCAGAGACGAAAATGAATCAGTGGCTGTCCAATTATGGGGAGTTGATTGAGGTGGTGCTGGCAAATAATGATGATATGGCTTTGGGTGCCATCGATGCGCTGAAAAAGACCGGATGGGACCGGTGGCCTGTGGTCTTAGGAATCGACGGGACCGATGTGGGGCTGAAGGCGGTGGAGAATAAAGAAATGCTGGGAACCGTATTAAATGACAGCATGGGACAGGCAGAAGGAATGCTGGAGCTTGCGTATTCCGTCACCTCTGGCAAGGAGCTTCCTGAGGACATCGACCTTATGGACGGGAAATATATCCGTCTTCCTTATCAAAAAGTGACACAGGAAAATGTGGACCAGGTGATCCTGGACCAGAAGCTGTAAGGGTTTTAAGGCTTCAGGCAAGCTTGATGATCATCACCGGGATTGGCGGATGGCCCGGTCGGTTGTAATAGCTGCTGCGGATGACCAGATATTTTTTGCAATCCAGTTCCTTTACATATTGCAGCAGGGCATCCCGTTCGGCAAAACCGCTGTCACCGCCGCTATAGATGCATAGGCTTAACAGGCCGCCCTTTTTCAACAGAATGAGACTTTGCTCTACGGCAGCAATGCTGGTATGGGGCAGGGTCTTTTTTGTGTGGTCGCCGCCGGGCAGATAACCAAAATTGAAGGTGATACAGCTGACAGAGTCCGGTTTGGCATACCGGTCCATATGAGTGTGAGAATCCAAGAGCAGGTGGTAGTTTTCAGGGACGCCGGCATTTTTTAGCCTTGCTTTTGTGTTTTCAAGAGCCAGAGGCTGGATATCAAAGGCTAGAACGCAGCCTTTTTCTCCTGCCAGGCGGCAGAGCAGCTCCGTGTCGTGCCCATTTCCCATCGTGGCATCGATACAGAGATCGCCCGGAGTTATCTGCTCTTTGATGAAATGATGGCACCATTCGGTAATCTGGAAATTTTTCATGAGGCGCTCCTTTTTAAAAATAATAGTTTTTTTGAAATTCTAAGTTTTAGTATAGTAAAAATAAAAAATGATAACAAGATTTTTTACATTTATTTTTGACGCATAATCAGAAATAAAAATGAGCATATTACTATCATGATCAACATAGGAAAAGGAGAGCGAAAGAAATGAAAAAATTCAAACATTTTTTAATGGTTATGCTGCTGGCAGGAGTGCTTTGTCTGACTGTAGGCTGTGGGAGTAATAACAATACAGACGGCAATGCCGCAGAGGATCAGCAAGGTTCAAAAGAGAATCAAGGAAATGGTTCTGGAGATGATGCGACAGGTACGACAGACAATGGCGCCGCGGCGGACGAAAACATGGGTAATGAAAATACGGGCAATGTAGCCGATGACCTGGGACAGGGTGTAGAAGATGTAGGAGAAGGCGTCGGTGACGCAGTCGAAGACATCGGTGACGGCGTTGGCGATGCTGTAAAAGGAGCCGGAGATGCCGTAGGTGATGGAACAGACAACGCTACAGACAACACCGGAAATGCAGGCGATATGAATAACAACGTAACCAAAGGTACCAACCAGTAAGTGCCGCTTTTTCCTGAACGCCGGCAGATAGGACAAGAGTTCTGCCGGCAGAAGGAAAGAGATGGTTTGCCGTTGAAATTCCGATTCATAAGTGCTATGATTTTTCCATATACTGATAGAAATGGAGAGTGCTATGAAATTTCGGCCATGCATTGATATACATAATGGACAAGTGAAACAGATCGTGGGCGGCAGCTTGAAGGACGCAGGCGATCAGGCATCGGAAAACTTTGTATCTGCGATGGATGCGGCTTTTTATGCCAGGATGTACCGGGAGGACAAGCTGATGGGAGGACATGTGATCCTCTTAAACGGCGCCGGGTCTCCCTATTATGAGAAGACCAGGGAACAGGCATTTCTGGCGCTTCGGGTATACCCCGGGGGGCTGCAGCTGGGCGGCGGCGTCTGTCCGGAGAATGCCGGGGAATATCTGGAGGCGGGGGCCAGCCACGTGATCGTCACTTCCTATGTGTTTCAGGGCGGATGTATCCGCTATGAAAACCTGGAGCGAATGGTCCGGGCCGTCGGAAGGGAGCATCTGGTGCTGGATCTTAGCTGCCGGAAAAAGGACGGTGTCTATTATGTGGTGACGGACCGGTGGCAGAATTTTACCGATGTGCCGGTGAGCGCCGGGCTTTTGGAAGAATTGGAAGCTTCCTGCGATGAATTTTTGATCCATGGCGTGGACGTGGAAGGCACCGCCGGAGGCGTTGATAAGGAGCTTCTGCAGATTTTAGCCGGATACCAGGGGCGGCCGGTCACCTATGCGGGCGGCGTGGGCACCGAGCAGGATTTGGAAGATATCAGGACCTTTGGTGCAGGCAGGATCGATGTGACGGTAGGCAGTGCTCTGGATTTGTTTGGGGGCCCGATACCGTACAAAAAATTGGTAAATATTCTATAAAATAAAAGAAAAAGATGCATTGATTCAGAAAATATGTTATAGTAAGTACATAAGTATCACGAGCTGTACTTATAATAATCAGTAAAGGGGATGGACTTATGAAATTTATCATTAGTGGAAAGAACCTGGCAGTGACAGATGGCTTAAGAACTGCAGTGGAGGACAAGCTGGGTAAGCTGGAAAGATATTTCACTCCTGATACGGAAGTAATCGTAACGTTAAGTGTGGAAAAAGAAAGACAAAAAATAGAGGTAACGATTCCTGTAAAGGGCAACATCATCCGGTCCGAGCAGGTCAGCAACGACATGTATGTTTCCATCGATTTGGTGGAAGAAGTGATCGAACGCCAGCTCCGGAAATACAAAAATAAGATTGTGGACAAGAAGCAGGAGGGCGGCAATTTCCAGAAAGCCTTCATGGAAAAAGATTATGACGAAGATGATGAGGTGAAGATCATCCGTACCAAAAAATTTGGCATCAAGCCGATGTATCCGGAAGACGCCTGTGTACAGATGGAATTACTGGGCCATAATTTCTTCGTATTTTTCAACGCGGAGACCGAGCAGGTCAATGTGGTATATAAGAGAAAAGGCAATACCTATGGACTGATTGAACCGGAGTTCTAGCAGATCAGCCCCAGGGAGATAAATAAGCGGCAATAGAGAGCCTGGATGCGTGTACGCGCGGTCCAGGCTCTTTTCACAGTTTGTTTAAAATATATACATTGTTTTTATATCTAAAAGATGTTAAAATAAACGTTAGTTTGTAAATTCAGATCTTAATAGGAGTAGTTATAATGAATGTATTCAGTAAAGTTTTTGGTACTCACAGCGAGCGTGAATTAAAACGTATCATGCCCATCGTGGATAAGATAGAAGCCCTTCGGCCGGATATGCAGGCTTTAAGTGATGAAGAGCTCAAAGGGAAAACCAGGGAATTCAAAAATCGCTTGGCAGAAGGGGCCACACTGGATGACATCCTTCCGGAGGCATATGCGGTGGTCCGGGAAGCGGCAAAAAGGGTTCTGGATATGGAACACTACCGGGTGCAGCTCATCGGCGGCATCATCCTTCATCAGGGCCGTATCGCCGAGATGCGTACTGGTGAGGGTAAAACTTTGGTATCTACTCTGCCGGCTTATCTGAACGCTTTGGAAGGCAAAGGCGTGCATATCGTGACGGTCAACGACTATCTGGCACATCGTGATGCCGAGTGGATGGGGAAGGTCCATGAGTTTTTGGGATTGACGGTGGGCGTTGTCCTCAACAGCATGAAAAGTGATGAGCGCCGGGCGGCCTACGCCTGTGACATTACTTATGTGACTAACAATGAATTGGGATTCGATTACCTGCGTGACAACATGGTGATCTATAAGGAACAGCTGGTGCAGCGTTCCCTGCATTATGCCATCATCGATGAGGTGGACTCTGTATTGATCGATGAGGCCAGAACGCCGCTGATTATTTCCGGTCAGAGCGGCAAATCCACGAAGCTGTATGAGGTCTGTGATATTTTGGCTGGCCAGTTAGAGCGCGGCGAAGCCAGCGGCGAGATGACGAAGATGGCAGCCATCATGGGCGAAGAGATCGTGGAGACCGGAGATTTTATCGTCAACGAGAAGGACAAGATCGTCAACCTCACCGAAGAAGGTGTGAAGAAGGTCGAGAAATTTTTCAGCATTGAGAACCTGGCAGATCCGGAGAATCTGGAGATCCAGCATAATATCATTCTGGCGCTGCGCGCCCATAATCTGATGTTCCGTGACCGGGATTACGTGGTCAAGGACGATGAGGTTCTGATCGTCGATGAGTTTACCGGACGTATCATGCCGGGCCGGAGATATTCTGACGGTCTGCATCAGGCTATCGAAGCGAAAGAGCATGTGAAGGTGAAGCGGGAGAGCAAGACTCTGGCTACCATCACATTCCAGAACTTTTTCAATAAATATACGAAAAAATCCGGTATGACCGGTACGGCTTTGACGGAGGAGAAGGAGTTCCGTGATATCTATGGAATGGATGTGATCGAGATCCCGACCAATAAGCCGGTACAGCGTGTGGATTATGACGATGCGGTCTACATGACCAAGAAAGAAAAATTCCGCGCGGTTGTGGAAGAGATCAAGGAATGTCATGAGAAGAACCAGCCGGTCTTAGTGGGTACGATTACCATTGAGACTTCCGAGCTTTTGAGCAGTATGCTGCGCCGGGAAGGGATCCAGCACAACGTGCTGAATGCCAAATTCCATGAGCTGGAGGCTGAGATTGTGGCTCAGGCAGGTGTGGCCGGCGCTGTGACCATCGCCACCAACATGGCTGGCCGTGGTACGGATATCAAGCTGGATGACGTGGCAAGAGAGGCCGGCGGTCTGATGATCATCGGTACGGAACGTCATGAGTCCAGACGTATCGACAACCAGCTGCGAGGCCGTTCCGGACGTCAGGGAGATCCGGGTGCTTCCAGATTTTACATCTCCTTGGAGGATGATCTGATGCGTCTGTTCGGTTCAGAACGTCTGATGAATGTGTTCCAGTCCTTGGGCGTGGCGGAAAATGAACAGATCGAACATAAGATGCTCTCCAGTGCCATCGAAAAGGCCCAGATGAAGATCGAGAGCAACAACTTCGGTATCCGTAAGAATTTGCTGGATTATGACCAGGTTAACAACGAACAGCGTGAGATCATTTACAAAGAGAGACGTCATGTGCTGGACGGCGACAATATGCGTGATGCCATTTTCAGCATGATTACAGATATTGTGGACAGCACGGTGGATATGTGCCTGTCCGATGATGCGGAATCTGAAGAGTGGGATCTGAAGGAATTCAATTCCGTGCTCATTCCGATCATCCCAGTGAAGCCTCTGACAGAGGAACGCGTGCAGGGAATGAATAAGAATAAGCTCAAGCAGGAGCTGAAGGAAGAAGCAGTGAAGCTCTACGAGATGAAGGAAGCAGAATTCCCGGAAGCGGAGCAGCTTCGGGAGCTGGAGCGTGTCGTTTTGTTGAAGGTCATCGACAACAAGTGGATGGATCATATCGACGATATGGAGCAGCTGCGTCAGGGAATCGGCCTGCAGGCGTATGGCCAGCGTGACCCAGTCGTGGAATATAAGATGAGCGCCTATGAGATGTTCAATGCGATGACAGCCAATATCCAGGAGGATACGGTGCGTCTGCTGTATCATGTACATGTGGAGCAGAAGCTGGAACGTGAGCAGGTGGCCAAGGTCACAGGTACCAACAAGGATGACAGCGGTCCCAAGAAGCCTGTACAGAGAACATCTGAGAAGGTTTATCCCAACGATCCGTGTCCCTGCGGCAGCGGCAAGAAATATAAACAGTGCTGCGGCAGGAAGAAAATATAAGGGTGTGATTTTGTGAGCCTTGTGAATCGGCACCAGCTGATTTTGGAACAGCTCTCAAAAAACAAAAAGATGACCAGCCAGGAGCTGATGGCGGCCACCGGTGCTTCGGCGGCGACCATCCGCAGAGACTTGGCGGTGTTGGAGGAAAAAGGGCTTCTGGTCCGCACATACGGTGGAGCGAAGGCTGTCGTTCAGGCCAGGGCTTTGGCCAGCGAGCCGGCAGCAGATCCCTATCGGCAAAACAAGGTTCAGGTGGCGAAGACGGCAGCCAAACTCATCAAAGAAGGGGATACGGTCTTCTTGGGAGCAGGAATGACCTGCACATTATTGGCCCAGGAGATCAAGTATATGACCAACATCAAGGTGATCACCACCAATGTAAATGTGGTCACGGAGTTGTCTGACGCGCCCGATGTCCGTTTGTTTCTGGTGGGCGGGGATATCTATGTGGGAGACAATTATATCGAGGCACTGGGGGAATATTCCCATAAATATTTGTCCCAGCTTTATCTGGGAAAGTCTTTCATCACCGTGGACGGCATCAGCATGGAATTTGGATATTCCATCATGAACCATCGGCAGATTCCGCTGTACCAGCATTTGTTGAACCACTCCAAGGAATTTTATCTGCTGGTGGACAAGCATAAATTTAACCGGAAATCTTACGCCCAGATTTGGAACATCCAGACCGTTCCTAATCTGGTCACAGAGAATACAGTGGACGAGAAATATTTGAAGTATTTTAAGAATGCGGGGATCCACTGCTATTATTGAAAGCACAAAAGAAGACGGCACTGCACGAGGAATGTGCAGCACCGTCTTTTTCTGTGCTTTTTTGTTTAAATATTTCGGATATAGTCGTCAATCAGCTGGATGGCCGCTCCTGCGGCGGTGGCTTCGATCTTATATTTACACGGCATCACGTAATCCTTGGCCGCGTCCCCGAAGCAGTTTCTTTTGTCGATTTTTTCAAAAAGCTCTTCGGTGTATTTTCCGATATAGGCGCCGACATACCCGCCCAGGATGATGGAACAGTCGAACAGCATCCGGATATTATGCACGGCAAAGGCTAAGTGTTCCAGGTATTCGGACCAGATGTTCCGGGCGCCCTCGTCCCCTTCGTCCAGGAGCTCGAAAAACCTGGCCAGGTTACCGTCCGTATAGGAGTCCAGGATGCCCGCATTGCAGACGGTGTCGAAACAGCCTGTGTTGCCGCAGTAGCAGGTCTTGCTCCCTTGGGGCACCACGGTGATATGGCCGATTTCGCCGGAACGGTTGGTATCCCCGGAATAGATATGATTCCGGATGATGATGGAACCTCCGATGCTGTTGTTCAGGTTGATATAGACGGCGTTCTGAATGTCCGAATGGATCCAGACCTCGGCGAAGCCGGCTACATAAGAGTCGTGGAACATCCGGTTGTGGTAGGGGATATATTTGGTGATCTCAGCCCTGGTTTTGCCGGAAAAATTGTGGGTTAATCCGTAGATGACCTGTTCCCCGTCATCGGATACCAGGCTGGGAACGGCGATCCCCACGCCCAGAAGGCTTTCGTCGCATACGCGGGCCCCCTGTTTGATCTCTTCCACTAGATCGCCAATTTTTTTCAGATAGGCTTCGTCGTTTAAATTAAATTTGATGCGCTCCCTTTTGGCCCGGATCACAGAGCCGGACAGATCCACGCATACGGCATTTAAGTGGTTGCCGGTGATATAGACACCGATGGCAAATTTGCCGTCTCTGCGGTAAGAATAAGCAGTGGCGTTTCTACCGCCGGTGGATTTCTTCTCCTTAGTGGCGGCGATGAGGTTGTGTCTTTCTAAAAACTGAAGGTTTTGTGTGATGGTGGGAAGACTCAGGCCTAAGCCCACTACGATATCCTGTTTGGATACCGGCTCATGGTTTCGTATAAAATGATAGATCAGCTGCCGGTTTTGTATTTTTAAGTCGGAAGGAATGTTGCCCTTCGGCATTTTATGACCCCCTTATTTTTTTAATGTAATATTTATTATAACATATAAAGAATATTTATAAAAGATTTTTATATAATTCTATTGACAAAAAAAGTGATTAATATATAATAAACATATGTAAAAGATATTTATAAAAGATATTTGACCAATATGGTCTGGAACAAAAGGCAAGGCAGCATGATTGCCTGCCGAGGAAGGAAAGGAGAGGTATTTGAAGATGAGCGGATTGCCGAAGACAATGAAAGCCCTAGTGGCTTATGACAAGGGGGATTACCGGTATGAACCGGAGTATCCGGTGCCGGAATGCGGGCCGGATGACATTATTATCAAGACGGAAGGCTGCGGTGTGTGTGCCGGAGATCTGAAGTGTTACCATGGGAATTCCACCTGGGGGGATGAGACCCATGAAAAATGGGTGCGCACACCGTTCATTCCCGGCCATGAATTTTTGGGGATCGTGGTAGAGAAGGGCTGCAATGTGACGGAATATGATCTGGGGGATCGTATCATTGCAGATCAGATTGTTCCGTGTGGTACCTGTAAATTCTGCAAGACAGGAAGATACTGGATGTGCCAGCCCCACGCTACTTTTGGATTCCAGAAGGAGAATAACGGCGGCATGGCGGAATATGTGCGCTATCCAAAAAATGCAGTGTTACATAGAGTTCCGGCGGATCTGCCGCTGGAAAAGGCACTTTTGATCGAGCCCTATGGCTGTTCCAAGCATGCGGTGGACCGGGCGCAGATCACCGTGGAGGATGTGGTGGTGATTTCCGGCGCAGGCACCTTGGGACTTGGCATGATCACTTATGCCAGCATGATGAATCCTGCCAAGCTCATCGTTTTAGATATGAAGGATGAGCGTCTGGAGAAAGCGAAAGAATTCGGTGCGGATATCGTGATGAATCCGGGCAAGATGGACGTGGTGAAAGCCATTTCGGATCTGACGGATGGCTATGGATGTGATATTTATATCGAAGCGACCGGTCATCCTTCCAGTGTTGTTCAGGGCCTGCAGGTGATCCGCAAGCTGGGACGCTTTGTGGAATTCAGTGTGTTTGGCGAGCCGACGACAGTGGATTGGACGCTGATCGGGGACAATAAGGAACTGGATGTGCTGGGCTCCCATCTGAGTCCATACTGCTATCCGTTTGTCATCGAAAATATCGCCAACGGCAATCTGAAGACGGACGGCGTGGTGAGCAAATATTTCCCTGTGGAGCAGTGGGAAGAGGCTTTTGAGTATGCCACCGGAAAATACGGAGATTTTAAAGTAGCAATCAAATTTTAATAGATTAGTGATAGAAAGGGATAGCGGACATGAAGAGAGACATATTTTCATTAAAAAATAAAGTGACTATTGTAACAGGAGGCAATCAGGGGATCGGCAAAGTGGTGTCCGGCTATCTGGCGGATGCGGGTTCTGATATCGTCATCTTTGATTTGGCGGACGCCACAAAGGTTGCCGAGGAAATCGCTGCAGAATATGGCGTTCGCACGGCCGCTTATGTATGTGACGTCACGGACCCCAAACAGGTGGAGGAGACCATCGCCAAAGCGGCAGATAAGATGGGAACCTTAGACTTCTTATTCAACAATGCCGGCATCTGCCTGCACAAGGATGCGTTGGACTGCGAGCCGCAGGATTGGCTGAAGGTCATCGACGTGAACCTGAACGGTATCTTTTTTATGGCACAGGCCTTCGGAAGATATCTGCTGGCCAACCATAAGACGGGCAATATCGTTAATACGGCATCTATGTCAGGCACCATCGTGAACATTCCCCAGGGGCAGGCTTCCTATAATGCGTCTAAGGCGGCCGTTGCCCATCTGACCAAATCCTTGGCGGTGGAATGGGCCACCAAGGGAATCCGTGTGAATGCCATCAGCCCGGGATATATCCGGACAGAGATGACTGGGAATGTAAGACAGGATTGGCAGGATCTGTGGGTCAACAGCATTCCCTTCAAACGGATGGGAACGCCGGAGGAACTGGCGGGTGCGGTGATCTATCTGCTCTCTGAGGCTTCCACTTATACCTCCGGACATAATCTGATCATCGACGGCTGTTTCACAGTAGTCTGAGAGCTTCGGCGGAATGTCTGAAAATGGACAAGCTATTAGTTATTTTGACTAACACTTAAAAGGACTTGAAGTTGTGCAAAAATTATATATCGTGTCATCATCTGCCGTCAAAGTGCACAGTAAAAATGAGCGATATGAGCGACTTCCAAAGACGAAAATAGATGATGTTTTGTTTGGTTGTGCAAAATGCACAAATTGACAAGAAATAAACGATATTTAATTGTGTAATTATATTGACTTGCTGGAAAAATTATGCTATAGTATAAAGCGTACAAAGTGATAACAAACGATAACATCTGTACAACCTAGGGAAGGAAAATGAAAGGAGATAACAACATGAAGAAAAAAGTATTGGCGGTTTTACTGGGAACAGCTTTAGCAGTTTCCACATTCGCGGGATGCGGCGGATCTGATGCAAAGACAGAGGAGCCAGCAGCTACCGATGATGCAGCAAAAGAGACAGAAGCACCGGCAGCAGACGACAAAGCAGCAGAAGAGACAGAAGCACCGGCAAAAGAAGCCGGAGATGTCAAAGTTGGTTTTGCTATGAAGACCAACAATGGACCATACTTCATCAAACTGGTGGAGACCGTAGAAGACCTGGCAAAAGAAAAAGGCTGGGAATGCACCGTACTTACTGCAAATGAAGATATTACAAAAGAGGCAGAGAACATTGAGACATTCATCACACAGGGAATGGACGTGATCTTCCTTGATAGTATCGATCCGGATGCATGTATCCCGAGTATCGATGCAGCAGCAGATGCAGGAATTCCTGTAATCAATCTGGATTCCGGTGTCAATGGCGGTAAATATGTAACCACAGTTTATTCTAACAACAAAGAGAACGGCAGACTTTCCGGTATTGCATATATCGATTGGATGAAAGAAAAAGGCAAAGAGGATGAAGAAATCATCTCCATCCTGCTCAGTGGTAAGAAGGGCAACGTTGCTGGCCAGGAAAGAAGAATGGGCCTCTTCGCAGGTATCGTTCAGGGCAGAACTGGATGTACAGAGGAAGAAGCTTGGAAGGCTTCCCAGGAAATCGAGGATCAGCTGACTTCCGGCGGTAAAGCGGAGTATCCGGATGCTAAATTCAAAATCGTTGGACAAGGCTGGGGCAACTGGACAGAGGATGATGGTCTGACAGCAGCAGAAGACTTCATCACCGCGAACCCGGATGTAACCACACTCCTTGGCGAAAATGACCAGATGCTGTTCGGCGGCCTTACCGCTCTGAACAATGCAGGTCTTAAAGGTGTAGCCCTCGTTGCAGCAGCAGATGGCGCACAGGCAGCATTCGATATGATCAAAGATAACGAAAACGCAGACAATCCTTATGTAGTATCTGGTTTGAACAGCCCGGTATTAGTAGGTCAGGACGGCGTGAGAATTGCAGAAGAAATCATCAACGGAGCATCTTGGGATGATTACGAGCAGATCACACTGACAGAAGCAGCAGGCGTTACCAAAGATCTGGTTGACAAATATTACGATGTAGGATTCTAATCCCGCACAGCGATCTAAAATCTATATTCATGATGTGATTCAAATAGATAGGCAAGGCTCATTTGGGTCTTGCCTATCTAAAAGATGGGGTAATACATGGACTGTTTGGAGGAGTAGGCATGCAAGAGACGAAATATAGATTGGAAATGAGGAACATCACGAAGCATTTCGGCGGTGTCAAAGCCCTGACGGATGTTTCCTTGAAAGTAGAGCCGCAGGAAATACATGCGCTGATCGGAGAAAATGGTGCTGGAAAATCCACATTGATGAAGATCCTGTCAGGCGCTTATAAGAAAGACAGCGGCGAGATCCTGCTGGACGGCAAACCGGTAAATATCAATAATCCCAAGGAAGCAAAGGACTTGGGGATTGCGATCATTTACCAGGAGTTCATGCTGGCACCTGATTTGACCGTTGCAGAAAATATATTTATTGACCAATTGGCAGCAGGTAAGGCTGTGATCAATTGGAAGGAATTGAGACAGAAAGCACAAGAACAGCTTTCCCGTCTGGGTTTTGATGATATTTCTCCTACGGCTAAGGTGGGGAATTTAAGTGTCGCTTATCAGCAGGTGGTGGAAATCTGTAAGAACTTGACCAGAAATGCGAAGGTATTGGTTTTGGATGAACCGACGGCAGTGCTCACATTTTCAGAAATTCAGAAATTGTTTGATATCATTCGGAAACTGAAGGATGAGGGAGTTAGCGTTATTTATATCTCCCACCGTCTGGAAGAGCTTTTTGAATTGAGTGATCATATTACGGTATTGAAAGACGGAGGTTATGTCGGAACTGTGGAGACGGCCTCTATTGATAAAAACTCATTGGTGACCATGATGGTCGGACGTGAGATGAGCCAGATGTTCCCGGAAAGACATGCAACGATCGGGGAAGAAATTCTTCGGGTGGAGCACTTAAATGCAGGGAAAATGGTAAAAGATGTAAGCTTCAACCTGCATGCAGGCGAGGTCCTGGGATTCTCCGGACTGGTAGGTGCGGGACGGACAGAGACCATGCGCGCTTTGTTTGGCGCAGATAGAAAGGATTCCGGCCATATGATCTATTTCGGCAAAGAGGTAGATTTTAAGAATCCTAAGGAAGCTATCAAAAATGGATTCGGCATGCTCCCTGAGAACAGGAAAGAGCAAGGCCTGCTCCTGAAGCAGAGCGTGCGCATGAACACTACGCTGACCGTGCTGGGGACGAAGATCACCCATGGCGGCATCATTAATCATAAGAAGGAAAAAGAATATGCGGCAGAACTTCTGGCCAGCATTTCCACAAAATATGGCAGCACCGAGGATAATGCGGACAGCTTAAGCGGCGGTAATCAGCAGAAGGTAGCGCTGGCAAAATGGGTGGCGGCTGATTGTAAATGCATCGTATTTGATGAACCGACCCGAGGTGTCGATGTAGGCGCCAAGGTGGAGATTTATAACATCATCAATGCGCTCGCAGAAAAAGGTGTGGGCATTATTATGATCTCCTCTGAGATGACCGAGATTATCGGTATGTGTGACCGGGCGATCGTTATGCGTCAAGGTGAAATCACTGGTGAATTTACCAATCAGGAGATCACCGAAAATACTATGATTAAAGCAGCAATGGGGGTATAGGCGAATGAAAAAGAAAGTAGACATTAAAAATCTTTTAATCCAAAATAATACATATATTATTTTCCTGGGGTTGTTTATCATCTGTTCTATCATTTCAGATAGCTTCTTAAGTGTGATGAACATCCGCAACATTGCACTTCAGCAGGCTGCTCCGATCTGTGTCGTACTCGGTATGCTGTTTGTTATCCTTACCGGCGGCATTGACCTGTCTGTTGGGTCTTTGATGGCTCTGGGTTCTGCGATCACTTCTTATTTGATTGTGAATAAGGGTATGAATTTTGTATTGGCAATGATCGTTGCATTGCTGGTCGGACTGGTAGCCGGAACCTTTACCGGTATCCTGGTGGCCTATGCCAATTTCCAAGGTTTTGTAGCTTCTCTTTCGGTGATGACCATAGCCCGTGGACTTGCGCTGGTGGTTACCAACGGAAGTCCGATCAAGATGGATACCAATACGTTGTCTTCTTTAGTTAAGAAGGAGTTTGGATATCCGATCCTGATATTGACGATCATTATCATCGTGCTTTTGGTATTCGTTCAGAAATACACGGCTTACGGACGTATCGTCATCGCTTTAGGTAGCAATATCAAGGCGGTGGAGCTGGCTGGTATCCGTGTGAAGAAATATCTGGTTTCCGTATATACCTTATCCGGAATCCTCGCAACCTTAGGCGGTATCTTTGTGGCAGCCAGATCCTCTACAGGAAGTGGTGTTATCGGCGAAGGCCAGGAGCTGGATGCGATCGCAGCCTGCGTCATTGGCGGTGCCAGCTTAGCCGGCGGGAAAGGTGAAGTTTTCAAGGGCGTGATCGGTGCTTTGGTACTGGCATTGATCAGCAATATCATGAACCTGATGGCAGTGCCTGCTTATCCTCAGGATATCATCAAAGGTTTCATTATCATCGTAGCGGTACTGCTGCAGATCGTTACCGATAAAGCGGATAAGACAGTATAAAATGGATATTTGCATCTGAGTAGCAAAAGTGTTAGAGTAGAAGAGGAAGGTGGAGGATTCGACGGAAGCCTCCACCTTTTACGCTTGGATCAGGTATTATGGAGCAAGCTATCATTGGGGGCAGTAAAGAAAGCCGTGGCAAAACGCGGCGGAATGGAGGAATTGAAATTATGGCTTATGCAACATCAGAACAAATGCTGCTGGATGCGCAGAAGAGAGGGTATGCAGTCGGCGCCTTCAACTGCGAGAATATGGAGATGGTGAAAGCGATCATCGCTGCTGCGGAGGAATTAAAAGCGCCGGTGATGCTTCAGACGACACCCTCTACAGTGAAGTATGGAACGTTGGATACATTTGCCGCACTGGTACAAGCTGAGGCAAAACATGCATCCGTGCCGGTCTGCCTGCATTTGGATCATGGCAGCAGCTATGAGCTGGCGGTAGACGCTATGGAAGCCGGCTATTCTTCTGTGATGATCGACGGTTCCGGTCTGCCCTTTGATGAAAATATCGAAGTGAGCAGGAAAGTGGTGGAACAGGCCAAAGCTAAGGGCATTCCGGTGGAAGCGGAGCTTGGAAAAGTCGGCGGCAAAGAGGATGACCTGGAAGTGGAAGAGGATACCAACACAGATCCTGCCATGGCGAAGGAATTTGTGGAGCGTACCGGTGTGCAGTCTTTGGCTGTGGCCATCGGAACAGCCCATGGCTTCTATGCGAAGACTCCAGTTTTAGATAAAGAACGTCTCTCAGAGATCCGTCAGGTGGTAGACATCCCGTTGGTGCTTCATGGCGCTTCCGGATTGACGGATGAGGACGTGATGGACTGTGTCAAACGCGGCATCTGTAAAGTGAATTTTGCAACAGAGCTGCGCAAGGCATATACCGATGCGATGAAAGATCTGTTAAAGGAAAAGCCGGATACGTTTGATCCGAAGGCCTTTGGCAAGGTGGGAATGGCTGCAGTGACAGAGCTGGTGAAAAACCGGATGAAAGTATGCGGCTGCGACGGAAAAGCCGATATGTAGTGAGGTGACTTATGGGGCAGTATTTACTAGGAATTGATATTGGGACCAGTGCCTGCAAGGTGGCGGTATTTGATAGGGGCGGCAATGCGCTCTCCAGCACTAACGGCAATTATAAGGTGTATTATCCCCAGCCCGGGTATGCACAGCAGCGGCCGGATGACTGGTGGACGGCCGTATGCCAGGCGACAAAGGAGGCCATAAGTGCCGCCGGTGTCGCCAAAGAAGAAATTGCCGGCGTGGGCATTGACGGCCAGGGATGGGCGGCAGTGATGATGGACAAAGAGGGCAATGTCTTAGCACAGACACCTCTTTGGATGGATACCCGCTCTGCCAAGATCTGTGATGAGATCAAAAAAGAGCTGCCGGATGAGGAAATTGTCCGGCTGTGCGGCAATTCTCTTCAGCCGATGTACACCACCGGAAAAGTCCGCTGGTATGAGCAGGAGATGCCGGAAGTTTATAAGGATACATACCAGGTACTTCAGTCCAATTGTTTTATCGCCTATCGTCTCACCGGAAATATGGTGCAGGATAAATGTCAGGCCTATGGCTGGCACTGTTTTGACATGCATAAGGGTGTGTGGGATGAAGGACGTGCCAAGGAACTGGGGATTCCTGTAGGGTTTTTACCAGAGCTGGTGGAATGCCATCAGGTGATGGGCAAGGTGACCGCTCAGGCGGCCGAGCAATGTGGCCTTATGGAAGGGACGCCGGTGGTTGCCGGCGGACTGGATGCAGCCTGCGGGGCGTTGGGCGTTGGCGTCCTCCATGCGGGGGATACCCAGGAGCAGGGCGGCCAGGCGGGAGGCATGAGTATTTGCACGGAGGATTACAAATCCGATGCCCGTCTGATCCTGAGCTATCATGTGGTGCCGGACCGGTGGCTTCTCCAAGGTGGGACCACGGGCGGCGGCGGTGTCATGCGCTGGCTGGAACAGCAGTTTGGGGATTATGAACGGGAAATGTGCAAACAGACTGGGAAGAAGCCTCTGATCGTATACAATGAATTGGCAGAGGCTGTGCCTCCGGGATGTGAGGGGCTTGTTATGCTTCCCTATATGTCCGGAGAGCGGAGTCCGATTTGGAATCCTAAGGCCAAAGGCGTGTACTACGGCCTGGATTTCAGCAAGACCAAAGGCCATTTTATCCGGGCCGGCATGGAGGGCGTAGCCTATTCCCTGCGGCATAATCTGGCGATTGCCCAGCAGGCAGGGGCAGAGGTCAAGGTACTGCGCTCCATGGGCGGCAGCGCCAATTCCCTGCTGTGGACACAGATTAAATCCGACATCACCGGAAAACCCATCATTGTGCCCAATTCTGATACAGCTACCACTTTGGGGGCGGCGATTCTGGCAGGTGTGGGAATCGGTTATTATGACAGTTTTCAGGATGCGGTGGATACCACGATCCAGGTCAAGAGAGAGCACCAGCCGAATCCGGCCAATAAACAGATTTATGATGAGACTTACCATACCTATCTGCGCCTCTATGAGGAATTGAAGGGTATGATGGTATAAAGGAGGACAAACAGATGAAAGAAATTTGGACCATGGGAGAACCCATATGCGAGATCATGCGCCCAGACAAAAAGATGGGCCTGAAGGAGCCGGGTACCTTTTTAGGACCGTATGCATCCGGAGCACCGGCAATTTTCATTGATACAGCGGCGAAGCTTAATCATCCCTGCGGGTTTATTGGGACGATCGGAGACGACGATTTCGGTGCATGTATCCGTGAGAAGCTGGTAAAAGACGGCGTCAACTGCGAATATCTGAGCGTGAACAAGGAAATTGCCACGGGCGCGGCTTTTGTAGCCTATGACAATGAAGATGAGCGGACCTTCCTCTATCATATGGGCAACTCCGCTGCGGGACAGATCGTATATCCGGAGAAGATGCCGGAAAATATTGGCGTTTTCCATGTGATGGGATGTTCTATCATGCCCACACCTTATATGGCACAGTGTGTGATTAAAGCAGTGAAGGAATGTTATGACAATGGCGCGTTGATTTCCTTTGACCCCAACATCCGTAAAGAAGTGCTCAAAGAGCAGGATTTGAATGAACTGGTCAGCCCGATCATGGAGCGCTGTTCTATTTTCCTGCCGGGCAAAGAAGAACTGTTGTTGATCTCCAAATGCGATACGGTGGAAGAGGGAGCCAAAAAGCTCTTTGAAAATCCGGTGCTGAAGGTGATCGTGATGAAGGACGGCAGCCGTGGAAGCCGGGTGATGACCCGGGAAGAGGACTTCCAGGTGCCGATCTGCAAGATTGAACCAAAGGATTCCACCGGAGCCGGAGATTCCTTTGACGCAGGCTTTACTTCTGCTTATCTTCAGGGAAAATCCCTGGTGGAATGTGCAAGGATCGCATCCGCAGCTGCAGCGATGAATACGGCAGCCTTCGGACCGATGGAAGGCAAGATTACGCCGGAAGCGGTGCAAGAGATGATGCGCGTAAATTACGGAGAATAGCAGGGGTTTATTTTAGTAGGAAAATGAAGCAAGGCCTTTTAAGGACAGGGAGGTTGAACGATGAAAGCAGCAGTTGTGGTTAAAAATGAAGTGGTGGAATATCAGGAGATTGAAGAGCCCCAGGTAGAGCCGGGCTGTGTGAAGATCAAGGTCAAAGCATCCGGTATCTGCGGTTCCGATATCCCCAGGGTTTTGTATAACGGCGTGCATTTTTATCCGATCGTTTTGGGACATGAGTTCTCCGGCGATGTGGTGGAAGTGGGCGAAGGCGTGACAAAGGTAAAAGTAGGAGACCGGGTGTCCGGCGCGCCGCTGCTGCCTTGTATGCAGTGTGATGACTGCCAGAGGGGAAATTATGCGCTGTGTAAGAACTATAACTTTGTGGGCTCCAGAAGGAACGGGAGCAACGCGGAATATGTGGTGATTCCAGAAAAGAACGCGGTGCCATTTGATAAGAGCATTCCTTATGAGCAGGGCGCGATGTTTGAGCCTGCCACTGTGGCCATCCACGGTGTATTCCAGAATAAATATAAAGCGGGCGGCACGGTTGCTATTTTAGGCGGCGGCACCATCGGCATGTTCACCATGCAGTGGTGTAAGATTTTCGGTTCTAAGAAGGTTGTCGTATTTGATATCAGCAAGGAGCGTCTGGACATGGCCCTGAGACTGGGGGCGGATGCTGTGGTGAATACCACGGATAGTAACTACATGGAGCAGGCCATGGAATTGACAGGAGGAGCAGGCTACAATTATGTATTTGAGACGGCCGGGGCAGCTCCGACGATGTATATGGCTTTCGACCTGGCAGCGAATAAGGCCAATGTCTGCTTTATCGGCACGCCACATGTGGATCTGGCCTTTACGCCGGCCATGTGGGAGAACATGAACCGTAAGGAATTCTATCTCACCGGTTCCTGGATGTCCTACAGCGCACCTTTCCCGGGAAGAGAATGGGAACTGACAGCCCACTATTTTGCCACCGGACAGCTGAAATTCGATCCTGGATTTATCTATAAGAAGATGCCTATGAGCCAGGCACAGGAAGCCTTCGATATGTTCAAGACTCCTGGTCTTGTGCAGGGGAAAATCCTGTTGGTCAACGAATGAAATAGAAGCGATAAGAAAGGGAAGGATAGGATAATTATGGCTGATGCAATGAGAACTATGATAGAAAAAAGAAAGAAAGGGATCCACTGCGGCATCGCTTCCTACTGCAGTGCCAATGAGCTGGTGATTGAAGCGGCGATGGAGCAGGCTCTGCGTTTTGACGATGAGGTGCTCATCGAAGCTACGGCCAACCAGGTCAATCAATTTGGCGGCTACACAGGAATGCTGCCGGCGGATTTCAAGGAGTTTGTCTACAAGATTGCGGATAAGGTAGGATTTCCTAAGGAGAAGATCATTTTAGGCGGCGACCATTTGGGACCGCTCACTTGGTCTGGGGAACCGGAAGCAGAGGCTATGGCTAAGGCCGTGGATCTGGTGAAGCTGTTCGTAAAGGCTGGATATAAGAAAATCCATCTGGATACCAGCATGAAGCTGCAGGATGACCCTGTCGATGAAATGCTTTCCGATGAGGTGATCGCCAGACGAGGCGTGATGCTCTACCAGGCCTGTGAGGAGGCATATCAGGAGCTTCTCAAGGAAAATCCCAAGGAAATGCGGCCGGCTTTTATCATCGGCAGTGAAGTGCCGATTCCGGGCGGCGCCCAGGAAGCAGAAGATGCAGTTTCTGTGACAAAGCCGGCGGCTTTGAAGAAAACCATCGCCGCATATGAGGCGGAATTTGAGAAACACGGCCTGAAGGATGCTTTTGCCAACATCATCGGCATTGTCGTGCAGCCGGGTGTGGAATTCGGCGATGACGATATCATCCATTATAACCGGGAGAAAGCGGTGGAACTCTGTGCGGCGGCCAAGGAATATCCGAACATGGTGCTGGAAGGCCATTCTACGGATTACCAGACCCCTAAGAATCTCAAGATGATGGTGGAGGACGGAATTGCCATTTTGAAGGTGGGTCCTGCTCTGACCTTTGCACTTCGGGAAGCTCTCTTTGCCATGAGCATGATGGAACAGGTGCTGGTGCCGGAAGAAAAACGGGCCAACTTTATAGAGGTTTTGGAAGAGACCATGATGAAGAACCCTGGCAACTGGGCGAAGCATTATCATGGAACCGAAGAACAGCTTTATATCAAGAGAAAATACAGTTTTTCCGACCGCTGCCGTTATTACTTTGCACAGCCGGAGATCGTCTCCTGCATGAAGAAACTGTTTGACAACATCGATGCCTGTGAGATCCCTATGGGAATGCTTCATCAATATATGCCGTATCAGTATATCAAGGTCAGAGACGGCAAGCTGTCCATGAAGGCAGCCGAGCTGGCCAAAGATAATGTGGTACAGATCATCGAAGACTACAACTATGCGGTTAAATTCAATTATATGACAGGAAATGCATTTTTAGACTGACAGTCCATGCCTGCTTCTTAGGCAAGAGGGGGATGCGCCGGAGAAATCCATGCGCATCCCCCTCTTTATTCCAGAGTCACAGCCTCCAGAGAGGAAGAGGCCTTCTGGCTGGGTGTGCAATGAAATAACTTTTTGTAAGCCCGGGAAAAGGCGGTATAGTCATGAAAGCCGCACTCCTGCGATGCTTTGGTCACAGGAGTCCCTTGATGGATGAGGGAGCGGGCCAGAAAGAGTCTTTTATTTTGTACGTACTGATGCAAGGTGCAGCCGGTTTCTTCTTTGAATTTGCGCATCAGATGATATTTGCTCAAATAACACTGCCGGGCCAGGGTATCTGCGGACAGGTCGGCCGTAAGGTTCTGGTTGATGTAGCGCATGAGGTCCTCGATGCCGGGATCGTAGGTATAGGAGTGCCTGTCCCGGATATATTGCTTGTCCAAAAATACCCGGTTCAGGGAGATCATCAATTGGATGAAAAGAGCCAGGGAGAGGGGGCCGGCGCCAAATTCCTGGGAAGAAAGGGCAATTTCCAGTGACCGGGCTAGCTGCAAAAAGGCAGTCTGCCGTTCCCTCTCCAGACGGATGAGGCGGTAGCTGCGGCTGCTGGCTTTTTGGAAGCAGGTAAAGAGATCGCATTGGTAGGGAGCGGCATAGGTGCAGGCCTCTTCCTTGGCCCAGAGGATATACCGTTCGTAAGGGACCAAAGGGTCGATTTCCGGCTTATGGATGTCAAAGCGATTGACCAGGAGGATATCCCCGGGTGCCAGGTGGTAGGCTTTGCCTTCGATGTGATAGGTGACTTTTCCGGAAAGGAAGAAGATCACTTTATAGAAATCGTGGTAGTGAAAGTCAAAGGTGCGGTCCACCTGGTCATGAAGATGGAACAGCCGGAAGGGCTGGTTGAGATAGCCGGATTTATCATGGGGACGGGCAGTCACAGTCATAGAATATCCTCCTTATTTTCCTTGTTTCATAGGAAATTGCGTCCTATGAAACAAAAAGCACTCCGTGCAGGATGCGCACAGATGCAAGAGGAAAATGCATCTGGCGCGCAAAGCTGGCAATGGAATTTGGGCAGGGATCTTCTCCTAAGGACAGACAATCCCTGTTCAGATTTCCACTTTCAATGTTATAGCATTTTTTGCAATATATCAAGCAGTAAATGCCATATACTTAGTAAAAGTTATCATATATACTGGAAATCAAAGAGGAATTTCTAGGAGGACGGTTATGAACTATAATATTGTAATGTCCAAATATCAGGGGCTGGGAAATGATTATCTGGTGATAGATCCCAACAAAAACAGGGTGCAGCTAAAGGGCAAGAAGATCGAGCTGCTCTGCAAAAGAGGGTTTGGAATCGGAGCCGATGGCGTGCTGTACGGCCCCTTGCTGGAAAATGGAAAGCTGGGCGTGCGTATTTTTAATGCGGACGGCACCGAAGCGGAGATCAGCGGCAACGGTGTGCGTATTTTTGCCAAATATCTGATGGATCAGCAGTATGTGACCACTTCAAAGTTTTCTATTGAGACCATCATCGGTCCGGTGGATGTGGAGTGTCTCAATGGAAGAGGAACAGAGTTCAAGATTCATATGGGCAAGGCCAGCTTTGACTCCGAAGACATTCCAGTGCTGGGAGACAAAAGAGAAGTGATCAATGAGCCTTTTACTTTTCACGGGCAGGAGTATAAAGCCACTTGTGTGTCCGTGGGAAATCCCCATTGTATCATCATTATGGATGAGATCAGCAAGGAAAAAGTAAAAGAGCTGGGGCCCTATGTGGAAAATGATGATCTGTTTCCTAAACGGATCAATCTGCAGATTTGCAAGGTGATCGATAAATTCAATGTGGATATTCAGATATATGAGCGTGGATCCGGATATACCAAAGCCTCCGGAACAGGAAGCTGTGCAGTGGCGGCTGCGTTGTACCGCATGGGATTGATTGAGCCCCGGGTGAATATTTGCCAGCCTGGCGGGAACATAGAGATTGATATTGACGAGGACGGCAATATGTATATGTTGGGAACGGTTGGTTTCATCGCGGATGTCTCCATTGCGGAGAGCTTTTTCGCCTGAACGGGAGCGGGCAGGCTTTGGCCCGGCGCTGCCCCTGGATATCGGTCTTAACAGAAATAGAAGAGGAAGCAAGGGAGAAAAGACACCCCCGGCTTCCTCTTTTGCGTCCGGTGGTTTTGTTGACAAAAACAACTGTCTATAATATGATAAATTGATAACAAGTGACAGACAGAAGAACGGACAGGAGGAGTGAATATGCGTATTTACAAAGGTGTGGAAACGTTGATCGGCAATACCCCGTTGATGGAATTGGTACGCTTAGAGTCGGCATATCAGCTGGAAGGCAAGATCCTGGCGAAGCTGGAATACCTGAATCCTGCCGGGAGCATCAAAGACCGGACCGCTTACGGACTGATCGACGGAGCTTGTAAAAAAGGACTTTTGAAAAAGGGCGCTGTGCTCATTGAACCCACGTCAGGAAATACCGGAATCGGTCTGGCGATGCTGGCTTCTGTCAGGGGTTACCGCCTGATCCTGACCATGCCCGATACCATGAGCAAGGAACGGATCAATATATTGAAGGCCTATGGCGCTGAGGTGGTACTCACCGATGGCAGCAAAGGCATGGCAGGTGCGGTGGAGAAGGCAAATGAGCTGGCGGAGAAGATTCCTGGCAGCTATATTCCCGGGCAGTTTGATAACCCTCTCAATCCGGCAGTGCATCAATACACAACGGGTCCGGAAATCTGGGAAGATACTGACGGACAGGTGGATGTGCTGGTGGCCGGTGTAGGCACCGGCGGTACCATTACTGGTGTGGGAGAATATTTGAAAAGCAAGAATCCGGAGATTAAGATCGTGGCAGTAGAGCCATCGGAATCTCCGGTGATTTCCGGTGGGAAGCCCGGTTCTCATGGAATCCAGGGGATTGGTGGCGGGTTTGTGCCCAAGGTGTTTTGCCGGGATATCTGCGACGGCGTATTTACCGTTTCCACGAATAAGGCAATTGCCATGTCCAAGGAATTGGTGAAAAAAGAAGGAATCCTGACCGGGATTTCCTCAGGAGCCGCTTTGTATGCGGCGATACGTCTGGCCCAGAACAAATATGCGGGGAAAAATATCGTAGTGATACTGCCTGATTCCGGGGACCGGTATTATTCCACGCCGTTGTTTGAAAACTAAAGGCGGCCAAAAAAGGGCATCAGCAAAGAGAGTGGAGGACGGGATGAATAAATTAGAAGTGATCTCAGAAGCATTAAAAGAAATGATGGAGCATTGTGAGCAGGAGGAGATTTTTCAGGCGAAGAACGGCCAGGGGCTGCCCAGCCGGGAGACGGTGATTGATATTCTCTCTGAACTTCGACAGGCAGTATTTCCGGGGTATTTTGGCCGGGACAACGGATCCGGGCTGCAGCAGGATTACTATGTGGCGTACCGGTTGACCCGTGTGTATAAACAATTGAAGGAGCAGATCAAGATTGCTTTAATCTATCAGGAAGAAGAGGATTCCCCGGATGCGGAGGCGCGTATGGAACAGAAGGCAGTGGTGATCTGCCAGTCCTTTATCCGTGCCCTTCCGGGTATCCAAAAGCTCCTGCGCAAGGATGTGGAAGCCGGATTCAATGGAGACCCGGCGGCCAAGAGCCGGGAGGAAGTGGTTTTTTCCTATCCGGGAATGCTGGCCATCTATGTGTATCGGATCGCCCATGAGCTGTATGTGCAGAATGTGCCTTTCATCCCCAGGATCATGACAGAATATGCCCACAGCCAGACGGGAATCGATATCAATCCTGGTGCAAAGATTGGGGAATACTTCTTCATTGACCATGGAACCGGCGTGGTCATAGGGGAGACCACAGAGATCGGTGACAATGTGAAGATTTACCAAGGGGTTACCCTGGGAGCGCTTTCCACCAGGAGCGGCCAGCAATTGTCCGGTGTCAAACGTCATCCCACCATCGGCAACAATGTGACGATTTATTCCAACTCCACCGTGCTGGGCGGGGAAACCGTGATCGGGGACAATGCGATCATTGCCGGTAACACATTTATCACGGAATCCATTCCCGCGAACACCAAGGTCAGCAGCAAGAATCCGGAGCTGGTGATCAAAAAGCCCAGAAGTGTGCAGACGACCAGCGTTTGGGATTGGGAAAACTGACCAATTGTCAGAATTTATAAAAAATTAATGATTTTGTAGGAAAACAGATTGGTGATTAAATTGACAAATCTGTGTGTGAAATTATATAATGAATATAGTTTTTTCATAATTCAGCATTGTGATTTTTAGGCGTTTTGTTTAATTTCAGAATAAGGGGGAGAAGTATGGGAAAGAAGGCATCAGGCAAAACCTTACTCCAGGTGGTCGGCATCATCTTGATCATCCTGGGAGCGTTATCTATGATTAGTGGAGTGTCCAGCATCGGGCTGGCAAAATCAATAAGCAGCGGCCAGATGAGCGAGGAGATGCTGGCTATCATGGAAGCTGCTGGTCCTGTGGATGCAGGGATGTATATGACCGCCGGCATCATCACAGTGGTGGAGTCTTTGATTTATATCGTATTCGGTATTCTGGGCGTGATGTTCTGCAACCGGGTGGAAAAAGGTAAGCTGTGTTTTATCCTGGGTATCATTCTGATCGTTATGACGGTCTGTGCATTGGGATATAGCGCTTTGCAGGGCACGATGGGCTTGACCAGTCTGCTTTCCCTGATTCTGCCGCTGCTCTTCACCTGGGGCGGCTACCGGAACATGCAGGAAGGCGCCGGTGCGGATTATTAATCAAAGCCGTTTTATGGCAGGACAGGATGACGTGTGAAGCGTTGTTCTGATCCTGCATTCTTTTTTGCGTTTTGTATGTATTTTGAAAAAAGCTGAAGAATTTTTCGGCTTTGGTTCGTTTTATTATATAAAGTGTGCTCGGCGGCAATGGATTATCATTGGAAAGTCAGGTGGAAAGGAAGGGAATAACTTCATGGAACCATTAATCAAAGTGGTGGATATGTGCAAGGTCTACAATCCAGGAGAAAATGAGGTACGTGCTTTGGATCATGTGGATCTGGAGATCGGCCGCGGGGAATTTGTGGCGATCATCGGCCAGTCTGGCTCGGGGAAATCTACATTTATGAATATGCTTGGGTGTCTGGATGTGCCCACGTCCGGTTCGTATTTTCTAAACGGGACAGATGTATCCACGATGAGAGACAACGATCTTTCGGTGATCCGCAACAAAGAGATCGGTTTTATTTTTCAAGGGTTTAATCTGATCTCAAACCTTACGGCTCTGGAAAATGTGGAGCTTCCATTGATCTACCGGGGAATTGATCACAAGACAAGAAGAGAGCTGGCGACAGAGGCACTGACGATGGTAGGTTTGGAGAAACGTATGACGCATAAGCCTAACGAAATGTCAGGAGGTCAGCAGCAGAGGGTAGCCATTGCCAGAGCCATTGCGGCCAAGCCGCCGGTCATTTTGGCAGATGAACCTACAGGTAATCTGGATTCCGCTTCCAGCAAGGAAATTTTAGGGATCTTGAAAGATATGCATAGCAATGGCCGTACGGTCATTTTGATCACCCATGATAACGGGATTGCCGCACAGGCAAAACGGGTGGTGCGGATCCTGGACGGAAAAATCGAATCCGACCAGATCAATGAGGATTTCCAGGTAAGACAGGAGGAGAGAAGTGATGAAAAAGGGAAAGAATAAGGTGATGATTGGGATTGCGGCCGGCGTGGTGCTCATTGGAGGCATCCTGTGGTTCGTGAACAAAAGCGCTGCAGATCCGGCGGATGCCATACCGAAGATACAAGTAGCGGCGGTGACGAAGGGGGATGTGTCCCAGGAGCTGGATGCCACCGGCACCGTAGAGAGCCAGAAGAAGAAGACCTTTTTCTCCCCTGTGAACGCGACCATCGAGAAGATGGACTTTGCCATGGGAGATATGGTGAAGAAAGGACAGAAGCTGATCAGCTTTGATTTGGATAATCTGGAAAAAGAGAACCAGAAGGCGGAGCTGAACGTTTTGTCCGGGAAATATGATATGCAGAATACCATCAATAAGGCCAATGATGCAGTGAACAAAAAGGCCAGTGCCCAGGCTAATGTGAATACGCTGGAGGGCCAGGTGGATGCCTGGAAGCAATATGTTTCTGACCTGCGGAATCAGATAGCCCAAGTGACAGCGGATGCCCAGGCGGCAGCGGCCCAGGAGGCGGCCAATGCCCAGGCCGCTCTCAACGAGCAGCAGAGACAGCTTCAGGAGCAGTATCAGGCCGATTTGAATACCTATCAAAATGATACGCTGCCTAAGTATCAGAAGCAGTTAAAAGAGGCGCTGCAGGAGAAAAATGATACGCTGGCCGCTTATAATAAGGCCGATATGGATTACCAGCTGGCATTCGAGACCTGGAGCAATGATCAGACAGACGAGAACCAGCAGGCGGTCAATGAGAAGGAAGCGGTCCGCAGCCAGGCTCAGATCGCGATGGAGCAGGCGGCAGATACATATGACCAGTTGACGGCCAATCCGCCGGCACAGCCTCAGATGCCGTCTTCCTTGGATGCTGGAGCTGCAGATCTTGGCGGAGAGGTTCCTTCTGCAGAAGCGACGGCAGGTGCCCCGGATACTTCTGCGTTACAGGCCGAGTTGGAGGATGCCAGCAGTATTTTAGCGGAGCTTCAGTCAGAGCTGGCTTCCGAAAAGGCAGTGGCAGAGGCGGATGCCGGTAATTTGACAGCAGAGGAACGGGCCAAGATGGACGTGTCCAATAATCTGGCGGAGCTGGAGAGCAAATCCGTAGAGGAGCTCATTGAAGAGGGAAGAAAAGGAATCAAGGCAGAATTTGACGGTGTCATATCCGAAGCACCTGTGACGCAGGGAGCGGCTGTGACCCAGGGCCTGCAGTTATTTACCCTGCAGAGCACCAAGGATGTATGTGTAAATATTAATATATCCAAATATGATTATGATAAGATTCAGGAAGGCCAGAAGGCGGAGATCACGTTAGGAGGCAAGACCTATAACGGAACGGTGTCTAAGGTGAACCGTATCGCGGTGACCAATGAAAAAGGAGCGCCCATGATCGGGGCGCAGGTGCGCATCGACAATCCAGATAATGATATTTTCTTAGGCGTGGATGCCAAGGTTGTGATCCAGGCGGCCACAGCCAAGGATGTGCTCTTAGTTCCCAATTCCGTGGTCAACATCGGTAAAGACGGATCTTTCTGCTATGTGGTGGAAGATGGCGTGATCACCAAGAAGCTTGTGGAGACGGGAATTTCTTCCGATACAGAGACGGAGATCAAGAGCGGTTTGAAGGAGAATGACGCGGTCGTTCTCGATATCGGAACCCATATGGAAGGGGAACAGGTGGAAGCGGTCGGCCAGGAGGCAGATCCTTCTGTACAAGCGGCTGAGACAGAACAGGAGTAGTCAAATGAGCGGTTTTATCGAATATGTGAAAATGGCCATACAGAATATATTGGCGAATAAGGGCCGTTCTTTCCTGACCATGCTGGGCATCATCATCGGCATCGCTTCTGTGATCGCTATTGTGTCCATTGGCGAAGGTACGAAAAACCAGATGAATTCTGAGATTGACGGCATCGGTGGTGTGGGTCAGATTGCGGTATATTGCAGTGATGATGCTATGGCAGAAGAAGAATGGCTGACAGTGGAGGATGCAGAGGCTCTCCGGGAGTTGGATGATGTGGAAGGTGTTACGATGGGTGATAGCTATAATGGAGAGACGGTGACCGGAAAAGGTGATTTCACTCTTATGGTATCTTCTGACACCGCAGACGCTAAGGACATGAATAACATACAGATGAAGAGAGGTAATTTTTTCACCAGGGGAGATGAGGAGGCCGGACGAAATGTGTGCGTGCTCTCTGATACCGATGCGAAGCGTCTGTTTGGCAGTGACGATGTGGTGGGAATGGATCTGGATGTGACGTTATATGATATGACTAAGAGCTTTCAGATTGTGGGAGTATCCACCCAGAAAGAAAACGGAACTTTTGTCAGCTATACTTATGAAGGAATGCCGGTGAACATCACGGTTCCTTATACAGCGATGGCCGATTTTGTAGGCGGCGTGTCTAATTTTTATAGCTTGACTGTGAAAGGAAGCCGGGAAAAAAGTGCGAAGGAGGTCACGGATGAAGTGATTCACCTGCTGGAAAACCGGCACCAGAGCGCTGGAGAGGATTATTATCAAGTACAGAGCTTCCAGGATCAGATGAAAATGCTGAATGATATGCTGAGCATGGTGACGGCCTTTATTTCCTTTGTGGCAGGGATTTCCCTGCTGGTGGGCGGTATCGGCGTAATGAATATTATGCTGGTGTCCGTGACGGAGCGTACCAGAGAAATCGGTATCCGGAAATCCTTGGGAGCCAAGACTTCCTCTATCATGCTGCAGTTTTTGGCAGAATCTGCTATACTGACGGTGATCGGAGGAATCATCGGAATTATCTTAGGCATTTTGGGTGCGTATGGCCTGTGTTCCATCATAAGCGGCACGCAGGGCATGACCATATCACCGGGGATCAGTCTGTCCACCGTATTGACGGCTACGTTGTTCTCCTGTGCCGTCGGCGTTTTCTTCGGCATTTATCCGGCAAAGAAGGCGGCCAAATTAAGTCCTATCGAAGCGTTGCGAAGGAATTAAAAAGATACTGTCCAGGAAATGCTGTCCGCCTTCTGAGGAAGGGGACAGCATTTTGGAACAGACGCAGGAAAAATGAAAATATTTCCGGAAAGTTATTGACAAATTCCCTTAAATAGATTACAATTATCACTGTCGCAAAAAGAGAAGCGATGATGTGCGTTTAGCTCAGCTGGATAGAGCGTTTGGCTACGGACCAAAAGGTCGGGGGTTCGAATCCTCTAACGCACGTAGGCAAGGCCGCTATAGTGTATACTATGGCGGTTTTTTTCATTTCATAGGCAATAGCGTCCTATGAAATAAAAAAACACTCCGTGCGGGATCGCACTGCGGCGGAGAGGAAGGATGCCGCATATGCGGCCCGCCGCAGGCGGAGAATCCTGCGAGCAGGATTCTTTCTAGTTTCATAGGAAATAGCGTCTCTTGTACGTAGGATTCGGATGTCGATTGATGATGACAACTATGGGTTTACAAATTCTTCCAAAAAAGTTATAATTATCCATAAGAGTACAGATTACGGAACCATGGAACTGGAATCTGTGTGATATGGGAAAGGAATGCTTTTAAATGCAGGGACGAAATGATTGGTATGAAAATGAGCGGTTGCATCAGATTTTTACCAGTATAGCGTTTGCTTTTAATTCCATCTATTATATAGATCTGGAGAGGGATTCTTTTACTGCGCCTGTTCAGACAGAGCTGGCAGCCCGATGTTTTGCCGATTCCGGATGCTATTCAGAATTGATAAAGATTTTATCAGACAGTATTATATATCCGAAGGACCGGGAATTATACCGGAGTAAATTAAGTCTCGATCATGTGCGAAGCGTGGTAGCTGAAAAAAAGAATCAGGAGTTTGAATACCGGTCCCGGATGCCGGATGGCACCTATCATTGGCTGCGGAACCAGATTGTAGGAGCCGGGGAGTCCAAAGAAGATCAGAAAGCGGTTTTATTTATCACGGATATTCATGAGCAGAAGCTGCGGGAGCTGCTCGGCAAGAAGCTTTTGGAGGAGCAGAACCGAAAACTGGCGTTGAGCGAGGAGCGTTTCCGCATTGCCATGATGCATACGTCTAAGATTTTGTGCGAATACGATTTTCAAAGCAAGAGGGTGGAGTTCATTGCTTCCGGTCCGGGAGAGAAGAATTTCCTGATTTCTCTTATGGATGTGAAGAATGGCCGGGAAATTTTTGGGTATCATTTGGTGAATGGACAAAAGGACTTAGAAGGGGCTATCCGGAGAGTGCACTATGGCGAGAAGACGGTTTCTTTTGAGGCGGAGATAGCTGATACCAAAGGTGTTGAAAAGTGGCTGAATGTGACAATTACCGGAGTCTCTGATCACGCGGGGGCTGTATTTAAGGCCATCGGATTGCTGGAGGATATCACCAAGCATAAGCGCAAGGCTGCCTTGGATTCCCTCACGGGGATTTATAATAAAGGAGCTACAGAGAAGGAGATTACCAGGCGTCTGCAAATGGAACGTTATATTCAAAACGGCGTATTTTTTATGATTGATCTGGATAACTTTAAGCATATCAATGATACTTATGGACATAAGATGGGAGATGCGGTGATCCGGGAGTGCGCCAAGGTATTAAGAAGCCTGTGCCGGGGCAAGGATGTGGTAGGCCGTTTGGGCGGAGATGAATTTTGCCTGTTTTTTGAAGGGCCCGGAAATAAAGACCAGGTGTGTGAGCGGGCAGAGAATGTCTGTATGAAATTTGCGCAGAAGATGAAAGAAAAATTTCCGGAGATTTATATCTCTACAACGATTGGTATTTCCTGCTGCTTGGGAACGCCAAAAAACTTTGCTATGATGTATGAGGAGGCGGACCATGCGTTATACCGCCAGAAATTAAACGGCAGGAACGGCTATTGCTTTTATGAGGAGTGAGATGCCCACAATGCGGTTTACAATTAGAAAAAAAGAAATAGGAGGAGTCAGAACATGGATTTAGAAACACTGAGAAAAGATATGGTAGCGGCTATGAAGGCCAAAGATAAGGTGACCAAAGAAGCGGTTTCTTCGCTGATTTCTGCGGTGAAAAAGGCCGCGATTGACGAAGGCTGCCGTGAGGATATTCCCGGCGAACTGACGGACCGGGTGATTTTAAAAGAGCTTAAAACGGCCAAGGAGCAGATTGATACCTGCCCGGAAAGCCGGGAGGACCTTAAGAAAGAATATCAGGCTCGATATGATGTGATCTCTAAATATGCCCCGAAGCTGATGAGTGCAGAGGAGATCCAGGCTTGCCTGGAGGAGAAATTTGCCGATGTGCTGGCTACTAAGAACAAGGGTCAGATTATGAAGGCAGTGATGGGTGAATTGAAAGGGAAAGCAGACGGTAAGGTCATCAACCAAGTGGTGGCGGATTTGTGCAAATAGCGGCAGAAGCGGAAGCTTTGTGAGGATAAGGAGGATTTGACCATGAACGACGATTATATCACATTTACTATTGAAGAGAAGAAAGACATTGCATTGATCGCCCATGACAACGAGAAGCCGAAGCTGATCCAGTGGTGTAAGGATAATTATAACATTTTGAAGCATCACAATTTGTACGGGACTGGCACCACATCCCGTATGATCGCTGACAATACGGGGCTGCGCATTAAAGCGTACAATAGTGGCCCACTGGGCGGAGACCAGCAGATTGGTGCGAAGATCGTGGAAGGTGTTATCGATTTTGTTATTTTCTTTTCCGATCCTTTGACGGCCCAGCCTCATGATCCGGATGTGAAGGCATTGATGAGGATCGCCCAGGTCTATGATATTCCGATGGCGATCAACAAGGCTACGGCGGATTTTATTGTACAGTCCCGGCTGATGAATGAAAAATATGATCATGAGGTGATCAATTTCCATAAGAATGTGCAGGACCGGGCCAAGAATTTATAGGTATTTTGATCCCGGAGGGATACAAAACGGGCTGCCCCTTGAGATGTTGGGGGCAGCCCGTTTTGCAATTTATATTTTAAAAGGTGGTCTAACAAATTTATGATGATCTTTGGATGCTTTGGATCTTAGAACAGGCCAGAAATCTTGCCGTTTTCGTCCACATCGATTCTCTCTGCTGCCGGCACTTTCGGAAGTCCTGGCATTGTCATGATCTCTCCGGTCAGGGCTACGATGAAGCCTGCTCCTGCAGAGATCTTCAGGTTACGTACGGTAACCTCAAAGTCGGTCGGTGCACCCAGCTTTGTCTGGTCGTCGGTTAAGCTGTACTGTGTCTTAGCCACGCAGATCGGGCAGTTGCCGAATCCCAGTGCCTCCAGCTCTTTCGCCTGTTTCTGGGCGTTGGCTGTCAGTACCACTCTCTTGCCGCCGTAGATCTTCTGTACAATCTGGTTCAGCTTGTCCTCAATGCTTCCTTCCAGCTCATAGGAGTAGGTGAAGTCGTTGGGCTCTTCTACCAGACGGATTACTTCTTCTGCCAGCTTCACGCCGCCTTCGCCGCCTTTTGCCCATACCTCGGACAGGGCTACGTTTACGCCCAGCTCACGGCATTTGCTCTCTACCAGGTCAAGCTCTTCCTTGGTATCGGTCGGGAATGCGTTGATGGCAACAACACATGGCAGTTTGTATACATTCTTGATGTTGCTGACATGTTTCAGCAGGTTCGGAAGGCCTTTTTCCAG
>JBMNRL010000014.1:0-80145 GCA_050944615.1 Blautia sp.
TTTCTGTTATAATAGGATTCAGAATAGAACAACATATATTTTATGGAGGTTGATTATGAGCGTATTAGACGGAAATAAAGACAATATCTTTGGAGAACGACTAAAGAATCTTCGTACTGTAATTATGAAAAAAACACAGAAAGATTTTTCTGAGTTCATGTGTATTCCGCAGCCTACACTATCCGCTTATGAAAGCGGAAGAAATAAGCCTACGGTAGATGTGGTTATAAATATTGCTGATAAATGTAATGTATCCATGGATTGGTTATGCGGACGAGATGAACAGGCACATATGAATTCTCTGGGAGATGTCATGAGTTTTCTCTTTGAACTGTATGAAACAAAAGAATTTTCATGTAAGACCGTTGTTCATGATCGGGTTGATATAGAAGACGGTACAGAAACCGATGATGCGCAGCGTAACTGGATACAAATGATGTTTTATCACTGCGAGAATAAGCATAATCCCGACAATACGTATAGCCAGGACATCTGTGCTATGATAAAGAAAGTCTATGAACTACACAGCCGATTGGTCAATTACGATTATCCACAAGATTACTATGAATCAGAAAAGAAACGATTGATTGATATGTATGAAGATTTTCCGGTTACGAAATATGATTTTTCAGGGATATCCGAAGAAGACAGATTACGAATGAGAAATGAGATTATGAAAGCTGAATGGGAAAAAAATGCCCAAAATTAATTCCGAATTGGGTGAAACAGTGTTTCCCTAATTCGTTTTCATCAAAGCAAATCATTGTGACACTGCCGGTGACACAAGTATAAGGAGGTTTCACCATGAATGATATTAGTACTACATTCTTATCAAATATCTCTGATATGCTTCATAATGCAAAAAGCAATGCGAAGACAGCAGTTAACCTTGTAATGGTATATTCTTATTATGAAGTTGGACGAATGATATTTGAAGAAGAGCAAAAGGGAGCCGACAGAGCTGCTTATGGCAAATACATTTTAAAAGAATTATCCGAATATCTGACCGCTGAATTTGGAAAGGGATATTCTGTTACTAACTTAAAGCAGATGCGACAATTTTATAGCATTTACTCTACAGACACAATTAGTCAGACACTGTCTGACCAATTCGAATCCTTACCACAAACAACGACTGGACGTAAATTTTTCTTAAGTTGGTCGCATTACCTTAAACTCATGAGAATTACCAATGTTGATGAAAGACATTTTTACGAAATAGAAAGCGTGCGAAATGATTGGAGTTTATCTGAACTGAAGCGTCAATTTGACAGCTCACTTTATGAAAGACTCGCACTAAGCACTGACAAAGATTCTATTAAGAGATTGTCTACCGATGGTCAAATCATCGAAAATGCAACAGATGTGATTAAAGATCCTTATGTTCTGGAGTTCCTTGGATTAGAAGAATTACCAACCTATTCCGAAAATGAATTAGAAACCCGCATCATTGATAATCTTGAAAAATTTCTATTGGAACTAGGAAAAGGATATACTTTTGTTGGCAGGCAAGTTCGCCTAACCTTTGATGAAGAACATTTCAAAGTTGATTTGGTATTCTTCAATCGTATTCTAAGATGCTTTGTTCTTTTTGATTTGAAGATAGGGGAATTAAGACATCAAGATATCGGACAGATGCAGATGTATGTTCACTATTATGACAGACAAGTCAAGTTGGAAGATGAAACCCCAACAATTGGTGTAATATTATGCAAAGACAAGAAGAATTCACTTGTAGAAATGACGCTGCCTGAAAATAACACACAGATTTTCGCAAGTAAATATGAGACAGTACTTCCAAGTAAAGAAGCTCTGCAAAAATTACTGAATGAAGAGTCCTATTAAACTGAATTGAAAATATTGTAGACATTTTATAGATGAAGAAAGTGGGAAGCCTTGATTTTACTGGCTTCCCACTGTTTTTCTATCACTCAAATTCGATCGTTGCGGGCGGTTTCCCAGTACAGTCATACAGTACGCGGTTTACATGCTGCACTTCGTTGACGATCCGGCTGGTAACTTTGCCGATGACTTCCCAGGGGATGTCGGCGCTTTCGGCGGTCATGAAGTCTGTGGTGGTCACGGCGCGCAGCGCCACAGCGTAATCATAGGTCCGCTCGTCACCCATGACGCCTACGGATCTCATGTTAGTAAGGGCGGCAAAGTATTGGTTGACTTTGCCGTCGAGACCGGCTTTGGCAATCTCCTCGCGCCAGATGGCATCGGCTTCCTGCACCATCTGCACTTTCTGGGCAGTCACTTCGCCGATGATGCGGATTCCCAAGCCGGGGCCGGGGAACGGCTGGCGAAAGACCAGATAATCAGGGATACCAAGCTCAAGGCCAGCCTTACGCACCTCGTCCTTAAACAGATCACGCAGAGGCTCAATGATCTCTTTGAAGTCCACGTAGTCGGGCAGACCTCCCACGTTGTGATGGGATTTGATAACCGTGGACTCGCCGCCCACGCCGCTCTCCACCACATCCGGGTAAATGGTGCCTTGCACCAGGTAATCCACCGCCCCGATCTTCTTGGCTTCTTCTTCGAAAACACGGATAAACTCTTCGCCGATAATCTTGCGTTTTTGTTCCGGTTCCTCTACGCCCTTAAGCTTTTCGTAGAAACGCTCCTGGGCATTGACACGGATAAAATTCAAATCATAGGGGCCATTGGGACCAAACACGGCTTCCACTTCGTCGCCTTCATTCTTCCTCAGAAGGCCGTGATCCACAAATACACAGGTGAGCTGGCTTCCCACCGCTTTGGAAAGCATAACCGCTGCCACAGAGGAATCCACACCTCCAGAGAGGGCACACAGCACCTTGCCGTTTCCGACCTTTTCCCGGATGGCCTTGATGGATTCTTCCACGAAGGAATCCATTTTCCAATCGCCGGCACAGCCGCACACCTGAAAGACGAAGTTAGAAAGCATTTTCTTGCCTTCCTGGGTGTGAAGGACCTCCGGATGGAATTGTATCGCATAGAGCTTTTTCTCTTCATTTTCCGCCGCCGCCACCGGGCAGTCCGGTGTATGGGCGCTGATGGTAAAACCGGGAGCCACCTCTGAAATATAGTCATTATGGCTCATCCAGCAGATTGTCTTCTTAGAAACGCCCTGGAAAATTTTAGAATGGGAATCTACCGTCACCTCGATCTTGCCGTATTCACGGACAGGCGCAGTCTCCACCTTGCCGCCCAGCAGGTGCATCATCAGCTGGGAACCGTAGCAGATGCCCAGGATCGGAATGCCCAATTCAAAAATCTCTTTGGCATAAGTAGGAGAATCATCTTCATAGGCGCTGTTGGGACCTCCGGTGAAAATAATCCCTTTGGGCGCAGCTGCTTTGATCGTCTCAATATCTGTCTTATATGAATAGATTTCGCAATATACATTGCACTCTCTGACACGTCTGGCGATCAGCTGGTTATACTGTCCGCCAAAATCCAGTACAACGACAGTTTCTCTCTTCATGTTCGTTCTCCTTCCTATTTTTCTCTGGTTTTTTATTATAAAGTAGCGCCACACGATTTACAATCAAAAAATCAAATTTTTCGGCACTGCCATTTCTTTCCGCGGTATCTGGCGATAAAAAAGATATCTCTTACAAACCAGTCAATGGTCATAGCCACCCAGACGCCGAACACGCCCATATGCAGATATTTTGCCAGGATAAAGCTGAATCCAATACGGAAGATCCACATGGAACCGATGGACACCCACATACAATAGCCCACATCGTTGGCTGCGCGCAAAGTATTGGGCAGCGTAAAGGACGGAACCCAGATCAAAATTGCACAGACTGCATGGTAAATAATGATTTCCGTCGCCATCCGCCCTGTCTCCGGCGATAAATTATAGATATGGATCACAGCGGGAAGTATCAGCACAATGAACACATTGGTCAGGAAAATACCTGCATAGGCCAGCTTCAGCAGTTTTCTCGTATAAAAGCGGACCTGTTCATAATCCCCAGCTCCTACACACTGGGCGCTTACCGCAGACAGCGCATATCCCATGGAAATACCGATGAGGATCGCGAAGTTGCACACATTGTTGGATACCGCGTTGGCCGCAATGGATGCCGTCCCAAAACCGGATACCAGACTGAGCACCAGAATTTTTCCCAGCTGGAACATGCTGTTTTCCAAGCTGTACGGAATGCCCACGTGCAAAATTTTCCGGATCACCATGCCCTTCGGGCGTAACGTAATGATACCGCGGATATGCAGAGTTTTTTTCCTGTCATTTAGCTTCCGCAGCATCCAAAGCCCCGCAAACACGCGGGAGATCATAGTGGGAATAGCCGCGCCTTCGATTCCGAAGCCTAAGCCATACAACAATACCGCATTTCCGGCCAAATTCATACCATTCATCACCAAAGACATTTTCATGGGCGTCTTGGAATCCCCCATCGCCCGATGGATGGCCGCTCCGGAATTATAAATTGCTAAAAATGGAATAGAGGCTGTTACGATGAGAAGGTATGTATTACAATTAGACATCACCGGCACATCAATTTTGCCGAAGACCACATGCAGAATAAAGCTTTTAAAGATATAGACCAGTGCCATAATAACAGTGGAAGAAATTGCTGCCACCAGGACCAGCTGCTCTGTCGCCTCGCAGCCTTCCTCCGGCTTTTTCCGCCCCAATGCCTGCCCGGCGATAATCGCCCCGCCAGTTCCTAGAGCGGCAAAAATATTAATCAATAATACCATGATGGTATCAATCAACGAGACCGCAGAAACTGCAGCTTCTCCCACCCATGCCACCATGATGGAATCCGCCAGACCTACAAAGATCGCCAGAAATTGCTCGACAATCAATGGTATGATCAGCTTCTTCAGATCCTGGTTGCTGAAGAGATAGTTCTTTGGATTCACTTTATTCTCTCTCAAATTCTCACCCCTTATTCAATATTGCACAATTAATATATACCCTTTTTGCATCCCGTATCAGAATGCCCTCCGGGCAATGGCGCTTCCTGCGCCTGTTAAGGTATCCTCTTTCGGGCCTCCCATATCATAATGTCCTTAAGCGATAGCGCTTTTGGCACCTGCTAACGTATAGCATCTTCAAAACATCCGCGCCGACTACGCCTCTTTATCGAATCATATCATTATAGAGCTATTAGATGAAAAATTCAAGCCGGGAATCCTGCCGGAAAGCAGAATTTTTTTGTGAAAAATGTCAAACTGTATCCTCACGCCAAATGCCCCGTTTCAAAAATAACGGCGTCCTTTCGCTCTGCAATATGCCTGCGATGCGCCAGCCGCACCTGACTGCGGCACGTCTCCAGCAAACCCGGAAGCTCCTTCCAATCCTCAAGAACCGCATTTTTGCTCAGCTTTTCTTCGATCATGTGGGCCTGCAGAACCAGACTATAATATAACTGCGTATCCGGCTGTTCCTCCCGGCAGACCGCTGTCAAAAGCTCTGTGATACTTTTATATTTTTTCCATAACTGTCTCGTTGCCCGGGCACGGCTGTATGGCAAAACCAGACAGTTAAACAAATAAGCAATCGCCGCTCCGGCCAGGATATAACAAAGCCGGATCAAAAACATACTGCTCACAGCCCCGGTTCCAAAAGCGGTCATAAAGACCGCCCCGCCGAGCGCTCCTATGGTGGAGCAGGCAAAGGTGCCGGTATAATCTGAAAAGTAGAAGGACAAATAGCCAGACAGCATCATAGCGGCCGTCCGCCCTACGGCTGATGGGATCAGGGAATAAATGAGAACGGCCGCCAAACCGCCGATCACTGTGGCCAGTACACGTTTTTTGATCTTGAGAGGCACATCATCCGCATACGGTAGAGACGTGGAGGCGATGGTAAATAACAGCCATTTCCCGTGGGGAAGGCCCAGAAGCTGCACTAACAATGTGGCACAGGACAAAAGAAGGGCTGTACGGATGGCATAGACTGCCCGCACCGTTCCAAAATCCAGCACTGCTTCCAGCCGTACTGCGATGGACAATGCTGTCTTGCGGAAGCGTGTCTTATTCTGAGGATCCGTCATATGCATCAGACGGTCCCGTATATATGCCACCGTCTGATAAAACAGCTGGCCAGTCTTTTCCTCATGCACTAGAAGAAAAGCATCTTCCTCTATTTCCGGCAAAGACGTTGTCTCTTGTTGTAGAAATCCACGGAATTCCTTCAGACATACCAAAATTTTCCGAAGCATCTGCACCTTTTCCTGATTCAAATCCTCCGGAAGCTCATGCAGCAAAATCAAAAGACTCTCCAGCCCCCGGCCCGCATCGACCATGGAAAACCCGGCCTCGGACACACAGAAGGCTTTTTTTCTCCGGTCAAATACCGTTTGACTGATCCGGCACAGCTTATGGCGCGTATCAGAAAGATCCGGCTGTTCTTCACGGTCTCCCAGCCGATACGCGATAAATTCGCTGATTTCATCTGTCATCTGCGTAAGTACATCTTTTGCAGTCTCTGACACCCTTTTTCTGCCCATCACCCATTGATACAAAAGAATTGAAACCGCCCCCACCAGCATTCCCAGCAGACGCCTAGGCATATGTGCGCCGTCTACCGGAGAAATAAACACAAGAAATAAATAGGACAATATGTAGGGAAAATACATATGACTGGAATATTCATAGGTAAACGCATAGAGAATGACCAGAATAGTCACAAAATTGATCAGAAATGATGCCGCTGCCGGCAGAACATTCACCCAATACGCTGCCAACGCCATCCACACCAATACCAGACATTGAATCAGCAAATGCTTCCAGGGCGCCGCCGTATAATCACGAACCATGGAGGCTGACATCATGATTGTAAATATCACGCCAACGATGGAGTTTTCCGGTCCTAAAACCAATGGAAACAGATTCACATAAACGATGATAAAAAGGAAGCTCAACGTACTGAACCGAAACTTTTCTCTGATTATACTGCATATCTTCTGTCCTTTTCCATTCATAAGTAACACATCTCCTTTTTTGTCAGAGTAAGGAATGACAATTGCTTTCACGTCACAACTATTATATAATCTAACAAAATACTCGCCACAAATTAGTCATATTTTGCTTACTAATTTGTCAGCATAGCATTTACCGGAAGATTTGTCAACAGGGAGAGAAGAAATGAAAAAAGCAAGAATCTCAGAAATCTTTGTACAAAACCTGCTTTTAGCGCTGCCAAACTGGCATACAAAGCTGGTCCGTCCATTTAAAGAATCCCTGCACGGGGAAATGAGCCTGGAGACCTATTACTGCCTGGAAACGCTGCGGATGAGCGGCGCCATCACCATGACAGAACTGGCACAGAAGCTAAAGGTCCCAAAACAACAGGTAGCCAAGCTGATCGGCACGCTAAGCGAACATAGATTCATTGACCGCATTGCCAGTGAAGAGGACAAACGCATGATATATCTGCAGCCGACGCCTCAGGCAGTGGAATACCTGGACCAGTACCATTTGAAAAACCCCGGATTTCTCCAATCCATAGAAGAGCAATTGACCGAGGCGGAAATCCTGGAGCTCAACCATGCATTGGAAATACTTTCAGAAATTCTTCCCCGGTTAAAATGAACAGGATAAGCGTTTGGAACATAAAAGGAGCTGTGCACCTCATGGGCCAGCTCCTTTTCTTCAATTATGACGGATATGCAGATATTTTTCTCTGGTGGCAAGTCCTCCGCGTATGTGCCGCTCCTGTTTATTTACATCCAAAATTTTTCTGGCGTCACAAGCTAGAGACGGATTGATCTGCTGCAGACGTTCAGTCACGTCTTTATGTACCGTGCTTTTACTGATCCCAAATTTCTTCGCTGTCTGCCGAACAGTTGCTTTGGTATCAATGATATAGTTGGCAATTTCCACTGCCCGCTCTTCGATATAATCTTTCAAGGATAAGCCTCCGAAGACGCTGTTTTTACAGTGTATGCGAAAGCGGACGGGAAATATGCCTTTATGGATACCCAAACATAGAATATGGTTTAAGACATTTGTCTAAGAGGAGTGGGCACATTTTCCCCAGTGCATCCACTCCTTTTTGCAGTGCCAAACAATCACTGTCTGCTCAACTCTTCTTATTGCCAGGAAGAATATGCAGAAGATACTCTGCCGCCTGTTCAACCGTTTCTAAGTCAGGATTCGTACCGGTGATATATGTCACTGCATCCTTCCATTCCTTCAAGCTAAACCGGCTCCAATCCATCAGGCACACTTCCCTCCGGATTGCCTCCAGAAACTTTTGGGAATGTAAGTCTGATAAAAACATACAATTTAATTCCTGCGCTAAGTATTCCAACAATCCCAAACCTTGATACATCTTCGCCTCCCATCTATCCCTTCTGACACTCCTTAACCGCTCACAGCCAGCGGCATGACCGAAAAAGCAGACTTTATCGTTCTTCTGTGATATAATAAAAGCAGAGTCGGTTCATGGAATAAAGTGAATACCTAAGGCTGGTTATGCCGAATATCAGACCGATATTATGTAAAATTCGGTAAGGAAGCTTAGAATCTTTTTGAAAGAAATTTCCTACTTTTTCCTGCTGTTTTTTCCCCGCTGCTGCCGGCAGTTTATTTTCCATGCGCCCACCGTAGAAACGTATCCTGGGAAATTCCCAGTCTCTTCGACGCCTCCCGGGATGCAACCCGGCCCGCCTCCCATTCCCTCCTGATCTGATCAAACTCCGCTGGTATAGCCTTTCTGGGTCTGCCAAAACGGACACCTCTGCGTTTTGCGGCCGCAATCCCCTCCATCTGCCTCTGTTTTATATTCTCCCGCTCCGTCTGGGCCACATAAGAAAGAATCTGAAGCACCAGATCTGCCACAAAGGTTCCGGTCAGATCCCGTCCTGTCTGCCTCGTGTCCAAAAGGGGCATATCCATTACCACAATATCTACCCGCCTCTCTTTTGTAATTATCCTCCATTGGTTCAAAATTTCCTCATAATTCCGGCCCAGCCGGTCGATGGATTTGATCACCAGGACATCTCCTTCTTTTATTTTTTTCATTAAACGTTTATACTGCGGACGGTTGAAATCTTTGCCGCTGAGCTTATCCATGTAAATATTCTTCGGCAATACGGGAAACTGGGCCAGCGCTATTTTCTGACGGTCTTCATTCTGCTCTTTGGTGGATACGCGGATGTACCCGTACACTACCTTTTCCATGTGATCTGCCTCCTTTATGCTGAAAACGCCCTTACTGATGATGTGCTTGCCACGCCTGTTTAAATACCCTTTTTGGCACTCCGTATCAGAATGCCTTCCGGGCGATGGCGCTTTTTGCTCCTGCTTATAGTATCTTCCGCATAAAGTATTTTAACCTCATAACAGCAATTGCTGCCATGAGGTTATGGTTAAGACATATATTTAGAACAAATCCGTCTTCTTATATTAGGAGTATACGGCAGCTGTAACGGCACGATCCACCTCTGGAAGCTGGTCCACCACCTTCCTGCTGTAACAGGCCACACCCAGGGAAAACACTGCCGCGCCCGCAAACAGCCATCCCACGGTATCCGCAAACGTCTCAAATAAAAAACCATAGACAATCTGACCAGCAGGCTGCGCACATGTGGACAGCGCGATCATCCAGGCAATCACCTTGCCAATGAGATGCGACGGAGTCGTAAGCTGGATATAGGACATGATTTGAATGGAACAAATAGACGCTATTGCCATACTTGCCATGCCGGCAGCCGCAATCATTACGAAGGCCACATAGGGAGACAACGGCAGCATCAGGGCCACACCCATGGGAATGAGCAAAAACGCACAAAGAAATAAGGATTTCCATACAAAGTCCATTTTTAGTCTGGAGGCAAACACCCCGGCAAACAAGCCGCCTGCCAGTCCTCCCGCCGCCAGCAGCGCCTGCATAAGCCCATAGAGTAAAGACGCCTTCTGACTGTCAAATGCCAGCGTCTGCATCACTACCACTGGCATACCGATAATAATCAGTGCAGACAAAAAGAAATTGATACATGCGCTGCATATGGTCAGCCTGCCTACCGCCGGGTTTTTCTTTACAATAAAAACGATACTTTCCTTCAGGTCTTCTCCTGCCTCTTTGAGCAAAGATGTCTTCCGTTCCCTTTTTACTATAGGAATATGAATAAAAATTTCCATCACTGCAGACGCAAAGAAGCATCCCGCGCATACCTTGAGCACCGGCAGAATCCCCCAGGCGCTGTACGCAATCCCGCCCAAAGCAGGCCCCAGAAGTCCGGAAAGGGAAGAAACCATATTGATGGCAGCATTACCGGACATAATCCTATCCTCAGACACCAGCATCGGTATGCTGGCCTGCACAGACGGCTGGTATGCGCCCGAAATTCCGTACAGAAGAAATAGCATCACCAATATCAGGCCCACTAAATTTACCTTTCCGTAAAGCACCAGAAACAATACCACCAAAGCGGCGGTAAAGAAATCCAAAATTACCATGATGTTTCTTTTGTTCACCCTGTCCGCGATCAGTCCGCCAAGGGGCGTCATAAATGCCAGCGGCAAAAATGCACAGCCGGATACCAGCCCCAGAAGCGCGGCAGAACCGGTCACTCCCAACAAATGCAGCGGTAGTGCAAACCGCACCACGCCATTGCCAAATAGCGAGATGATTTGGCCGATAACCACCAGCCAAAAGTCCTTCGTAAAACCATTTTTACTATTCATAGTAAATCCTCCTCTTTTCACAACACAAAATATATGATTTCAGGTGACAGATGTGACCGCACCTGCTAAGATAACCCCGGCTGGACATTCCGCATCATAGCGCCCTGCGGGCCGTGGCACTTACTTCTTCTGCTAAAGCATGCCCATCCGGGGGTTCCGTATCATAGCGCCCTGCAGTCAATTTCCACCATCCGTGTATCTTCTGGCAGATCTCCATTCCCCAACTTATGTTTACTTTTCCGGCGTTACGTAGCTTTTATAGATACCGACCGTTGGTATGTATAAGGGGAAAAATTTTGCCCTGGCCGGCTCCTGGCCAGAGCAGTCTGAGCTGCCATGATTTAGGCATATTCCCCCGGGCATCCCATATCAGAATGCCCTCCGGGCCATGGCGCTTCCCGCGCCTGTTAAGGTATCATTTATTTTTCTGATAGATAACTGTGAGCTTGCGCAGCCGTTCCGCCAGCTCACCATCAATCACGTCCACACCCAATGCCTTCATCATATCCTGGAAGAATTGAAATTTTCGCACAGTCTCTTCCGGTGAACTGTCAAAAACCATCGGGTTCATCCAAACATTGCCGATGAGCATGATAATTTCAGCCAGCTCCTTCGGATAATCAGTCTTTATCGAGCCGTCACGAATTCCTTCTTCAATGATCGGAAGAATATATTCCGGAGTGACCACTTCAATGGAATCCCGGATAATCAGCGACATCAGCTGGGGATTCTGTCCCAAATTGGGCGCAGCAGAAAACACGCCTTCCTGCACATCCCGATTCACGGACTCGGTAAAAATACAGCGCAGCTTCTCTTTTCCATTGAGATCCTTCCGTTCCAGAATCTTGCCCAGCTTAATCTCTGATTCTTCTGACATCCTGGTGATCACTGCATTCAGGATATCCTCCTTGGAACTGAAATGATGATAGATCGCCCCCTTGCTCAATCCACCTAATTGATCAATGATATCCTGGATGGATGTGTGCTCATATCCTTTTTCTATAAATAGGCGCTGGGATACATTTAAAATTAAATTCACTGTTTCTTCTGGATTCTTGTTTCTTGCCATAGCGTTCCTCTTTCTACATACCGTCGGTATGTTTATTATACATACCAAGAGTATGTATGTCAATGCCTGAATGTAAAAAATTATTTTGTCTTTTTTTCCATTTATGATATACTGTGGACGTTCGATAAGATAAAATTCCTGCTACGCTCAGCAGACCAGGAGGAAATATACATGAGCAAAAAAATGATATTCTTCGACGTGGACGGAACCATCACCCAGGACATCACCTTTCGCATTCCGGACAGCACTCCCGTCGCCCTGCAGAAGGCCCATGAGAACGGCCACCTGCTCTTTGTGAACACCGGGCGTACCTTCTGTGCCGTGGACAAGGCCGTCCGCGCCCTGCCCTTTGACGGTTTCGTAACCGGCTGCGGCACTTATATCTACTATCATGGCCAGCAGATATTGGCCAATCCTCTCCCCGGAGAGCTTTGCCGGGAAATCGTCCAATATCTCCGTCAATGGAAAATCCCAGTTTTCTACGAGGGCAATGATGACCTTTATTTTGATCCGGAAAATCCCACGCCTCAGTGGAAATACGATCTTTATCTAAAAAACTACAAAAAGGACAGCTTCACCCACATCGATCTGGAAACCTCCTTTGTCTTTGACAAATTTATGCTCTATCCCACCGATGACAGCGATATGGAGGCCTTTCTGCAATATGCCGAGGGTAAATTCACCGTCATAGACCGGGGCAGCCGGATGTATGAAATCATTCAGGCGCCTTTTTCCAAAGCCACCGGCATCCAATTCCTCATCGACCGTCTGGGAATCCCCCTGGAAGATTGCTACGTCATCGGTGACAGCACCAATGACCTTCCCATGCTCACCTACGTACCCGGCAGCATCGCCATGGGCAACTCCATGAAGGAGATCCTGCCATATTGCAGCTATCAGACCACCGATATTATGGATGATGGCATTTACCATGCGCTGGCCCATTTCGGCATGATCGACTGATTTTCTCGGGCTACAGGCAGGCGATTCTTATACTGTTTTAGAAAATAATAAAAACCGTCCCGGGCAAGACAAGAACACAGGATTTCCCTTATGTCCAATCTGCCGGGACGGCTTTTCTATGCGCATCCGTACCCTTTCGGGCGGTACGCTTACTATTTCCTACTTACATCCTATGATTCTGCGGCCTCTGCGTCATCATCCACTCCGTTCTTACCGTCTGCGGTATCCACCACATCCTCGATGACTGCGTTGTCCATCACATAATTTCCCACTACCAGAAGGCCGATGGATGAATTCACATCCGTTTCGCCATACTGGGAAACCAAGTCCTCTTTTTTCTCCACTCCGTATTGACTCAACAACTCATCCAGCGCTTTTTTGCCTTCTTCTCCGTCCAGGCTCAAGCCTTCCCTATCCATAATGGCCTGTACCACCAAATTCTGGTGCACCTTGGTCTCCGCATAATTTTTGCTCTCTTTTTCCAAATCTTCTTTTGTCATATTGGAAGCCTTCAAAAGCTCATCCAAGGTGGTCCCTGCCTGTTTCGCATATTCTTCCATCAATTTATTATAGGCATCCGTTTCCCGGTCAAGGTCCGCCTGTGGATATTCTAAAATCTCACTGGCTTCGTATACAGTGCTCCAGGCAGTGCTCTTAAGGGTATTATCAGCGGATTCCTTATTTCCTGCTTCCAGATTCTTACGGATGCTTTCCCGGTAATCCTCTATGGAGCCATAACCGGTATTCTCCTTCACCCAAGCCTCTGTCACCTCTTCCGGGCGTTTGATGGCATTGACTTTTACGTGAAATACTACCTTCTGACCTGCCAGATCAGCGCTTGGATACTCTTCCGGGAAGGTGAGGTCCAAATCCCTTTCTTCGCCCTTCTTAGCACCAATCAGTCCTTCCTCAAAGCCCTGGATAAAGGTGCCGCTGCCGATAGTCAAATCATAGCCCTCATCCGTTCCGCCATCAAACGCTTCTCCGTTTAAGGTTCCTTTATAATCAATGTTGACAATATCTCCCTTTTCCACCACGGCGGAGGCATCGGTAAGCTCCTTGGCCGTCTCTTCCATCGCGGAGAGGATCTGCGCATCGATCTGGTCTTCAGAAACCTCTTCCACCGCGTTGTCCAGCTTGATCCCTTTGTATTCGCCTAATTTTACATATTTGTCCATATCCTTGGCAGCAACTGTAGTCAGACGCACCTCATCCTTGGCTGCTGTGTCTTCCTTCTCCTGGTCACCCTTGGACTCTTCCTGCTTTGTGTCTTCCTTCTGGCCGCCACAGGCAGCAGCAGTAAAAGCCATACACATGGCAAGCATCAGGATCACTAATTTTTTTCTCATAATAATAATCTCCTCATTTAAAATCTACATGGGCGGCACAGGCGTAGGCCTGGAGGAATCCCAAACATCATCCACATTGAACAGATCCGTCAGCATTTCCGGATTGTAGTACATCCGGTACCCGTCCAGGTTCCTCCGCCCCTGACGGAAATATTGGTCTGTGATCTGCACCCAATATTTGCTGGAATCCACATTACAATAGTAGTTATAACCCCGTCCTTTAAAGTAGGCAAATTTGGGATTATCATAGCTATATCCCTGCCAGTCACCGATATCCGCGCCAAAAGCGAATATGATCACATCGGTCTTTCCCAGGATTGGAGCCACATAGGCTTCCCATTTTTCATTGTCCACCTGAAGCTGCTCTGCAGAATCGGTCTCCGCATTCTGATGCCCCCAGGTGTGGCTGGCAAATTCCCAGCCGTTAGCCTTCATGGCATCTGCCACCTTAGTCGCATCCGCCACTTCCTTATCATAATCGAAATCCGGGTGCGCGTCCAGCCATTCTTTTTGATTTTGATCTAAATTTTCCCCGGTCTTATAAGCAATATCCGTGCGGTATCCCAAAACGCCGTTGTATCCGGTCATCGCCAGAATCCCTTTTCGACCCCGATAAGAAAAGTCCGGATGCTCTTTTACGAACGCGTCAATCAGAGGCACCATGTCATAGTTTCCCACGGAAATGCTGCCGTCATCCTCTATATACTCATTTTTTACTTCCCCGTTCTCATCCACGATCAGCCTGGAAGCCATGCCATCGCCGTCCATATAGTGATAATAGCTCACATCGTCTTGTGACAGCACGAACGGAATCTTGCCCGGCGGCAGTAAAATGCTGCCACGACTCATGGTACCATCCTCATTGACCGTTGCCATATCATGCACGCTGACCATCACATACCCTTTATCGTACATGATCTGCGTAATCTTATTGAACTCATCGATGGTGGTCATCACCTGATTGTATCCGGCGGCCTTGCTGTCTCCGTCAAAGGCTTTGCTGGTATCCTTGATCAGCGTATGATAGAACACATGGGTGATTTCCTCCAGAGGATACTCCACACAGGTGGCCTTAGTGGCTTCATAACCGGCTACCGCCTCCTGCATCGCGCTGTCGCTGCCATACTCCGGCTGACTCTTCAAAAGCTCGATGGCGGCATCGTAATCGTACTGTGCGGCCAACAAATCTGCCTGCTCCTGCACAGTCCCTGCCTGTCCCTTCACCGGTCCGGCAGTTTCTTCCTCAGATGGCTGTTCCTGGGCCCCTTCTTCCCCGTCCCCATCCGTTGTCTCTTCATCTTTCCCTGCCTGCTCTGTCCCATCATCCGGCCTACTGCTGAAATCCAGCGGATTTTCATCCTCTGTTTTCTCACTGCTGCCCAAATCCTCAGAAAACGGGAGCAGGGCACAGCCGGTGAGCAGACTCGCCGTCAGACTAAGAGCCAGCACTAATCCGATCCATTTTTTTCTCATCAAATATTCCCCTTTCGAATTTATTCCCCTCAAATTCTATGCTATCTGGTCAGTCTCCTTCCGACACGCTTTTCTGTATCCCCAACAGGCCTTCCTTAGCCCATAGGCGCCACAGGCGTAGGCCTTGCCGGATCAAATACCGCTTTCGAATCAAACAGATCCTCCAAAAGCTCCGGATTATAGAACATACGGTATCCGTCCAGGTTCCTCCTTCCCATACGGAAATAGTTGTCCCGAAGCTGTACAAAATATTTGCTGGAATCCACATTGCAGAAATAGTCAAAACCTTGGCCCTTCAGATATTCAAACTTGTCCCCGGAATAATCCTCCACCTCTGTCAGGTCCGTTCCAAATGCAAAAATAATGATGTCCGTCCCACCTATCAAAGGAGCCACATTATCCTCCCACTTCTGCGTGTCCGTCTGAAGATTTTCCAGGGAAATGGATGCAATGTTCTGGTGTCCCCAGGTATGGCTGGCAAAGAGCCATCCTTCTGCCTTCATGGCCTCCGCCACCTTCTTCGCCTCCGCCCGTTCCTTCTCCAGATCAAACTCCGGGTGGGCATCCAGATACTGCACTTTATTTTCATCCAGATCCGCCGGACGTTCCTTATAACTTATGTCCGTGCGGTATCCTAAAATACCATTATATCCCGTGAGTGCAATGATACCCTTGGCACCCCGGTAAGAAAAGTCCGGATGCTGTTCCACAAAACGGTCAATGAGCGGCACCATATCGTAATCCCCCACAGAAACACTGCCGTCATCCTCAATATATTCGCTGCGCACATCCCCGTTCTCATCCAACACCAGTTTGCTGGGATAACCATCCCCATCCATGTAATGATAATAGCTTACGTCATCCTGGGACAACACAAAGGGGATCTTCCCCGGCGGCAGAAGAATCTCACCTTCTGTCATCTTGCCGTCTGCGCCCTTCTTGGCCAAATCATAAATGCTCACCAGCACATATCCTTTTTCATACATGGTCTGAGTAATTTTATTAAATTCATCAATGGTAGTCATCACCTGATTATAGTCGGCCTCTTTTCTGTCACCGTCAAAAGCCTTAGATGTATCCTTGATCAACGTATGGTAGAAAACATGGGTCACCTGGTCAATCGGCCATGGCTTACAGCTGGCTTTGGCGGTCTCAAACTCCTGGACAGCACTCTTCATCTCGGCACTTTCTTCATAACCCGCTGCCCCTTTTAAAGTCTCAATCGCCTTGTCATAGTCATACATTGCCGCCATACGTCTGGCCTCTTCCAACGTACTTTGCGCCGGCGCTTCTGCCTCCTGTTTCCCTCCGGCTTCCTCCTGCTTTGTCTGTACCGTATCTGTCTTGCCAGCCTTACTGGTCTTACCCTTCGCTAACTTCCCGATTCCCGCTCCGATACCCACAAGCAATACCACCATAAGAAGGCCGCCAAAGCCCAGCAGAATCATTTTCTTTCTCCGGATCTCCTGCTCCCTGCGCCTCCTTCTGGCTTCTCTTCTTACCCTCACGCGCTCCTTTTCCTCAGGAGAAAGATTTTCGTATTTTTCGCGGATACGATCTCTTTCTTCTTTCGAACGGATCTCTTTCGTAGTTTTCATTTCCCTTTTTCCTCTTTTTTAGCCTATTATCTGCATTTTTTCATACTTTATGTATTATAACACAGAAGCCTGTCGATATACAATTTTCTAATTGCATTTTTCCGTAAATAATGCTAGAATAAAAAAGCGTGTATGAATATATCCGGATAAGGAGGTTACAAATGAAGGTCTGGATGGTTTTATTAATTATTCTGATCATTTTGGTCATTGCCTTAATCGTCCTTTATTTTGTAGGAAAAAAGGCACAGAAGAAACAGGAAGAGCAGCAGGCACAGATTGAAGCCACGAAGCAGACAATGTCCATGCTGATCATCGATAAAAAAAGGCTGCCACTGAACAAATCCGGTCTTCCGCAGATGGTGATCGACCAGACACCGAAGCTGATGCGCCGTTCCAAACTTCCAGTAGTAAAAGCTAAGATCGGTCCCAAGATCACTACGATGATCTGCGATGAGAAGATCTACGATATGGTACCGCTGAAGAAGGAAGTCAAAGCGGAAGTCAGCGGAATGTATATTGTCGGAATCAAAGGCCTGCGCGGCCCTCTGGAAGCACCTGCCAAGAAGAAAGGCTTCTTCAAACGGCTGGCCGGCAAATAAAAAAACAAATGTAAAAGGGGCTGTCGCCCGGCTAGCTATTTTAGCCGGCACGACAGTCCCTTATTTTGCCAAAATAAATGAAAAGGGAGTGCATATCCTTCTTCCTAAAGCAGATACATGCGCTCCCTCTATTCCCATCTTATAATACAAATCCCGGACTTCCTTTGGGCTGGACATCGATGGTGATATAGCAGTCTGCCACATATTCATCGTTCATTTCCAGCACATAATCCACCGTCACATTCAAATCGTTCTCGCTCTCTTTCAGGTTCATCTTCGTAGCCGCGATCCCCATCTGCAAGCTTCCATAAGGCGTCTGGTAATAAGTGACGTTCTTCTTCTGTTCCTGAAACACCATATGTACATTGGTGACGCCCTTTTTTCTCACTTCCAGCCCGGTCTCGCCAAATTTGATATAATTCACCGTGGTGCCCGGTCCGCCGTCTTCCAGCTCCTCATACCGCAGATAGTGGCTGCCGTTGCGGAAATAATACTCACCCACCGTCACGATCTCAATGGGAGCGTCCGCCCCGTCCTCTTCGCCCACGGACTGCAGTCCTTTCACGCGAATCAATACATCCTTAGTCATTTTCTTATCCTCTAATATTGTTCAATATCAATACATTTTGTCATTTCCACATCGTATGGAAGAATGGAGTTGGCAAACTTTTTAAATTTGTCCGCCAGATCACTCACATAAAAGCGGTAGGGGAATTCTTCCTCCCTTTGACCCAGGCTTAACAGATCCATATCTCCCAGCAGCCGACGAAGCTCCAGCGCAGTCTCATAAGCAGGGTTAACCAAAGCTACGCAATCGCCCATGATCTCCCGGATCGTGGAACGCAGCAGCGGATAATGCGTACATCCCAGGATCAAGGTATCGATATCCTGCTGCTGCAGGGAAGCCAGATACCTTCTAGCCACCTCCACCGTAACGGGATCCTTCATCCACCCTTCTTCCACCAATGGCACGAATAAAGGACAGGCTTTGCCAAATACCTGGACCGATGGCTTCAGACTCTGCAAATACTGCTGATGAATCCCGGAGCTTATGGTGCCCACTGTACCGATCACACCGATCCGGTCATTTTTAGTCACCTGCGCCGCCACTTTGGCACCCGGCTCAATCACGCCCAGAACAGGAATCTCCAATTCCTCCTGGATCTCATCCATAGCAAACGCGCTGGCCGTATTGCAGGCCACCACAATAGCCTTTACATGCTCGGTCTGGAGAAAACGGATGATCTGGCGGGAATAGCGGAGAACGGTGTCTTTGGACTTGCTGCCATAGGGAACCCGGGCCGTGTCTCCGAAGTATACGATCTTTTCCGACGGCAGGTTTCGCATGATCTCACGGGCCACAGTCAGCCCTCCCACGCCGGAATCAAATACACCGATAGGTGCTTCCTTATCTATACTCATGTCTCTGACTCCAATTTCGTTTTCCCTTATTCTAACACCAATCCGCAAAGGGCGCAACTTAAAAACCTTTCAGCCAACGGAAGGTAAACTTTGGCTTTAGAGGCTCCTCGTTGTCCTGGGGGGCTGGAATTTCCGAAAAACAATATTGGGGATAAAGCATTCCGAAAAAACCAGCCACGCCCCTGCCCGGCACCTTCCATGCGCCGGATGCCAGCATTGCCAGCAGCATTCCCAGCAATACCGCCAAAAACAATCGTTTCTTTCTATCTCTAATATATTTCATATACATTCACTCCCATCTGTTTCCTATCTGGACTTGGGCGTTTGAATGAGTATCTGACAGATATCAGACGATACCCGAATCCTATTTGGGAGTATACCCTTGATTTATTCTCTTAAACCTATGCGGCTTCCATATTTTTATATGATTCCATCCACCAGCCTTTTCACACCACCGAAATCTTATCCTCCGATACCACAAGGGCAGGCAGATCTGGCAGATCCTTCCCCTCCAGCATCGAGCCATAAGCTTCCCGCAGGCTCACACCTTTTCTCATCTGGCTCTTGGGGCGGTTTTCATAGATCCCCACCAGATATTCCCCTAGGGAAGAGCTTAAAGTACCATTTTTCTCCATCACTTTTCCCACATCAGACGCAGTGAACAGATAAATGTCCTCTCCCACCGAAGGGTCTCTGCGCAGGTATTCAAATAAGGTTTTCCACTTGTCTTCTTTCAAAAGGCCTTCCCCAAGTACCAAAATCTGCAGATGGCCCATATCCAGGTACTTTTCCTGGCTCCGGTCATACTCCTCCCTGGCCGCTTCCAGGGTCGGACCGTAAAAGGAAAGCACCGGCTGCGTATCACTGCTGTTTCCCTCTTTTTCCTGACCAGTGGAGGCTGGCAGATTCGGCATACCGTAGATCACCTGAAATCCCCCGTCTTTTTGATCCACTGCCATGATCAGAGGATAGCTCCGCTTTTCCGGCTCCACGCCAGAGCAGGCACATAAGGGCAGACTGATGCACAGCAATAGTAAAATACTCCCGATTCGTCTCATAAGTCCCTCCGTTCCTTCCTTATGATTTTTTCCGCCGCTGGACAAGCCACAAAAATGCCGCCGCCGCTAAAAATCCTGGACAAAAGACATATTGCAAAAGCCAGGGATAGCTTTCCTGCAGGGTTGTTCCCGGAATCCATACCCAGGAAAATAAAAGCATCAGCACTGCTACCCACCAGCGGACCCCCTCCAAATGCATAGACTGCAAAATGTGGGTGGCATAATGCTGCAGGCTTCCAATGGAAAATAAAAGGCCGAACAACAGGATTCCCATCCACACCACATCAAAACGTCCCAAAATGTCCCCGGGCAGGTTTGCACCTGCCATCAGCGGCAGAATCGGATAGCTTTCCTGCCGCATCCTCGCCTCTCCGAAAGCTCCCTGTAAAAGGATCAGCCCAGCACACAACAGTCCGCCCAGCACCCACACGGCCTTTTGCACCGGCCATGCCGCACGGCCCGGCTTTTCCACTTTAGAAAGTAGCAGTGGCAGCAGGCCAATGCCGGAAAAAATGCAGAAGGTGCCATACCCGCTGGCCAAGACATTTTTCCAGTGGAGCGGCACTTCACTGGACGAAAGCTGGGGAAAATGAGCGATGCTTCCCTGGGACACGGAGAGCAGGTACAAAAGCACTACGCCTCCTGCCACCACACCTCCTGCCACTTCAGCCATCCGCCCTCTTTTCTGCATTCCCTGGAAAGTGCCCAGACCACAGACAGTCACTGACAAGACCATCAGTAATCGGCTGTCAGCTCCGGTGACCAAGTACCGGGGGACGATTTCTCCCAATACAGTGAGCAGATAAGCTCCGGTGAGCACCGCATACGCAAGGAAAAACACAAAGATCAGCAGCCGCAAAGCACCGCCCAACGGATGTCTGGGGTTCTCATATACCCCGTGAAGGCGGATGAGAAAGATCACATACAGGCTGATCAAAGGAAGCGCCAGCAAAATCCCCAGCACTCCGTCAGCTCCGAAGATCTCCTGCCAGCCGATGGCACACAGCAGAAAAGGGGCAATGAGCGCCAGCACCATCTGCCGGTAGAGCTGACGGTGGGAAATCCGGTTATTGTCTGCATATTTCATGGATGTTTCCTCCTCACCCGTTTTTATTTTTTTCCTTCAGACGGATCTTCTGATCCTCCTTCGCAAATACCGGCCGAAGGCGCATTCGCCACATAGGACGCCGCAAAATGCCATCCCCGCTTTTTTCCCCCGGCTTCCGTTTGACAAAGGGTGCCAGATAGGGAACCTGGAAGCTCAAAAGTCCCGCCAGATGCCCCAGCAGCAGGTACAGAACCAAAACCATGCCGAAAATCCCCAGGAAGCCTCCAGCAAACAAAAAGATATATTTTAAGAGCCGAAAAGGCGAAGAAAATTCTTCGCTGGGTATAGCCAGGGAACCCAGGGCCGTCAATGCTACAATCATGACCACAATGGGGCTGACCAGGTTTGCACTCACTGCGGCCTGGCCGATGATCAGGCCACCCACGATGCCGATGGCATTTCCCAGGGAACCCGGCATCCGCACACCGGCCTCCCGGATCAGCTCAAAGGACATCTCCAAAAATAAAAGCTCCACAATGCTGGAAAAAGGCACACCGGCCCTAGCCTCGGCGAAGGACAGAATTAGATTGGTGGGCAGGATCTGGGTATGGAAACGGATGGCCGCCAGATAAAGCCCCGGCAGCAAGGTGGCCGCTGCCACAGCCAAATACCGCAGCACACGCAGAAAGGTCACCATTTCAAACCGGTTATACTGGTCTTCACTGACCTCCATAAAGCTATGAAAGGTGGTGGGCAGAATCAGCGCCATGGGCGTATTGTCGCACAGCAGCACTATGCGGCCGTTGAGCAGCTCCATGGCTGCCCGGTCCGGACGCTGGGTGGTCTGGAACTGAGGAAAGGGCGAATACCACACCTCTTCTGTGAGCTGCTCAATGACTCCGCTGTCCATGACACCGTCGATTTCAAAGGAATCCAGCCGTTTCTTGATCTCATCCAGCAGCTCCTGCTGCACCAGATCCTCCACATAGAGAAGCTGTACCACCGTATGGGAACGCACACCAGTCTCGATCTGCTCCACCTTCATACAGGTATCCCGGAGGCGTTTGCGCACCAGGGCAGAATTGGTCTTTACCGCGTCGGTAAACCCCTCCTTGGAGCCGCGGAGCACCTTCTCATCGGCTTCCTGGACGCCCATTCCCGGATACCCCTTGCTGCCGATCTTGATGGCCTTGGTATAGCCATCCATGAAAAAGATAGCATTTCCCGCCAGCATGGCCGTAAATGCATCCTCCATGGTGTCCAGCTCTTTCACGTCAGATATCCCCAAGCTGTTATATTCCAAGAACTCCTTCATCTGGCCGGGTTCGATCTCCCAGAAATGGTTCATCAGCTTCCCAATGACGGAGTCCTCCAGCATCATATTGCTGACGGCCACTTCCAGATAGACGACCAGACATTCCACCTTTTCCTCTTCTCCCAACCGCATGGGCCGGATAATGATATCGTCACATTTTCTGCACTTCTCCCGGACATAGGCTTCGTTCTCCGCCAAATGCTGTGATACCGGCGTCTTCGTCTCCAATGGCATTCCCTCCTGTATTGTTATAATCACGATGCCGCTTTTGGCATCTGAATCCTGCTGTTAAATAAGAAAGAATCCTGCTCGCAGGATTCTCCGCCTGCGACGGGCCGCATAAGCGGCATTCTTCCTTTTCGCCGCAGTGCGATCCCGCACGGAGTGCTTTTTTGTTTCTTAGGACGCAATTTCCTGGGAAACAAAAAAGAGAGCACCGCAATATTCACACATTGCAATACTCTCTTAGAATTTCCCAATTATCCAGAATTATTCGGCGTCCGTGCGGATGCTGTGCAAAATGGCCTTTCGCTGGTTGTCCACATGCACAAAGGCATGTTCCTTGGCGCCTTCGATATCCCGGCTGCGGATAGCATCATAAATAGCCCGGTGCTCCTCTACCAGCAGGTTCCGGGTCTCCTCATCCTTCAGATATTCCACACGGTAACGGTAAAGCTGCTCCCTTAAATTGCTGAGCATTTGAAGAAGACGGCGGTTATCGCATGCCTCATAGATGAGATTGTGGAAGCTCTCATCCGCAACGGCCAGCTTCTTCAGATCTCCGTCCTGCATCGCTTTCTCAAAATTCTGCTCCGCTTCCTCCAGACGGTCCAGCTGTTCCTCGGTCATCAGGCGGCAGGCCTTCTCAATGACCATATTTTCCAGGCCGATCCGGACCTCCAACACGTCCGTCAGATCCTTTTCCGTAATCTTCGCCACCTGTGCCCCACGTCTGGGTATCATGATGACCAACCCCTCCAGCTCCAGCTTACGGATCGCTTCCCGGATGGGCGTACGGCTCACGCCCAGACGCTCTGCCAAAGCGATCTCCATCAGGCGTTCTCCGGGTTTTAGCTCTCCGCGCAGGATCGCCTCCCGAAGGGTCTGGAACACCACATCCCGAAGGGGCAGATATTCATCCATATGAACTGAAAAATTACTTGTCATTCGTACTTCCTCCATATCCAAAAACCCGTGTTGCAAAGACTACTTTCGCCAAGCCGCTTTTTTTGAGTTCTTCGCATGCCCTAAGAAGTGTCTTCTCCTCTTCGTAGATTCCAAATACCGTAGGCCCGCTGCCGCTCATCATCGCCTGCAGAGCGCCCCACTCCATCATATGGTCCTTGATCTTCTGGATCACGGGATAGGTGCCGATGATTCCAGGTTCAAAGACATTTCCCATTTTTTCTGCCATCCCGTGCAGATCCCCGGACCGGATGTCCCCGATCATGCCGTCGATGTCCGGATGTCGGCTGATCTGGTCCAAATGCAGGTTTTCATATGCCAGTTTGGTGGACACGTTCACGCCCGGTTTTCCCACCAAAATGTAACAAAACGGGACTTGGGGGAGCCTGGTCAGCTTCTCTCCGATTCCCTCGGCCAGGGCCGTCCCCCGCATAATACAATACGGCACATCGGCGCCGATGCGCACTCCCCGTTCCATCAGCTCCCTGCGGCTCAAGCCCAGATGGAACAGGCGGTTCACTCCTACCATAGCGGCGGCGGCATCCGAACTTCCGCCTGCCATCCCGGCTGCCACCGGAATAAATTTATCCAGCCTTATGGTAAGCCCTTCCTCCACATGGAATTCGTCCATCAGCATCTGGGCCGCCTGGTACACCAGATTCCGTCCATCCGTGGGAACATAAGGCAGATTCGTCTGCAGCGTGATTCCTGGCTGCTTCTTTTTCTTCATGTCCAGCACATCGTACATTTGAATGGTCTGCATGATCATCCTGACCTCGTGGTAACCGTCTTCCCGCCTTCTCACCACATCCAGCCCCAAATTAATCTTCGCTAAGGCACGTAATTTCATATTTTCTCTTCCTCTTTCTCGTGCTTTGTTCCGATGTATGGAAAGATAAGCTTTGGCATCTTCCCTCCATACTTTGTATTTTCTATGTACTTTGTATACAAAATCGTATGTCCCTAGTATACCATGCAGCTTTCTAATTTTCCACCTTTTTTACTAAAATTAATGGCTGATATGGCTGAATTTCTTCCGACTCCAGTCCGTTCATCTGTTGGATCTGGTCAACCGTGGTATAGAAACTTTTTGCAATATCCCACAGGGTATCCCTCGGTTTGACAAAATAGACGGTGATCCCCGGCATGTTTTGTATCACTTCCATATTCAGCGGCGCTTCGTCTACCCGGTCCATAATGAGCTCCGGACTCTGGCGAATGACCAGCACATTTACGTTCATCACCAGCTTCACCTCGATCTCATTGCTGTCCACCATGGTGGTAGAGAGCTGTTCTAGATCTGTGTGCAGCCGGTACGCACAGTCCGGCGTGATGCCCACCGCTTCCACTGTATGGGAAAAGGGAATCATCGCCTCCGCAGAGTAAAATGGCATATCATCATTTCCCACAATGTAGAGCACCTTCACCTGAATAACGCCTTCTACTAAAATGCCGTCTTCCACAATACGGCTTTCATCAATCTTCACATTGCCGTGGCTGTGGCAGATCTGCAAAATCTTCTCCTGCGGACCCGGAATCATCACCCGGTCGTTCACGCGGCATTTGGAAAAATTACGCACCAGCAAGCTTTCCAACGTTTCCGGATGGCGCACCGGCGTACATTCCCGCAGCGGCGTATACACATCCAGCAGCATTTCATGCTCCTTCTCCTCATAGATCTTCATATCCAGCTCCAGCACCACATCGGCCTGCAGCGTCCTCTCTTCCCCGTCCGCATCCGGCTTCACCTCAATGCCCTGCTGGAGCACTGTGACTTCCACATCCGGTATCATCTCCAATGTACATCCATCGCATTCCACCTCGCCATGGAAAGGTATGGAATGCTCCAGCCACTGCAGAGGATTTCCTTCGTCATCCCCGGCATAGAGCACGAAGACAAACAGCTCTCCCCGCACCGCCACCTTATTGTCATCCGGCCGGATATCCAATCCCCGCACCTCCATGGTGTTCCAAAGGACCTCATAGATATTGGGCTTGTTGGAAGCCAGGTTGATTTCCTCCCGGGTGCGCATGGTATCCTTTTTATGTATCGCCAGCTCCATCAGCCGCACCAGCTTCTTTTTCACCGACAAATCCTCCCCTTGAATGCCGGCCGGGATATCCAGCTTGGAAAGCTCATCCACCACTGCATAGAAAGTAACAATAGACTTAATATTCAATTTTCTGGAATGGATCAAATGGAGGCTTAAGTCTTCGATATCCCATTTCAGGCATATCTTATCCCCCGCCTCGATGCCCTCCAGGTTCAGATTCTCTTCAATGGGAATCTTGGCTGTGAGACTATAGACCTTCCCTTCCTCTTCTTCTCCCACATAGAGCAGATCCACCACCAAAAAAGCGCGCAGGGACGCCTTATTTTCCCCCAGCTTGATCTCCTCCACCAAGACCTCGCCCTTATTTTGTATCATGCGTCCGATATCCGGCTTCACATCCGGCACATTGTAATCCTCATCAAAGGTCAGCTGACTGGTTGCACGGCTCTTTACTCGCAGCATATTTACTCTTTCTTTTACTAATTCCACCATATTCTCTCCTCTTTTCCTTTATACCCGCCAAGGTTTTATGCCCCGTCAGCTCACTGCGGGGGTATTTGACTGGAACTGCACCGGCTCTTCCCGGTACTTCAATTTCACCACTATATAGGGATAGGAAGGCTCTTTGGAAATGGCTTCCCCTTTGGACGGACCAATGAGCGTTGTTTTAAAATAGATGGCATTTTCCCCCAGGGAAAGATCCTCAATCTGAATACTGTAGCCGCCGCTCATCTGCTGCCCATACCCTCGTAAAAGATACAGATAATCATCACTTTGGTAAGTCATCTGGAATTCCTGCGCCTTTTTTTCTTCGATCAATTTCTTGATCTCCTCGGGGATCTCTTCCTCTTTTACCACAGTATAATCCAGACTTTCCGTCTTATCACTGGCCATGTCTGTCACCTTACAGCCGCACAGCAGCCAGACGCACAGACAGATACATGCCAGAAGGCAAACCCCTGCTTTTTTTCTCATAATCTTACCTATATCTTTTTCTTATTAAGTATTGTATGTACCAAGGAAAAGATTTATTGCATATATTTTGAAAATTCCGTATAATAAATCTAACGCGTACAAAGAGGTACGCCCGGAGGTGATAACATGATACGATTTATCCTCACATGCATCGTAGTCGTCGGATTCCTGATTCTGTCCATTCCGCTTCTCATCGTCGAATGGATCATCGGAAAATTCCGTCCCATGACCAAGGATGTCAGTTCCCTGCATATTGTACAGGCAGTTTTCCGTTTTATATTAAAGATATCCGGCTGCACCGTCACTGTCATCGGAGAGGAGAATGTCCCTGACAATACGCCAGTGCTCTATGTGGGAAATCACCGCAGCTATTTTGACATTCTTCTGACCTATGTCCGCTGTCCCAGACGGACCGGGTATGTGGCCAAGAAGGAAATGCTCCGCTATCCGCTGCTGCGGGACTGGATGAAAAATCTCCACTGCCTGTTCCTGGACAGAGATAATATCAAAGAAGGAATGAAGACCATCCTAACTGCCATTGATAAAATGAAAAATGGCATTTCCATCTGTATTTTCCCGGAAGGCACCCGGAACGAAAATGCTTCCGAGCTGGAGATGCTCCCCTTCCATGACGGCAGCCTAAAGATCGCCACCAAGAGCGGATGTCCGATTCAGCCCATCGCCATGACCGGCACGGCGCAGATTTTCGAAGCTCATTTCCCCAAAATCAAACCGGCCCATGTGGTCATTGAATATGGCGCGCCCATCTACCCCAAAGAGTTGGATAAAGAGGCGCAAAAACATCTGGGAACATATACCCAGAATGTCATTCTGGAAATGCTTCATAAGAATCAAGGGATGCTGCAGGATTGACAAAACAGCCCTTTTCGAATCTGAAAATCCGGTGTCCCTTTTGACATTCGAAATCTGCCAAATGAAAAAACCTCCGGCCCTGCCCGTCAAAGCAGGGCGTCCCCGGAGGTTTTTTCTTTATTCAAACTTTTGGTGAAGTATGAATCGTATTCGATAACTCGCTTACACAAATCTAAAATATAAAAGCATCCTATTCGCAAAATTCTTCGCCTGCGTCCGGCCGGATCCTCGGCACAATTTCCTATGAAACGAAAAAGTGATACCTGCTTCGGTCTGTATTCTACGCTTCAAAAAATCTTCTGGGATTGTCCACCAGCAGATGATCGATCTCACTCTGGCCAAAGCCATGCTCCCGCAGCATCGGAAGGACATACCGGTGGATATACCGGTAATTGTACTTCACATCGTCGGGATCCGTCTTTTTCAACTCATCCCATTCAAACTGTCCCAGATCCACAAAGCAGACATAGTCATGGGAAATCATCAGCTGGTCCTTCCAGCCCCTCTCCCAGAGCTTGAGCAGAGTATCCACCCGTTTGTCCAGCGGATTCTTGGCATCGTCTCCGAACCGGTCCAGGCCAATATAGCAGCCCCTGGACAGGAGCTCTTCTAAATAGCCCAGATCGTTGGTATCGCCGCAATGGCCGATGAGAATCTTCTTGGGATTCAGGCCGTACTGGTCAAAGATATCCATCTGTCCCAGACCACTTCTGTTCTTATAATAAGTATGCGTGCCAATGGGCAGGCCGCTTTCTGCAGCGGCCATGGCATGGGCATGAAGCATGATCTCATTCACCGGCGTGATGCCTGCCACATCGGTGGCACATTTGATGATACCCGGTTTGGAATCTGTTCCCTGGATGCCGTCATTGATATCCATCATGATATATTTCAAAAAGCTCTCTGCCTTGCGGTTAAAGGTCCACTGGTTTTCCGTATAGAAAAATCCGGTGGCAGCAATGAGCTGCATTCCTGTCTTCTGAGCGGTCTCCCGTATGGCATGGATGTCCCTGCCAAGGCACACCGGCGTCTGCTCCACCATGGTCTTCACGCCAATCTTCACTGTCCGTCCCACGTCCTCTACCGCACGTTCCATGAATTCCTCATAGTTAAACCATCGGTCATAAGAGGTTCGCATGGACCAGTTCGCCTGCAGGATGTGCTCATGCATCAGTGTGGTCCCCAAATCCTTAGTGGATATGGGGCCCAGCACACCGTTGATCATTTTTTCCATATATCCGCCTCCTTTAGATGAGCTGCTCAGTCCTGTGGATCAGTTCCTCCTGCGCTTTTTTGCCCATCTCCACAAAGAAGGCGCTGTATCCGGTCACGCGGACACATAAGCTTCTGTATTTGTCCGGATTTTCCTGGGCTGCCCGAAGTGTCTCCGCATCGATCACATTCACCTGCAGCTGAAGGCCGCCTTCTTCCATATAAGTCTTAAACAAAGCACACATCGCATCCAGACCGTCCTCGCCCTTAACTGCGGAAGGATGGATTCTTAAGTTCAGCGGACCGCCAGTGATGCGGTTAAACGGTATCTTCGCCACAGAGTTGAGCATGGCGGTAAGTCCGTTAATATCGCTTCCTTCTGCCGGTGACTGGTTCTCGCTGAGCTGTTCTTTGGCCCTTCTGCCATCCGGTGTCGCCCCCACATAACGTCCCATGGTGGTAAAATCACGGTCCGTGGAATAGGTGGGCCACATCTGGTAAAGATACTGGTCTCCGTTATAAGCGTCCACCGCCTTCACGAAGCAGTCGGTAACGATCTTCGCATAACGGTCCACCTCGTCCTTGTCGTTTCCAAATTTATCAATTTTTTTCTTCAGACGCATGGACAAAAATTCATTGCCCGCATAGTCGTCCTTCATGATCTGCGCCAATTCCTTCAGTGTATATTCATGATCCTGGAACACCAATTTATCGATGGCATACATAGCGTCGATGACGGTGGCCATGCCGCTTCCCTGGGTAACGATCTTATGGTATTTCGTGCCGCCTCTGGTCCAGGTCACTGCATTTTCAATCGTTCCGCGCAGGAAACAGTCCTCAATCCTCATGCGGCTTCCGGTCACCTGCTTCTCCACTTCGAAATCCATCTCAAAGCCCTTGCGGAATTCTCCCATTAAATAAGTGAGCTGTTCCTGGTAAACCTCCACGAACTCTTCCATGGTCTTGATCTCATCCAAATCCTTTGTCTCAAGTCCGTAGTAAGCTCCAGTCATCAATCCAGTCATTCGGTCGTCGATATCAAATTCGCAGTCTCTCTCCGGTTTTCCCGCCTTGGGATCCATGGGGTAATCACCGCGCTGCAACGCCAGCTCCAGCGGTTTCGCCATGTTCACCCATACCTGGCGGAGTCCGCCTTCATCTGCAGGGATATTTGGATCATTACAGCCGAAGAAACCGTAATCATAAACCTCCGGCTCTTCTACACCATAGTATTTCAATGCCGGAATCATGGTCTCGTCATTGTAGATGACTACGGTAGCATTTTCCCGCATCGCTTTACATACCAGACGCCAATAATCCTCCGGAATGCCCTTGTAATAACGTACCACGATAAATGGGTTGCGCAGCTTTAAGTCTCTGGCAGCTTCGATCATCGCATAAGACAGACGGTTGACACCGCCGGTCCCATCCGCATTTTTGCCGGCCAGGATCAGATAGTTGGGGTCATCAAAGGCCACTTCCAACGTATAGTCTGTAGATTGGGTCTCGATGGACATATGGTCGGTCTGCACCATGATCTCATTGTTCTTAAAATAGAATTCTTCCAGGAGATCCAGCGCCTGTGCTTCGGTGAGCACGCCTTCCTCCAGGTCTTTCTCATAATACGGGGATAAATACTGGTCCATACGGCTTAAGTTCAATACACCACATCCGCAGACCTTCTGTAATACCAGAACCAGCATCCAAATCAGCTGGAGTGCCTGGGAGAAGCTTTGGGCGCCGCCGCGGGCAATCTGTCTTAAATCTGCCGCCTGCGCCTCCTTCCCGGCTTCGGCTGCTGCTTTGGCATAACGTTCGATATATGTGCTGATGGCCTCATAGCACAAAAGCACACCCTCCAGGAAATATTTCTGGTCAGAAGTAAGCGCCGGATCTTCCTTGCGCTCTCTGGCGGTCTTTGCCAGGCCGTCCAGACCTTCCTTTAAAACCTTCTCCCAATCCATCGCCAAATGTCCGAAGGACGGGAACCAATAAGGACGGCAGCGCAGCCAGTTTTCAGAGTAATAGAACAGAATCTTTTTATGGCGTTCCTCTGTGGGAATATCCCACCATCTCTTATAGACCTTCCAAATCTCTTGTTCCTCTTCTTCTGTTGGAATCCTGGTAAGTACGGATCCTGCCAAAAGTTCTGTCTCCTGGATCGGCACAGAAACTCCATTCAGGATATGCTGCAGGGTATGACCGTACGCCAGGCCGGCCTCCTCTTCGGCATATAATTTTTCGGCTTCAAACACCAGTTGGATCCGTTCCATGAACGTCTCCTTATAATCCTTTAAAAACCAGGCGTCGATACGATCCTGTAATTCTTTTTTGATCATAATACCTTCTCCTTTCCTCACAATTACATTTCTATTTTTGTTATTTTATCATTCTGTCATATCACTGCCCGATCGCCCAAATAGGCCCTCAGAGCTTCCATCCTGTCAGGACTTGGAGGTGTAAACTCCGGCTCCTCTATTTCCAGGCTTTCCGCCTTATTCAGTCCCATCGCATGGTACGGCAGCAAGCGGATTTCCTCCACGCTTGACGCACCGTCTAAAAATTCCTTCAAAAGCCTGAAATTTTCATCTGTGTCGTTCAGTCCCGCCATGAGAGGGACACGGATGTGCAGCCGGACACCGTGCTCCATCATCCACCTGGCATTTTCCAAAATCCTTTTGTTGTCCACTCCGGTATATTTTTTATGAAGTGCGGAATCCATGATCTTCAAATCCAGAAGGACGAGATCCACCAAGGGCACGATCTCCTGATACCAGGCAAGTGGCACATCACCGGCCGTATCCAGGGCGATGGTGATCCCTGCCTCTCTCACCATGGGCAGAAATACCTTCAAAAACTCCCACTGGAGCATCGGTTCCCCACCGGATACAGTAAGGCCGCCGCCGGAATTATCATAATATCTCCGGTCCTTTTTCACGGTCTCTAAAAGCTGTTCCGCCTCGATATCATACCCGGAGACCTTGATGGCATCCTGCATACAGACTGATTCACACCGCTTGCATAGAATGCAGTTTTCCATGCCTATCCGCCGATTCCCGGATATTTTCACACCCTGAGGGCATACCTGCTCACACATCCGGCAGCCCACACATTTATCCGCAAAATACTGCATCTGTACCTTTGTCTCGTATGATTCCGGATTATGGCACCACTGGCACCGCAGATTACAGCCCTTGAAAAAAACAGTCGTACGGATTCCCGGGCCATCATGGACGCTGAACCTCTGTATGTTAAAAATCCTTCCTTTCATCCAAACCTCCGCTGTCTAAGATTGCTTCTCATTCCCTGCCGTTTTTCATCCCTGCAGGATTTTTTCCAGCCGCAGCACACATTCCAGCATGGCGCGGCCTGTATGGTACATCGCTTTCCAAGGATTTCCCATCTGGGACACCAACACCTGGCCATCCTCTGTGAGAAGCTGATGCCACTCTCCCACCTCATGATGAATCATATGTGCCGTATCAAATTCCCAGTTTTTCAGGAAAGCCTTCGCATAGGTATCTTCCCCTGTCGTTGCATAGGTATCTAAAAGCCCCACCAGGGATTCACAATTCTGCCACCACTCCTTATCGCGGACTAGAGGCGCTCCCTCATGAGGGCCGTCCCGGAAGACGCCGCCTCGCTCCCAGTCAAATCCATATTTTAAACCATGATCCACCAGTTTTTTGCAGATGATATCATAAGTCCCGCTCTGATCGTCCATCACCTCTGCCGCCCGGTGCAAAAGCCATGCCAATTCCATGTTATGGCCGTAGGATGTGGTGTCCTGAGGGCTCTCAATGACTTCTCCGGTCTCCCGCTCCGCATTCCAGGTGCGGCGGATGTTAATCGCCGGCTTCCGCTGGAACCGGACGTCAAACTGATTATAGCCACAGCCGATTTCCTGATTCACCATATGGTCTAAGACTATGCCGATGATCTCCAGAAGCTTTCTTCTATGTATTTCTTTCCCGGAACATTCATAAAGCGTGGTATATGCCTCCAGGGTATGCATATGAATATCCAGGGATTTCAGGTCGCCAGCCGCAAACCCTGGCTCTGCCAGCGTAAAATCCCTCTCCAGGTTTTCATAATAACCGCCGTACTGGGTATCGGCACAATATTTCTGCAGCAGATCAAAGGTCTTCTCGGCATACTGCAGACCGATGGGATCCTTGCTGGCCAGCGTATATTCGGAAAGGGCATAGATGGCAAATGTCTGTCCGTAAACTACCTTACCATCATCCAAAACTTTGCCTTCCCTAGTAGTTTTCCAATACCAGCCGCCGTACTCTTCATCCCAAAAATGACGGATAAAAAACTCTACGCCCTGCTTGGCCTTGGGCAGATACTCTTTTTTCCCGTATTTTCTGGCGTAGTAAGAATATGCCCAGATCATCCGGGTCTGTGTGACAATGTATTTGTCCTCTTGCTCTGCCGGGACACCGTCCCTGTCATAGCATACCAGGTAGCCGCCGTATGTCTCATCCACTCCCCGGCCTTCCCAAAAAGGCAGAAGCTCATGATCTACATGATTTTTAATTTCTTCGTATGCTTTCTGCAATTGCTTCTTCACAGTGATCCCTCCCGTCAAATCTTGACACAGCGGTCAAACTCTTCATATATCTTACGGTTCAGCTCCCGGACCACATCCTCTGTAAGCTTCACGTATTCTCTGTCATAGGTAAAAATACCGTTTACCTCTTCCTCCACATCCGATACCTGCGTATAGACCGTGGCAGACAAGCCCTTGGAAATGTTCGGAAGGATATCCCTCTCAATCAGCCCTCGGAAACCTTCTGTCAGCTCCTCGCAGCTTTTATAATCTTTATATCCATAGATTTCTTCGCAATAACTGTGCTCCGGCATCCGGTAGGAATAGCCGCCATATTCGGTCAGCGCTACCACCCGGTCCTTCGGAGCCACCTTCAGCGGCCTCCAATAATTATGGATGCTGTACATGTCTCCGCCCTTTTGGTCAAACCAGCCGCTGGCTTCGTCGATGAAGCGGGTCGGATCCAGTTTCTCCACTAAATCCGTGGCCTTCGCCGCATCAAACTGCCCCCAGCCTTCGTTAAACGGCACCCAGGCAGCAATGCTTGGAATATTGTAGAGCTGCCGGAGCATTCCTTTTAATTCCTGGTAGTATTCCTTGCGGCCTGCCTCGTCCTGTCTGGCAAAGGCACGGTATTTGTCGTCCTTGATGCACCGCCCGCTCCACATCAATGCATTGGGCAGCACACAGATAAATTTCATATGATAAGTGCTTCCGCCGTTGATCATATCCTGCCATACCAGCATACCCAGACGGTCACAATGATAATACCACCGTTCTGGTTCGATTTTCACATGCTTGCGGAGCATATTAAAGCCCAGATCCTTCATCTTCTGGATATCATAGACTAAGGCCTCATCACAAGGAGCTGTCAGAAGTCCCTCCGGCCAATAGCCCTGATCCAGAAGCCCGTTGTGAAAATATGGCTCATCGTTCAGGAAAAAGCGTTTGATGCCATTCTGATCCACTCCAAGGGAATATTTGCGCATGGCAAAATAGCTTTTCACCTGATCTTCGCCCATAGTAAAAGAAATCCAATAAAGATGAGGATCCTCCGGTGACCAGGCGTGGAAATCTTTCATTTCCACCATTGCCTTCTCATCGCTTGTAAATGTAACCTCTTTTAACAGATCATCGCCATCATAAATACAGGCAGTGACTGGAAGGTGCTTTCTTCCATTGGAAAACACCTTGACCTCCAGTGCCGCCTCATCATAACATGGGATCATGCGAAGAGATTCCACATAGTCCTCAGGTACTGTTTCCATCCACACCGTCTGCCAGATGCCGCTTTGGGCCTGGTAAAACATACCGCCCCGTTTCAGCTTCTGTTTGCCGCGGGAATGGTAGGAAGTATCCGAATCATCCTGGACCACCACATGCAGTTCATTGGTCCCTTCCTTTATATAAGAAGTAATATCAAAAGTAAAAGAAAGATAGCCGCCCTTATGACTGCCGACCAGACAATGATTGACATACACCTGGCAGCGTTCATCCACTGCGCCAAAATGAAGCAGCAGATGACCTTCGATTGGCCCATCCACCGGAAAGCTCCGGTAATAATGGAGATATTCTCCTGGAAGAAGCACTTTACCTACACCGGAAAGCGCCGCCTCCGGGGAAAACGGAACACGGATCTTTCCATCATAGGTCAAAGGTTCCTTCTCATTTTTCGTAATGGCATAATCCCAAATGCCATTGAGGATCTCATATTGCTCCCTCTCTAACTGGGGCCTGGGATATTCCTTCCAGGGGATTTCCTGCTCCCCCATCGCTTTCCATTTGGTATACAACTGCTTCATAAATGTATACCTCCTTATCTTTATTCGATATTACGGTGTCGCGCTTCCATTTCCTCTTCCGTCTGTCCCAGTTCATCCTTTAGCAGAATGCTGATGATATCCAGCAGCAGGTATAAATGCTGCTCGTACTGGTTGCCCATCGGCTGCTTTGTTGGCACCACGTCATGCTGTCTGGGCGCATTGGGGTCGTCCAGGGAATCTGCCATATAGACGGTAGCATGAATGAACAGATACAGATCAGCATATTTTTTTACTAAATTGCCTTCCGGCAGGCAGGTTAAGAAAGCGATTTTTGCCCCTGTCTTAGACGCCTGCTCCACAATCCTGCGATGGATGCCCACATCCCCGCGGCCGTCTGTGATGATGAATAAGTCGCCTTCATGCATCCCTACTGTAGTATCATCGAACAGCCAATAGGTCTGTTTGCCCAAATGCGCCAGCCGCATGGCAAAACCTCTGGCAGAGATGCCCTCCCGGCCAGTACCGTGGATGAACACCCGCTTCGCTTCCACGATGGCATCCATAAAAGCTTTCAATTGATCCATATCCAGTTGTTTGAACACTTCCTCATGCTCATGAATGATATCCTGGTAACATTTCTGATATTTTTCTATATAATTCATAAACGATCCTCACTAATTATACACTCTATAGTTCCTGAAACCCTTTTAGGGGCCATGAAGGCCCCATTTTCTTATACTTTAACAGACACGTAAGCGCCATCACCCGGAGGGCATGAATTTACGGGATGCCCGGCCGGGTATCAAATATCTGACAGCTTAGATTCCTCTTTGGTAATGATGATCTTCGTGGCCTGCTTGGAGCGCACCAGATCAAATCCCTTGGACCAGTCTTCCAGCCTGATATGATGTGAGATCATTCCTTTTAAGTCCACCTTGCCGATCTCCAACAGATGAAGTACATTTTTCCAAGAGACGTAATCATATCCAAAATGGCCCTTAACTGTGATCCCCAGATCCAGCAGTGCATCCAGACTCTCATTGTATGGATGTTTGTCAAAGCCGATCTTGATGATCTCTCCGCCCTTTCTGACAATCTGGATCGCCTGTTTCATCACCTCATTAGCTCCGGCAGCGTCGATGACTACCGGTACCTTTTCGCCTTTGGTAATCTTTGCGATTTCCTCGGAGACATCCTGTTTGTCAGAGAGGATCACATGGGTCGCCCCATATTTTTTCGCCAATTCAAAGCGTTTCTCACTTCCCGTCCGGCCAATGGCGATAATATTCGCACAGCCCATGACCTTGGCAATCTGAATGGAAAACAAGCCTAATGGGCCCACACCGAATACCGCGATGTCTTCCCCAGGCAAAATGCTGGATTCCTGCACCACTGCTTTATACGCGTTGCAGATAGGATCCAGGATCGCAGCCTCATCAAATGACACGTTTTCCGGAATTGGAAACAGGGCATTGGGATTTCTCTGAAGAAGATCCCCGCGGATTTTCACATAATCAGTGAAGCCGCCGTCCATGCCATAGCCAAGCCCCAGCCTCTCCGGACACATCAAGTACTGGCCAGTCGTACAGGCATAGCATTTTCCGCACACATAACCGGTGTTGTCGGATACCACCCGGTCCCCCACTTTCCAATCCTTCACGTTTTTGCCCACTTTGCTCACTACACCGGAAAACTCGTGGCCCAGCACCACCGGGCAGTTCAGATGGTTGGGATGATCCCCATTGTCATAGGCAATGTCCGAACCACAGATGCCCGCTGCCTTCACTTCGATCAACAGATCATCATCTCCGATTTCAGGAATAGGTACCTCCCTGAGTTCCGTCTCTTTGGGACCTGTCCCATATTTCACCAGAGCTAACATGAAAAACGCCTCCTTCTCCTATATCAACCTCAATATTTACGCTGCTTTTGCTACCTTTTTCGCACTTTTAGATTTCATTTTAAATACATCAGACTGTACACCGATGGAGATCAGGATCAGCAGACCCATAACGATGTTCTGCCACCAAGAGTTTAAGCTTCCTGCATAGTTGAAGATCGTCTTGATGATCGTGATAATCATAATACCAAAGAAGGTGCCTGAGAATTTGCCTTCCCCCCCGGAAAGCTTAATGCCGCCCAATGCACACATAGCGATGGCTGTTGTCTCCCAAGTATCACCGGCTGTCGGCTGACAGGTCAAAAGTCTGGAGCCCAGAAGCATACCTGCGATGCCGGCGAAAAGTCCGCACATTGTATAGGATGCAATTTTGATCTTTGCCACAGGAAGACCCATCATCTTCGCCGCTTCTTCATTGCCGCCTACCGCATAGATGCCCATACCGAATTTGGTATTTCTGGCAATATGCATACATACTAATGTTAAAATGACAAGGATAAATACTAAAATATTGATCTTGCCAATATTGGCGCCGCCCAGAGCCTTCAATACCCCATGCTCTACCGGAATCGGTTTTTTATTGGTGATCAACAGTACCACGCCTCGAAGGCCGAGCATCATTGCCAGGGTAGCAACCCAGGAAGAAATTCTCATCTTAGCTACCATCAGACCATTGGCAAAACCGCATACCAGCCCCGCCAGAAGACCTAACACGATGCCCAGAAGCGGATTGGAATTACCGAACATTGCCATAATAACACCACTTAAAGCCAATACAGAACCTACAGACAGGTCGATCTGTCCGATCAGGATAACAAATGTCATTCCCAGAGCCAGGAAACCGCCGTCGCTGGCTGCCTTACGCATCAGGTTCGCAAGGGAGTTGAATGACAGAAAGCTTCTGTCTGCAAAAATAATGGATGAAAATATAAACAGAATCAAAAAAGCGGTCACATAACTTCTTGATCCAAACCAACTTAATACCTTTTTGCCTTTACTCATTTTTATGTACCCCCCTTATGAAACTTTCTCGCGCTGGATGTATACGGCTACAATGATGATGATCGCTTTAAATACCTGCGCATATTCATAGGTAATGTTATTCATATTTACCATGATCGTAATCAGCTGCATGATCAGGGCACCGATCACCGTTCCAAATACCCGGGCACGTCCGCCTGACATGCTGGTTCCGCCAACTGCTACTGCAGCGATGGCATCCAACTCCGCCAGCATACCCAAGGAGTTACCGTCGGCCGCACCAATCTTAGCGGTGGCAAATACACCTGCCAATGCTGCTAAAAATGCACTGGACATATATACGAAAATCAAGGTCCGCCCTGTGTTGATACCGGCCAGGGTTGCGGAATTGGGATTATCACCGGTTGCCTGAATGTGACGTCCTAAGATCGTCTTCTCCAGAATGAAATAGGTCAGTAAAATTGCCAGAATGATCGGGATCAGCTGGATCGGGAACACACCGAAGATCTTGTGAGAGCCTAAGAACTTATATGCGGTAGAATTCGCATCGGTAGACATATACAAAATCTTGGCATCATTCAATACCTGAGCCACACCACGAACGCCGATCATCAGCGCCAGTGTCACAACCATGGACTGCACACGCAGCTTGCCAACCATGAACCCGGCTACTAAACCGGAGATCAGACATGTCAGCACAGCGGCCACAATGGCGATAAACAGGCCGTGAGGCAGTAATTTTACAGATACCATACCTGCCAGGGCCATAACAGCACCTACAGAAATATCAATACCTCCGGTGGAAATGACCATGGTCATACCCATACCGGTAAGGATGATCGTACAGGACTGTGTGATAATGTTCCACACGGTACCCATACTGAAAAAGTTTGGTGTTAAAATCAAATTCAAAACGAGCATGATAGCCAGCAAAATTGCGGCACTGTATTTTCTGAGAGTCTCCATCATGTCAACTCTTCCTGCTTTAGAGCTTGCCATAAATTTATTCCCCCTTTTCTGCAAAAGCTTTTCCGCCGCTTGCGATCGCTTCCATAATATTATCCTGATTGATCTCATTGTCAATCAGCTCTTTCAGCTTCACGCCTTCACGCATAACAACCACTCTATCACAGTTACGCTGCAGCTCTGCTATTTCGGAAGAGATCATCAATACGCTGATTCCGCTGGCAGCCAGCTCCTGGATCAGCTGTTCGATCTCCGCTTTCGCGCCTACGTCAATTCCTCGGGTAGGTTCATCCATGATGACCAGCTTCGGATTCATGCAAAGCCATCTGGCCAGCAGCACCTTCTGCTGATTGCCGCCGCTCAAGTTCCGGATTGCCTGATTCGGGGACGGTGTCTTGATTTTCAGACGCTCAATATATTGTTTTACAATCTTATCCTGCTCTTTTTTATTTACCACGCCCATTTTACTGATCTTCGGCAGCAAAGCGATGGTCATGTTCTCTTTTACGGAAAGATGGGGAATGATACCCTCTACCTTTCTATCCTCTGTACAGAAGCCCATACCAAGTTTGATGGCATCACTTGGGGATTTAAATTTCTGTTTCTGGCCAAACCATACCACTTCTCCATCGTCAGGCTGTGTCGCGCCGAAAAGCACTTTTGCAAGCTCGGTACGTCCGGAGCCCAAAAGACCTGCCAGGCCCAGCACTTCGCCCTTTTTGATATCAATGCCGATGCCGTTTAAGCGGACACCCTGGCGGATATCGCTCATGGAAGCGACTTCTTCTTTCCCTTCAAACTCATACCCGGATTTGGTACGCTCCAGCTGTTTTGCTTCCTTACCGATCATGTAGGAGATCAATTTGAGCTGATCCAATTCTTCGATTCCCAAGCAGCCGGACAGCTCGCCGTCTTTTAATACGGTTACTTTTTCACAGATCTCAAATATCTCATCTAAGCGGTGGCTGATAAAGATCACCGCGATTTCTTTCTCTTTTAATTTATGGATTACGTCAAACAGAACCGCCACTTCCTTTTTATCCAAAGAAGAGGTAGGCTCATCCATGATAACTAACTTGGCATTGATGGAAATCGCCCTTCCGATGGCAACCATCTGCTGAACGGCTGTTCCATATTCCTTCAGAGGTTTTGTCACGTCTACATGGATTCCCATGTCATTCAAGACTTCCTCTGCATCCTTGATCATTTTCTTTCTGTCGATGATGCCCATGCTGGTCCGTGGTTCCCTGCCCAGATACATATTTTCATATACCGTCTGGAATGGTACCAGGTTCAATTCCTGATAAATGGTACTGATGCCCTCTTTTTGTGCCTCAATGGCTGTTTTTGGATTGATGGACTTTCCATCGAATAAAATAGTACCTTCGTCTTTCTGATAGATGCCTGTCAAACATTTGATTAATGTTGACTTCCCTGCTCCGTTTTCTCCCATGAGCGCATGGATTTCACCCTTGTTCACAGTGAAGTCCACACCTTTTAACGCCCGTACGCCGGGAAAGGATTTGACGATTCCTTTCATCTCTAACAATACTTCTTTACTCATACCTTCTTCACCTCAAGTTGAAAAACAAGATTGTTGGTTACACTTTGTGGATCCTGATGCCATAGGAGTGCCTGTGGCGGCGCCCCTATGGCACCAGGATCCTTTGTGACAAAAAGCGGCCATTCTTGTCATAAACTCATGTATTCCAAGAATGGCCGTTTGATTCATGTAATTCTACCGCAGCCCATAGCTACAAAATATGTAGTCTCTTAGAAACCTAAAGATACGTCTGCATTGTTGATATCATATAAGGTATCTTCATTCTTGATCTCTGCAGGCACTTCCTGTCCAGCTTCCAATTTTGCGATGGTCTCAAATGCGATCGGTCCAAACAATGGAGAGCAAGAGCAAGAACATAACTGTTCGCCAGCTAAGATTGCTTCCATAGCTGCTGCAGGTCCATCAATACCGCCGACGATGATGTCTTCGCCAGGTTTGTAGCCAGCAGCTTTGATAGCTTCGATTGCGCCTAATGCCATATCATCGTTGTGTGCGAATACCATGTCAATGTCATCGCCCTGAGCCTGAAGGATGTTCTCCATTACGGACTGTCCTTCTGCCATGGTGTAGTTAGCAACCTGGTCAGCAACAACCTTGATATCTGTTCCTTCGATGGCTTTCATAAAGCCTTCCTGTCTGTCATTGGTAGAAGTTGCACCCTGTGTTCCCTGTAAGATGACACAGTTTCCTTTTCCGCCGGTAGCTTCGATAAATTTATTAGCAACCTGTTCTGCCTCCCATACGAAGTCAGACATGATAGCTGTTGTATACTCTGTTCCAGCAGTTCCGTTGATTCCACGGTCTACCAGGATAACCGGAATATCTGCATCCATTGCGCTCTTAAGTGCTGACTGAAGTCCATCCTCTTCCTGAGGAGCGATTACGATGTAATCCACGCCCTGAGCAACCATATCTTCTACGTCAGATGCCTGTTTTGCAATATCGCCGGATGCATCTGTGAATACCAGCTCTACGCCGTTTTCTTTTGCAACTGCTTCCATGCTTTCTGTCTCAGCGATTCTCCAGCTGTTCATATTATCACACTGAGAGAATCCAACTTTTAATCCTTTTAATGCGGACATATCCACATCGCCAGCTGCTGCTGTGTCAGCAGGAGCTTCTGTCTCCGCGGGTGCCTCTGTCTCTGCAGGAGCTTCCGTTGCTTTTGCATCATCAGTAGCTGCTGCTTTATCGCTTCCGCCACATCCGAACAGTGTAAAGCTCATTGCTGCTACTAATAACATTGCTACTGTCTTTCTTTTCATTTTAACCTTCCTCCTTAAATAATAAGTTCTTGCTTACACACCTAATTTTAACGGTTCTTTCCCATTTGGTACATCAAATATCTTTCACTTTTCTTTCACTTTTCTACACGGAAATCAGAATTTAAACATTTTTGTTGGCTTTTTTATACGCAGACGGAGACATTCCGTAAGCACTTTTGAACACCGTGCTAAAATACGTCGGATTGGAAAAGCCGCATAATTCCGCAATTTCATAGCTTTTCAGCTCCGTTTCCTTCAAAAGCTTCTTGGCCTGTTCCATACGCAGTTCCGTCAAATATTCCACAAATGTCTTTCCGGTCCCTTGTTTGATGATAATGCTCAGATAAGAATTGCTCACATACGCCGCTTTCGCCACGTCCCGGATCTGCAGTGCCGGGTTGGCATACTCCTTCTGCATATATTCCATTGCACGTTTCAGAATGTTTTCGAATTTTCCCTGGTTCATATTTTTAAAGAAATCATTGAGCTTATGACATACCTCCTTCAAGTATTGGATAATCTCTTTGCGGTTCGTATTGGTGACGATCTTCTTATAGTATTCCATAGGATCCCCGAAAATTTCCTCCGCCGTACCGCTGACCTCCTCCGGCAGCTTCATCAGCTCCGAATACAAATTACTGACTAAAAGAAGGACATGCATATGGGAAACCACCTTCTGTTTTTCCATTTCATGCTCAAAATAATCCAGCTCCCGGTCAATGGCCTCATAGGTTCCGGTCTTCACCTCAGCAAACAGTCCCGAGGAATTATAGCTCATATACCGGAAATTCCCTTCCTTGTCACTCTCCACCCTTACGATCTCGTTGAGCTCTTTGAGATACTGTTCCTTCTGTTTCTGCCTGGCCTTCTTGCAGATATTCTCCAGCCCATGGAGACCACTTCCGGTCTTACCGGAGCACAGATAGCCGTGGGCGTGTTTACCAAAGGTATCCTTAAATTTCTGCTGCAGCCTCTTATGCGCCTCTGAAAGCTTCTCCTTATCCGTATCCCACTGACAGATCATCCTCTCGCTCATGCTGGTGCGGACACAAAGCACATGCTCAAATCCACGCAGCACCGAAAGCACTGCCGTTTCAAAATCCTTGTCCGCCTCCGCCATCTGCAGGTAATCATCATTGCCCAACATAATAGGAAAACTCTCCTGCGCCACAATGAGCACGGAAAAATAGAGATTGTCCATTTCTTCCAGCAGATCCTCCCTGACTTCACCCATCTTGCGGTGCTGGAGAACCTGGGTGATCAGATGCATCCGCAGCTGCTGATGATTGTAATCCTCTTCTTTCTTCAGCCTTTCAAATTCCTCCCTGCGCTGCTTTTTCGTCGCATGTTCCTCATAAATGCGGACCATGGCATCCTGCAGCTTCTTGATGTTCAGGGGCTTTAAAATGTATTCGGAGACACCCAGCTTCATTGCGCTTCTGGCATATTCAAAATCTTCATAACCGCTGAGGATGACGACAGAAGTATCATTTTTCTCCTTCCGCAGTTCGCCGAGCATTTGAAGTCCGTCCATCACTGGCATACGGATATCCGTCAGGACTACGTCAGGCTTCTTTTCCCTTATGATATCTAAACCCATTTTCCCATCCATAGCCTCGCCTACCACTTCGTAGCCCATCTCCGCCCAGTCTACGTATGAGATCAATCCTTCCCGTATGATATCTTCATCCTCAACGATCACCAGTTTCATCATATTCCGGCATCTCCTTTCTCTTAGGAATCGTGACATATACCCTTGTCCCTTTTCCGTATTCACTTTCAAAACGAAGTCCGTATTCCGGACCGAAATACGTTTTGATCCTCTTTTGTACGTTAATTACCCCATAAGATTTGGGATTGTATTCAATTTCCTCATCCATCATCCGGCGGATCTCCTGAAGCTTCTCTTCTTTGATTCCCACGCCGGTGTCCTCCACACAGAACACGATTTTAGAGGGCTGTTCCTCCGCTTTAATGATCACATCCCCCGGCTCTCCTTTTTCCTTCAATCCATGATAGATCGCATTTTCCGCCAATGGCTGAAGAATCATTTTAATAGTGGTATAAGAATAGAGGCTTTCCGGCACCTCAATCCGGTAATTTAAAATGCGGCTGTAACGGATCTTCTGAATTTGGAAATACTTCTCCACATGACAGAGCTCTTCCTCCACACTGATAAAAAGCCTTCCCTTGCTGAGTCTCACCCGAAACAGCATGATCAGGGAATCAATCATCTCACTGACCTCATCATTCCGGTTCATGCGCACCATCCAATTGATGGAATCCAGTGTATTATACAGAAAATGAGGGTTAATCTGCGCCTGAAGCGCATTCAGCTCTGCCTTCAGCAATGCCTTCTGGTTCTCCTGCTCCCGGGTAGTCATCTGCTCAATCCTGCTGGTCATAACATTAAAACCATTGATCAAATCGCCCAGCTCATCCTCCCGATTGTTGTTCACGCGCACGCTGAAATCTCCGTTTTCCACTTTCTGCATTCCATTCTTAATCTTCTGGATCGGGCCGGAAATCCAGTGGGCCATGATGACCGCATAGACAACCGCTAAAAACAGACATATGGCAATAATGCCAAGCAGAAGTTTTTGAAGGTTATTGACTTTTCCAAAAACATCTTTATATGGAATCAGATTCACCAGCTTCCAATCGCTGATATTGAGCTGGTCCTCATAAATCAGATAATGAGTCCCATCCACCCAGATATCCTGAAGCTTTTCTCCTTTCACCGCATGGTGGCCGTCCAGGGAAGCGCTCAGTGCTTCGTTCTTGTCGCTGTCAATGTTTTCAAAGTCTTTACAATAGATGATCTCATTATCTCCATTGGCAATGTAAGTCTCACCGTTAAACAGCGCTTCATCATTTCCAAATCCCTGAATGATTTCCATGGCTACATCCACCACGATCACGCCCAGGATCCGGTAAGAAATCCTGTCTCTGATGGGGATGACCAGACTGATGACCGGATCATAAAGGTTATGTACCATAAAGGAACCCGGGTGTGGTGCGATCCAGAAGTCCTCTCCTGTCTCCATCACCTGTCTGTACCAGTCCTCCCCCCGAAAATCCTGTTTGTAGAGTGTTCTTGCTACAGACCGGTAAATAGAACCATTTTCACCCACGGCAAAAATGCCCTGAATATTTTCATTCAACTGCCCTGTATAGTTCAGCGCATAGTTAAAATTCCTCCGCTCCTTATAAAGCTCCTGCTGCTTGGTGGGAAGCGCCGTACGAAGAGCCACCTGCATATCCGCATCCTGCGCAATAAAATAGGCAATCTTCCTGGCTTCTGTCAATATTTTATTCATATCCTTGTTGAGCTGCTCCATGCTCTTGTCCACAGATTCCTCTGACAGCTCATAAATATTGTCCATAGAAACTTTATAGACAATCACAGAACACCCGGTCAAGATCACCAAAAAGGAAAGAAATAGTATCAAAATTTTTGTCCGCATTGATTTTTTCATCCTCTTCACCCCCGCCTAGCCAACAAGCCGTTTGATGTTTTATTATATTTTAGAAATCCTCTAATGTAAATTAAAAATATTACAAAACTTTTTCCAATTTCTTTTATATTATCTATTTTTTCCCTTTTGAATTTCTTGCAAACCTTATGTAGTAAGATAGAATCCTGCTTGCAGGATTCTCCGCCTGCGACGGGTCGCAGACGCGATATTCTTCCCTTCCGCCGCAGTGCGATCCCGCACGGAGTGCTTTTTTATTTCATAGGACGCAATTTCCTAGGAAATAAGAACGAATCCTGCTCACAGGATTCTCCGTCTGCGGCGGGCCGCATATGCGACATGATACCAATTTGTTGCATCCCCACAGAATGATCGTTTTGTTAAAAAGGTCGTTCGAAAATCTTTCCTATCAAAATTGGGATGTCAACCAAAAAAGAGCTTACTCCGGGACACACATCCCCAGAATAAGCTCTTTTCGTCACATTACTTTTTATTTCGTTTTATTAATTGTAAGCTTTATTTGTTTTTGATATTTTTATAAATCCCCAAGTCGTGTCACAGTTAAGACCGCATCTTCAAAGATAAAGCCAGCCTGTTCCACCACTACCTGAAGAGTGGATGGAGCAGTGCTTACCCGGAAGGGCACATCAAAGGAAATGGATGCCAGTTCACTGGTATACGTAATCGTATGCGTCGCTCTGGCCCCTGCCACAGAGGTTCCATTCAAATACAGCCGTACCAGCACTGTAGATGGGATCGAAGTCCCTGACGCTGCAGTCAGATCGCCATGGAATGTGGCCTGATAAATTCCTGGTTGATTAATGGTTACCGTGCCAGAACCTGCCTCATAGGTGATAGATGTTCCGGATACCAGCGGCGCCTCACTGAACACCAAAGCCCCGCCGGCTGTTGTCGGCTGAGAAGTGGTATCCACCAGCGCCAATACATCCGGTGTACCTGCTCCGCCGGTTTCGCCCTGTGGAATCACAAAATCGAGGACCGCATCCTGCTCTGTACCGCTATTTGTCACCTGTGCCGGTGTCCCCGGTTCCCCTGTGGTCACAGTACCGATACGGATTGTTGCAGCCTCTCCTGCGGGACCTGTTGCCCCTGTCTCCCCTTCTAATCCCGTCGGGCCTGTGGGGCCAGTCGGACCGGTTGGGCCTGTCGGGCCTGTGGGGCCTGTGGGGCCCGTCACTCCGGTGATCCCTGCTAATCCCGTTGGCCCGATTGGTCCCGTTGCTCCTGTGGGGCCGATTGGTCCCGTCGGACCCGTCACTCCGGTAATTCCTGCTAATCCGGTCGGCCCGATTGGGCCTGTGGGACCTGTCACTCCGGTAATCCCTGCTAATCCGGTCGGCCCGATTGGCCCCGTTGCTCCTGTGGGGCCGATTGGTCCTGTCGGACCCGTCACTCCGGTAACACCTGACAAGCCGGTCGGCCCGATTGGGCCTGTGGGACCTGTCACTCCGGTAATCCCTGCTAATCCAGTCGGCCCGATTGGCCCCGTTGCCCCTGTTGGGCCGATCGGTCCCGTCGGGCCCGTCACTCCTGGGAAGCCCTGCGGTCCTGTGGGACCCGTCACTCCGGTAATTCCTGCTAACCCCGTCGGCCCGATCGGTCCGGTTGCCCCTGTTGGGCCGATTGGTCCTGTCGGACCCGTCACTCCTGGGAAGCCCTGCGGTCCTGTGGGACCCGTCACTCCGGTAATTCCTGCTAATCCGGTCGGCCCGATTGGTCCCGTTGCTCCGGTTGGCCCAATTGGCCCCGTCGGCCCGGTTGCTCCTGTCGGACCCGTCGGGCCGGTCACTCCTGGGAAGCCCTGCGGGCCCGTCGGACCTGTCACTCCCCGAAGACCCTGCAATCCTGTGGGGCCGGTCGGGCCCACATATCCTTGCGGACCCATGGCTCCGGTTGGGCCCGTTGCTCCCCTGGGGCCCTGACAACCTCTGGGACCTTGACAGCCTCTCGGCCCCGTAGGACCGGTCGGACCCGTTGGTCCACATCCACAGCCACAACCGCAGCTATTGGTTCCAAAGCCATCTGAACTATTATGAAAGAATGCCATATCTGAAAACTCCTTATTATCTTGATGTCTCTCTTTAAAATATGCATCCTTTCTGTAATTGGTACCCCTGCCGCCGGATATCCGCTGCCTCAGCCTATCTCTGTCTTCCCATCCGCATCTATCGGTTCCTCCGGAAAAAATTGACAGTTTGAGAGATATTCTTTTCCATTCGGTTTGTACAAGCCGGACAGCCGGTGATACCACTGGGATTTTTCCCGGTCACCCAAGCGATAATAACAGACACACAGCATAAGGCTTGGCAGATAACCATAGCAGTCCTCCTGCACAAATCCGCCGCGCTTTTCTTCTCTTGTGCAATTCAACGCCCGTTCATACCAATAAGCCGCCTGCTCATATTTCTGTTCCTCATAAAAAAAGCTGCCCAACGTACAGCAAATTTCCGCTCTTGGCACATCATACTGAAAGCTGTTCCACAAAGCCTCCAGCTGCATCTTATTCTCCCCCAGCCTGCCAAAACATAGGGACAAAAGACGACAGGCCTCAATCTTATCCTCCATCCATCCCAACGGCTCCTCTATAAACTTTTGAAAAACAGCCGCCGCATCCTTCCACCTGCCTGCATCATACAGCTCCCGCGCATAATAATACTGCTCCCTTGGCCCCAGCTCTTTTTTCTTCTCCAAAAGCTTTTCATAAATCCTCAAATTTCTTCCCGGTTCTCCTTGCTTTATTTTCCGGTGCTGGATATGGATATCCTTGTACAGTAGATTTCCAGCAAGCGGGATAGCCTCATGCACAGCTCCCTGCCATTTATGACTGCCGTCATTTTTTACCAGCCGCTCCCGGCAACAGGAAAATATGCAGCGGCCGCTCTCATCAAATGCCGTATCATACTTCAACATCACTATGTCCGTACTCTGGTCCAACTGGTCCTTCATTTCTAAAAATGCCCGGCGATTTTCTTCATCCATCACGTCATCCGCATCCAGCCAAAACAAAAAATCTTTCGTCCCCTTGGAGAAAGCAAAATTTCTGGCAGCCGCAAAATCATCTTCCCACTTATAATCAAAGACACGGCAACGACAGCTTTCGGCAATTTCCTTTGTTTTATCCACAGAGCCGGTATCCACTACCACAATTTCATCCACAATATCCGCAACACAATCCAGACACCGCCTTAGCACCGCTTCTTCATTCTTTACGATCATGCACAAACTGACTGTAGCCATAGGACCTCCGCAAAATTCTTCTTCCTATTATATGCATCGTCTCCAGACATGATAGTTATTCCCAAAGTCAGACCAAAAAACCTGATATGACCACGCTGGCTGCGATCCCCGCAGCGGAAGCCAGCAAAGCCCCGCCTAAAGTATAGCGGGTTTTTGCAATTTTAGCGGCAGCAAAATAGATGCTCATCGTATAAAATACAGTCTCGGTACAACTCATCATTACCGAAGCCGTCAGGCCCATAAGCGAATCCGCTCCATATTCTTTAAATATGTCCAACACCAGGCCAGTCGCTGCGCTGGCAGAAAACAGACGAATAATAGCCACCGGAAGAAGTTCCGGAGCCAGTCCCGCTTTGGCTGTAAACTGTCCCAGACATTTTCCAACGAAATCCAGGAAGCCGGAAGCCCGTAAGATTCCAGTGGCTGCCAGCAAACCTACCAGAGTGGGAACGAGGCGCACGACAATCTTCAGCCCTTCCTTGGCCCCCTCCAGAAAGTCCTCATATACATTTTGTTTTTGGGAATATCCCAGCGCCAGGATATAAAAAATCAAAAAAGGTACTATAAAATACGAAAGGTAGGTAAGTAACTTCATGTGACTTCCATTCTCCTATTTTATAATACCTTATGTTTGATCTTTTCAATTATGTCTCACAAACAGCAGTCTCCATCCAGACAGCTACAGCTTGTCAATAACCTCGCTGGCCTGCAGTGCACTGTCCCCCAGGGCAACCCACCCCCTGGACAGCGACATCAGCCAGGATTCATCCGGCGTACAATTTGGATGTGTCAGGAAATACTCCGCCAGTTCATACATCGTCTTCTCATTGACATGCCCATGCCTGGCAAACTCCTTCCCCTGTTCCAGCATATAGCCCACGTCCTGGCATTTCTTCTGTATCAGCTCCTGAAGCATATTTTTCATCACATTGGTATGCTCCTGGTCCCATGCGGATAAGAACAGACACTTGCACAGACCTTTTGTAAAAAATGGCTGGTATTTCACCCTGTCAAACATTTCAATAAATCTGGACTTATGAAATGCTGACACAAAACAATTTTGCTGATCCAGCCCTTCCACACAATACTCTCTCCAACTCAATTTAAAGCCTCCCAACTCAATTTACTGCTTTTATACTAATTCTTCTAACATTTTTAATAGTTTCCGCATATCCAAAGGTTTCGTCAAATGTCCATTCATACCGCTCTCAATGGATTTCTTCATATCCTCGTCGAAGGCATTGGCCGTCATGGCTATGATCGGAATACGGCCCGCATCCTCCATGTCAGATTGGCGGATTGCCTTGGCGGCGTCCAAACCGTTCATCACCGGCATCCGGATATCCATCAGGATACAGCTAAAGTACCCTTTGCCCTTATCTAGATAAGCGTCCACCGCCTCTTTTCCATTATATGCGGTCTCCACAACAAAGCCTTCTGCTTCCAACAGGGTTTTCGCAATCTCCACATTGAGTTCATTGTCCTCTACCAAAAGCAAGCGTTTTCCCTGGAAGCCCTGGAAATGACAGACCTTATCCTCTGCCTTGACCGTCGGATGGCCGATCTCCAACGGAATCCGGAAGTAAAAATCGCTTCCCTCACCCAGCTGGCTCTCCAATTGGATCTGCCCTCCCATCATATGCACCAAATGGTTGCTGATGGATAAGCCTAACCCTGTGCCGCCATAGATGCTGACCGTATTGCTGTTTTCCACCTGTTCGAAAGACTCAAAAATCCGGTCCGCATTTTCAGGGTCCACGCCAATTCCCGTATCCTTGACAGAAAAATACATATTCACATATTTTCCCTCCTGGGATTCTTGCCTTACCGTAAGAGTAACTGTTTTCTTAGGCGGCGTAAATTTTACCGCATTGCCCAACAGATTAATCAGCACCTGGCTGAGCCTGAGCGCATCTCCTCTTAACCACAGGTCCGTATCCCCACAGTCTATGATAAACTGCAGCTCTTTGCTCTGTGCCTGGGGAAGAACCATAATCTGAATCTCCTCCAAAAAATCCTTCAGATAGAAAGTAGTGATCTCCAGCTTCATTTTGCCGCTCTCAATCTTTGACATATCTAAGATATCATTGATCAGCTCCAGCAGATATTTGGAAGAACGGTCAATCTTATTTAAGCAATCCTCTACCTTAGGTGACTTCTTCTCTTCGTGAAGCGCAATTTCTGTCATGCCGATAATCGCATTCATCGGTGTCCGGATCTCATGGGACATTCTGGACAAAAAGTCACTCTTTGCCCGGCTGGCCTGGTCATATTTCTGCCTCTGGATATTGCTTTCCATCAGCTTTGTGATCTCTTGAAGATCCCTCAGCTCCTGCTCATCTAATGCCTTGGCATCCTCCCAGAGAACCAAAGATAAAGCACCCATATACAGCCCGCCATCCCGCATCGGTATGCTCACGCCCCGGTCTGAACTGGAAATCCCCAAAAATTCCGCCTCTTCCTCTTTCAGAAACTGGGTATCATCAAAAAACAGCGGGCCTTTTTCCAGCTTTGCTACAAAACTTTCAAAAAATTCTCTTGAAAAATGGGACACTCTTTTCCGGTCTTCCTGCCTGTCTTCCTGCCAATAGTAGCTTAAATAGGTAGAATAGAAATCACGGTCCAAAAGCATCAAGGATATTTCCTTCGCACGATAAAAATGCCCTAATTTCACCAAAAGTACTGGCATGATATTTTGAATGTCATTACTTTTGTCAAAGAAATTAAATGCCAATGAAATCATCTTCGGTTGTTTTTTATACTGGAAGCTGGCAATTTCATTAATGCCTCCTTCCATGCTCTTTTCTTTATCCGCTTTCGTCAACCAATCATAGGATAAATAATGTCCGCCACCCCGGGATTTTGATACATACAGCGCCTTCTGTGCCTTGGCTAAAGATTCTTCATAAGATTGGAAACCATTGTTTTCAAAAAAACCAGCAGAAAATTGCAGAAAGAATTGTCTGCCCGGATACAAACCTTCCAGACCATTTTGAAGATCCCTCAGTTCCTCCATCAGCTTCTCATACTCGATGCCTTCAAACCAAAGCAAAATCTCATCGCCGCCCATACGCACAGCCAGTACCGGATAACATGCTTCCAGGCTTTCCTTCTTCAGAAGGATCAGCCGCCCGAATTCCTCCAGAATCGCATCGCCAAATACCATGCCATATTGCTCGTTCAGCTCCCGGAAGTGATCCAGATCCAGAAGAGCCAGCATTCCCTTCTGTCCCCTTCCCAGCCTTTTCTCAAGTAACCTCTCGCCGGTATACCGTTCATATAAGCCGGTGACCGCATCCTTCTGCATGGATTCCTGACGCCTCAGCTCCTCTATTTTTTGCATATGGATATTGCGCAGACATCCGATTGCCTTCGCCTGCTTCCGGTCAGCATCCCACAATATCTTGCCGGAGATCTCCATCCATTGATAGGATTCTCCCTCCATTTGAGGATCCCTTCCACGGTAAACCAAGTGAAATTCCGGATTTTCCAGACATAACAGCGCCTTTAATTTCACCATATCATCCGGATGCACCCAATGAGTATCTGCGCATTTTTCTTGGATCGCCTCCAAATGAAGCTCTCCCGTGTCATTTGCCTCTGTGATCGGATAATTGAAAATATCCACGCTGTCCTTCTCCCAATCATATGAGAAGAACAGATCCTTGCTGCCCTGCAGGGCGATCTTATACCGTTCCTTTTCCTCGATGAGCCGGTATTCGGAATCCCTTTGTTTGTCCGATAAATTCTTCAGCACTTGATAGAGGCTGTCCACTTCCAGCACACGACTGGCTGGAAAATCCCGCATTTTGGTGGCTGTACTTTGCTGGACGCAAACCATCAGCCGGCGCAGAGGCTTTGTCACATACCTCACGATGATATAGACCCCAAATATGCCAAATATCATAGCTGCTGCCGTAGCCAGCATCAAATTGCGCAGTATGGTATCGCCCATCCCATACAAATCCTGTTTCTTCTGCATCCCCAAAAAGATCCATTCAGTCTTTGAAAAAGGCGTATTCGTATTGTATAGCCGCAACGAATAAACAGAACCATAAAGCTCCTGGTCAGAAAGACCCCCTAGATGATAAAAATCATCATATTTCGTATTTTTCAGAGTCATCTTCTGCTGTTTTGTCTTCTCCGCCACTAACGTCCCGGTCACCACAAAAGGCAGATATGTGCCGTCCTCCTGCTTTTGGGCAATCATATAACTGCTCTGGTCATTGGCATTTAATTCTTGAAACGGCATATAATTTTCCAGATAGAACTTAGAAATCTCCGTTCCCAGCACACCATAGACCGTACCATCCTCCGCGATCAAAGGCACTGTATAGCTGATCATTTCATATCCGCTTTTGGAGGTATCATCCTCCATGAAAAAGGGGCCGCTCCAATAAGCCAGATCCTTATATTTAGCATGAGGATATTTTCTGGCCGCCTCATAGGGCTGGTAAAAAAAATCATCCGCTTTTTCTTCTAAACTCGGCCCGAAAGCGAAATCCGTACTCCAATAGCTGTCCAGTGGGATATCCATTCTATGGGATAGCTCCGCACTGCCTCTCTCCAGGAGTATATCCGAATAATCCCCGGGATTGCTCACCGGATCTGAATCCCGGAAGTAGATTCCCTTGCAATGATTGGTTTCCTGATCCATCTGTTCATTTGCAAGCACGACAAAAACACCGGTAACAGAATTTTTCCGCAGCATATACAGACATTGTTCTGTGATCTTGTCCAGCCATACTTCTTTCTGGTTCTCATTCGACAAAAATTCTTCCGGACTGCTGCCGTTCTCCTGCAGAAATTCATGATAAGAATTCTGAAAATCCTCCATACACTCAGATACATTGGACCATTGCTGTACCATATTATTTTCTAAAATGATATTGCGGTTCCTGACTGTCTGATTCTGGCTTTGTACGGCATATTCATCCAGTATCCCCACCGTATTGCTCAAAATGATGCTTCCCACAGATATTACGGCTTGAAACAGCAAAATGATGATCAACGGAACAATAAAAAGCCAAAATATACTTCTAGTTTTCTTTTTCAAGTCCTCACACCCTTAACTGTTTTTGATGCTATCCTCCAGTGCCTGGGTAAAACCTTGATACCACTGTTCAAAAGCATCCTCTGAAATATAATCCTGTACTGCCTCATCCAAAGACGCACCGGCATCCATAGCCGCCTTTACTGCCTGACGGTTTTCCACCATTTGATCAGCCATGTTATATTCCAACACTTTTCTGGCGGAAGCACCGCCTTCAAATGCTTTATTTGTATATAGAGTATGGGTATCCACCGTGTCATACCCTACCAGAAGGGAATCATAGGTCTTATCCGCAACCTGCAGTCCCTTCTCCTTTATCATCTGATCCAGGACCTTTTTATCATAGGCAGACTTCTTCACCGGGATATATCCGGACTCACAGCCAAATGTGATATTGTTCTCTTCCTTTGTAAACCATTTGAGGAATTCCACAGCGCCCTGCTCCTCCTCCTCGGTTCCTTTCATCACTGCCATCCCTGCTCCCTGCTGCACAGCATACTTCTCTTTGCCCTCAAATTCAGGAACCGGCAGCACCATATATCCAATACTTTCCGTCTGCCCGTCAATTTCCACTTCATCGGGGAAATACATGGAAGATGTACTGGATCCGGTAAAAGCGACGATTTCGCCTGTTTTCACATCATCTGAACGAAATCTGCCATAAGAACTGTAGTAACCTTTTACATAGGGTACATAATAGTTATCCCAGATCTTCTTCATATCATCCTTCTCTGCATGGATGGTCACATTGCCGTCTTTAACCTGGAAAATCTCCGTACCCAGCTGCATACATCCCACTATGAACAGATTCGCCATGGAATCCCTGCCATAAAATGCCTTACCATCCCCAGGGACATCCGGTGTCTTGGCATCCGTCCACTGGTAATAGAGCTCTGCCACCTTTGCCAGACCTTCCTTCGTGGACAGATCTTCCACGCTCACATCATTCTCCGCAGCAAAAGCTTCCCAAGCATCCTTATTCATCATAAAAATCTCTGTACTTTTGGCAGTGGGAAAAATGCGGAGCTCTCCGTTTTTTCCAATTCTGCCTTCTTCAATATAAGAATCCACATATTCATCCAATTCTTCCTCTGACACATACTTTCCGATATCAGCCAGCTCTCCCATTTGCTCAATGGCGTATGCCGTATCTGCATAAGAGGAAAAAATATTGGGTTTTTCATCGCTTCCCACTTCTTCTTTGACGGAGGCCATCACGTTTTCTTCCAGCTGATCCACGCTTCCCTGGCTGTAACCGGTGACATAAACACCCTTTTCCTTGCCCACTGTGCTATTGAATTCATCCACCAGCTGGTCAAACGCTTCCTGCTGATTGCCGTTATAATAATGCCAAACCGTAATAGAAACCGGATTGTCTGGATCCAGTTTTCCGGATGCAGACTTTGAGCATCCCCCAAACACCAGCCCAGCTGCCAGCATTACACTTAAACAACCTACCCATTTTTTCATCGCTACCTCCTATGTATGGCATTCCCCATATTTTCATATCCAGAATGGTCTGTTTATCCATCTTATATAGAAGTATACACGATTTGGGCCTTTTTTGCACTACCTTTATAAATTATAACCGGATTCCTACAAATTAAATTTAAGGATTCCAACACTCCTTTTAGCCTCCTCTTTTATGGGCAATCAGGCAGAAGATTATCGCTGTCACCGTACTCACCGCTGTGGCAACGATGGCTGGTCCCAGGATCATTGCAGGATCTGCACTCCCATACTGACTTCGGTAAGCAATCATATTCATAGGGATCAGCTGCAGCGAAGAAATATTGATGATCAAAAAAGTACACATTTCGTTGCCCGCAGTTCCCTTCTCCCGCACCGGTCCTGGCAGACGCCCGGCTCTTCTGTCCTCCTCCAGCTTTTCCAATTCCTCCATAGCCTTTAATCCTGCAGGCGTGGCGGCCCACCCTAAGCCAAAAAAATTAGAAATCATGTTTGTGGCGATCAGATTTCCCGCCGGATGTCCCTTGGGAAGCTCCGGAAACAAAAAATGCAACAGCGGACCCATTTTTTTCGTGAGCCGTTCCAACATACCGGCTTTTTCCGCCACCTTTAAGATTCCCGTCCAAAAAGCCACGATACCAGCCATGGAAATGCACAAAGTAATCGCTTCCTTAGAGGAATCCAGCGCCGCATTCGTCACCTCCTGCAGATTTCCAGTAAGAGTCCCGTAAAAGATTCCCACCAGCAGCATACCGCCCCAAATATAATTCATTTTCCCTCCACCAGGCAGCCACTGCCTGCCATTGATTTTCTTAAATATATGATTTTTTCTTATGAAAAAGAATCCCGCTTCAGGATTCTCCGGAGAGCTTTCCTTTATACAAAAAAGGAGCTTCTGTCTCGTTACAGACAGAAGCTCCTGCTCCATTTAACCTGTTTTCCTACGGAAATCGGACAATTTCAACTCCTCAACATAAGCATAATCGGTGATCCCCTTGCCCATATTGGGGTGATTATGGGAATACACCTGATCGATGGCGAACAGTCCCAGCAGTACCACACACAGAAGCACCTGGACCTTCACCGGAATCTTCTTATACAGATTGTCAAAAACCGGTGCAGCAAAGTAAATGAATGCACAGCCTCCCAGCCCAAATACCAGTAATCCCTCCGCACAGATGCGACCGTTTAAATTCAGCAGATATCCGGAATAATCCCACCATTTGGCACCCTTTGTCACCTCCAGCCAGTAGCTGGTAAAGTATTCTACTATACCGCAGATCACCACGGTCAGGAAAAAGGTCAGTACCGGATTATCTCTTACTTTTTTCAAAAGCACCAGGATCAGCACACCGCCGGATCCATAGATCGGCAGCCAGGGCCCATGAAGCACGCCACGGTTTACAAAGCCATCCGTACTCAAATGCAGGCTCACCTCCCACAGCCACCCGATGATGGAAAAGGTAAAAAACAGAAGGATCAAAGACCATAGGCTATAATCCCTGCGGTAATCCACCTTCAGCCAATGCCGTCTCTCATGCTCCGGAATGGTAAACAGCTCGGTGGGATATTGAGGCGGCAGTTTCTCCATTCCATCAGGAATGGCCGGGTGCAGCCCGATATATTTGTCATTGAGATTCTCATAACCGGGAAGCTGATCCTGAATGGCTTTTTCCCGTAGAGTCAGATAAAGCTCCGTTTCTGTGGCCGTCATATAAGGGTTTGTATAGAAGATCCCCACCAGCCCCAGCGTCAAAATACTTAGAACCAGCCATCCCAGATAAGACAGATCCAGAAGAAATGCGTTCCATTTATTTCCGTCCATCATGGCACGGGAAAGGGCAAATGCATCCTTTTTTGTCACATTGGGATTCTCAGCCACAATGTATGGGATCATCATATACGAATAATGCTTGATCACACCACCCACAATAGTAAGCTGCCACAGCAGCGTATACAGCCATTTAAAAAACATGATCATCATGGAATGGCACCAGCGCCGGATCCGGAGCACGAACAGCATCCGGTTCACCGGTGTTCTCTCATATGCTGCTGCCTCCAGGAAAAAACGGCATTGGTTCACCGCCACTACGTTTTGGAAAAACAGCCAATATAGCAAACTGATCAAGGCTCCGATGAGGATCACGAAACTGTATCCCACCTTACCTTGAAACACCCCTTCATTAAATGCATTTAAAAAACCAAACAAAAAGGAACCGGATTCCGTCACATTGTTAAAAATGCTGGAAAAAACGCCCCGGTAATACTTTTTTTCATTCTCTGTATTGCCCCTTTTTCCCACACCGTCCAACACTTCATTTACGATATCCGAATTGCTCTTCCGATCCTGGATATTCGTCTGCACCGCATTTTGGTCTTCCTTATCTTCATTATAAGCCACCAAAAGAGTGGTACTGCTGCTGGTGCTGTAGGCGCCTGCAAAGTAGGCCATGATAAAGCAAATTAACACAACCTTTAAGTAATTCTTCTTAACTGTCTTCCTTCCTCTTTGCTTTAGTTCCTTTCTAGTCCACATGCTTCCTCCCCTGTGGATATCACTCTTCCATATCCAAAAGCTGTTGGTAAATATCTCTTTTTCCCACGCCCCGGTCCCTGGCTACCTGTTTCATAGCATCCTTTCTGGATAAGCCCTGTTCTTCATAATAGGCCATATGCTCAGGTAAAGGCATCCTGCTCCATTCCTGCTGCTTTTCCTGCTCCATCTGTTTTCTGTCCCTGCCTTCAATGACCAAGACGCACTCTCCTTTGGGATCATTCTCCTGGTAATAAGCCAGCAGGCCCTTTAAGGTGGACCGGAAAGCCGTCTCGTGCTTCTTTGTCAGCTCTCTGCACAGGGAAGCCCTTCTGTCTCCCAGCCCGCCATACAATTCCTCTAATGTCCTGCACAGACGGTGAGGAGCCTCGTACAACACGATTGTCCTGGTCTCCGCCTTCAACTCCTCCAATACGGCAGCCCGCTCCTTCTTGTCCATCGGAAGAAACGCCTCAAAAGCAAACCGCCTGGTGGACAGGCCGGAAATGGTCAAAGCTGTGATACAAGCGGCTGGTCCAGGGAGAGATGTCACCTCAATCCCGGCCTCACAGCACATAGCCACCAGCTCTTCACCCGGATCTGAAATCCCCGGCGTCCCCGCATCGGTGATCAGCGCAATATTTTCCCCGGACAGCAGCTTCGCCACCAGCTGACGGCCCTTTTCTATTTTGTTATATTCATGATAACTGGTCATCGGCGTGTGGATATCGAAATGATTCAAAAGCTTAATGCTGTTTCTGGTATCCTCCGCCGCGATCAGATCCGCTTCTTTTAATGTACGCAGCACCCGGTAGGTGATATCCTCCAGATTTCCGATGGGCGTGGCGCACAGATACAATCTTCCGCTCAATTCTTACCTCTTTCTTGTGTATGGCCTCTATACACATAATGGGCTGCCCTGGGCATTTCCTCCCTCTTCTTATCTCTCATAGCCCATCACGCTGTAAATTTCCTTAATCTCCTGGGTATAATCACCCGAAGGTTCATAAACCACCAGGGGCTTTTCCACCGTAATTCTGGACCTTCCTCCCCGGAGCGCCTCGATGAGCACCATGGTCGGCTCCCGGTCTGCATAGGAATGAACCAGACGCATTCTCTTCGGCTCCAATTGGTATTTCGTCATAGTTAAAAATAATTCCACCAGCCGGAACGGCCTGTGGATCAAAAACAGCTTTCCTTTGGAGGTGAGAACCTTGGCCGCCTCCCGGGCCACATCATCAAAGGTGCACAACACTTCATGACGGGCGATCGCTTTTGGAAGCTCTGGATTGGCCAGTCCATGCTGGCCGATCATATAGGGAGGATTACAGGTCACTGTCTCAAACACTTCCCGGCCAAAGATAGCGGATGCTTCTTTGATGTCCCCTTGCACAATGCGGATTTCATCCTCCAAATGATTGTATTCCATACTTCTTGACGCCATATCGGCACATTCCTTCTGAATTTCCAGACCGGTAAAATGCCTGCCCTTTTTCTTCGCTTTTAAAAGGACGGGCACAATGCCTGTGCCTGTCCCCATATCCAATACGCGGTCCTCCTGTGAATTTTTCACAAAATCCGCCAAAAGCACCGCGTCGATCCCAAAACAAAATTTCTGGGGATCCTGTATGATCTTATAACCATTCTGTAAATCGTCCAGGCGTTCGCCTTCCAACAGTTTACTCATTTAACTTGGATTTTCCTTCCCCATCCTCCAAAGCCTTCAGTTCTTTTAGTTCCTGTTCTGTCAGCTTCACTTTTTTCTTCCGCGGATGAAATTTCAGTTCCTCCGCATGGAACTCACGGATTTCCTTTTCGTCGTCCACCTCTACGATCACCTTTACCAGCTGACGCAAGACGTTGACGCTGTGGACGGTTCCTTGAAGTCCATCCGGCGTAGTGACAAAATCTCCGTTATTGGGCAGCTTTTTATTCAGCTCCTCATAAGTCTCCTGTTCATTCTTCAGACAGCACATCAATCGGCCGCAGCAGCCGGATATTTTAGTCTGGTTCAAGGACAGATTCTGCTCCTTTGCCATCTTAATGGACACCGGCGCAAATTCAGATAAATACGTATGGCAGCAAAGCTCTCTTCCGCAGATACCGATTCCACCCAATATCTTCGTCTCATCCCTGACGCCGATCTGGCGCAGCTCGATCCTGGTCTTAAACACCGCAGCCAGATCCTTCACCAGCTGTCTGAAATCGATACGGCCGTCCGCCGTAAAATAAAACAGCACCTTATTATTGTCAAACGTGTATTCCGCATCGATGAGCTTCATTTCCAGCCCATGCTCTTGGATCTTCTTCTGGCATATCTGATATGCCTCTTTTTCCTTTTTGCGGTTCTTTCGTTCCTTCGCATCATCCTCGGCGGTGGCAATGCGGAGCACCTCCTTCAGCGGCTGTACTACCTTTTCATCCTCCACATCCCTGGGGGCGAGCACTACGCTCCCATATTCCACTCCCCTGGCTGTCTCCACGATCACATGGTCTCCCGCATGGATCTCCAGATTCTTGGGGCTGAAATAATAGATCTTTCCTACGTTGCGAAATCTTACGCCAATCACTCTTGTCATTTTATTTCTCCCTGATCGTCAGGAACAAAAGCTCCATCACAAGGTCGAAATTGACATTTGCCCGGAGACGGGTCTTCGCCTTCTCCACCGCATCCAAAATCTTTTCCAGACCTTCATAGGAACGCTCCCGCGCCTGATCTTTTATCATATTTATTTCCTGTTTAAATACCAGGTTATCCACATCTCTGGTGGCTTTAAACATCAGTACGTCCCGGAACCACAAAAGGAACAAATCCAGATAATCATAGACATTATCCTTATCCGGTGCCAGCTCCTTCATAGCGTCCACCAGCTCATAGACTTCCATATCATTGACATACTTCAGCAATTGCAGCACATTCCTGGTCATTTCTGCAAATTCCTCTGATGTTGCTGCCTGCTCCGCCTTGCCAATATTCCCCTGGGCAAAGGAGGCATCCACTTCTGCCTGATAGTCCGGAATATGCAGCCGTTCCATCAGATAATTTTTTACCAGACTGTCCTGCACCGCCTTCAGATCCAGCCGGATACACCGGGATTGGATCGTGGGAAGCAGACCATCCACATTATTTGTCAAAAGCAGAATCACCGCATATGCAGGCGGCTCCTCTATCGTCTTAAGCAACGCGTTCTGTGCCTGCGGCGTCATTTTATCGGCATCATTGATCAAATATATCTTATAGGGGCCTCTGTATGGCTTAATCGCCACATCATCCACCACCTGCCGCCGGATCTCCTCAATACTGATGGAAGCCGGCTTCTCATGGACCACTGATATGATATCCGGATGATTCTTATTCAATGCCCGCTTGCAGGATTCACATTTCAGGCAGGGGTCTGTACCTTTTTCTTCACACTGAAGTGTCATCGCAAAGGTCGTCGCCAAAAGCTTCTTCCCCGCACCTGGCTCTCCTGCAAAAATGTATGCATGGGACACCTTATCCTTAGCAATCGCATTCTGAAGATGCCGAATGACTTCTTCATGTCCGATAATCGCACCAAATCCTTCCACAAGAATCACCTCCTGAATCGTCGTGATAAATTAGCAGTTGCTAAATACTCTCATTGTATCATGGACACTAAATTCGCCTGCTGCTCATTAAGTGTCCAGGTATATGTCGCACTAACCTCGTGCTCCGCCTTTGGCTTGCACTTGTTAAGTGTTCTCATTATATCATATTTTTTTATCAAATTATAGTGGAAATCTGGGTTTCCCAGCCATATCCTGTCCTTATGGCCACCTTTTTGGCTGCCTATTCCATGATGTCTAAAATGTAATCTTCAATATCCCGGATGCACTCCTCCAAATCCACATTTTCAAAGCGCCTCTTGATGCCTGCCCTGGCAATATTTTCTTCAGAAAAATCCTCACAATCCGCCAAAAACCTGCGGCACATTTCCGCGTATTTCGGCACCTCCTGCTTTCCTTCCCGCTTTAGGGCACGGCTCAGGCGTTCGCCATCTTCCACTTCTATGTAAATAGGACAGAGTTTCTCTTTCCCAAAATATTCTTGCATTTTTTCATAGGATTCCAAGGTTCCGATGCCTAAATAATCATGGTCTTCCAAATGGATTTGACTGTCATCCACGGTAAAATAGGTCCAGACGCCGTATACGGTATCATAACACCGTTTCTCGATGACCTTTCCCGCCGCCTCCAACTCCTTCAGCCTATCCTCATCCACAAAAAAATACTGTTTGCCCTGTATCTCGCCATGACGAATGGGCCTGGTAGTATACAAAATCAAGGGAATCAGATCCAGCCTCGGAGAACCAGCAAGTCTTCCGTATATCTTATCCTTTCCGGAAGCGCTCTTCCCCATGATATAAAAAATCTTACCCATCAGCTTTCATCCTCCGTCACACAAATACTCTGCCCCTGATAATCTGACAATCCCTGTACCTGCAGGCCTTCTCTTTGGTACGCAAAGATCTTCTCCACACAGTCAGCATCAATCCTCTCTCCCGGAACCAATAGAGGAATTCCCGGCGGATAAAGATAGACGAACTCACCGGAAATTTTCCCCGGACTTAGAGCGATGGCACAGCGTGTCTTAGGGCTGTCCATCCCCCGGTCAATGGTCATCACCTGCTCCATCGGACCAAATTTCCCTGTAAGCGCCTCGCCTTCGCAGGAAACCTCTTCCGCCCCGGAAAGGGATTCATCAATCTCCATCATAGCGTGAACCAGCCGGTCAAATCCTTCCTGGGTGTCTGCAACGCTGGTAAGTGCCAGCACATAGTCCAACGCTTCCATTTCCAATTCTATGCCGTACCGGTCCCTGAGTATTCCGGAAAGCCTGGGTCCGCCCACCGCACGTCCTTTGACAGAAAAGACCAGCTTAGACCGGTCAAAATCATAAATATCCGATGTCCCCACAATCTCCCGGCCAACTAGACGAATCTGCTTCATATCCTGCAATTTCTCTCTGACACTTTGAAGGCGCCCTACATAAGCTTCAAAATCCCTGGTCCCTTCCCGGAACATCCGGCAGACACAAGCATCCATGCTGGTCATGAGCACATAGGAGGGACTGCTGGTCTGGAAAATACCCATGTAATACTGCAGCCTTTCATGACTCACCCGGTCGCTATTTCTGTGCAAAAGAGCCGTCTGCGTCATGGATGGCAGCGTCTTATGCAAACTATGTATGATCAGATCCGCATCCCCTGCCACGGCGGAACCCGGAAAATACGGGTGAAATTTTAAATGCGGGCCGTGAGCTTCGTCCACGATCAAAATACACCCCGCCTCATGCACCGCCTCCGCAATGGCTTTCACATCAGAGACCACCCCATCGTAGGTAGGCGATGTGATGATCACCGCTTGGGTGTCTGGTTTCTCTTTTAATGCCGCTCTCACAGCCTCAGGAGAAATGCCTCCATTCAACCCGTATTTTTCTTCTGTTTCCGGATAGAGATAAGAAGTCTTCAACCCCCGCAGATAAGCGCCATGATAGACCGCCTTATGGCAGTTTCTTGCCATCAAAAGCCTTCCTCCTTGACTGCAGGAGGCATAGAGGGCAGACAATAAGGCCGCCGTACTGCCATTCACAGAGAAAAAGCTCTCTTTGACCTGGAATAAAAGGGCCGCCCGATCCTGGGCCTCCTTGATCAACCCCTCCGGATGGTGTAAATTATCAAATCCATCGATTTCCGTAATATCCATAGAAAAGCTGGAGCCTTCATGGGGAGCAAATGCTGCATTCCTTTTATGCCCCGGCATGTGAAAAGGATAGACATCTTCCTTTTGGTACTGCTCCAGCTTTTTATATAATTCCTGTTTCATTGCGATTATACCTTAAACCGATACCCCACGCCCCAAATCGTCTCAATATACTGTGGCTTGGCCGTATCGAACTCAATTTTCTCCCTGATTTTCTTAATATGAACCGTGACTGTGGCGATATCCCCCACAGATTCCATATCCCAGATCTCTCTAAACAGCTCTTCTTTGGTGAACACCCGATTGGGATTCTCCGCTAAAAAGGTCAGAAGATCAAATTCCTTTGTGGTAAATGTGGTCTCCTCACCGCTGACCCAGACTCTTCTGGCTGTCTTGTCAATCTTAATCCCGCGGATTTCCACAATGTCATTTTTGGGCACAGCGCTGCCCACCAAACGGTGATACCTCTCTAAATGAGCCTTCACCCTGGCCACCAGCTCACTGGGGCTAAAAGGCTTTGTCATATAATCATCTGCTCCCAAACCCAAGCCCCGGATCTTATCAATATCATCCTTCTTGGCAGAAACCATGATGATCGGTGTATTTTTCTTATCCCTCACCTGCCGGCAGATTTCGAATCCATCCACACCCGGCAGCATCAAATCCAGAATCAACAGATCAAAATCCTCTTCCAGGGCCCTTTTTAATCCGGTGTCCCCCTGATTGGCGATCTCCACTTCAAAGCCGCTCAGCTCCAGATAATCCTTCTCCAGATCCGCAATGGCTTCCTCATCTTCTACGATCAGTATTTTACTCATGAACAGGTACCTCCTGGTATTTTCTCAATACAAAGTACATAATAGTCCCGATGCTCTCCCGGCTGGTGGCCCATACCTTGCCCCCGTGATCCTCCATGATCTTCTTCACGATGGAGAGACCGATGCCGCTGCCGCCCTTAGAAGAATTCCGGGATACATCCGTACGGTAAAAACGGTTAAAGATATTGGTCAGATCCTTGGCAGCAATTCCCCGGCCGTTGTCCTCTACCTCTACTTGGATAAAGTCTCCCACATCCTTAACCCGGATCTGGATGATCTGCCTCTCCTTATCCATATATTTGATGGCATTGCCCACCAGATTGTGAATTACCCGGCGGATCTGCTCTCCATCCGCAATGACCATCACACTCTTATCCACATAATTGGAATAAACCAGCTCAATCCCTCTGGTCTTCAGCTCCAGCTCAACCTCTTCCGCACAGTCATTGAAATAGTCCTCCACATTCAGCTTGCTGAACGTATATGGGATGCGGTTTGTATCCACCTTGGAATAGAACGTAAGCTCGTTGATCAAATGATCCATTTCATTGGTCTTATTATAAATGGTGCGCACATATCTGTCCATCTTTTCCGGCGTATCCGCCACGCCGTCCATGATGCCCTCTACATATCCCTTCACTGCTGTGATGGGCGTCTTCAGGTCATGGGAAATGTTGCTGATAAGCTCTTTGTTTTCTTTATCCAAAAGGACCTTCTCCTCTGCGGATTCCTTCAGACGCTTACGCATCTCCTCAAAATCCTGGCAGAGCTCGGCAAATTCATCGTCCCCTTCCACATCCAGAACGAAATCCAAGTTGCCCTCTTTGATATTATGCGTCGCTCTCTTGAGCTTCACCAGCGGCGCGGCCACGCTCCGGTAAATCCAAAGACCCACGGCCAGACCGGTGAACACCAAAATGATGAGTGCGGAAAATAAAACATCCTTGGCCATCAAATAGACCCTGGCGCCATTGACCCCGCTGCTGTTCTCTATGGAAAAATCATACACCGTCCCGGAATCCACCACCGGCTGTTCCTGCGCCTGTACTCTCTGAAATCCATATAAGGTCGCAGCAAACAATAACAGCGGCACTAGAATCACCATCAAAAACCCCACGATAATTCTTGTTCTTAGCTTCATAAGAGAATCCCCATTTCATACTATATTCAAAAACATAAACCAGAACATGGATCCCATGTCTTTTAAAAAGCACCAAAACCTTATGAAATCGGACTTTTTTCTGTTTTTTATTATAGCATAAAATGGGGGTTCTTATTTCTTAATTTTCTATAAATACTTTTTCAGCTGATCTGCTTTATCCAGCTTTTCCCAAGGCAGATCCAGATCATTGCGGCCGAAATGTCCATAAGCTGCTGTCTGCTTGTAGATCGGACGACGCAGATCCAGCATTTTGATGATGCCAGCTGGACGCAGGTCAAAGTTTTCACGGATGATCTCCACCAGCTTCGTATCATCCAGCTTGCCGGTTCCAAAGGTTTCCACGCGGATGGAAGTGGGGTGGGCCACGCCGATAGCATAAGAAAGCTGAATTTCGCATTTATCTGCCAATCCGGCTGCCACCATGTTTTTCGCCACATAGCGGGCCGCATAAGCAGCAGAACGGTCTACCTTTGTGCAGTCCTTGCCGGAAAATGCACCGCCGCCATGACGGCCATATCCGCCATAGCTGTCTACGATAATCTTTCTTCCGGTCAGTCCGCTGTCGCCGTTGGGTCCCCCGATGACAAATCTTCCGGTAGGATTGATGAAAAACTTCGTATCCTCATCTATCATATGCTTTGGAATGATAGGGCCAAATACGTACTTTTTGATGTCTTCATGAATCTGCTCCTGGGTCACATCCGGGTCATGCTGCGTAGAGCATACCACTGCATCCAGACGGATAGGCTTGCCCTCTTTGTTGTATTCCACCGTCACCTGGGTCTTTCCATCGGGACGCAGATAGGACAAAGTTCCATCTTTTCTCACCTTTGTAAGCTGACGGGCCAGCTTATGGGCCAAATTGATGGCATAAGGCATGTATTCCTCGGTCTCATTGGAAGCATAACCGAACATCATGCCCTGATCTCCGGCGCCGATGGCATCGATATCTGCCTCAGACATCTTATTTTCCTTGGCCTCCAGCGCCTTATCCACACCCATGGCAATGTCCGGAGACTGTTCATCAATAGCGGTGATCACACCGCAGGTATCCGCATCGAAACCAAATTTTCCTCTGGTATAGCCGATCTCCCGGACCGTATCTCTTACAATTTTCTGGATATCCACATAAGCCTTGGTCGTGATCTCTCCCATCACAAGCACAAGTCCTGTGGTGGTAGCTGTTTCACAAGCCACACGGCTCATGGGATCCTGCTTGATCAGAGCATCTAAGATAGCGTCGGAAATGGCATCGCACATTTTATCCGGATGGCCTTCGGTAACAGATTCAGATGTAAATAAAATTTTTTCCATTTGTTCTTTCCTTTCTCTTGATGGTGATATTTTCTGTTCAATATCCAAAATGGTGCTCCCGCTGCCGCAGGACATCACCTGTTTTGACACCTGAATGAAAATGAATGTACTATTTTATAGGATCGTTTGAAAAACGTTCCTATGAAACAAGAAAGAATCCTGCTCGCAGGATTCTCCGCCTGCGGCGGATCGCATAAGCGACATTCTTCCCTTCCGCCGCAGTGCGATCCTGCACGGAGTGCTTTTTTATTGTATAGGAAATTCGAAGAACTTTCCTATACAATAAAAAAATCCGCTGCAGGCGGACTTAATATTTCATATCAAATCCCCTTATTGTTCGAAATCATTTCGCTCAGGTTGGCACCTTCCACTATGGGGGTTGCCGTGGTTTCACAGGTCCTTTGTACCTCCGCCACTCTGAATAAGAGAAACTTTCTATATAATTTTACGTGATTAACAATACCTCTTTTTGCCGGCTTCGTCAAGGGATTTTGATAAGAATTTATAATCACATAAAAAACCGAAGCCTGCGCCCCGGTTTTTTATGTTACACATCTTTTCTTTACCCAACTCTGAAGCGGAACTTCTGGATCTCCTTTTCGGAGGAAACCCGCTCAATCTCAGCACCCAGTCCACGCAATTTCTCTTCGAAATTCTCGTAGCCGCGCTGAATATAAACTATATCGTCAACGATGGTAATACCATCCGCTGCTAACCCTGCGATCACCAAAGCCGCTCCTGCCCTTAAATCCGGCGCGCTGACTCTGGCTCCTGTGAGTTTAGAAACACCGTCAATAATAGCGGTATTGCTCTCTACTTTAATATTGGCTCCCATTCTTGCCAGCTCGTCCACATATTTGAAACGGTTCTCAAAAATGCTCTCTGTGACAATACTGGTGCCCTCTGCCAATGCCAATGTGGCAGCAATCTGAGGCTGCATATCGGTAGGATACCCCGGATACGGCAGCGTCTTCACATGTGTCCGATGAAGCCTGTACGGTGCACACACGCGGACAGAATCGTCAAATTCCTCCACAATGCAGCCGATCTCTTCTAATTTAGCCGTGGTAGCCTCCAGATGCTTCGGGATCACATTTTTCACTGTCACATCCCCGCCTGTAGCTGCCGCCGCAAACATAAAGGTTCCTGCTTCGATCTGGTCCGGAATAATGGAATACTCCGTCCGGTGAAGCTTCTCCACGCCCTTGATACGGATCACATCAGTACCGGCGCCCTTAATATTGGCTCCCATACTGTTCAGGAAGTTTGCCACATCCACCACGTGGGGCTCTCTGGCTGCATTTTCAATGATCGTGCGGCCGCTTGCCATAGAGGCTGCCATCATGATATTGATCGTCGCTCCCACTGACACCATATCCAGGAAGATATGATTGCCCTTCAGCTCATCCTCTGCCTTGGCAACGATGGCTCCGTGAAGGATGTCCACCTTAGCTCCCAAAGCCCGGAATCCTTTCAGATGCTGGTCAATGGGACGGCTTCCGATATTGCATCCGCCCGGCAGTGGAACCTCTGCATGTTTATACTTTCCAAGCAACGCACCCAATAAGTAATAAGATGCACGGATCTTTTTGATATATTCATAATCTACGCTCACATCACCGATGGTAGAGCCGTTGATCTTCACTGTGGATTTGTTGATACGTTCCACCTGTGCCCCAATTCCGGAAATCGCTTCCAAAAGGACATTGATATCCCTGACATCAGGAAGATTTTCAATGAGGATTGTCTCATCCGTCATAATGGCTGCTGCCAGGATTGCCAGTGCCGCATTTTTGGCTCCGGCGATCTCCACTTCACCGACGAGCGGTGTACCGCCTTTTATTACGTATTGTTCCATAAACACACCTCTATGATATAACTCCTTATACTCCTTGAAAGGACATAGGAAATTTATGATTCCTTAACGATATATGATATATTTTATAACATATTTCATTCTTTGTAAATAATAATCAACAATTTCCCCGGCCTTAGCCGCTATTCTCCCCGTATTACGCCCTTTGAAGGCTATCTAAAACTGCCTGCAGGCTGTCTTCCAGACTCTGGTTTTCACAATTCACCGTAAGGTCTGCGTATTTTTCATAAAGCGGCACTCTTTCCTGATAAAGCTCCTGTAAAGACTGCCCATCCCTAAGAATTACGCCTCTTCCCCTTAAATTACCAAGTCTCTTGGAAAGCTCTCCGTAAGGTAATTCCAGATAAACAACAGTTCCTATGGATTTCAGATGCTCCATGGCATTTTCACAGTACACCACACTCCCTCCTGTGGCAATCACTGTCTGTTCTGTGCATATGGAGGCATTGACTCTGTCTTCCACCTTTTTAAACCCTTCAATTCCTTCCTCATCGATGATCTGAGACAGCCTTCTGTTCTCCTGCCTTTGGATCAGCAAATCGGAATCTAAAAACTGATATCCCAAAACCTTTGCCAGTACAACGCCGATAGTGCTTTTTCCCGCACCCGGCATCCCGATTAAAATCACATTTTCCATAGCTTTTCCTACATAACAATAAGTTATTCTATCACAATCAATGTATCATTTCAAGAAATAAAAGGTTTCCTCCTGTATCCTACCGCCGTTTTTTCGGTTTTTGTCGTTTTTTTACGCTAAATCCAAAATTACCAAGACGTTTTCCCAGAGAAAAATATTCCCCATGGGAGTATACGATAGGCTGGGCCAGGCTCAGATCAAATTTCTGCTTCTTGTCCAGATATTTTTCATCCGCATGGACACATAATACATCCGCCAGAAATAGATCATGGGATCCTAAATGCTGTACGGATTTCACCCTGCATTCGATGGAAACCGGCGCCTCTGCAATCATCGGCGCCTTCACATAAGATGCCTTTTCCGGGGTGAGCCCTGTCTCTTTGAATTTGTCCACGTCCCTGCCAGATCTGACCCCACAGTAATCGGTGGCATAAACCAGCTTCTCCGTTGTCAGGTTAATGACAAATTCTCCTGTCTTTTTCAGCATTTCATAGGAGTACCGGCTGGGCCTGACAGAGATATAGGCCATGGGAGGATTGGTGCATACCGTGCCGGTCCAGGCCACGGTAATGATATTATCCTTCCCCTCTCCATCCGATACGCTAACCATCACGGCAGGCAGGGGATATACCATATTTCCTGCTTTCCACTCTATTTTACCCATAACCGCTCCTTAATTGTTGTTCATATCCTGGGAAGCCTCCATCAGGGCAGGGATCAGCTGTTTCTTCCTGGAAACCACACCGGGCAGGAGATAAGACCCATCCTTAGGCGTCACGTGGAACGCTGTCTCCACCAGTTGTTCACTGTCTTCCCCATAATAGAGAAGCTCTGTGGATTCCTCAATAATATTGGTAAGCATGAAATAAACCCTGGTCACTCCATGACGGCCGCATTCACTCTTCATAAACGGAAGAATGCGCTTCTTCACAGCCTTCAGCTCGTCGCTGTTCATCGAACTGATCTGGCCCACACCGAAGATAATATCATCTTCTGCAATAAATTTCTTATAATCCTGGTAGAAGATTTCCTCTGCGGATTTATCCTTCAGATTGCTGCCTGCTGCAAACATTTCCTTTGCAAATTTCTCAATATCTATCCCGGCAATCACGGACAAAGCACCTGCCGCCATCTTATCCGTCAGTGTACAGGTGGGGGAACGGAACATGAGGGTATCAGAAATGATGGCCGCACAGAGAATACCCGCGATATTCGGCGTGATTTCCAGCTTCTCTTCCACATACATCTGATACATGATGGTCGCCGTACATCCCACCGGATGATTGCGGAAAAGCACCGGCTGAATCGTCTGCAGACTGCCCAGGCGATGATGGTCAATGATCTCCAGGATCTCTGCATCCTCTATGTTGTCCACCGCCTGGTCCTTTTCATTGTGATCCACCAAAATCACCTGTTTTTTATGCATACCCAAGAAATTTCGTCTGGAAATGGTTCCCAGGCACTTTCCCCGCTTGCTGATCACCGGAAATGCCCGGTGTCTGTGCTTGATCATCACGTCTTTGATATCATCCGTATAATCTTCCGTATGGAAGGTAATCAGGTTATCCCGCTTCATAATATATCTGACCGGGATACTCTGGTTGATCAGGCGGGCCACCGTATAAGTGTCAAAAGGCGTGACAATGATCACCACTTCTTTCTCCTCGGCAATCTTCTTCACCTGCTCTGTCACCTCCGCACTGAGGCAGACCACGATACAGCTTACATCCTGCTCCAATGCCCGCAGATGATCCTCCTCCCGGTTGCCCATGATAACCAGGTCATCCTTTTCGATGTAATCCTTCATGACATCCGGATGAGAGGCACCGATGAGAACCTTGCCTTTGATAAAATATCCGTGCTCATTGCCCACGATCATGTTACCCTCCAGCGTTTCCGCAATTCTGCGGTACTGGGTACGGGCCTGGGACAAAAGATAGTTATCAGTGGCATCCATATACGTCTTGGCGATATCGCCGATCGTCACCAAACCCTCCAAATGCCCGTCGGTATCTGTGATAGGCAGAGTCACCACACTGTTTTCCATCATCAGCTTCCAGGCATTTTTTAAAGACAGATAATTTCTGGCCTCGGGGCAGGAACGGATATCCATATCCTTCACCTGCGTCCCCACGTTAGACAGATAACCGGGCGGCTCTACCCCAAACCGGTTCAGCACATACTCTGTCTCTTCATTAATCTGACCTGCACGTTTGGCCATATATTTTCTACCAGCCGTACTGCGATTCTTCAGATCCGCGTAGGCAATGGCGGAACAGATGGAATCGGTATCCGGGTTTTTATGGCCTATGATAAATATTTTTCTCTGTTCTCTCATAATCTCCTCATCTGACTATTGACTATTTATCCAATTTGATATTGGCAAATAAAGAGCCCAAGGAAGTCGTCACCTCTTCAGACTTAGGAAGCTCGTAGGTCTCCTCCTCCACATCCTTAGCCAGCACGTCTGAAAGAGCCTTCATGCTCAGGCTGATCTTGCCTTCTTTAATGCCGATCACTTTTACTTTAACCTTATCTCCCACAGTTAATACTTCTGATGGTTTTTTCAGCCTCTTTTCGCTGATCTGGGAAATGTGTACCAGACCGGACAGGCCGTTTGACAAAGATACAAAAGCTCCGTAAGGCTGCAGGCTTTCTACGACACCCTCCGTCACCAGACCCACTTCCACGTTGGAAACCTTCGCTTTTCTTTCTTCTGCCGCTTTTTCTCTCAGGATATCCTTTGCAGACAAAATCAGACGCTTATCGTCAGGAATCACATCCAGTACCTGTACCTGAATGGTTTGATTCAGATAATCATTCAGCGCATCCTCATCCACATAGGTCAAAGCCAGCTTAGAAGCCGGTATAAATCCCCTGACGCCTTCCACATAAGCGACCACGCCGGATTTCACAATACCTTTTACCACTACATCTAAAACAGTCTTATTTTCTTTTAATTCTTTCAGCTTATCCCATGCCAGCACATCATTGGCTTCTACCTTGGACAAAAGAATATTCCCGTGTCCGTCATCTTTTTTTATAACAGTGGCAGATACCTCATCTCCCACATGCACTTCTTCCTTCACATTAAAACCAGGCTCTCTGCTAAAGTCCTCTACGCGGATGATTCCCTCCGCATAATATTTCAGATCCAGAGTGATCTCTTCTTCATTGAATCCGATCACTGTGCCTGTTAAAATGTCACCCTCTTCAATCGTCTTAAAAGAAGCCTCTAATTCTGCCTCGTAATCCTTCATTGATTCTGCCATTTGTCTCATCCTTTCTTCATTTCCATAATTATTTCACTGATTCTGTACTTCGCCCTTGGCTTGCACTCGCTTAAGTGCTCTCATTATACCATACAAAATTTAGGAATAAAATATTTTATTGGGAAAGAACAGGCCGACAGCGGTTTTCCTGCGCCATCGGCCTGCTCTTTGTTGGTTTTTATGAAATTGAAACTTATTGCCTGTATCTGTTAAAAATCATAGTCATCCACAGTTTCTGCAGTGATATCCAGTATCTCATCCATGATGACCTTATCCTCTTCCACGATCACCTTGCCAACTTGGTCAACTTCCTGTCCATCGGTAAAGGTCTCTCCGTCCAACAAGGACTTTGCCGCGGCGATCGTCAGATATCCCAGCTTACCGGGATGCCAAATAATTGCCTCCTGCATCGCGCCATTTTTCAAATATTCCCGGCTGGTGCTGGGTTCCACGATGCCTACCACCTTGATGTCCCCGCTCTTTCCAGCCTCTTCCACAGCCTGGGCAGCAGCCGGAGGTGCCGGTGTCGTCACGCCTAAAATTCCTTTCAGCTCCGGATAGGCAGTCATCAAATTCTGGGTGATGCTGTAAGCCTTAGACTGGTCATCCTCACAGGGTTCATAGGCGATCCGTTCCATATCCGGATAATTCTTCTCAATGTATTCGGTAGCATATTTGGACCAAGCCGCATTATTCTGCACGGTCAACAGGCTGGTGATGATCGCATACTGCCCTTCGCCTTCCATATATTTGGCCAGCTCTTCTCCCAAATGTTCCCCGAGCTGCTGGTCAATACAATACGTCACATACAGATCCCTGGCGTCCTTGTCATTGACATCAGAATCCCAGGTGATGACCTTAATACCCGCATCTCTTGCTTTTTTCAGCACCGGAGACAATGCATCCGGATCTACTGCCGCAATACAGATACAATCCACGCCTTTCGTAATCATATCTGAAACGATATTGGACTGGGAAGCTGGATCGCTGGTGCTGGCTCCGGTATAAATGACTTCCACACCCAGATCCTCGCCTGCCCGCTGCGCCCATTCATTTGATGTTTCAAAATATGTATTTCCGATCAGCTGAGGAATTAAAGCGATGGTATAGGTATCATCCCCTCCCGCTTCCTTCGTTTCCTGCTGGGCTGCATCCGCACTCTTTTCATCCTTTGCCGCTGTATCTGCGCTGCCCCCGCAGCCTGAGAACGTCATACATGTCATGATTCCCGCCAGCAACACTCCCATAAATTTCTTCCATTTACTCATAACCTTCTCCTTTTCCTTTCTTTTTTATAGGATTGGGATTCAAAAATAGTCTCTGTCACAGGAGGACAATGCCTGCCAGATCTCCCTTTTGACACCCCAATCTTTATTGCTTAGTTACCCATTCCCCAATTTCCTTTGTTCCTCTTCCGGCAATGTCTGCCATTTATTCTCCACCGGATCTGCTCCTATTAAATTTAGATGCTTTGGGCATTTTTCACGGATATGCTTCTCCTGGCTGACAGATTCGACTCTGTGACCTTATTGAATACCACCACCAGAATCAGCACCACACCGGTGGTAAATTGCTGCCAAAAGGCAGAAATTCCCACAAGATTCATAATATTGCTGATTAAAGTAAAAATAAAAACACCCACAATGGTACCGATCACATTGCCTTTTCCTCCGGAAATGCTGGTTCCCCCAAGAACCACCGCAGACAGACATTCCATCAGATACGTAGACCCCATATCCGCTCTGGCCGTCGCTACCCTGGCCACCTGGATATTGCCCGCGATACAGCAAAGCACCGCACAGATCACGTAAACACCAAATAATACCTTAACGGTTTTGATCCCGGAATACAGTGACACCTTTTCGTTATTTCCTATGGCAAACAGCCGCCTTCCAAAACGGTATTTTTTCAAAAGAACAGCGACTCCTGCTGTCAGCGCCACCAAGACCAATGCCTGGACCGGAATTCCGGCAATTTTCCCCTGGCCGAGGAAATAAAACTGCTGTGGAATCTGGGAAATAGAATTTCCCTCGCTCAACCCCAAAGCCATCCCATAAAAAAGCATCTGTGTACCTAAGGTTGCGATCATGGCCGGAACCTTGATCACTGCAACCATAAAAGCATTCAAAAGTCCGCACAGCAAAGAAACCAGCAAACTGCAAACAAGAGCTGCAAAAATAGGCATCCCTTTTGCCATACAAAAACCTGTCACCGTAGCACACAATCCCATGATTGAGCCGATGGAAATATCGATACCGCCGGTGATGATCACCAGCGTCAGCCCTAAGGCTAATATCCCAATTTCAGACATCTGCTGGCAAATAGACAAAAAATTACTCACCGTCAAAAAGTTGCCATTTAAAAAGGTCCCCATGAGAAACATGAAAAGCACAGCCGCCGTCAGAACCTTTGCATTTAATGATATGTCCCATTTTATGGACTGTTTCATATGTATCCCCCCTATTCCTTCACGTCTATCAGCTGTTGTCTGGATTCTGCTTTTCTTTTGCGCAGAATGTCTAAGGATACCGCAATGATAATGATCAATCCATACACCATCTTCTGATAATACGTAGGCACATGGGCCACCACTAAAATATTTTCAATCATACCCATGAGAATCACACCAAGCGCAGTCCCATATAAAGTACCAAAGCCGCCTAAGATATTTGTTCCGCCGATGACCACCGCGGCGATGGCGCTCATTTCCAGTCCATTGCTTCCGGAAGGCTGGAAATTGCCTAAAATCGTCAGCATCAAAAGTCCGGCAAACCCGCTGCATATCCCGCATATGGTATAGGTAAAAAATATTGTTTTTTTGATATGGATGCCCGCCCGTTTTGCCGCTTCACAATTACCTCCATAGGCATACACCGTCCGCCCAAAGGAAGTGAATTTTAACACCAGCGATGCCGCTGCATATAAAATCACCGTATAGACCAGCGTCATAGGGATTCCGGAAGCTGGTTTCCCCAGGGAAATAAACCAATCCGGTAGATTCATCGTCCATTTTCCATTGGTTATGATTAAAATCGTTCCCCGGAGCATACTGTTTGTACCCAAGGTAATGATCAATGGCGGAATATCAAAAACAGAAATCAGCGCCCCATTGAACATTCCGGTAAGACATCCGCAAGCCAGCGCCAGAACTATTGCTAAAAAGCCATTTGCCGCAGGTTGGAATACAAAATAAGCCAATGCCGCCGCACTGAACATCATCTGGCTGGCTACCGATACATCAATTCCGCCAGTGATGATCACAAAGGTCATGCCAATGGCCAGGATTGCCAACGGCGTATTGTTCACCAAAATGTTCAGAAGGTTATTTCTTGTCAAAAAATTGGGTGAATAAATGGAAACCGCCACACACAGGATCAATATGATCAGAAAGACGCCCGTTTCCCTTTTCTCTAATATCCGTTTCATCTCCTACACCCCCACAACTGCTTTTTCCATCATTGCCTGCTGATCGCATCCCGTGGATTCCACTTCTGCAAATTCAGCAAATAACTCCCGGGATTTCGGACCTACAGAATCGTTTCCCTCCACAAAATTCTTCTTCATACCTGCTTTCCTCCTTTTCTTTTGTTTTTCATGATATCGTTTACATTTACTGTAAAATCCTGTTCACAGGATTCTCATGCATGAGCCGCCCTGACGCAGATGGACCGGAAATATAATTTCTCTGGGCGCCCCTTGGTATTTTCCTTCAATACGGTCTATGATCATTTTTCCAGCCAATTCTCCCATCTCCTTCACCGGACGGTCAATCAATGTGATACTCGGCTGCAGATGCTGGGAAAATACAAAATCGTCAAATCCAACTAGAGACACCTCCTCCGGAATTTTTACCCCCATATCCTTTAGCGCCTTATAAGCGCCGATACACATCAGATTATTATGAGTAATGATCGCTGTCGGCCTCTGTTCCCTGTGCATCAGCTCTACCGCCGCTGAATAGGCTCTTTCCTCCAAAAAATCACCGGACACAATATAATCTGGATTCACCGGGATTTTGCATTTTTCCATTCCCTTAATAAACCCTTTCAAACGGTTTTTGCCGTTGGAATCAAAACTTGTCCCACTGATCAGTGAAATTTTCCTGTGGCCTAAATTTGCCAGATATTCCACTTGCTGCATCGCGCCGTTAATGTTATCGATTGCAATAAGATCAGACTCTAAATTTTCTAACTGCCGGTCTAGGGATACCACCTTAACCCCCAGCCTCTTGATCTTATTCAGAGTCCCCTCGCTAGGACCCACAAAACTGGCGACAATACCATCCACCCGGTAACGCAGCAGAAGCTCAATCGCTTCCTTTTCCTGCTCCACATCTTCATTGGTATTCCCTATGATGATGTTATAATGATTACGTTTACACATTGGCTCAAAACCGCTGTACAAATCGATAAAAAACGGGTTCTGAAAATTAGAGATCAAAAATCCGATGGATTTTGAAGTGGAAGTTCTAAGATTCCGGGCATTCGCATTTTGTACATATGCGTATTGCTCAATGATCTTAGTAACTTTATTCCTTGTTTTTTCTGTGACGCGGTCATCATCATTGATGACCCTGGATACTGTTGCAGTAGAGACTCCTGCAAGCTTTGCAATTTCACTCAGGTTCATAATTGAATTCCTCTCTTAATAAAAAGTAATCGATTACATTTTGTCCGAAAAAAAACTGAATAAACTCTCGATACTTTCTGTCATGCCAAGCAGATTTCTTAATTTCCAGGCTTCATCCAAAGTAAACGGACGTTTTCCTTCCAATCGCTTTTGAAGATAATCCTGTCCCATATTCATCTGTTCTGCCAGATCTTCTATTGTGATCCCTAAGCTTTCAATATGTTCTAAAACACGATTATACATTTCATTTTTTCCTTTTGATACGATATTTCGTATTTTTGTTTTTAGTATAGTACGACATTTCGTACTAGTCAATATAAAAATAAAATATTAGCACTATATTCTGTACTTTTTGCAGAATATTTGTTGATATTTTACAATCTTCATGCTAATTTATTTAGTAAGGAGAGAATTTTTTATGACCAGAGAGGAATATATTAAAGAATTAATTCACCAGCACAATCTGACCCTTAAAAAATTTGCCCAGCAGATCAATATCCCTTATACTACACTGTTGAGCATTTTAAAAAACGGATTGGGCGGCGCTGCGGTAGACAATGTGATTAAGATCTGCCGAGGTCTTGATATCACCATTGAAGATTTACAAAAAATAATAGAAGACGACAGCCAGGATTCTCCGTTCTATGTCAACAGCCATGAACGAGCTATCATTTCCAACTACCGGAATATGCCCGAAATGCAGCCGGCTATTGACACAATTTTAAATGTACATAAGGAGAATCATACATAAAATTGTTAAAATCCGTTCTATCTATTTGCACAATCGGCTTTATTTACTTTTTAAATATTAAAAAACTATGAAAACTATGACAAGCCTTGCAAAAAATGATATAATAATGTCGGAATGTGTAAAAATAGGATGTGATACTATGGTTCAAGAATCTGTTCCATTGAGATACTTCAAAGAAATTGATGACTGGGAGACCGTTATTTTCTTATACAATGCAGCATTAAAAGAAATAGGTACAAAAATCGACATACTGAATGATGAATTTCTCCATCGTCACAAATACAATCCAATCGAACATGTAAAATCCCGGTTGAAGAAACCGGAAAGTATTGTTAAGAAATTAAAAAGAGACGGTTATGAATCCAGCATCGAAAATATGGTCCGCTATGTGAACGATATTGCCGGTATCCGTATCACCTGCTCTTTTACCTCCGATATTTACCGTCTGGCGGACATGATTGCAGGTCAGAGTGACTTAACTGTCTTATCCATTAAGGATTATATGAAGAATCCCAAGGAAAGCGGTTACCAAAGCTATCATATGCTGGTCACTGTACCGATTTACCTGTCTGACAGTGTGATTGATACGAAAGTCGAAATACAGATACGAACCGTTGCCCAGGATTTTTGGGCTACGCTGGAACATAAAATTTACTACAAATTCGAAGGAAATGCTCCCAAATACATCAGCGAAGAGCTGCGGGAATGTGCCAAGATCGTCTCTAATCTGGACGAGAGGATGCTTCATCTCAATGAAGCCATTAAAGAATTTGGACAGGAGCATTATGAGTAAGAGATTAACTCTCCTATGTATGTCATTGTGTCATGGCTTCACAGGAGTTTGATCAAAGTTCCCAATATAAAAACAAGAGGGTAATGCAATATATCATGTAAAATTGATATATTGCATTACCCTCTTGTTTTATCAAATAAATGTCCCATAAATGAGGAGTGCCCCGGCTGTGCGACCGGGGCAATTATTATGAAAAAATTTATATGTGTAATGATAACATTACCTATATACAAGAGGTCGTTCTTTCGAACTATTGATATCATAGCAGTAAATTATGAACAAATAATGAATAAACAGTAAAAAAATTGTATATTTGCATAAATTTTTATCGAATTTCCTTGTTTTTTTATAGTTTTTGCACTATAACATAGTAAACTGTTACATTACCGAAGACTAATTGAACAGGTTTTTAAAGAATTCAACGATCTTATTAAACAAATTAGATAAAAAACCGTCCACCTGTTCTTTGTCCAGATCAATATTCAAATCCAATCCCTTGATTTTTTCATACAGACCGCTCACCTGCTCCTTCAAATCATCCACATTCAGGTCCAGTCCTTTGATCTGTTCCATCAGCTGTACAATTTTTTCCCTGTCTTCATCAGAGAGATTCACCTGAAATTCATCAGCAGCTTGGGTCACTAATGAATTTATTTCTTCTTCTGTCAAATCCTTGGATACCACTTCATTCTTTATAAATCCCACCAATTCTTCCGCCTTACCGGAATCCTGAAATGCTTCACCCAGCTCACTGGTGATCACCAATTCGTTCGTAGCCACATCCACATCCTTATCATCAATCGCCTGGCCTGTCATATTTTCATAGGATTTGATGGCCCCCACAAGTCCGGCAGTACCTGATATCTGAAAAGGTCCGGCCACTATGATATCCGCATTTTTAATACCAGCCGTAGCCAACGCATTCTGATACATACCTACCGTACAGTAGGAAATATTTTTTGTCGTCACCTTGATGCCGTAGCCTTCTTCTTTTCCTCTGACCAATACAGAGGACAAGGCACGGGTACCGATCACACTGCTGTCTAAATAAGCATCCAAATATTTGTGTTCATCTGCATTGGTGATTTTCGCCACTGTATAATCTAATAGATCACTTTCTTGTATCCCTAATAACCCCAGCACAGTTGCTTTCTCCGTCTCATTCAGATCCGCTCCCAGAGAAACATAAGGTTTATCGATAATCGCATCCTCCCGGTCAGCAAACACCTGCATAGGAGACAGCAGCAGCATCATACCGGCCAACAGCAAGACACCAAACTTTCTTAATTTCTTTATCTTCATAAATTAACTCCCTTCTTAAATAGCAAATACTCCTCTTTGCAAGCCCATTATACCATACTGCCACCTATGGTTATGTAAAGATTTTATAAAAAAAGGATAAAAACATAGTCTAGTATTCATAAATGTTTTGAATTTCGTTCATTTTTTATTTACAAGTTGAACATTTTTTACTCATAATTATTGTATATACTTACAGTATAAAAATAATAAATCAACGATACAGTTATTTTT
>JBMNRL010000015.1:0-73145 GCA_050944615.1 Blautia sp.
CTGTCGCTTCACCGATTCATCGTTGAAGCGACAGCCCCTTTAGAAGTAGCGAGAGGGGGACTTGAACCCTCGACACCACGGGTATGAACCGTGTGCTCTAGCCAGCTGAGCTATCTCGCCATATAAAATTTTTTCATGTATGGGACCTATAGGGCTCGAACCTATGACCCTCTGCTTGTAAGGCAGATGCTCTCCCAGCTGAGCTAAGATCCCATATTTTCAAGTCGCTTGCGCAACCTGCTTTGCTATTATATAATTAAACTCCGTCATTTGTCAACAACTTTTTTGCTATTTTTTCACTAATTTTTTCCATTCGTTTTTCAACAGGTTTCTGCATGAAAAAACGGCTGAAAAAGATAACTATATACAGGGCCTATAGAAAGGCTGTGGGCAAGACCTGCCGATGTGACAATCTGTACATAGTTATCGTTCCCGGGCTGCTTTTAGAATAACACGATATTCCAGAAGTGGAAAGCTACGGACAGATGCTGTCTAATATAGCCAACAAATATTGAATGGTGGATTCCCAGGAAGGGCGGTAACCTGCAGGTGTGGGCGTTGACAGAAAAATAGCGTTGCTTTACAATGAAGCTTAAAGAAGAATCGGAAAGGAAGATAAGCGGATGCTGGAAGAATTAAAGAAGGAAGTATACGATGCCAATATGGAGCTGCCGGCCCAAGGTCTGGTGATTTTTACCTGGGGCAATGTCAGCGCCATTGACAGAGAAAAAGGATTATTTGTCATCAAACCCAGCGGTGTGGAGTACGATGATATGAGACCGGAGGATATGGTGGTAGTGGACATGGAGGGGAATGTGGTGGAAGGAAAGTACCGCCCTTCTTCCGATACGGCGACCCATTTGGAGCTGTACCGGGCGTTTCCGAAAATCGGAGGCATTGTCCATACGCATTCTGCCTGGGCGACCAGCTGGGCGCAGGCTGGACGGGGGATTCCCTGTTATGGGACGACCCATGCGGATTATATGTACGGAGAGATTCCTTGTGCCAGGAATCTGACCGATGCTGAGGTGGCAGAGGCTTATGAAAAAAACACCGGCCTGGTCATCGCCGAGTGTTTTGCGGACAAGGATTATGAGGCGGTGCCGGCGGTGCTGTGTAAAAATCATGGGCCGTTTACCTGGGGAAAGGATGCCCATGAGGCAGTGCACAATGCCGCTGTCTTGGAAGAGGTGGCAAAGATGGCAGCGCGCACGGAAATGCTCTGTGTGGGGGTACAGCCGGCCCCGCAGGCTGTTCAGGACAAACATTACTTTAGAAAGCATGGAGCAGATGCATATTACGGGCAGAAAAATTAAAGTGCAACTGCTTGTGGCATCATTGCCTTTTGCATAGAAATCATGTATAATAGCTCTATCTTTTTGTAGAAAACAAGCACTGGTATTTATGTCTAGCGAGAATAAGGAGGATAATGACGATGCGAGTGGATGCGGACGATTTTGGCCGACCGTGTAGCTGTGGAAAAGAACATCATATCGATGTCAGAGACATTTTGATCGAGGCAGGTGCCATTGAAAAATTAGGAGAGATGATGTCAGATGGTGACCTGACAGAATATATTTCTCCATTGATCATCTGTGATACGAATACCTATGAGGCGACAGAAGAAGCGATGGAAGATATTTATGACCGCTGTCAGGTGATCACATTGGACGCGGAGGATCTCCATGCCAATAATTATGCGGTGGAGATTATCCAGAGCAATATGGAGGATGATATCGATCTGATCCTGGCAGTGGGGGCAGGCACCATCCATGATCTCAGCCGTTATGTGGCGGCCCAGCAGGGGATTCCTTTTGTCTCCATTCCCACAGCGGCCAGTGTGGATGGCTTTGTCTCCACGGTGGCTGCCATGACCTGGGATGGCTTGAAGAAGACAATTCCGGCAGCGGCACCCATCTGTGTGATCGCGGATACGGAAATATTCGCAAGAGCGCCCAAACGTCTTACAGCATCCGGAGCATCGGATTTATTTGGAAAATATATCTGTCTGGCGGACTGGAAAATTGCCAGTCTGGTCACGGGGGAATATATCTGTGACGAGGTCTGCCATTTGGAAGAGAAAGCGTTGAAGGAAGTGCGGTCCTGTATCAAAGGGCTGAAGGAACAGGATCCACAGGACTGTGAAGAATTGATGTACGCATTGATTTTATCCGGGCTGGCCATGCAGATGATTGGCAATTCCAGACCGGCTTCCTGTGCCGAGCATCACATGTCCCATTTGTGGGAAATGGAGGTGCTCAATGACCGTTTGGATGCCCTTCACGGAGAGAAAGTGGGGATTGGCCTGCTGCTGGCCCTCAGAGAATATAAGCGCATTGGAAGAGCCATTGAAGAAGGGCGCTGCCAGGTGCATGAATATGGCGGGATGGAGGAACAGCTCCTGAAGGATACCTTTGGCAAAAAAGGCCTTTTGGATGGCATTCTGGCAGAAAATACGCCGGATCCTCTGGAGGAAATCGCGCCGGAGGTGCTGGAGGAGTGTCTGCCTCAGATTGCAGAGATCATCGCCGGGCTTCCCGAGCCGGAGGAGATGGAAGAGCTCTTGAAAAAAGGCGGCTGTCTGACGAAGCTGGAACAGATTGGACTGAATCAGAGCATTGTGCCGATGACCCTGCGTCTGTCTCCTTATGTGCGGAACCGTTTAAGTCTGATGCGGCTGCGTAAGATGCTGGTCATCGATGGGGAAGAGCTGTAAGGACGGATATCATTGGATAAAAAAGGAGATTTACTATGCGGATTGGTATGGGGTATGATGTGCACCGATTGGCCGGGGACCGCCGGCTGATCTTAGGAGGTGTGGAGATTGCCTGGGATAAAGGCTTGCTGGGACATTCGGATGCGGATGTGCTGATCCATGCAGTGATGGATGCCCTGCTGGGTGCGGCGGCTCTGGGGGACATCGGGAAGCACTTTCCCGATACAGACCCTGAATACGAGGGTGTGTCCAGTCTTTGGCTGTTGGAACAGGTAGGAAGGCTGCTGCGGGAGCAAGGGTACCGTGTGGGCAATATCGATGCGACGATCATCGCCCAGAAGCCCAAAATGGCTCCGCATATCCCCGCCATGCGGAAAAACATCGCAGATGCGCTGGGAATCCTGGAAGGTCAGGTCAGCGTCAAGGCGACTACGGAAGAAGGCCTTGGATTTACTGGGTGTGGGGACGGGATATCCTCCCAGGCGATCTGTCTTTTGATGGAAGAAAAACTATAATCTTAAAAGCTTCAGTTCTTCTGCTGTGAGTGGCCGGAAGGATCCAGGTGCAAGCGTTTCATCTAACGGCAGTCCGCCCATGGACTGCCGTTTTAAATATGTGACTTTACAACCGATAGCCTCAAACATGCGTTTTACCTGATGGTAGCGCCCTTCCGTGATGGTCAGCAGGATTTCAGATGTAGGTCCGGAGGACAGGATCTGAAGCTGGGAGGGCAGCGTGGGAGAAGGGTCCCCGATATCGATGCCCTCCTGGAATTTTTGGATGTGCGCGGGGAGAACCTGGCCGTCGATTTTGGCATAGTAGGTCTTGGGCACATGCTTTTTGGGAGAGAGGAGCTGATGGGCCAATTCTCCGTCGTTGGTGATTAAGAGCAGGCCTTCGGTATCCTTGTCCAGCCGTCCTACGGGAAACAGATCCTTCCTGCGGACATTTGGAAGAAAGTCCAAAACCGTTTTTTCGGAAGCATCCTTTGTGGCTGTGACACAGCCAGCCGGTTTATGGAACATATAGTATACCAATGGGGTATAAGAGATGACCTGTCCATCAAAACAGATGATGTCTTCACCAGGACGTATTTTTTGTTCTGGTTTGACGGCAAGAACACCGCCCACGGTGACCTGCCGTTTTTTTAGAAAGTTTTTGATCTGGCTGCGGGTGCCGATCCCCATTTCGCTTAAATATTTGTCCAGCCGTATTTCTTTTGCCATAGATTTCCTGCCTTTGTGTTGGATTTTCAGTGATTTTACTTATTTTAGCATATCTTTCGCAAGAAAACCATTGACAAATCTATTCCGATTCCATAGACTGTAGATAGACTGAAAAAGGCTTGGAACGGAAAGAGTAGCAGGGAAAATTCGGCCACAGAGAGAAGCTGCCATCGGCTGGGAGCGGCTTTGCCGGAAGCTTTGTGAAGTGCCTCCGGGAGCTGGCCGGGGGAAATGAAAAGTATCCCGGCACGTATGCACTCGTTACGTGCGTTGAGTGAAAGGCATGGCCTTTAAGCAGAGTGGAACCGCGGATTACTTCGTCTCTTCGTTGAGACGGAGTTTTTTTATTTCATAGAAAATTACGTCCTATGAAATAAAAAAGCACTCCGTGCGGGATCGCACTGCGGCGGAAGGGAAGGAAGCCGCATATGCGGCCCGCCGCAGGCGGAGAATCCTGCGGGCAGGATTCTTTCTTATTTCCTAGAAAATTCGTCCTATGAAACAAAAAGCACTCCGTGCAGGATGCGCACAGATGCAAGAGGAAAATGCATCTGGCGTGCAAAGCTGTGGGGCTCCTCAAAGATTGAGGGGAGGGGGAGTTTGAGGTGGGCTTGCCCACTTTGTTCTTTCAAATTTCAAAGTAAAATCCTGCAGACAGGATTTTATCTTAATTTTATAGAAAGGCAGGAATTACAGATGAAGCTGTATAATACCCTAACAAAAAGAAAAGAAGAATTTGTCCCGTTAAAAGAGGGCGAGGTAAAAATGTATGTATGCGGACCTACCGTGTACAACCTGATCCATATCGGCAATGCGCGTCCGATGATCGTTTTCGACACCGCCCGCCGTTATATGGAATACAAAGGCTATCAAGTCAATTATGTTTCCAATTTTACCGATGTGGATGACAAAATCATCAAAAAGGCGGTAGAAGAGGGTGTGAGCGCGGAGGAGATTTCTCAGCGTTATATTGCAGAATGCAAAAAAGACATGGAAGGGATGAATGTGCGTCCGGCCACCGTTCATCCGCTGGCCACCCAGGAGATCGATGGAATGATCGAAATGATTCAGACGCTGATCGATAAAGGCTTTGCTTATCCGGCGGCGGACGGGACGGTCTACTTCCGGGTGAAGAAATTTAAGGAATATGGAAAGCTTTCCCACAAAAATCTGGATGATCTGCAGTCTGGTTTCCGCTCTTTGAAGGTGTCCGGAGAGGAACAGAAGGAGGATCCGTTGGATTTCGTACTGTGGAAGCCGAAAAAAGAAGGCGAGCCCTCCTGGCCGTCTCCCTGGTGTGACGGGCGCCCCGGATGGCATATCGAGTGTTCCGTAATGTCCAAGAAGTATTTGGGGGAGGAAATTGATATCCATGCAGGCGGAGAGGATCTGATTTTCCCACACCATGAAAACGAGATTGCCCAGAGCGAATGCTGCAATGGCAGACCATTTGCAAAATATTGGCTGCACAATGCCTTTTTAAATATTGACAATAAGAAGATGTCCAAATCTTTGGGGAATTTCTTTACCGTAAGGGAAATTTCTGAGGAGTACGATCTCCAGGTGCTGCGTTTCTTCATGCTAAATGCCCATTACAGAAGCCCGCTGAATTTTAGCCGGGATCTGATGGAGGCCTCTAAAAATGCATTGGAACGTATTGTAAATGGTGTGGAGCATCTGAAATTCAGCCAGGAAAATGCGGGCGCCGAAGCGATGTCCGAAGAGGAAAAGGCTTTGCTGCCAAAGCTTCAGGCTTACGTAGACAAATTTGAAGAAGCGATGGATGATGACTTTAATACGGCGGATGCCATTGCTGCCATTTTTGAAATGGTGAAATTTGGAAACACCCATGTGACAGAGAACAGTTCTCGGGAATTTGCCGGACAGGTAAAAGAAGGAATTGTCCGTCTATCCGACATTTTGGGCCTGATCGTGGAGAAGAAGGCGGAAATCTTGGACGGAGACATTGAAGCTCTCATCGAAGAGCGTCAGGCAGCCAGAAAGGTCAAAAATTTTGCAAGAGCGGATGAGATCCGTGACCAGCTTTTGGAGCAGGGGATCATTTTGGAGGACACCCGTGAAGGAGTAAAATGGAAGAGAGCTTAAATTATTTAAAAGAAAAGCTGCATCTAGAGGATCAGGATATCCGTACGTATTCTCCGCTGACGCTGGCTTATATTGGAGACGGCGCTTACGAGATCATTATCCGTACCTATTTGGTGAAGAAGGGGAATTGTCCGGTGAACCAGCTCCATAAGAGAGCCAGCCGTCTAGTTAAGGCTTCGGCCCAGTCCGCAATGGTGGAGGTGCTGGAACCACATTTTACCGAAGAAGAGCTTCATATTTATAAACGCGGACGCAATGCCCATTCACCTACAATGGCGAAGAATGCCACGATGGCCGATTACCGGAGGGCGACGGGTTTTGAAGCGGTGATGGGATATTTGTATCTGAAGGAAGATTGGAGCCGGATGATCGACTTAGTCGCTATTGGCTTGGAAGCGGCAGAAGGAAAGAAGGGATGAAATGAGTGAACAGATAGAAGGAAGAAATGCGGTGCTGGAGGCTTTCCGTTCCGGCCGTTTCGTGGATAAATTGTATGTGCTGGACGGCTGTCAGGATGGGCCGGTGCGTACGATTTTGCGGGAAGCAAAAAAAAGTGATGCCATTATTAATTTTGTACCCAAGGAGAGGCTGGATCAGCTTACCCAGACAGGCACCCATCAAGGTGTGATCGCCCAGGTAGCGGCTTATGATTACGCTTCCGTGGAAGATATCCTGGAGAATGCCAGGAAAAAAGGAGAGCCTCCGTTTATTTTCCTGCTGGATGGCATTGAGGATCCCCACAACTTAGGGGCAATCATCCGGACGGCAAATCTTTCCGGAGCGCATGGCGTGATTATCCCCAAAAGGCGGGCGGTAGGTCTGACGGCAACGGTGGCCCGGACCTCCGCAGGAGCGTTGAACTATACGCCGGTGGCGAAGGTTACCAATTTGGGCAGCACCATTGAGAGCCTGAAAAAAGAAGGCATGTGGTTTGTATGCGCGGATATGGACGGCCAGAAAATGTATGATTTGGATTTGACCGGGCCGATGGGACTTGTGATTGGAAATGAAGGAGAGGGCGTCAGCAAGCTGGTGCGGGAAAAATGTGATTTCACCGCATCCATTCCCATGCATGGGGATATTGATTCCCTAAATGCATCAGTGGCGGCCGGCGTACTGGCCTATGAGATCGTCCGTCAGCGGATGATGAAAAAATAAGAGGTATTTATGCAGCATTATGAGGAGTACAGCGATGAAGAGCTGATCAGGCTGCTTCGCGGCGGAGAGGAAGAGATTTCCGAATATCTGGTGGAAAAGTATAAGGATATGGTGAGAAAAGAGGCCAGGGCCATGTATCTCATCGGCGGGGAGACCGACGATCTGATCCAGGAGGGCATGATTGGCTTATTTAAGGCTGTCCGGGATTATGAACCGGACAAGGAGGCATCCTTCCGGACTTTTGCTAAGATCTGTGTAGACCGCCAAATTTACAATGCCATCCAGGGTTCGAACCGGCAGAAGCATCAGCCGTTGAATTCATACGTGTCGTTAAGCAGCGAGGACGAAGAAGTCCATTTGGGAGAATTGCTGGAGAGGAGCCCGGAATCCATTGTCATTGACCGGGAAAATGTCCAGGATACCGAGCGGCAGATCCACCAGTGTCTGAGTAAGTTTGAAAATCAGGTGCTGTCTTATTATTTGAAAGGGTATGGCTATGTAAAGATCGGAGAGCTTCTGGGAAGGTCTCCCAAATCCATTGACAATGCGCTGCAGAGGATCCGCGGAAAAGTGAAGGAATGCCTGCAGGGACAAAGCCCGGAAGGGGAATAGAAGAATAAGGCACACAGATGTGTGGCTGGCAGATATCGAACTGTCTTATGGCTGAAAAGCTGTAAGGCAGTTTTTTATTTCATAGGAACTGCGTCCTATGAAATAAAAAAGCACTCCGTGCAGGATCGCACTGCAGCGGAAGGGAAGGATGCCGCATATGCGGCCCGCCGCAGGCGGAGAATCCTGCGGGCAGGATTCCATTCAAATTTCCTAGGAATTGCGTCCTATGAAATAAAAAAGCACTCCGTGCAGACTTACAGCCTGTTTGCATCTTGGGTTTTGCAATGAAAATGAATAACAGTGGTACAAAATATGCACCGTACTTTGAATATTATGCACCTATAAATGACGAAAAAGTAAAAAAATGGTAGAATTTATACCTGCGTAATAAGAGTATGGTACTGTATCAAATTAATACGTTAAAAGTAAGGCGTGCAAAGCCGAGGTGGGAGAGATCATGTTGCCGAAGATTCTCTTGTGGATCGATTTCTTGGTGGTTCTGGGGCTTGCTTTATGGCTGATTTTGGGATATCAGAAGCGAAAAAGAGAAAATCGGAAAAATTATTATTTAAAGCTTCAGAAATCATTGATGGAGGAGCATTACATGGCATTGGATAAGCAGATTATGATGACAAGACGTCTGCGTCACGATCTGGCAAATCATATACAAACCTTGGAAAGCCTGGAGGAGAGAGGGAAAACACAGCAATATCTGGAATATCTGACCCAGTTAAAGGAGCTGTCTGCCGTTTTAAAAAATGATGGATTCTGCCTTAATTATGTGCTGGATGCAATGATCATCCGCCGCAAGAAACTATGCGAAGAAAGGCAGCTTGCATTTGAAACGTCTCTTCTTACTGTGGACGGAGAGGGGATTGAGCTCACAGACTTGATGACGGTTTTTTATGAAATGATGGAATATGGAATGAAGCGGACAGAACAAAACGCAGGAAAATCCTATTATATGGAAGGAAATCAAGAGAACAGACATCTTTTTCTGCGGCTTCGCTGTCCGGCTTGCACCGGTGAGTCCAAGCATGATTTGAGAAAAATGATATGTGTAAAGCTACAACAGACGCGGTCCATTGCTGATAAATATGATGGCGAGCTTCATGGCGAGCTGGAGGGCGGCTGGGAAAAAATCTACCTGACCATGAGGCAGAGGACAGAGGAGCTTTAGATGTGGAGAAATAGCGGGGCAGAGACATGATGTCGTTAAATCTGATCTTGGAGCAATCCTACATGGTTGTTTTATCCGGATATGGAGATTTGAAATGCAGAGATACGAAACAGGTATCGGATATCTTAAAATATTTTGTAGTGTTTGGCATACCGGAAATTATGAATATGATCACTGCTTATGTGTTAGTAACGGCTCCTGCGGAATATGAGCCGATGGTAAAAGTATTCCGCCTTTTTACTTCTTTGATTATCATAAGCAGCAGGCAGCTGGTGTTTGCAGCAGGAATATGGAGCACTCTGGCTATTTTAGCAATTTTGGATTTTGCGACGGGGATTCCGATCATTGTTCGTTTTTTCTTTTTTAAACTTTTGGGACTTCCTTTAGAAAATTATGCTCCGGGCAGTTTTCAGATATTGCCGTTTGCAGGTTATGTTATCTTATCCTTTGTGACGTATTTTCCGATTTTGCGTTTCCTGCAGAGATTTCGGGAAGCGCTGGGTCATCCGGGTTTTGTCCTCAAGCTGCTGGCAGTGATTTATTGGATGCCCGCTTTTTTTGCAATCCGTTCTGTAGAGAAGACAGATCTGTCGGGTAAGACGTTTATTATCATAACGAGCGTTACAAGCCTGGCAGTGGTGATATCCGGCTGGATTTATATGGTCCGATACTGGAACCGGATCTACAGTGAGAACCATTGTTTGGAAATGCAGACGGATCTGATCCGGGAGCATCAGCAGCTGTTAAAGGAGCAAAAAGAAATACTGCGTATGTGCCGGATATATGGCAGTCAGGAACCATTAAAAAGGCTGGAGGAGGGTGACCGGGAGGATGAAAAAGCTCACGATTACAGCAGCAGTGAAATCCTCAATACAGCGATTGGAAATAAGATTTGGAAGTGCAGGGAGCAGAATCTGGAGCTGGAACTGAGGCTGGAGAAAATCAGGATTCCAGCAGCGATGAAGGAAATTGAATTTCTATCCATTTTTTATAATCTGATGGACAACGCCATGGAAGCAGCCCTGCAGTGTGAACCTGGCCGGCGTCAGATCTGTCTGGAAAGCTATAGTGATGCCAAGGGCTTGTATCTTATTGTGGAAAACAGCAAGAAGGCTGAAAAAAATCCGGCGCACTTTGGACAGCTGGCAACGACGAAGCCAGATCGTAAAAACCATGGCTATGGCTTGAAAATCGTGCGTGAGTTGATCCGTAAAAATCAAGGAAAGCTGGATATTCGCAATCAGGAGGATTCTTTTTTGGTTTCCATATTTTTGCCGTGGTTGGAAACCGAGTGACAGGGGGGAGTGGAAAATGTATCATTTGATATTTTGTGACGATGATGTACTGCAGCTCGAAGAGGTGAGTAAAAAAGTACTTGGCTTTTGCAGGGAACAGGAGGGGTATGAGGCAGAGGCAGTCCTTTGTGCAGGTGATAGACAAATGTGGGAGGCTTTGGAGGCGAGAAAGGATATGAATACCGTCGTCTTTATGGACATTTATATGGAACAGAATAAGCACGACGGCATCTGTCTGGCGAAGCAGGTCAATGAGAAATATCCGTGGATTCCGTTGGTGTTTTTGACCGGTTACCTCCGCTATGCCAGCGATGTCTATGAGGTGGAGCATTGCTATTTTCTATTAAAAGAGGAACTAGACCAAAGACTGCCGGTCCTGTTCCATAAAATTATACCGGCCAAAATCAGCAACAGCCGTCAATATTTGAACTTGTACATCGGCCACAAAATTTACCGGGTGATGCAGGCAGACATCATTTGTATGGAAAGAAACCTCCACAAGACAAAGATTTATATGAATAATGGCCAGCTTATGGAAACCGCCGAAAAGCTCAGCGAGCTTAGTGAACGGCTGGCTCCCGGGGAATTTGTACGTTGTCACAACAGTATCATCGTCAATCTGAAATACGTAAGAAAAATCGGAAGAACGGAAATCAGTCTGGATGGCCTGGAAAAATATGATAAACACGCGGTCAGCGTAAGCCGTTCACATCTGGCGATGGTCCGTAAACGTTTTACAGCGTGGGGAAACCGGAATTTTTAGCAATACGTGAAAAATATCATATCAAAACAGAGATTTTATGGACTTCTCCCAAATCCGGCGTATAATGTAGATAACTGTTAACAGGGCACGAAGAGGAGGCATGACGGATGGCATTATACTATGTGAACGCAGATGGGACGGCCGGTATCCTTCTGGCGCTTTGCATCATTTTGATCGCCGGTTTTCTTTTCACCAGGCTGACCAATCTGTTCCGGCTGCCGAAGGTGACGGGATATATCATTGTCGGCGTGCTGATCGGTCCTTGGGTGTTGGGATTGATCCCGAAGACTTTGGTGGAGCATATGGACTTTGTCAGTGATGTGGCATTGGCCTGTATCGCTTTTAGTGTGGGGAAGTTTTTTAAGATAGAAGAAATGAAGAGGACAAAGACGGGAATTCTGCTGATCACTGCTGCAGAAGCCTTGACAGCCGGCCTCTTTGTATTTCTAAGCGTGCTGCTGCTTTTCGATATCTCTTGGGAGTTTGCACTTTTGTTGGGAGCGGTGGCCACGGCCACGGCACCGGCCAGCACAATTATGACCATCCGGCAGTATCATGCCAAAGGGGAATTTGTGCGCATTCTCCTGCAGGTGGTGGCGCTGGACGATGCAGTCTGCCTTTTGGCTTTTAGCTTTACCTCCGCGGTGGTAGCAGCTGGGATGGGAAGTCAGATGACGGCCAGACAGATCGTGCTGCCTTTGGTATACAATGTGCTGGCAATTCTGCTGGGAGCAGCTTTTGCCTGGATATTGAGCCGGCTGATCACGCCCTCCCGGAGCAAGGACAGCCGTCTGATTCTGCTGCTGGCGGGACTTCTGGGTATTTCGGGGCTCTGTGCTTTGGTGGATATCTCTCCACTTTTGTCCTGTATGGTGTTTGGGGCGGTCTACGTCAATATGACGAAGGATAAGAAGCTGTTTCATCAGCTGGATAATTTTACGCCGCCGGTAATGGCCTTATTTTTCATAGAATCCGGCATGAAGCTGGATGTGAGTTCTTTAAAAACTGCGGGAGTGATCGGTGTTGTCTATTTCGTGACGCGTATTCTCGGGAAATATGCAGGCGCATGGATGTCTTGCCGGGCGCTGCACATGGAAAAAGGCGTCCGGAATTATCTGGGGCTGGGACTGATTCCCCAGGCGGGCGTATCCATCGGGCTGGCGGCTCTGGGACAGAGAATCCTTCCGCCGCAGATCGGCAATCAATTTCTGACGATTATTCTTTCGTCTTCAGTTCTTTATGAAATGATTGGACCGCCGTGTGCGAAGTTTGCGATTTTGCATACCAGGGAGAAAAAGGAAGGATAGGGTGCAAAATAGCTGCAAATGCCTTCCACGCCCTCCCGGAGACATTTCAATTTTGCACAGAAAAAAGCCCTCGTTCTTTTGAACAAGGGCTTTTAAGAGCTGTTGACGGGAATCGAACCCGTGACCTCCTCACTACCAATGAGGTGCGCTACCGACTGTGCCACAACAGCATCACTGTTTTGTATTGTTTACAGCTTCTTGATTCTATCAAAGATTTTTCGGTATGTCAATAATATTTTGAAAAAAATTATAACTTTTTTTGAGGCTTTTTGTCTGAAACTGTATTTGGGGAAAGGGCGGCGTGCAGTTTCAAAAAAATAATTCATTATTGGTAAAAAAAGATTCTTAATTTGTATTTTAGAAACGTTCATGGTATCATATTCCTATAGACGATCAGGTGCGGTAAGCGCCGTTGTCCGGGAGGCACCTGCAGTCAAAAAGCGCTTTGGATATGGAAGCTTGGGCGCAGGAATTGCCGTCCGGGGATGATTGTCATATGGAAGGGGTCAGTTAAGAGGCACAAAGATAAGGGGTGAATGGATGACGGGCAGAAGATGGAGCATATGTTTAGGAGCAATTCTGTTTTTGTTGATTGTGACAGCGTTTCCGGTGATGGCAGCGGATGGAAGGATCGACGGATTGGAGCAGACAGGTGCCGGGACGACGACGGTAACAGTCTCCTGGAAGCAGCCAAAGGAAGCCGTTCAATATGAAATATACAGTTCTTTGTCAGGAAAAGAGAGCTATTCCCTGAAAAAAAGCGTCAGCTCGAGGAGTCTTCGGGTGACAACCACAGTGACTGTGTCTTCCAAAGCTGTTTCCGGATATTATGATCTTCGGATTGCGGCCTTTGATGAGGATGGAAGGCGGGTGGCTGAGGAAGAATTAAAACGCTGCGTGACCGTTCCGGGGAAGGTGACGGGGATCACACAGAAGAGCCTGTATACATCCAGACAGATGAAGTTTGGATGGAGGCGTCAGGCAACAGCCGCCGGATACGAAGTGGAGACTTATCAATATTCTTCCAAAGAAAAAAGAGTCATCAAGGTGCGCTCTGTCTATGGGACAATCCCTATGCGGCAGGATGAGCTGTACCGTATCCGCATCCGGGGATATGTGCAGCTTAAGACAGGGGGCAGGACGAAGACGTACTATGGGACTTATGGCACGGTCTACACTTCACTGCAGCCAAGGCTGACTTTTGAGGGCGCGGATGAACATTCTGCGATTGTGAATTGGAAACCGGTGAATGGTGCGGACAGCTATGCGGTCTTCATTTCCAGGTCACAAAAGAGCGGTTACAAAAGAGTGGAAATTACCCAGGCGCCCACAGCGGTGCTGGAGAATTTAAAGCCCAATACCAGATATTATGTGATGGTGAGGGTGAACAAGCGGGTGAAAGGGATTCTGTACCGGTCGCCGTCGACCTATGTCTATCCCTTCCGGATCGACACCAAGGGTTCTGCCGGAAATACGGAGGCAGGCTTTGTGTTGGAGACGTGAGCCTGGTTGGAAAAAGGGCGGGAAATGCCGTCAGAAGTATGTGTAATAAGGAAAGGAGAGTTTTATGAAGAAGAAAAACACATGGAAAAAATTGTTGGGAGCCTGTTTGCTGGCTCTGATGCTTACAGGAATCTGGAGCGTAAGTGCTCTGGCATCCGGATTTGAGGAGGCAGAGGCTTCCGAGGCGATGCTGGGAGCGACGGCCGTCTTGAAACAGACAAATGCGACGACCACATCTGTCACAATATCCTGGGACAGGGTGGAGGGCGCCTCTTCCTATACGCTGAGTCTTTCTGAATATTCGCCGGTGAACTATTCCGTAGAGACGGAGATTACGGCGACAAAGGACAAAGAAAGCTATACCATCAAGAATTTGAAAGCAGGCCTGAAATATTGGGTGAAGGTGCAGACTGATAATTATAAAACATCCAGTATTGTCTGCAAGACCATTCCTGGAACAGTGAAAAACGTGAAGCAGTACTGCTATCCCAGCTCAAAACGGATGAATTTTTCCTGGGACCGGATCCAGTCTGCGGATGGCTATGAAATCTATAAATATTCCACAGGCAATAAATACCTGTCCAGATATGATGCGAAATCTTCTACGAGCAAGACCATCGGCATGGGCAGCAATTTCTACAGCTTCCGTATCCGTGCGTATACTTATATCAACGGTGTGAAGAAGAATGGCAGACTGTATCGTTTCTATACATCACTGCAGCCGTCCATGGACCGTTATTACCGGACCGGAACTACTACGGTGAGAGTGCCTTGGGCGAAGATCAGCGGGGCGACCAATTACGAAGTATATCTGTCCACAAAGAAGGACAGCGGGTATAAGAAGGTCAAGACAGTGACCACGAATCAGGCGACCTTATCCAATGTGAAATCCGGTCAGCTGTACTATATCTATGTCCGCGCAACGAAGAAGATTGACGGTAAGACCTGGAAGAGTCCGGCAACGTATACTTATAAAATTTCCTAAGTCGTGCAGATATACGGCATTTTTATCAGTCATCTTTAGGAGTTTTTAAGGGCTGCCCTTTGGCGGCCGGAAGGTGAGAAAAAACAAGAGGTGCATCCTGCAAATAAGCGGGAGAGCACCTCTTTAGCATATGAAAAATACAGGGCAGAAAATCCTTTAAAAACTGCAGAATTTATGATATGATAATATGACTGAAAAGAAATTCGAGGAGGGAACGCCGTGGAAAATGAAACAACTTCCAAAAATTTTATAGAAATGATCATTGATAAGGATCTGGCAGAAGGGGTCTATGATACGGTACACACCCGTTTCCCGCCGGAGCCCAACGGCTATCTGCATATCGGACATGCCAAATCCATATTGCTCAATTATGGACTGGCACAGGAATATCACGGCAAATTCAACATGCGTTTTGATGATACAAATCCCACCAAAGAGAAGATTGAATTTGTGGAGTCCATCAAAGAAGACATCAAATGGCTGGGAGCGGATTGGGAAGACCGGCTGTTTTTTGCATCTGACTATTTCCAGCAGATGTACGAAGCGGCAGTGAAGCTGATCAAAAAGGGCAAAGCTTATGTCTGTGACTTGACGGCGGAAGAGATCCGCCAGTACCGCGGGACTTTGACAGAACCGGGGAAAGAAAGCCCCTACAGGGACCGCAGCGTGGAAGAGAATCTGAAGCTTTTTGAGGAAATGAAAGAAGGAAAATATGCCGATGGAGAGAAGGTCCTTAGGGCCAGGATCGACATGGCATCTCCCAATATGAACATGAGGGATCCGGTGATTTACCGGGTGGCCCATATGAGCCATCACAATACCGGGGATCAGTGGTGTATTTATCCGATGTATGATTTTGCCCATCCCATAGAGGATGCGATAGAGGGGATCACCCACTCCATCTGTACGCTGGAATTTGAAGACCACAGACCGCTGTATGACTGGGTGGTAAAGGAATTGGAATATCCGCATCCGCCGAAACAGATTGAGTTTGCCAAGCTGTATCTGACCAATGTGGTGACTGGCAAGCGTTATATCAAAAAGCTGGTGGAGGATGGCATTGTGGATGGCTGGGATGATCCTAGGTTAGTATCCATCGCGGCATTGCGCAGGCGGGGATTTACGCCGGAATCCATCAAAATGTTCGTGAATCTCTGCGGTGTATCCAAAGCTAACAGCTCCGTGGATTATGCTATGCTGGAATATTGCATCCGGGAAGATCTGAAGCTGAAAAAGCCGCGTATGATGGCAGTATTGGATCCCATCAAGCTGGTGATCGACAATTATCCAGAGGGAGAAGTGGAGTATCTGGAAGCGCCTAACAATATGGAGAACCCAGAGCTGGGAAGCAGGATGCTTCCCTTTGGACGGGAACTGTATATTGAGCGAGAGGACTTCATGGAGGTTCCCATTAAGAAGTATAAACGTCTCTATCCGGGCAATGAGGTGCGCTTGATGAATGCGTATTTTGTTACCTGTACCGGTGTGGAAAAGGATGAGGAAGGCAATGTGACAGTGGTTCACTGCACGTATGATCCCGCATCCAAAGGGGGCAATTCACCGGATGGCAGAAAGGTACGCGGAACGCTTCACTGGGTAGCTGCCAAGACAGCCAGGGAGGCGGAGGTCCGCCTCTATGAGAACATTATCGATGAGGAAAAGGGCGTCTATAATTCAGACGGCACCTTGAATTTAAATCCCAATTCCCTGCAGACCGTGAAGGCCTATGTGGAGCCTGCGCTGATGGAAGCCAAAGCCTTTGACAGCTATCAGTTTGTAAGAAATGGATTTTTCTGCGCGGATTTCCGGGATTCCAAGCCGGGGGCACCGGTATTTAACCGTGTTGTGAGCTTAAAGAGTTCCTTTAAGCTACCAAAATAAATGAAATACGAATAGAAAAAATGTAGGGAGGATTTTCAAATGAAAAAATTAACCGTAGCAAAAAAGGACGTATGTATGGCCTGCAAAGAGTGTGTGATCGCATGTTCCGAGGCATTTTACAAGGAGTATCATGAAGATAAGTCTTGTATCCAGATCACCGTGAAAAAAGACGGTGTAACCCCGAGACCTATGGTCTGCGTGCAGTGTGGCAAATGCGCCCAGGCATGCGAAGCCGGTGCCATTAAGCAGAACGCCAAAGGTGTTTACACAGTGGATAAAAAGCTTTGCACAGGCTGCGGCAAATGCGTAGAAGCATGTCCGTTCGGACTGATGGTGAAGGCAGAGGACAAACCTACCGCCAGCAAATGTATTGCCTGCGGTATTTGTGCGAAAGCATGTCCGATGGATGTTTTGGAGGTAGTTGAGGCATAATAGGGTCAGACATAAGAGTAAGGGGACTGTAAAACATGAAGGAAAAGAGGTCAAGAATCTGGCTGCTCAGCAATATGAAAGCCATCTTGATTATACTGGTCGTATTCGGCCATGTACTTCCCAGAATACCGGGACTAGGAGAATGGAAGACAAATTTGAGAATATTTATCTGGATGTTCCATATGCCGGCGTTTCTCTTTGTATCTGGATTTCTGTCCAAGAATCTGGAGAAATGCAGGGATAAGGCACTGCAGTCCAGGCTGCTGCCCTATGTAATGATGACAGTGGTGGTGGCAGTTTCCAGGACCGTCTTGGGCGGCAAGGAATTTCATATCTCTCTGGTGGTTCCGGTGCTCACAGCCTGGTATTTTCTGGTGCTTTTCTGGTATGCAGTCTTTACGCCGGAGATCGTCAAGATCCGGTGGCATTTTGTGCTGGCAGTGGTGCTGTCCTTAGTTATCGGGATGGTGGAAAGCGTGGGAGATGCTTATGCTTTTTCCAAAGCCTTTGCTTTCTATCCCTTTTATTTGGCAGGTTATCATTGTTCCAAGGAAATGCTCACCCGTATTCACAATTTGTCCAAGTTATGGAGTATCCCGGCCTTTTTAGGGGCGCTCGGAATTGCCTATTGGATCCATGGCCAGGATGTGGATGCGGTGCTGATGTTCAGTCAAAAAAGTGCCTATCATGCGCTGGGATTGACCAATCTCCAGGGTCTTTTGTACCGGGGAATCGGATTTGCAGGAGCGATCTTGATGCTGTTTGTGCTGATACAGATATCTTCCGTGCACCGGAGGAACCTGACCTATATTGGTGATAATACGCTGGTGATCTACAGCTTCCATTTGGCATTTTTGTATCTCATCGACTGGCTGGGCCTGACCAGAGATACCGGAAATATGGTTCTGCAAATGGCACAGGTGGTTCTGGTCACGGTGGTGACCGTATTGGTCCTGGCGGTACCGATGTGGAACCGGGGATATTCGGCGTTTCTGAATGGAATTTACCGTCTGTTTATGAAAAAAGAAAAAGCGGGCAGCCAATAGTGCTGTCCGCTTCTGCGTCTGTGGAATTTTATTCGGGTTTTTGTACGGTTTCCGCGGTTGCTTCTTGGACGTCTTCCATTGCTTCTTTGGCATCCTTAGCCGCTTCTTTGACGTTATCGGCTGTTTCTTTTGCTGCTTCTTTTACTTTTTTAGCTGCATCTTCCGCCAGACTGCTGGCGTCCTGGGCAGTATCCTGTGCTTTTTCCTTAATGGTTTCGGCCAGGTCTTCGGCAGCATCGGCAGCCGCCTGTACGGTTTCTGTTACTTTTTCTTTTACGGGTACGGTGTCTTCTTCATCAAAAATAGAAAAATAATCGTCATCCGTGTCATCGGCATCGTCATAGGCCAGCTTGTCTTCCTGGGATTTTTTGAAATACAGAGCGATTCCGGCAGCGGCTGCACCTAAAGCAGCGAGACCCATAAATTTTGAAAATTTACTAGACATAAAATGACTCCTTTCTTTAGATATGCATCTATTGTAATACTTTTCAGATAAAAAGAAAAGGGGTGATCCGATTCTTGCCGGAGGCAGGATGGATTGGCAATAGCAAATAGGATAACATCGATGGTATGTTAGAAAGTGTGGTGCAAAAAATGAAGATAATATTGGCTTCCGCATCTCCCAGGCGGAGAGAGCTCTTGGAGCGGACAGGGCTTTCTTTTTCCGTGATACCCAGTCAGGAGGAGGAAAGGATAACAAAGACAAAGCCGGAGGAGATTGTAGAAGAGCTGGCTTTGGTGAAGGCCGCATCGGTGGCGGCCAAACAGGAGGATGACTGCCTGGTGATCGGCTCGGATACGATCGTGGTGCAGGATGGAAAAATCCTGGGGAAACCAAGAGATGAAAGCCAGGCGGCGGAAATGCTGCGGTCTCTTCAGGGACGGACCCACCAGGTGTATACCGGGGTAGCCCTGCTGTACCGGGAGGGAAACCAGGAAGAAAAACGTATTTTTCATGAGGCTGTCGACGTTGCGGTCTATCCTATGACCGAAGAAGAGATCCTGGCTTATGTTGCTACCGGAGAGCCGATGGATAAGGCCGGGGCTTATGGGATTCAGGGAAAATTCTGTGTCTTTATCCGGGGGATCCGCGGGGATTACAATACAGTGGTGGGCTTTCCGGTGGGAAGATTTGCCCAGGAAATTAAAAAGCTGCCGTTTGATTTTTTTCATTCTCGGACTTTTTCTTGAAAAAATTTTTCGGTTATGATAGTGTAACTATATGGTAACCAGAAAAGGGTCAAGGTTTATAGGAAAGGCAATATGATCGAAAACGGCTGTAAGGATAAAATTTTATCAAAAATGCATTCTTTTACCAATACGGAAAGAAAGATTGCGGAATATGTTTTAAGCCATTATGAAGAAGTATTAAATTGTAATATCACGGAGCTGTCTGAAAATGCAAAGGTCAGTGATGCGTCTGTGGTACGGTTCTGCAGAAGCATTGGGTACCGTGGGTATCAGGATTTTAAAGTGAACGCGGCCAGGGATGTGCTTCCGCGGGGACGGCATTTCAATCCGGCGCTTCAAGAGCACGATGATCCGGCAACCATATGCGGTAAAATCATCGATTCTGAGATCTCGGTGCTCAACCGGACGCTCCTGGGCCTGGATATGAAGAAGGTGGAGAAAGCGGCAGATCTGATCTATAAAGCTGGGAAAATAGTGCTATTCGGCAGCGGGGGAAGCCTGCTTGTGGGGAAAGATGCATTGCACAAACTGCTGAAGATCGGAATCCGGGCTTATGTGTATGAGGATATGGATCTGCAGTTGATGGCATCCTCGCTGTTGGAGGAAAAAGATGTTGCCATTGGTATTTCCCACTCGGGCAGTAATTGCGGGGTGTTGAAATGCCTGGAGAATGCGAAGGAAAATGGAGCCTTTGCCATCGCTTTGACAGGCCGTGGGAAAACGCCTATTTTCAACATCGCGGATGTGGCGATTGAGACCGCGTCAGAACAGACAATTTTTCAATCGGAATCGGTGAGCACAAGGATTGCGCAGCTGGCAATTATTGACGTACTTACCGCAATTGCAGCGTTTAAAAATTATGATGCTTCTTATTTGGCAATTCAGAAGACCAGGCTTGCCACATCGGAAAATAAATTTTAAATACAAAAGAAAACATGAAATAAGCCCGTGTGGCAGAATCATTTTGAGATCCTGTCATGCGGCCTTTTTTTGTTTCATAAGAAATTGTGTCCTATGAAACAAAAAGCACTCCGTGCAGGATGTGCACAGATGCAAGAGGAAAATGCATCTGGCGCGCAAAGCTGTCAAGCTCCTCAAAGATTGAGGGGAGGAGGAGTTTGAGGTGGACTTGCCCACTTTGTTCTCCCCGGATAAAAAGAGAGTATGGATATTGATTTTGGTGAAAATAATTTCCAAAGATTTTTTGAAAATAAAAAGATTTTTTGAAAATTATTGAAAACGGGTTTCAGGATTTTTTAGAGCAGAAAATATAAAATTATGAGTGATATGTGTTTGAAAAGAAAAATATGTAGTTTTTATTGGGAATAATACACAAAAGAAGTGTCTTGTTATGGAAAAAAATTACAAAAATAAAAAATGGTATTGAAATATATTTTCGAAAGTGTTATAAAGAGAGTGTAAATAATTTTCATAAGAACGAAGAAAAAGGAGCGGTGAAAATGAGAGCGGTAATTCTTAATGGACCGAATGATTTCGGGCCGGCAGAAATTGAAAAACCAGTGATCGGAGATGGCGATATCTTATTGGAAATGAAAAAAGCAGCCATCTGTGGAACGGATATGAGAATCCTCAATGGTACAAAAACCAAAGGCGTCCGTTACCCATCCGTAATCGGCCATGAAATGTGCGGTATCATAGCAGAGGTCGGAAAAAATGTGACCGGATATCAGGTGGGAGAAAAAGTGGCAATTGCCAATGTCATTCCGTGTCATTCCTGTCATAGCTGTCTGACCGGCCGTGAAAACGCCTGTCTGAACCGTAAGGCGATCGGTTATGAGTTCAACGGCGGTTTTGAAGAGTATGTTTTGATTCCGGATATCTGTATTCAGAGCGGAAATGTGGTAAAACTTCCAGAACATGTCTCTTTCGAAGAGGGAGCGTTGATTGAGCCGCTGTCCTGCTGTATCCGTGGATTGAAAAATGCGGGCACCGGATTTAATGACACCGTTTTGATCGTAGGCGCAGGCCCCATCGGACTGATGCACCTGCAGCTTTCCAAAATTGTGGGAGCGAAGGAAGTCATCGTCAGCGAGCCAATCGCATCCAGAAGAGAAAAGGCTTCTAAGTTAGGTGCGGATGTAGTGGTAGATCCTACAAAAGAAAATCTGGAAGAAATTGTAAAAGCACATACGAACGGACTTGGTGTGGATGTGATCGTAATGGCGATCGGAGTACCGGCTATCATCAATTCCACCTTAAAGCTTTGCCGCAAGGGCGGTACCGTAAACCTGTTCGCAGGTTTTGCCGGAACTGGTGAGTCCACCATCGAAGTCAACACCATTCACTACAATGAAATCAATGTGAACGGCAGCACTGCATACAAGAGAGAAGATTATCTGGAAGCGGCAGATATGGTGATTTCCGGTAAAGTCAACCTGGAAGAAATTGTGACACATACCTTTAAGATTGAGCAGTTCAAGGATGCCTATGAGGTGTGCAAGAGCGGAGAAGGCCTGAAGGTTCTGATCGAGCCGTAAGAAAAACGGATGGGAACGTAAATTAAGTAATTACATATTAAATAAGAAAAAGGAGAAATGTTATTATGGCAATGTTAGGTAAAGAAGTAAGAATGAGCAGACTGGTAAACCCAAAGAGCGGAAAAATGATGGCTATCACAGTAGACCATGCAATTTCCAGAGGAATCGCACCGATGACAGGTCTGCATCACATCCAGGATACCATTGACAAAATTATCGTTGGCAGACCGGATGCTATGACCCTGACCAAGGGAATCGCAGAACACTGCATGTGGAACCATGCCGGCGAGGTTGCTATGCTGATGAAGGTTTCTAACTACTCACCAGTTGCACCTACGAAGGACACCATTTTTGGTACCGTTGATGAAGCGATCCGCATGGGCGCAGATGCTGTATCCATGGGCGCTATGACACTGGGCGATTTCCAGGGCGAGCAGTTCGAAGCGATTGGAAAATTCGCTGAAGAATGTATGGCAAAAGGAATGCCTCTGATCGGACATGTATATCCGAAGGGTGAGAGCGTACCGATGGACAAACGTACTGCATGGGAAAACATCGCTTACTGTGTAAGAAGCGCATGTGAACTGGGAATGGATATCGTTAAAACGACTTATACCGGAGATCCGGATTCTATGGCAAAAGTAGTTTCCTGCGTACCTTCTACCTTCCGTATCGTAATCCAGGGCGGCGATGCCTGCAAGACACTGGACGATTACCTGGTGATGACAAGAGAAGCTATGGACTGCGGCGTTGGCGGTGTGACCATGGGAAGATTCGTTTGGGATTACAAAGATGTAACTGCTCTGGTAATCGCTCTGAGATACATCATTCATGAAGGCTACAGCGTAAAAGAAGCAAAAGAGCTGTTAGCTCAATTAGAGAATGACAAAAATTACGACGAGTTCTAAGATAGAGATAAAAGTAAAAAACGTCAATTAAGTTTGATAGGAAATGGAACTAAGGCAGGTACATAGGTTATGGAGAGAGAATACTTATTAGGCGTTGATGTGGGGACGACCAGCATCAAGGTGGCAATTATTGATAAAAATGCACATTTGGTAGGCTTAAGCAGCAGCTCCTACCGATTGATCACTCCGAATCAGGATTACGCACAGATCGATACGGAGGATATGTGGGCAGCATATATCAAATGTTTGAAGCTTTTGTTTCAAGGGAAGGAAATTGATCCTGGGAAAATTGCAGGTATTGGTATCTCCAGTCTCTGTCCTGGTTTAGCAGCGATGGGAGAACATGGGGAGATCCTGGTGGATCCCATCATCTATACAGACAGACGCAGCACCGAAGAGGCACAGATGATTTTGGATGCTGTGGGCGCGGACAAGCTGTTTGAGCTGACAGCCAACGGAGCTATGGCAGGGGCCCATTCGGGGACTTCCATGCTCTGGATCAAGCGTAATCTGCCTGAAATTTATAAAAAAACGAAATACTTTGGCCATGTAAATACCGTGATGGCCCAAAGGATGACAGGGAACTTTGCAATCGATTATTCCAACGCATCCTATACCAATCTTTTTGAGACGGTGAAGGGACACCAGGGAGGATGGTCTGCATACCTCTGTGAAAAGATCGGGATCGACATCGAAAAACTGCCACCCCTTATGTCCTCCTCAGATGTGGTGGGCGGTTTGATCCATGAAGATTTGACCTCTCTGGGAATCACACCGGGAATCCCGGTGGTGATTGGAGGCGCCGATACGCCTTGCGCGACATTGGCAGCAGGTGTGCGGGAAGCCGGGGATGCCTGTGAATCCGTAGGAACGACCAATGTTCTGACCATCTGTGTGGACCAGCCGAAATTCGATAAAAGCTTCATTAACCGCTGCCATGTGGTGGAAGGAACTTGGATTTATCAGGGAGCAATGTCCTATACGGGAGCGTCATACCAGTGGTTCCGGGACAACTTCTGTCAGGACCTGGTAGAGGCGGCGGCAGGCAGTGACAAAAACTCCTTCACACTCATGAATGAGGAAGCCGCTAAGGCGGCTCCAGGATGCGGCGGTGTGGTATTCCTGCCTTATATGCAGGGAGAGAGAAGTCCAGTCTGGGATTCCTATGCCAGAGGCGTTTTCTTTGGGGTATCCTTACAGAGCAAACGCCAGGATTTCAACCGCGCAGTGATGGAAGGCTGTGGCTATGGACTGCGCCAGCTGTGTGAGATCGCGGAGCGGGTGACTGGTCAGAAGTTAAAAGAGTTTTCCTCCATCGGCGGAGGGGCCAAGAGTGAGCTTTGGGCACAGATTAAAGCGGACATCACAGGAAAAAATATAAAAATTTTGGATATGAATGATATGGCTCCGGTGGGCGCAGCCCTGCTGGCCGGTGTCGGGGCAGGTTTCTATCAGGATCTGAAGGAAGCCTCTGATAAAGTGGAAAAGAAGGTATACAAGGAAGTGGTCAGCAGTGCGGCGCATCAGGAAGTATACGATAAGAGATATCAGGTATATGTCAATCTTTATCCGCAGGTAAAAGAGCTATATAAGATAAGTACAAATCTTAAGTAAAGGGAGAAGGAAATTATGAAGAAAAGAATATTAGCACTGATTTTGGCAGTTACTATGGTTGGAGCCAGTCTGGCAGGCTGCGGCGGTAGCAAGGACGCTGCCAGCAGCACAGATAGTGCAGCAGGCGGGAAAGCAGAAGAGACAACAAAGATCACCATCGCTGTTCCAGACCCGGATTCTTCTTACATCTATCAGGCAGCAGAAGAATTTGCAAAACGCGCAACGGAGTATTCTGAAGGAAGCCTGGAATTTACAGTATCCGGTAACGGTTCTCTGTATGGCGGTGATACTGCAGCCGGCATCAAACAGCTGTCCGCAGGTTCTCTGCAGATGCTGATTCTGGCAAGCTCTGTATATGCCAGCTTTGAACCAGGCTACAATGTGATCTCTGTTCCTTATATGTTTGATGACCAGCAGCAGCTTCTGGATTATCTGAACAGTGATACAGGTAAAGAGCTGATGAACCGTGTTTCTGACATGGGAATTACAACTGTTGGAAGCTGGACCAGATCCTTCCGTAAGGTGACCAACTCCAAAAATCCAGTGAACTCTCCAGCCGACTTAAACGGCATGGTGCTTCGTGTACCGAACAACTCCCTGTATGTGGAATTCTTCGGAGCCTGCGGAGCCGTTACCACACCGATGAATTTCTCTGAGGTATACAATGCACTGCAGCTGAACACTTTGGACGGACAGGAAAACCCGGTAGACGTACCATACTCCAACAAATTCTATGAAGTACAGAAATACATCTCCGGAACCAATCATATGGCTGACGCTTGGCTGGTTGGCATCAACAGCAAGCTGTTTGACGGCTTAAGCGAAAAACAGCAGGAAGCCATCAAGAAAGCGGGCGAAGAAGTACAGCAGTGGAATGTGGACTTCATGGAAAAAGAAGATGAAACCGCTCTGCAGACACTGTTAGACAACGGAATGGAATACAATGACATCACAGACGAAGGACGCGAAGAGTTTATTAAGGTATCCCAGTCCTGCTATGACAAATTTAAAGAGCTGATCGAAGATGACGCGTTGTTTGATGCAACTGCAAAATTCTGCGGAAAAGCTTGATGATTCACAGTTTTACGGGAGGGCATAGACGGCCCTCCCGCTCAATAAAGAGGGATTGGAGGAATACTCATGGAACGAAAGAAAACGGCTCTTTCCAAATTCTTTGATATCATTGGCGGAATAGAGAATGTAGTTCTAGCTATCATGGTCATAGGAATGATCATAACGATTCTTTTGCAGATCATCGGCCGTATTGTTGGTCATCCATTTCCATGGACAGAAGAGACCAGCCGTTATCTGTTTTTGTGGATGATGTTTGTGGCATTGGCCAGCGGCTTTAATCAGGCGGAGTCCTCACGTGTGACATTGCTTTTACAGGTAGGGCCCAAATGGCTGAAAAAATTCAGTGAAGTATTATACGCAGTGATCGTAGTTGCATTCTTTCTCTTCATGATCATTTGGGGAATCGACGTGGTGAGACAGCAGATTATGATGAAAGAAATGGGAACGGCACTTATGATTCCGATGTGGATGATCGGTATCTGCCAGCCAATCGCTGGTGTACTTGGTATCATCGGCGTTGTGCAGAGCTTCCTGGAATATCACGGAAAAATCGCCATTGGCGACAAAGAAACAGAAAAAGAAAAATTGTTGGAACAGGGGTGATAATCGATGAGTATGAGCTTAGTTTTATTAATTCTGTTTTTAGTATTAATGTTTTTGGGCGTACCCATCGCGGTATCCCTGGGCGCGGCTTCCGTGATCTGTATTGTGACGATGTCAGATCTGCCGCTTTCTCTGGCAGCACAGTCCATGTTCACATCCATGAACAGCTTTATCATGGTTGCGGTACCATTGTTCATTTTGTGCGGTTCCTTGATGGACGAGGGCGGTGTTGCAGATAAGATTTATGGCTTGGCCGAATCACTGGTAGGCTGGATCTACGGCGGCCTTGGCCATGTATCCGTAGTGGTTAATATGTTGTTTGCCGGCATGTCCGGATCTTCTGTAGCAGCGATCGCTTCTATCGGAAAAATGAGTATCAATGCTTTGAGTAAAAAAGGCTATCCGAAGGATTACGCCACCGCCATCAACCTCTCCGGTTCCATGCTGGCGTCCGTAATTCCGCCCAGTATCCTGATGATCAATGCGGCGGCTACGGCCAACGTATCCATTGGACAGGCGCTGCTGGCAGGTTTGATCCCCGGCATCATCATCGGTCTGATTTTCATGGTATACAACTATTTGTATTGTAAAAAACATGGAATCGGCGACCGTACCCCGTTCAAACCCCAGAAATTAGGCAAGGCGTTCGTCAGTGCGATCCCGGCTCTTTTAACTCCGGTCATCCTTCTGGGCGGCGTATACACCGGCTTCTATACACCTACCGAAGGTGCAGCCATCGCAGTTATTTATACGATTTTAGTTTCTATCTATATTTATAAGAACCTGACATGGAAAGACATTCCCAGAATTATCTGTAAGAATGCCCGTTCCACCGGTACCATCCTGTTTGTGGCCATCGCTGCCAAACCGGCATCCCTGCTCTTTGAGCTGGATGGCCTGCCAAGCACTGTAGCCAACATGATTACCGGCATTTCTGATAACCGTATCGTTATCATGTTTGTGCTCTATGCATTCCTCATCTGTGTAGGTATGTTCATGGATGCGACAGCAGCTATCTTTATCCTGGTGCCGATCCTCCTTCCGGCCGTACAGGCGGTAGGCGTATCTCCACTGTTCTTCGTGGTATTTTTGGTAATCACTTTGTCCTTTGGTCTGATCACACCGCCTGTGGGTGTCTGCCTGTATGCTGCGGAGAATGTGACCGGGCTGCCATTGGAGAAGATCATAAAAGCTTCTGTACCGTGGATTGTATTGATCGCAGTGGCACTTTGCATTTTCATTGTGTTCCCGCAGCTTATCACCGGTCCGGTTGGACTGATCTTCGGAAGCTAACTGTGTGCAGCCATTTCTTTTCATAGGAGGATTTAAGATATGAAAATCGTTATTTTAGATGGATATACGGAGAATCCCGGCGATTTGAGCTGGGAGGGCTTTGAAAAGCTCGGTGAGCTCACCGTATATGACAGAACATCCCTCACCGATATGGATGAGGTCATTTCCCGCATCGGTGATGCGGAAGCGGTACTCACCAACAAGACACCGTTGCCGAAGGCGGTAATCGATGCCTGTGAAAACCTGAAATACATAGGCGTTCTGGCTACCGGCTATAATGTAGTAGATGTGGAAGCAGCCAAAGCAAAAGGCATTCCTGTATGTAACATCCCAACTTATGGAACAGACGCCGTGGGTCAATTTGCCATAGCACTTTTGCTGGAAATCTGCCACCACATCGGCCATCATGACCAGGCAGTCAAGGAAGGCCGGTGGGAGAACAATCCTGACTGGTGTTTCTGGGACTATCCTCTCATTGAACTGGCAGGTAAGACCATGGGAATTATCGGCTTCGGCAGAATTGGACAGGCCACCGGACGGATTGCCAAGGCTTTGGGAATGCGCGTGATCGCCAACGATGAATATCCGAATGATGCCGGTCGTGAGATTGCAGAATATGTTTCCCGGGAAGAGCTGTTTGCCCAGGCAGACGTGATTTCTCTGCACTGCCCATTGTTCCCGTCCACACAAGGACTGGTGAACAAAGAAAATATTGCTAAGATGAAGGATGGCGTGATCATCCTGAATAACTCCAGAGGTCCGCTGATTGTAGAAGAGGATCTGGCGGAAGCCTTAAACAGCGGAAAAGTATATGCAGCTGGTTTGGATGTGGTATCCACAGAGCCGATCAAAGGGGACAATCCTCTTCTGAAGGCGAAAAACTGTCTGATCACTCCGCATATTTCCTGGGCTCCCAGGGAAAGCCGCAAACGTTTGATGGATATTGCCGTGGCAAATCTGCAGGCATATGTGGATGGAAAACCGCAGAATGTAGTCAACCAATAATGGACCAATAGAAACTGCCATGTTCCAAAGGGAGGATACAGCCTGCCTGTGGAGTGAAAGTAGGGCTGCGCCGTGGCTACACCGGTGCGGCCCTCAGTTTTGGGAGGATATTTTATGAAAGTAGTTATTGCCATTGATTCTTTGAAAGGAAGCCTCTCTTCTGTGGAGGCTGGAAATATCATTAAAGATACCATCTTGGAGACGGGGCCGGCAGATGTGAAGGTATATCCTTTGGCCGACGGAGGCGAAGGGACTGTGGAAGCGCTGGTCATGGGTATGCATGGGGAGAAAGTGGAGATCACCGTGAAGGGGCCGCTGGGAACGCCGGTACAGGCTACCTACGGTATGATTCCTGAGAAAAAGATGGCGATCATGGAGATGGCTCAGGCAGCCGGAATCACATTAGTTCCCGACGCGCAGAGAAATCCCATGGAGACCACCACATATGGCGTAGGTGAGATGATCCTGGATGCGGTAAAGAGAGGCTGCCGGGATTTCATCATCGGTATCGGCGGAAGCGCCACCAATGACGGCGGCATTGGCATGATGGAAGCGCTGGGTGCCGTTTTCTATGACAGAGAGAAGGGACTGATTGGTCCTTATGGTAAAGATATGCTCAAGGCAGCCTTTGTGGATTTGACATTTGTGGAACCCAAACTGAAGGAATGCCGTTTCCGTATCGCCTGTGACGTGAATAACCCGCTTTGCGGGCCAAATGGCTGCTCCGCGGTATTCGGGCCGCAGAAAGGGGCAACACCGGCCATGGTACAGGAAATGGACTGGGGGCTCCAGCGTTTTTCTGAGGTGCTGTATCATGCTACCGGAAAATATACGGCGGATATTCCCGGGACCGGAGCCGCAGGCGGCTTAGGCTTTGCATTTTTAACTTTTTTAAATGGAAAGCTGGAGCCGGGTGTGGATATGATCTTGGATGCCATCTCTTTGGAAGACGATCTGAAGGATGCTGATTTTGCCATTACCGGTGAGGGAAAGCTGGATTTTCAGACGGCTATGGGCAAAGCGCCTATCGGCGTGGCTAAAATGGCCAAAAAGTATGGGATCAAGGTGCTGGCATTTTCCGGCGGGGCGACGGAGGATGCGGTGGAATGCAACAAAAGCGGGATCGATGCGTATTTCCCGATCTTACAGCTTCCGGTGACCGTGGAAGAGGCGATGGAGCCAGAAACAGCCAAAGAAAACCTGCGGCTGACAGTGCTACAGGTTTTCCGGCTGATTCGGTCTATGGAAAATAAATAAGGTTTGGGCGCCGGAGGGGAGGCTTTCGCAAGCCTTTCCTTGACACTCAGCAAAAAGAGCCAGGCATAGAAATGTGTCTGGCCCTTTTTGGTTCCAAAGGAAACTGTGCCCTATGAAATAAAAAGTGCGCCGTTCATAATTCTTTTTTATGATGACAGCGAATTTTAGTGTGACAGGCATCCGGATTGTGGTATAATCAGCACCATGAGGGCGGCGCTTTTGACGCTTCCCACAGGAAAGTAAGATGTTAGAAGGAGGCTAATTGATGTATCGGGCTTGTATATTTGATCTGGACGGCACCCTGTTGGATACGGTGGAGTCTTTGGCATATTCCGGAAACCGTCTGCTGGCACATTATGGCTATCCGCCCCTGCCGGTGGAAAATTATAATTACTATGCCGGTGAGGGGGCCAGCATGCTGGTACGGCGCTGTCTGATGGATTCCGGTGACGTGGAGCTGGTTCATTATGAAGAGGCAGAGCCTCTGTACCGGAAAATATTTGCGGAAAATCCTTATTATCATTTGAAGCATTATCCGGGGATGGAGGCTACGGTGGAGAAAATGAAGGAATTGGGTGTCAAGGTAGCCGTATTCTCTAATAAGCCCCATGGCCAGGCCATTGAGGTGATTGAGCGCATGTTTGGAAAGGGCTGCTTTGATGCGATCCAGGGACAGATGGAAGGCATACCCAGAAAGCCGGCGCCGAACGGGGCTCTGAAAATTGCTGCTGATTTTGGTGTGGCTCCCGGAGAATGTCTCTATGTGGGGGATACCTGGACCGATATGGATACCGGGGCAGCGGCAGGGATGTATACGGTGGGTGTTACCTGGGGCTTTCGTCCGGAGAAGGAGCTCAGAGAACACCACGCAAGAAAAATCGTGCATCGTCCGGAGGAGCTGCTGGATGTGCTTAAAGGAGGAAGAACATGATTAAGATGATCGTCAGTGACGTGGATGGAACGCTGCTGCCGCACAGCCAGCAGAAGCTGGATCCGTTGCTTTTGGAGCAGATCCGCAGACTGAAGGAGCTGGGGATTTTATTTGTGGCAGCCAGCGGTAGGCAGTATGCCAATTTGTACCGCCTGTTCGGGCCGGTCAGGGATGACATCGCATATATTGCCGAAAACGGCGGATTGACGCTGTATCAAGGAAAAGTGCTGGACCGGGGCGCGCTTCCGATGTCGCTCACCAAGGAAATCGCGCAGGCTATTTATGAGGACGGAGCGTCAGAATTTAGCATTTCCGGGGAACAGACCTATTACATACGCCCTAAGAGCCAGGAATTTCTGTGGCTGATGCGGGATTATATGCATAATAACATAACACTCATCGGGGATCTGGATGAGATTCCGGAGGCTTGTCTGAAGGTGGCTGTTTTTGATCAGGAGCATCTTCAGGAGAAAGTGCCCGATTGGGTCAGCCGGTTTTCTGACCGGGCAGCGGTAGTGACCTCCGGCAACGACTGGCTGGATTTCATACCGAAGGATCAAAACAAAGGAAATGGAGTCCGTTGTCTGCAGGAAACATTTGGAATTCTCCCGGAAGAATGCATGGGTTTTGGAGATGAGTATAATGATATTGAAATGTTGGAAGCAGTGCGTTATAGTTATGCTGTGAGCACGGCACGGGAGAAGGTGAAATCTATCAGCAGATATGAAACGGAAAAAGTAACCGGCGTGCTGGCGGGACTGATAGAATCAAAGGGAAGAATGGAGGATAAACTATGAATGAGTACAGCGAAGAGTGCATCATGACTTTTTTGAGGAAACAATCCCAGCTTTTTGATGAGCCAGTGGCGGAAACCTATGGGGAAGCTGAGGCATTTTTAGAGGATTGTATGGCTGTAGTAGTGGACAGTTTAGAAGAGGTCCGGGAATATTTTGAAGAAAACGGTGCGGATGTGGACCAGATGTCTTTGGATGAATTGGAAGAAGCCAGCGAAGTGTTTGCTCTTCCAAGTGGTGGCTATTTGATCGTAGAGGGCTGAAAAAATCTTTTGCCGGGCCCCAAAGCGCGGATGGTGTCCATTTGCAAATGCGTGCCCGAGAGGATGAGAATATGAAAATCAAGGATTTGATGAAACAGCAGAGAAACTTTTACAGGGCGGGGAAAACCCGCCCTTATGCATATCGGTTGCGGATGCTCAAACGGCTGGAAATGGCGATCCGAACCCATGAAAAGGAGATTGCTAAGGCTCTTTTTGACGATCTGCATAAGGCGCCGATGGAAGCTTATATGACGGAGATCGGTCTGGCATTGTCTGAACTGGATTTTGCGAAGAAGCATCTGAAGGAGTGGATGAAGCAACGCCTGGTGCCTACGCCTTTGGCGCAGTTTCCGGCCAGGAGCTATGTGCTTCCGGAACCCTATGGGGTGGTGCTCATCATGGCGCCATGGAATTATCCCTTCCTTTTGACGATAGATCCGCTGATCGGGGCAATTGCCGCAGGAAATTGCTGTGTGCTGAAGCCATCCGCCTATGCTCCCCATACGGCTGCGGTGATCAAACGGCTGCTGGGGGAAGTGTTTCCGGAGAAATACGTGGCCGTGGTGGAAGGCGGCCGGAGCGCCAATCAGGAGCTTTTGGACGAAAAATTTGATTATATCTTTTTCACCGGAGGCAAAACGGTGGGCAGGCTGGTGATGGAAAAGGCAGCGGTCCATCTGACGCCGGTGACGCTGGAGCTGGGCGGAAAAAGTCCCTGTATCGTAGCGGCAGATGCGGAAGTGGATCTGGCGGCAAAGCGCATCGTCTTCGGAAAATTTATCAACAGCGGGCAAACCTGTGTGGCGCCGGACTATGTACTGGTTCAGGAAAACGTATACCAGCCTTTTTTGCATTCCCTGAAAAAGTGGATCAGCATTTTTCTGGGCAGTCAGCCTTTGAAGTGTCCTTCTTACCCTAGAATGATCAACCAGAAGCATTACCGAAGAGTGATGGAATATTGTAAATCGGGAATTGTCTTTACAGGAGGTACCGGTGATGAGGCATCCTTACAGATTGCGCCTACCGTATTGACGGATGTTAAATGGACAGATCCTGTGATGGAGGAAGAAATCTTCGGCCCGATCCTGCCCGTGCTGCCCTTCGGGAGCGGCCGAGAAGTCATTTCCCTGCTAAAATCCAGGGAACGGCCTCTGGCTTTGTATTTGTTTACGAAAGATCTTTCGCTTCAGAGAAAAATCTTGAAGAATATTTCTTTTGGAGGCGGCTGTTTGAATGATACGCTGGTTCATCTATCTAGTCCCTATTTGGCCTTTGGCGGTGTGGGTGAAAGCGGCATGGGCAGTTATCATGGGGAAAAGAGCTTTGCCACATTTAGCCACGAGAAGAGCGTGATGGTGCGGGGCCGGCTGGATATCCCGATCCGTTACCAGCCATATACCAAAGGAAAAGAGTGGTGGATCCGTCGTTTTCTCAGATAAGACAGAGGATTTTGCTGTGGAAGTACTGTTGTCAAAATATCGCCGCAGAGGCTGTAAATTTATAGAAAGTTTACTTGTGTTCCTTTAGGGAATAGAGTAATATGATAGTAAATAGAAGTATCGATAGAATAGGATAATAACGTAACCATAGTACCTGACGGATGACCACATAGGGATGCGTACATGACTTCATGGAGAAGGAGGGGATTGTATGAAGAAGAGAAGATTTATAGCTGTTATATTATCGGTGATATTGTTATTGTCGATGCTGCCGCTCACAGCCTTTGCGGCGGAAGATAATACACTGGGAGGGACGTTGAAGGTTACCGGAGAGGCCAAAGAAGGCGGGACCTTGAAGGCGGATCTTTCTAAAGTAACGCCTGCCGGGATCGAAGCGAAGAACTTGGATTTTAAATGGTTTGTCAAGGCCGGGAAGGCTGAGGGCAAGGAAGATAAGTCTGTAGGTGCGGAATCCTCTTTGAAAGTGACCAAAGAGATGGTGGGATCCTCCGTTTATTTGGTGGTATCTCCCAAGGAAGATTCCGGGATTGCCGGCGATAAGCTCACTTCCGAGGCAGTGACCGTGAAGGATGGGACGGCACAGCCGACAGAGACACCTGCTCCCACAGAGACACCTACCCCGGAGCCCACACCGGAAGCGATGACAGAGGAGCCGCTGGAGGAAGAGCCTCCGGCAGAAGAAGTGCCTGAGCCGGAGCCTTTGAAGGAGATCGCGCTTCCTGTGATCACGACAGAAACGTTGCCGGATGTGACACAGGAGACAGAATATCAGGTACAATTAGAAGCCCAGAGTGAAGATGCCGTGACATGGGCAGTCAAAGACGGAGAGGGAATTTTGCCGGAAGGGTTGAACCTTTCTGCAGACGGTGTTCTGGAAGGACAGACCAAGGTCGATGCCGGAGCCTATTCATTTACTGTCACTGCTTCCAATTCTGGCGGAACGACGGAGAAAGCATTTACTCTCAATGTGGTTGCCAAGACGGTTTATGCCATGACGGCGGAGCCGGAGGCGCTGGATTTTGGAGAGTTGAAAGAGGGCTATAAGGATGTGGAAGGCAAAAAGGTCACTTTGACCAACACTGGTAATCAGGATCTGACCTTCAAAGAAATGACGGCAGCCAGCTTTGAGATCAGTGCTACCGAGGGAGATCTCAAGGCCGGTGACCGGCTGCATCTGACCGTCGTTCCCAAGACTGGACTGACAAAGGGAGATTATGAGGAGAAACTTACCTTTATCACAGAGGAAGGCACGCAGGCGGAAGTGACAGCTAAGGCGAAAGTAGTCAGTGAGATTACTCCTGTTTATGAGATGACGATTAGTCCGGATTCTTATGACTTTGGAACAGCTGAAACAGGCTATGAGAAAGCGCCGGAGGCGGTGCAGATTGAGATCACCAACACTGGCAACCAGGATCTGGTGCTGGAGCAGCCAGAGTCTAAGAATTATAGCGTCAGCAAACTGACAGCATCCAAGCTGGCACCCAAGGAGAAGGCTACGTTTACCGTGCGTCCGAAGAAGGATCTCCCGATGGGCAACTATGATGAGAGCATTGACATCACATCAGAAGATGTGGCTGGGGAGACTTTGAATGTGAAATTTGAGGTGACGGGGAATAAGCTGATCAGCATTGTGGATCCAGCTGCCATCACCGGTTTGAAGAATGCCGTGGAGAAGAGCAGTAAGGCATTGGGTCTGCCGGAGTCTGTGAAGATTAAGACTGGAGCTGGCGAGAAGAGCGCGCATGTGGATTGGGATGTAAAATCCGCAAGTTACGATCCGACCAGCGTGGATGCCCAGAGCTTTACCATCAAAGGTAAGGTGACTCTGCCGGATGGCGTGAGCAATCCGGACGGCATATCCTTGACGGCGCAGATCCGTGTAGAGGTCAAAGCCTATGTACCGCGGATTCCGGATACTTCTGAATTAAAGATCAACAATTTAAGCTCTAATACATCTTATAAGACGAATACCAGTATCAGTTTTTCAGCTACGGGAGCCGGCAACAACAGCTCTCCGAGAAAAGGCGATGTCCGCTACATTCCATATGCGTGGAAGCTGGGCAGCAATTCCTATACTGCATTTGCAGACAGCAATTACAGCGCTGTTTTGAAAGCGGCCAATGCTGGAACTTATACGTTGAGTGTTTCCTATGAACGCGATGTATATGACGGCAGCACATGGAAAGCAGACGGGACTATGGCTTATAAGGAAATGAGCCTGAAATTTATCAAAGATACGGTGACCATCACTCCGGCTGCGAAGAATTCCAACACCACGAAGAAGAATGCGGTGGAGACTGGAGATCAGACGAATATCGGCGGATGGATCATTACCATCGTAATCGCCATTGTGATCATCGGAGCGGCGGGATTTTTGGTATATAAGAAGAGACGTCACTGATCAAGACACACTATAAAAGCAATGGATGGAAGGGGCCGGCATCTGAAATAGATGCCGGCCGCTTTGTTTGGCAGGAGGTTTGTCAATATTCCTTCTTATATTTATGCGATAGAAAAAAATTGCCGGAGCTGGAGAAATGTGGTAAAGTATTGTCGGAAGCAACCGGATCATTAGAGGATTTTTCAATGAGAGAAAAAGGTCTTGGGCAGCGCTGCCGAGGGCCTTAAAAAATTGATAGAAGGATGGAGGAACTATGGAACAGTTAATCGTATTAGGAACTGGAAATGCAGCGGTGACTAAGTGTTTTAATACTTGCTTTTTGCTGCAGCGGGAGGAAGAATATCTGCTGGTGGATACCGGCGGCGGAAATGGGATTCTGGCCGCTTTGGAGAAGGCAGGGGTGAAGATCACGGATATCCATGAGATTTTCATCACCCATGAGCACTGTGACCATCTTTTGGGGATTGTTTGGATGATCCGTATGATTGCCACAGCCATGAAAAAGGGTAATTATGAAGGAAACTGTAACATATACTGCCACAGTGATTTGGTGCCGGTGATCGACACCATTGCCCGTCTGACCATTCAAGGAAAATTTTATCAAATGATCGGACAGCGGATTTTCCTTGTTCCGTTGGAGGATGGAGACTGCAAGAAGATTATTGGCTACGATGTCACCTTCTTTGATATCCATTCCACGAAGGCGAAGCAATATGGATTTACGCTCACTTTGCAGAACGGCAAAAAGCTCACCTGTGCCGGAGATGAGCCGTATAATGAGGTAAATCATGATGTGGTGGCGGGGAGTGACTGGTTGTTTCACGAGGCCTTTTGCCTGGCTTCCCAGGCAGACCGGTTCAAGCCTTACGAGAAGCATCACAGCACGGTGAAGGATGCCTGTGAATTGGCCCAGGAGCTGGGAATCCCCAACCTGGTGCTGTGGCATACGGAGGATAAGAACCTGGAGCGCCGGAAAGAGCTCTATATGGCGGAGGGAGAGCAGTATTATCATGGCAATCTCTATGTGCCCTATGATCTGGAGAAGATTTTGTTATGACGGAGAGGGTTTAAGATAGGCGAGGCTATTTTCCAGGGTAAGCCGCGTCCTCTGCCGGTATCCGGCGAGAAATCTTGATCTGTTTGATACCGTTTCTTTTGGAAAACAAAAAGTGCCTGTCTGCATTAGGATTTTGCAGACAGACACTTTTTGTTTTCCTATTTGAGAACGGGGAAGGGCTATTTGGTTAGCATCATCATGATTTCGTTGCTTCTGCTTATGAACCTTGTCATTTCATCAGGGGTGAGCTGTTTATGGGCCAGCATGGCTAGGTCGTAAAGCTGTTCGCAGATGACTGGGGCTTTGTCTGAATCCTTATTTTCCAGCAAATACTGGACCAAAGGATGCTTGATGTTGAGGATCAGGGTCTCCTGACCTCCAAACATGGAAGGATCCATGCCGTGCATGCCGTACATTCTCATCATTTCCTGCATTCTACGGCTTTCTTCGGACAATGTCATCATAGAGGAAATGTTTTCATTTTTCAGACTTTCTACCTTAACTTCCATTTTGTCTTTTTTCAGAGTCGTCTGGAAGAGTTCGGTGAGCGCTTTCACATGCGCTTCATCCGCTGTGTCCTCACCCTTGAAGCTGTCGGTTAGGTCCGCGTCGATGCGCTGGAAACGGATCTCCTGATTTCTCTGTTCCAGATGGGAGATGAAGGCAGTATCAATATTGTGTTTTAAGATGATCGCATCCAGCCCTTCTTCCTTGAACATATTGATATACTGGCTTTGCTGGATCTCATCGGTCACATAGAAGATGGTTGTCTTTTCTGGCTCCTTGTCTTCCTGGGAATCACCCTTGGACTCTTCGGCTTCGCTGGTGCTGGATTCATCCTTTGCATCCGTCTCGGCCTCGGCCGTATCCTCAGGTTTTTTGTTTTCTTCGATGCAGTCTGTCAATGTCAAATATTTCTGGTCTAAATTCTTGAAAAGGATGTAGTCCATCATTTTTTCAGAGAATTTGGCATCCTTGATGCATCCAAATTTAATGAAGGGACTGATGTCATCCCAGTATTTTTCATAGGATTCCCGGTCGGTCTTGCACATGCCGGTAAGCTTGTCTGCCACCTTCTTGGTGATATATTCGGAAATCTTCTGGACAAAGCCATCGTTTTGCAGGGCGCTTCTGGATACGTTCAAAGGCAGGTCCGGACAGTCAATAACACCCTTTAACAAAAGCAGGAATTCCGGGATGACTTCCTTGATATTATCAGCGATAAATACCTGGTTATTGTACAATTTGATGGTACCCTCGATGGAATCATATTCAGTATTGATTTTCGGGAAATAGAGGATACCTTTTAAGTTGAACGGATAATCCATGTTCAGATGGATCCAGAACAGAGGCTCCTTGTAATCCATGAATACCTTCCGGTAGAATTCCTTGTATTCCTCCTCCGTGCAGTCGTTGGGATGCTTCATCCACAAAGGATGGGTATCGCTTAAGGAAACCGGACGTTTGTTAATTTTAACCTTATCCTTGGCTGGAGAAATTTCCACGGTCTCTTTTTCTCCGTTTTCATTTTCTCTCTCTTCGGTCTTGGCCTCTTCGTGGATATGCTCCACCACCACGTCGTCCTCTTTTAAGTCGGCCTCGTCAATGGTCTCATATTCCTGGGGAGCGCCCTCTTTGGAAAGATAAATGTCCACAGGCATGAAAGAACAATACTTTTCAATGACTTCCCGCATCCGGTATTCGTTGCAGAATTCTACGCTTTCTTCATTTAAAAACAAAGTGATCTCCGTGCCGACAGAGGTTTTGCTTCCCTCGGTGAGATCATATTCGGTGCCGCCGTCACAGCTCCAGTGTACAGGGGAGGCCCCTTCCTGGTAAGAAAGTGTATCGATGTGCACCTCATCAGCGACCATGAAAGCAGAGTAGAAGCCCAGGCCGAAATGACCGATCATCTGGTCATCGGTGGTCTTGTCCTTGTATTTTTCCAAAAATTCGGTGGCGCCGGAGAAAGCGATCTGTGTGATGTATTCCTCCACCTCGTCAGCCGTCATGCCGATACCGCTGTCGATGAATTTTAACGTCTTCTTGTCCGGGTCCACAACGACCTGGATGGTGGCCTTATAGTCGTCGGGGAAGGAATATTCACCCATGACCTCCAGCTTTTTCAGCTTGGTGATGGCATCACACCCGTTGGAGATCATTTCCCGCACGAAGATGTCATGATCGGAATACAGCCATTTTTTTATAATAGGAAAGATATTCTCACTGTTGATAGATAAAGAACCATGTTTCACTGACATGATTTTCACGCTCCTTTACAATTGTTGGTAGTTATTTGCCCGAGGCGGCGGATCGAAAAAATGACCGCCTGCGGCTGTTCTAAAAGATATAGTAATACCGGAGTCCCAAAAAGTCAAGAAAAAATTAGCACTCATTTTAAATGAGTGCTAACAAGGCGCTGGGATTCCCAAATGTGCTTTTTATAATTGTTCAAAGGCGATCCCGTGCTGTTTAAAAAATGCCAGGACCATATTGTCCCACAGCACATCTAAGGACTTGTCTAAGGTAAAGAGTCTTAATGAAGTCCCTGTGGTGCAGGTGATTTCTGTTCCGTTAAACTGCAGGTTTAAAAACATGCCGGCTACGTTTTCCGGGAGAAGGCCGGTATCGCTGTTCTCCAGTGCCTGCTCCATATGTTCTCTGGACAGCTGGAAAATGATTTTGAAATTCAGCGGCGTGTGTTTTCCCTTGATGATGGAGAAGCAAAAGGGCTTGATCTCCGCCCAGTAGGAGTTCGTTCTGCCGGAGCTTTCCAGAGATTTGGCCAGGACAGGGTCGAAAAATTCCAGATGCATATTTCCATCGATGGTAAATGTGTTAAAAGTGGTGATGACAGCTTCGGAAAGCCAAAAGGTGTCAAATGTATTTCCTTTTAATAAGTTGGACATAAAGTCCTTATTATCTATGATTTTCAGCGCGATCATAATACCTCCGGTTTCTCCCCTCATGCATAATAAAGCTGTTACTATTATATACTGTTACCATTATATAATAGAAAAATTGAGGTGTCAAAAGGATGACGGCCAATCCCTGGCCAGTGTTCAAATGATATCTGAGACATAAAAAACACAGTGGTTTTTCCAAAACCCCTTTTCAAAAGTTGGATTATGTGATAGTATATATCTGGTATTCAAAACTACATATTATAGCAGAGAGGACGATATAAATATATATGAATTACAAGATTGTGATCGATAGCTGCGGAGAATTGAAAGAAGAGTGGAAAAATGATGAGAGGTTTGAGTCCGTACCGCTGGTTCTGACCGTGGAAGGAGAGGATATTGTGGATGACGAGACTTTCTGCCAAAAGGATTTTTTGGCGAAGGTTGCTGCCAGTCCTACCTGTCCGAAGTCTTCCTGTCCTTCCCCGGAGAGGTATATCCAGGCATATGATTGTGACGCTAAGGATATCTATGTGGTCACCTTATCTGCGGAGCTGAGCGGTTCTTATAACAGTGCCCAGCTGGGGCGGAAATTATTTCTGGAGGACCATCCGGAGAAAAATATCTATATTTTTAATTCCCGGTCTGCTTCTGTGGGACAGACGCTGATTGCGGCCAAAGTACAGGAATGTGCCGATGCAGGTCTTCCCTTTGGGGATATCGTGGATATCGTAGAGGCATATATTGATAGTCAGAATACATTTTTCGTGCTGGAGAATCTGGAGACGCTCAGGAAAAATGGCAGGCTGAGCAAGGTGAAGGCGTTTGTGGCCTCCGCTTTGAAAATTAAACCAGTGATGGGAGCTACGCAGGAAGGGACGATCTGCCAGTTGGATCAGGCCAGAGGCATGAACCGGGCATTGGTTAAAATGGTGGATTATATTGTGGAGAAGACGGCAGACTGTGAGAATAAGGTGCTGGCCATTTCCCACTGTAACTGTGCGGAACGGGCACAGATGTTAAAAGAGGCGATTTTGGACCGGATGACATTAAAAGATATCATCGTGCTGGATACCGCCGGCGTCAGCAGCATGTATGCCAATGACGGTGGAGTGATCGTGGTAGTGTAGAATTTCTCTTCCCTTTTCGGAGAATATGTAGTATAATATTTTCGGAAATCACAAGAACGAAGGAGAATCCAAATGAGCCAGAAAAAAGTAGATCAATACAAAGAACGGAAAGCAAACCGTGAGAAGATATATAAAAGAGAGAAGAGAATCCTTTTGATAGAGAAGCTGGCTGCGCTGCTGGTATGTTTAGTTGCTGTTGGCTGGCTGGGATATTCCATCTACGGGCAGTATCAGAAGAATGCCGGCTCTAAGGTGGAGACGACAGCCGTGGATGTGTCTGCGATTGACGACTACCTAAGCGGTATGAACGCTTCCGCTGAAGATGCGGAGTAACCGATAGCTATACGGGCATCTGAGTGTCCTTTGGGCGGTGGCGCTGACTGTGTTTTATAAAGTGCCTTCATACGGGCATTTGCATCGTAGTGTTTTTCAGTGGACGGCGTTTGCTATGCCTCATACAGGATAAAATGATATATGGATATTAATAAAAGTGCCGCTGCTTTGCAGATATGAATCTGTGGAGCAGCGGTTTTTCATTGTATAGGAAAGTTCTTCGAATTTCCTATACAATAAAAAAGCACTCCGTGCAGGATGCGCACAGATGCAAGAGGAACATGCATCTGGCGCGCAAAGCTGTCAAGCCCCTCAAAGATTGAGGGGAGGGGGAGCTTGAGGTGGGCTTGCCCACTTTGTTCTTTCATGGAAAAATTCTCCTTTTGTAAGGATATAGATCCGGCTGTTTTGGAATATGTAGGAAAGGAATGGGGAAAAACTAAAGAAAAAAGCAAAACCGGAGGGAAGCATGGAATCTATTTGGAGGCAGGGCTGTAAGATCAGGCATAGAGAAGAACTGGAGGGGGAGATATCCTGTGATACGGCGGTGATCGGTGCCGGGATGGCAGGCATTTTGACCGCCTATAAGCTACAGCAGGCAGGACAGCGGGTGGCCGTCTTAGAGGCCGGCCGCATCGCGGGAGGTCAGACGGAAAATACCACGGCGAAGATCACTTCCCAGCATGGGCTTATTTACCGGAAGCTGATGGAGAAAGAAGGAGAGGAGAAGGCCTGGCAGTATGCTATGGCCAATGAGGCTGCAGTGGGCCAATACCGCAATATCATTGAGAAGGAAGGGATTTTTTGTGATTTTGAGGAGACGGATGCCTATGTCTATGGAAATGACCGGGAGAAACTAATGGCGGAGGCTCAGGCGGCGGCAAGGCTGGGGCTTCCTGCGGCGTTTGTCCGGGATGTGCCGGTCCCGGTGCCTTCCGAGGGCGGGGTGCGGTTTTCCCACCAGGCCCAGTTTCATCCGCTGAAATTTGTCCAGGCGTTGGCGGAGAAACTGACCATTTATGAAAATACCCAGGTCCGCCGGGTGGAGAGCCACCAGCTGGTTACGGACAGAGGCCAGGTGAATGCCGGGAAGATCGTCTTCGCCTGTCACTATCCCTTTGTGGATTTTCCCGGGATGTATTTTGCCAGAATGCATCAGGAGCGCTCTTATGTCCTGGCTTTGGCCAATGCCCCAAGGCTTGGCGGCATGTTCATCGGGGCGGAGAAAGGTTCTTATTCCTTTCGGGATTTTCATGGATATCTGTTGTTTGGCGGTGAGAACCATCGGACCGGGGAGAATTCTAAGGGAGGCCGGTATGAAGCATTGGAGAAGAAGGCGAAGGAGTTGTTTCCTGGCTGCAGGCCGGCTGCACGCTGGTCTGCCCAGGATTGTATGACTTTGGATGAGATCCCTTATATCGGAAACTATGCGGCAAAAGAGCCCGACTGGTATGTGGCCACAGGATTCCAGAAATGGGGAATGAGCACCTCCATGGCTGCGGCGATGATCCTGCGGGACATGATCTGCGGAAAGAGAAATCCGTATCAGCAGGTGTTTGATCCCGGGCGGTTTTCATTGGACCTGGTTCCACGGATGGCAGAGGAAGGCAAGCAGGCGGTGAAAGGCCTGGCAAGGAGGTTCTTTCAGGACCCGGAGGAGACGGCGGCCGGGATTTTCAAAGGTCATGGAGGAATTGTAGACCTGGATGGAGAGAAGGTGGGAGTGTATAAGGATACGGACGGGCGAATTTATGGGGTGGATATCCGCTGTCCCCATTTGGGCTGTGAGCTGGAATGGAATCCGGATGAGAAAAGCTGGGACTGCCCTTGTCATGGCTCCCGGTTTGACTATCAGGGAAGAGTGCTGGCAGGCCCGGCGCAGGAAGGGGCCGGGCTGGAGTGAACACGTTTTTTCATCAAAAAAAGACCTTTGCATGTTGTGTGCAAAGGCCTTTTTTGTTGGCGTTTATAGTATTTACAGTTTTGTCACGTTAGCAGCCTGCATTCCGCGAGCGCCTTCGGTTAAGTCGTAGGAAACAGCCTGGCCTTCCTCTAAAGATTTGAAGCCGTCGCCGTTGATTGCAGAAAAATGTACAAATACATCTGCCCCGTCTTCACCTGTGATAAAGCCATAACCTTTTTCTGCGTTGAACCATTTTACAGTTCCCTTGTTCATGATATTACCTCCATAGAAAATAAAAAAAGTTAAATTGTAATACTGGGGATAAAAAAATCACCAGATTTTACAGATTATATTGTTGTAATATAATCTCTAAAAACTAGTGAATCAATTTACACCCAATATACTTCGTTAAATGAAGTATAGACGCTTTGTATGGAAAAGTCAAGCACAATACGTAAAAAAGTCTTTATTTCAGTACAAAATTCGTGTATGATAGCAATATACCAGTGACTGCTGAAAAAGAGGCAGGAAGGAAAAGAGGAGATATGCAATGAGTATTTTGATTCGAGGAGGACGGATCATCGATCCGGGCACAAAGACGGATAAAGTACAGGACTTATATGTAAAAGACGGAGTGATTGAAGAATTAGGAGAAAAGCTGGACTGCCAGGCAGACCAGGTGATCGATGCCGATGGCTGCTATGTGATGCCTGGGCTTATCGATCTCCATGTACATCTGCGGGATCCGGGACAGGAATATAAAGAGGACATTGAGAGCGGCTCCAAGGCGGCGGCCAAAGGGGGGCTTACGACCATCGTGGCAATGCCCAACACGAAGCCGGTGATCGATGAGAAGACCAGATATGAGTATGTGGTCAACAAGGCGGCCAGCGTTGCCCCTATCCATGTGCTCCAGACAGGCGCCATTACCAAAGGGATGAAGGGACAGGAGCTCGCCCAGATCCGGGAGATGGCAGCAGCAGGGTGTCCAGCGATCACGGAGGATGGCAAATCCGTGATGAATACCCAGCTATATTATGAAGCAATGAAGATTGCGGCGGAATTAAATATTCCGGTGCTGGCCCATTGCGAAGACATTGATTTGGTCTGCGGCGGCTGTATGAACGCGGATGAGCGGGCAGAAGAGCTGGGACTTCCGGGAATCCTCAATGCGGTGGAGGATACCATCACAGCCAGGGACATTATTTTGGCCAGAGAGACAGGGGCCCACCTGCATCTGTGTCATTGCTCCACAGAAGGGGCGGCCGCCATATTGAAGGTGGCCAAGGAAAACGGCATCGACGTAAGCGGAGAGGTCTGTCCGCATCATTTTACGCTGACGAGCGCAGATATTCCAGGGGATAATCCCAATTACAAAATGAATCCGCCGCTGCGTACCCAGAAGGATGTGGAGGCTTTGAAGCAGGCGCTGCATGATGATGTGCTGGAAGTGATTAGCACGGATCACGCGCCCCACAGCCCGGAGGAAAAGAGCGGTTCCATGCGCAATGCCCCGTTCGGCATTGTGGGCTTGGAGACCAGCGTGGCTTTGACGCTGACTGAGCTGGTGGAGCCAGGGATCATTACACCTATGCAGATGGCAGAGAAGATGAGCTATAATCCGGCGAAGATCCTTCATATTGACAAAGGGACTCTTGAAAAAGGAAAAGATGCGGATATCGTCATCATTGACCCGCGGCCGGAATATACCATTGACAAGAACACATTTGTTTCCAAGAGCAAAAATACACCATTCCACGGACGAAAGGTAAAAGGAAAGGTCCGCACTACCATCTGTGGCGGCAGGATCGTATACCAAGACAAATAATCCAGGAGGAAAGAACGAACATGATAGATAAATTAATTCAGAAAATTCAGAAGACAAATGCGCCCATCGTGGTGGGGCTGGATCCCATGCTGAGCTATATTCCGGAGCATATCCAGAAGAAGGCCTTTGATGAGTTCGGGGAGACCCTAGAAGGAGCGGCAGAAGCCATCTGGCAGTATAACAAGGGGATTGTGGATGCCACTTATGATCTGATCCCGGCGGTGAAACCGCAGATTGCTATGTATGAGCAGTTTGGGATTGAAGGATTGAAAGCCTATAAGAAGACGGTGGATTACTGTAAGGAAAAGGGACTGGTAGTCATCGGCGATATCAAGCGGGGCGACATTGGCTCCACCTCTGCGGCCTACGCGGTGGGCCACCTGGGCAAGGTACAGGTGGGAAGCAAGACCTATGCTGGCTTTGATGAGGACTTTGCTACGGTGAATCCTTATCTGGGAAGCGACGGTGTGAAGCCATTTATCGAAGTTTGCAAGGAAGAGAAGAAGGGGCTGTTCATCCTGGTGAAGACCTCTAACCCTTCCAGCGGGGAGTTCCAGGACCGCATCATTGACGGCCGTCCCCTCTATGAATGGGTCGGTGAAAAGGTGGCACAGTGGGGCGAGGAGCATATGGGCAGCAGCTACAGCTATATCGGTGCTGTGGTAGGCGCCACTTACCCGGAGATGGGCAAAGTGCTCCGTAAGCTGATGCCGAAGACCTTTATCCTGGTGCCGGGCTACGGTGCGCAGGGCGGAAAAGGCGCGGACCTGGTACATTTCTTTAATGAGGACGGACTGGGAGCGATCGTGAATTCCTCCAGGGGAATCATCGCGGCATACAAGCAGGAGAAATATGCGGCATTCGGTGCCCAAAATTACGGGGATGCTTCCCGGGCGGCGGTACAGGACATGATTGCCGACATCGCGGGAGCGCTGGGCAGCCGGTAGAAGATCAATACAAAGGAAAGACCAAGTGGCGCTGTGTTTGGCGCTGGTGGAGGATATATGAGCAAGAAAAAAGAAGACTGCAGGATCTTAAAACAAGAAGAAATCAGTCCCCAGATTTTTGATATGTGGCTGGAGACACCGACCATTGCGGCTGGAGCGGTTCCGGGACAGTTTGTATCAGTGTACTGCCAGGATGGCAGCCGTTTGCTGCCCAGGCCCATCAGCCTGTGTGAGATCGACCGGGAAAATGGCCGGATCCGTCTGGTATATCGGATCGCGGGAAAAGGGACCGAGGAATTTTCAAGGCTTTCGCCCGGAAGCATGGTATCCGTGCTGGGACCTTTGGGAAATGGATTTCCCCTGGAAGAAGGAAAAGGTAAGAAGGTTTTGCTGGTGGGCGGCGGCATCGGCATTCCGCCCCTGCTGGAGACAGCCAAACAGCTGGATGCAGAGGTGACAATGGCTGCCGGTTACCGGGATGTGCTGTTTTTAAAGGACGACTTTGAAAAATACTGCCGGTTTGTAATCGCTACTGAGGATGGGAGTGCAGGAACCAAGGGAAATGTGCTGGACGCCATCCGGGAGCAGAAAATACAGGCAGATGTGATCATGGCATGCGGCCCCACACCGATGCTGCGGGGACTGAAGGCCTATGGTCTGGAGAAAGGGATTCCCTGCTGGATTTCCATGGAGGAACGGATGGCCTGCGGCATTGGTGCCTGCTTAGGCTGTGTATGCGGCTCCAAGGAGGTCGATGCGCATTCCCATGTGCATAACAAACGGGTCTGCAAGGATGGCCCCGTATTTTTGAGTACGGAGGTGGAGCTGGGATGAATACGAAAGTGACGTTAGCCGGCGTGGAATTGAAAAATCCTGTGATGACGGCATCCGGGACCTTTGGCTCCGGGGAAGAATACAGCGAGTTTGTGGATCTAAGCCATTTAGGGGCTGTGGTGACGAAGGGCGTGGCCAATGTGCCTTGGCCGGGAAATCCTACCCCCAGGGTGGCTGAGACCTATGGGGGGATGCTCAATGCCATCGGTCTGCAGAACCCCGGGATGGAAGTGTTTTGCAAGAGAGACCTTCCGTTTTTGAAAAAATACGATACGAAGATCATTGTGAACGTGTGCGGAAGGACCACGGAGGATTACTGTGAGGTGGTGGAGCGCATGGCGGATGAGCCGGTGGATCTGTTGGAGATCAACATCTCCTGTCCCAATGTGAAGGAAGGCGGAATTGCCTTTGGACAAAATCCCAGGGCGGTGGAAGAGATTACCCGGGAAGTAAAAAAGAGAGCCAGACAGCCCATCATCATGAAGCTCAGCCCCAATGTGACAGACATCACAGAGACGGCCCGGGCGGCAGAAGCCGGGGGTGCGGATGTGCTGTCGCTGATCAATACCCTGACCGGTATGAAGATCGATATCCATAAGAGGACGTTCGCCCTGGCCAATAAGACTGGCGGTATGTCCGGACCGGCGGTGAAGCCGGTGGCGGTACGTATGGTCTATCAGACGGCACAGGCGGTAAAGCTTCCTATCATCGGTATGGGAGGCATCCAAAATGCAGAAGACGCTTTGGAATTTCTACTGGCAGGAGCCACAGCGGTATCCGTGGGCACAGCCAATTTCTTCAATCCCTATGCCACGGAGGAAATCGTACAGGGAATCGAGGCTTATATGGAAAAATATCAAATTGAGGATATCCAAAGCCTGATCGGTATGGTAAGATAGATGCACTTATGATACGCAGATAAGGAGGAACTATGGAAAGCTATAAGCAGGAATTTATAGAGTTTATGATCGACTGCAACGTATTAAAATTTGGGGATTTTGTCACTAAGAGCGGCCGTAAGACCCCATTTTTTGTGAACACGGGGTTTTACCGTACCGGGGCGCAGCTTCGGAAGCTGGGACAGTATTATGCCAAAGCCATTCATGAGAAATTCGGCCTGGATTTTGATGTATTGTTCGGACCGGCTTATAAAGGGATTCCGCTGACTGTTGCCACTACCATGGCCATCAGTGAGGAATACGGCAAGGACATCCGTTACTGCTCCAACCGTAAAGAAGTCAAAGACCACGGAGACAAGGGAATCTTGCTGGGAAGTCCCATAGGTGACGGGGATAAGGTAGTGATTATTGAGGACGTGACCACTGCAGGCACCTCCATTCAGGAGACTCTGCCGATCATCAAGGCGCAAGGTGATGTGCAGCCCATCGGTCTGGTAGTATCCGTCGACCGTATGGAACGGGGGCAAGGGACCAAGAGCGCTCTTGCGGAGATCCAGCAAAACTATGGCCTGCAGACGACAGCCATTGTGACCATGGCAGAGGTGGTTGAGCATTTGTACAATAAAGAGTATAATGGAAAGGTGATCATTGATGACACGCTCAAAGCTGCCATTGATGCATATTACGAGCAGTACGGCGCAGAATAAATTTAAAGGAGGATGCTTCATGAGTGAAAGAATTTATAAATCCATGGCGCGGGCCGGGGCCGGAAGCCTGGCAGTGGGCATTGTGGTCATGGTGACAGGGATTGTTTCCGGCATTTTACTGATCGTCAATGGAGCAAAACTGCTGAAGAGAAAAAACGAAATTACAATTTGATGAATTCTGTGAAAAAGGGGGGACTGCTGCAGTTGGCGTATGAGGTCAGGTGCGGGACAGCCCCTTTTGAGTGAAAGAATAAGGAAGCAAAGAGAGCACCCTTTCTTATAGAAGATATTCTTATGGTGACCCGAAATTTTGGAGGATGTTGTGAAAAAAGAGACAAAAACGTGGATACGCAGGACTGGTGCGGTACTGTTTCTTCTGTATCTGCTGGCGCTGGCATATTTTCTGTTTTTTTCAGAAAGCTATGGACGTGTCGTCATCGGAGAAGGAGAGTACCATTACAATCTGATCCCTTTTCAGGAGATCCGGCGGTTCTGGGTTTACCGGGAGCAGGTGGGAACCTTTGGATTTCTGTCTAACCTGTTCGGCAATATTGTGGGCTTTCTGCCCTTTGGGTTTATCCTTCCTATCATCTGCCGCAGCCTGCGGAATTTCTGGAGCATTGTGTTTGCCGGCTTTTTGTTCAGTCTGCTGGTGGAGACCATACAGCTGATCACAAAGGTGGGATGCTTTGATGTGGATGATCTGATACTGAATACGCTGGGAGCAGTACTTGGCTTTGCGGCGTTTGCAGTATGCGATAAGATAAGGAGAACGTATTATGGCAAAAAGATATAGATATTCGTTTGCAAAACTGAAGCCATCGCCCAATGCGGTGCTGTCCGTGATATTGGCAGGCGCTTCAGCGGCATTATTTTTCGTCTCTGTGCTGGTTTCCTTCCTGACAAAGCAGGGGGCGGCAGGGATTATCGGCGGCATCTGCATTTTTGCCATGCTCATCGCCGTCTATGGATTTATACAGGGGCTGCGCAGCTTTTCAGAGAAAAAATGCAGCCATACTTTAAGCACAGCTGGCGCTATCGCCAACGGCATTATCATGATCGGATGGCTGGGCTTGTTTTTGGTCGGTGTATAAATACACTGGCGGATGAAGAAGGAGGAAATGAGATGACACGGCTGGAGCAACAGATGGGTTTTATCGCGGAGATCGATAAGGTGAAGAGTATTTTCAGGCAGACGTATATTTCAGATGGCAGCAGGAAGGAAAATGACGCAGAGCATTCCTGGCATCTGGCTATTATGGCAGCGCTGCTTGAGGAGTACGCGCCGGAGGGGACGGAGATTGCCCGTGTGATGAAGATGGTCCTGGTCCATGACCTGGTGGAGATCGATGCCGGGGATACCTTTGCTTACGACGAGAAGGCGGCAGCCACTCAGCGGGAGCGGGAGGTGGCAGCGGCGGACCGTATTTTCCAATTGCTCCCTACGGACCAGGCAGAGGAGTACCGGGCGGTCTGGGATGAGTTTGAAGACCGAATGACGAAGGAATCTAAGTTTGCCCATGCGTTGGATAACTGTCAGCCTCTTCTTCTGAACGCGGCTTCCGGCGGTAAGAGCTGGAAGGAACACCAGGTGAAGAAAAGCCAGATCTTAAAGCGGAATTTACATACCCCTGCGGATGCTCCCAAGCTTTGGGAATTTATGGAGCAGATGATTGAAGAGCACATTGCCCGGGGGAATATCATAGACGAATAAGAGGGATGAAAATTGGAAGAGCTGATTTGGGAAAGGTATCGACTGTCAAAAGAGAGAATTGCAGAGGTTGCCGGAGAGAATGCGGTAGCTTTAAAATATCAGGACTTTTTCCGGCGGACGGCAGATTTTCTGTCCATGACCGCGGCGGTCTGTGAGCAGGATGTGAAAAATGCCTCCCTGGAGGAATTGGAAAAACAGAATTATATGCTGTATCAGGATATCCTGCCGGAAAATTACGGCAGCTCCTACGGCAATCCGGCCTATGCGGCAGAAGTGTTGGGAGAGTACGGGCAGCTTCTGTCTTTTCTCTATACGGAGCTTCGGGGAACGGTGGTTTACGCCTATGAAAAAAGGATCTGGGATATGGTGGTCTGCCAGGAGCTTTTTTTGGAGGTTTATTCGGCTTTTTTGGCCTATGAGCATCCGAGTGTGAAATCCATCCGTGAGACTCTCTATTGGCATATCAGTGATTACAGCCAGGAAATGATCGAGAGGAGAATCCGGGAGAGCATTGACCCATCCCTGGATTTTGCGGTGGATCTGGTGATGCATGCGGATCTTGATGATCCCCGCTATCTCTATGCGTATGGAGAATATGTGACCAAGAACGAGCTGGGGGTGGCAAAATTCCTCAATACTTTTACGGATGAGGAAATGAAGGCTATGGCGCGGACCTTTACCGAAGGGTACCGCATCGGATTTATCAACGGCAGGAAGGATATCACGAAGAAAAAGACGGTGAACATCCGTTACTGCCTGGGTTTTGAACGTATGGTGCGGGAAGCTGTCCGCCAGTTTGAGAAAATGGGGCTTTCTCCTGTGATCTACCGGGCGGCTTCCCATTTGGTGAACCAGCGGCAGAAAATGCGGATCGGTTATTACGGAGGCATTCCCAACAAACAGTTTGACTATGACCACAGAAATGACATCGGTCTTTTTTTAGATGAGGACTTTGTCAAACGGAAGCTCCGCAGTATGCAGACCTCCTATGAAAAATATAAGGATTTGGCGGCGGTGCATGGAGGGCCTGCCGTGATCGAAGTATTTGGAGAGACACCTTTTGCCCCGGCCGCCTGTCCGGTGGCCTGCACCTTGACAGAGGAACAGCAGAAGCTGCTGGTGGAACTGCAAAATGAAAGCGGGCAGATTACGAACCGCTATATCAAGGGTGAGGAACGCAGTTTTACCATCATCGCTTATCCGATTCCTGAGATTGGTCCGGATTTTGAAGGAATATTCCGGGAGACGGTGAAAATCAATACCCTGGATTACCAGAAATATCAGCGGATCCAGCAGACTATCATCGATGCTCTGGATACCTGCCAGTGGGTGGAGATTAAAGGGCGGGGCAGCAATGAGACGGATCTGATGATCCAGCTTCATGAGCTGTCTGATCCAGAGAAACAGACGAATTTTGAAAACTGTGTGGCAGATGTGAATATTCCTGTGGGAGAGGTTTTCACTTCCCCGCAGCTGGCAGGCACGGCCGGCATCCTGCATGTGAGCCGGGTGTATTTGAATGATCTCTTATTCCAGGACCTGAAGCTGTTCTTTGATGGAGGACAGGTGATTGACTATAGCTGCTCTAACTTTGAAACTGAGGAAGAGAACCGCAGATACATTGAAGAAAACCTGCTGTTCCATCATGTGAAGCTGCCGATGGGAGAGTTTGCCATCGGCACCAATACGACGGCTTATGTGATGGCGGAAAAATACGGGATTTCCCACAAGCTGCCCATCCTCATCGCCGAGAAAATGGGACCGCATTTTGCCGTGGGGGATACCTGCTACAGCTGGTCGGAGGACACGCCGGTATACAATCCCGACGGCAAAGAGATCATCGCCAGGGACAATGAGATTTCCATCCTCCGCAAAGAAGATTTGAGCCTGGCTTATTACGGATGCCATACCGATATCACCATTCCTTATGAGGAGCTGGGCGTGATCCGGGGGATCGATGAGGATGGTGAGGGGACTGCTGTGATCCGGGACGGACGTTTCGTTCTGCCGGGAACGGAAGAATTGAATGCGCCATTCATTGACAAGGAACAGGAATCTTAGTAAAATGATAACTGTTTAGTACAGGAGCAGGTTATAGGCATTGCTGCTTATGGCCGATAGGAAGGAACGGATAAATTAATTAAATTTAAATATGCACATAAGCAAAGGAGAAAATGAACATGGCAAAAGTAGGAATTGTAATGGGAAGCGACTCTGATATGCCGGTGATGAGCAAAGCGGCAGCCGTATTGGACGAATTGGGGATCGATTATGAGATGCGGATCATTTCTGCCCACCGGGAACCTGACGTGTTTTTTGATTATGCGAAATCCGCAGAAGACAAAGGGATGAAAGTGATCATTGCAGGCGCAGGCATGGCGGCCCATCTGCCGGGAATGTGCGCGGCTATTTTCCCAATGCCTGTCATCGGGATTCCTATGCATACCACCTCTTTGGGCGGGCGTGATTCTCTTTACTCCATCGTACAGATGCCGTCCGGCATTCCGGTAGCTACGGTGGCTATTAATGGCGGTGTCAATGCAGCCCTTTTGGCAGCGAAGATCCTGGCTACTTCTGATGCGGAACTGCTTAGCAAGCTGAAAGCTTACAGCGCGAAGCTGAAGGAGCAGGTAGTGGCGAAGGATGAAAAATTACAGGAAGTCGGATACAAAGAATACAAATAAGACAAAGGCGGAGGAAATTATGGATTACAAAAAAGCGGGCGTTGATATTGAAGCTGGTTATAAGTCAGTGGAATTAATGAAGGAACACATCAAAAAGACCATGAGACCGGAAGTGCTCGGCGGCATCGGTGGATTTTCCGGAGCTTTTTCCATGGATGCATTTAAGAACATGGAGCATCCCACTTTGGTATCCGGTACGGATGGTGTGGGAACGAAGCTGAAGCTGGCATTTATCATGGACAAGCATGATACGGTAGGGATCGACTGTGTGGCTATGTGTGTCAATGATATTGCATGTGCAGGCGGAGAGCCGTTATTTTTCCTGGATTATATCGCGTGCGGAAAGAATTTTCCGGAGAAAATTGCCGAGATCGTTAAGGGTGTGGCAGAGGGGAGCTCCCAGGCCGGCGCAGCCCTGATCGGTGGAGAGACCGCAGAAATGCCGGGCTTTTATCCGGAGGATGAATATGATTTGGCTGGTTTTGCGGTAGGCGTGGTAGATCAGAAGGACCTGATCACCGGAGCGGACTTAAAAGCCGGAGATGTACTGATCGGAATGGCTTCTTCCGGCGTACATAGCAATGGATTCTCCCTGGTCCGTAAAGTGTTCGAGATGACGAAGGAATCTTTGGATACTTATTATGAGGAACTGGGCACAACCTTGGGAGAGGCGCTGATCGTACCTACCAAGATTTATGTGAAAGCGCTCAAGAGCGTGAAGGATGCCGGCGTTGTCATCAAAGCCTGCAGCCATATCACAGGCGGTGGTTTCTATGAAAATATTCCGCGTATGCTCAAGGAAGGCACCCGTGCGGTGGTTAAAAAAGACAGCTATCCCGTGCTGCCGATCTTTAAGCTTCTGGCTAAGACCGGAGACATCGAAGAGCAGATGATGTACAATACCTACAATATGGGATTGGGCATGATCCTGGCGGTAGATCCTGCCGATGTGGATAAGACAATGGAGGCTATCCGCGCGGCCGGTGAGACACCTTATGTGGTGGGCAGTATCGAAGCCGGTGAGAAGGGTGTGACCTTATGTTAAATCTGGCAGTGTTAGTTTCCGGAGGCGGAACCAATCTCCAGGCCATCTTGGATGCCATGGATGCAGGGAAAATCCCAAATGCGAGGATCTGTGCGGTGATCAGCAACAATGCGGGGGCGTATGCCCTGGAGCGTGCCAGGAACCATGGGATTCCGGCAAAATGTGTGTCTCCGAAGGATTATGAGAACCGGGAGGCCTTTCATCAAGCGTTGCTGGAGTGTTTGGAATCCTATCATGTGGATCTTGTGGTGCTGGCTGGATATTTGGTTACCATTCCGAAATGTATGGTGGAAGCTTATCCGAACCGGATCATCAACATCCATCCGTCTTTGATTCCCTCCTTCTGCGGTGTGGGCTACTATGGGCTGAAGGTCCATGAAGGCGTGCTGAACAGGGGTGTGAAGGTGACGGGTGCGACGGTGCATTTTGTGGATGCGGGTACGGATACCGGACCGATCCTTTTGCAGAAGGCGGTGGAGGTACAGCCGAAGGATACACCTAAAACTTTGCAGCAAAGAGTGATGGAGCAGGCGGAGTGGGTGATTCTGCCCCAGGCGATTTCTCTGATCGCCGCAGGCAAAGTGCGGATCACAGACGGCAAGGCCGTGATTGAAGAATAGAGCCGGAAGGCATGAGCAGATAGGGAGGAAAAGGGACATGAAAGTTCTGATTGTAGGAAGCGGCGGAAGAGAGCATGCCATTGCAGCCAGTGTGGCAAAAAGCCCTAAGGTGACAGAGATCTACTGTGCTCCGGGCAATGCAGGGATTGCGGGTCTGGCTACCTGTGTGCCCATCGGTGCGATGGAATTTGACAAGCTGGCCGCCTTTGCGAAGGAGAAGGCCATTGACTTGACCATCGTGGGGATGGATGATCCGCTGGTGGGCGGCATCGTGGATGTCTTTGAGGAAAAAGGGCTCCGGGTATTTGGCCCCCGGAAGAATGCGGCGATCCTGGAGGGTTCCAAAGCATTTTCCAAGGATTTAATGAAAAAATACAAGATTCCCACAGCCGGTTACGAGAATTTCACTTCTGCCAAAGAAGCGCTGGCGTATCTGGAAACAGCGAAGTTTCCCATTGTCCTCAAGGCCGATGGACTGGCGCTTGGAAAAGGCGTGCTGATTTGCAATACGCTGGAGGAAGCCAAGGCCGGCGTGCAGGAAATTATGCTGGATAAGAAATTTGGCACCGCGGGCAATACCATGGTAGTGGAGGAATTTATGACTGGCCGGGAGGTTTCCGTGCTTTCTTTCGTGGATGGCAAGACCATTTTGACCATGACCTCTGCCCAGGATCACAAGCGTGCCCAGGATGGAGACCAAGGCTTAAATACCGGCGGCATGGGGACTTTTTCTCCCAGTCCTTTCTATACAGAGGAAGTGGATGCGTTCTGTAAAAAATATATTTATCAGCCGACGGTGGATGCCATGGCGGCAGAGGGCAGACCATTTGTGGGGATTATTTTCTTCGGACTGATGCTGACAGCGGATGGGCCAAAGGTGTTGGAGTACAATGCCCGATTCGGCGATCCGGAAGCACAGGTTGTACTGCCGCGGATGAAGACGGATATCATCGAAGTGATGGAAGCCTGCATTGACGGGAAGCTGGATCGCGTGGACCTGCAGTTTGAGGACAATGCGGCTGTATGCGTGGTTTTGGCCTCTGACGGCTATCCGCTGGCCTATGAAAAAGGAATTCCCATCACCGGATTCGAGAATTTTGAGGGCAAGGAAGGCTACTATTGTTTCCATGCGGGAACGAAGCTGGATAACGGTCAGATCGTCACAAATGGCGGCCGTGTCCTTGGCATCACCGCAAAAGGAAAGGATCTGAAGGAAGCCAGAGCCAATGCCTATGCGGCCACAGAGTGGATTTCTTTTGCCAACAAGTATATGAGGCATGATATTGGTAAGGCGATAGACGAGGCATAGAGGTCGAATGCTTACCTAGAGAGCAGGAGCCGGATACCGAGAAATCGGTGTCCGGCTCCTTTTGGCCTGCCAATGTTTTCTGGCGGTTGGAAATTAATGGATCGTGTAACCGCCGTCAATGACTAAATTTTCTCCTGTGATCATGTTGGAAGCTTCACTGGCTAGAAAGACGGCAGCCAGGGCGATTTCCTCCGGTTTGCAAAAGCGGCCGGCTGGCGTATTGGCAATGGCGTCCTCATGGATTTTGCCGGTATCCCAATAGCCGACAATAATGGGTGTTTCTGTGGCAGTGGGGGAGATGGCGTTGACCTGGATGCCGTATCTGCCCCATTCATAGGCGAGAGATTTTGTCATTGAAATGATTCCGGCCTTGCTGGCGCTGTAAGCTACATGCTTGTCGATGGCGACGATACCTGCCTGGGATGCCAAATTGATGATTTTGCCGCCGTTTCCCAACCGTATCATCTCTTGCCCCACTCGCTGTGCCATATAGAAAGTGCCGCTTAAATTGACGGAAATCACTTTGTCCCAGGTTTGGACAGGCATATCCTTGGCCCATTCAATATTGCCGATGCCCGCACTGTTGACCAGTATGTCGATCCTGCCGTATTTGTTCATGATTTCTTTGACCACTTTTTCCACGGTGGACGGATCTGATACGTCTGCTTCCAAGGCGCAGGCATGGGCAACCGAAGCTGCGGCTTTTTGTGTTTTTTCTAAATTCCGGCTTACCATGCAGACAACGGCACCTTTCTCGGAAAAGATCCTGGAAACAGCCAGTCCGATTCCGGAAGACGCGCCGGTGACCACCGCTATTTTTCCGTCCAGCCGGAAATCGGTTTGATAAGGTTTGCTAATCATGTGCACCGTCCTTTCCATCTTTGTATCTCCACTATAAGGGAGATAGGCCGGAATGTCAATTTGAAGCTTTTCCTGTTGTCTGAAATGGAAAAGGAGGGCGTATTTTTTAGAAATTTTCCGGAAAAATCCGGCCGTGTTTGTAAATAAATAGTGCGTATTTTTCGGGAAAATGATATAATGGCGGATGAGAACACTTTGCAGGCACAAGCCGCAGGGGAAGTGAAAAGTTAGCATAAATTAAAAACGGGAGGAACATCCCATGGAGGAGCAGAAGAATCCGATCCGCCTTCGGCTGGAGGAGCTGGTGGATGAAAAATACCGGGAATTTCATTCTTCGTTGGTGCCGGGAGAAGAACATATACTGGGTGTGAGAGTGCCAAAGCTGCGGGCGCTGGCCAAGGAACTGGCCAAGGGGGACTGGCGGTCTTATCTGGAGACGGCCACGGAAGAGACCTATGAGGAAATCATGCTGCAGGGCTTTGTCATCGGCTATGCGAAGATGGACAGCCAGGAGGCTTACGGCCGGGTGGCTGGTTTTGTTCCCAAGATCCATAATTGGGCGGTGTGTGACTGTGTCTGCAGTACATTGAATTTTGCAGGGAAGGATCTGGAGAGGACCTGGGAGTTTTTGCAGCCCTATTTGAAAGATGACCGGGAGTACTATATACGGTTTGGCGTGATCATGCTGCTGGATTATTTTAAGAAAAGTCCGGAATATCTTTCCCGGGTATTGGAAGTGCTGGATGGCATCCATCACGATGGATATTATGTGAAAATGGCGGTGGCCTGGGCACTTTCCATGTATTATATTGCGTATCCCAAAGAGGTTATGGAATACTTTTCCCATCACCATTTGGATGACTTTACTTATCAAAAAGCTTTGCAGAAAATTATAGAATCCCGACAGATCACAGAAGAGACAAGAGCGCAGATCCGGGAGATGAAACGGAGGAAATGACAATGGAAAAACAACAGATTGCTAAGATCATCAAAGAATTGGATTACATTTATGTACCCTTTTCCCAGGTGACCAGACAGCCGTTTATTACATGCGATGAAGAGACGTTTAACGACCAAATCTGGGTGTTTGAGACGGAAGAAGAGATTCAGGCGTTTGCGAAGAAATATACGCAGGAGAAGACGCTTCTGGCGGCCTATAAGTTCCCGAAGGAAAAATATCTGGGATTTTTCACCAGTCTTTACTCTCTGGGAGTCAACGCGGTGGTCTACCAGAAGAACGGGATCAAGACGGAGATTGAGCTGGAGGACATTGTGCCGCCGGTGGATTTTTCCAAGTATCCCGAAGGGCAGGAGCCATTGATGAACCCGACGCTGCAGCTTTCCGGCATCTATTGCATGCAGGAGATGCGCAGACCCGTGCCAGAGGAAGAAAAGCGCAATATGAAGGAGCTTCAAGAGGAGCTCAATGCCAATCTGGTGAGGTCCAGCTATCTGATGGCAGTGGAACCGGTGGATGAGAAAAATGTGAAAATGCCTTTTGTGAAGACGGAAAAAGGGGAGATTTACCAGCCTATTTTTACCGATGCTTATGAATACCACAAATTTGCCAAAGGCCGTAAATTCCGGGTTTTTAAAGTGGAATTCGGTCAGTTGAATAAGCACCTTCTGGAGAATTCCATGGGCTATGTGATCAATCCGCAGGGATTTAATCTGATGCTCCAGAAGAGACAAATGGAAAAGAAGTGATCCGAATGAAAAAATATCGAAAACCACTGCTCTTCGTTGTCGTTGTGCTGTTCTGGTTTGCCCAATATGTGTATATCCCCCAGCAGACACCGTTTTTGATGGCCACCGGGGTAGGCGCGGGCATGGTGGGGAACATTATCGGCGCATATGGTATTTCCCAGATGCTGCTCCGCCTGCCGGTGGGCATTATGGCGGACCGGGCCGGACATCATAAGCTTTTTATCTGCCTGGGCGTGCTGGGAGCGGGGCTGGCGTCTACGGTCCGCATCCTATGGCCGGGCGGACCGGGATTTTTTATTGCCAATTTGTTTTCCGGCTTTGCCTCTGCTATGTGGATCTCCTTTATGGTCCTGTATATGGATTACGGTGAAGAGGGAGAACAGCAAAAATCCACCAGTCAGGTGATCATGGCCAACAATCTGGGGATTTTGCTGGGTTTTGGGGCCAGCACCTTGTTTTATGAACGGATGGGCATGAGTGCGATCTGTGCCATGAGTGTGGGCGCGGGTGTGCTGGGACTTCTGCTGGCTTTGGGGATTCCGGCGGAGAAGGAAAGTGCGGTGATGCAGTCCCCTGCCGTCAAAGATCTGCTAGCGGTATGTAAAAGCAGGAAGCTTTGGTTGTTTTCCGGGCTTGCCATCGTGCAGCAGGGGATCCAGATGTCCACGACGATGTCCTTTACGGCGCAGATTCTCAAAGGCCTTGGGGCGAACGCAGCCTTGATTGGGCTTTCTTCCATCATTTATATGGTGTGCGCAGTCTGTTTTGCTTACCTGGCGGGAACCAGGTTCTGCGGCAAAAGAGGGCCGGGATTTTGGGTGCCGACAGTGCTGGGGCTGGTCGCTGTCTACTGTGTGGCGGTATCTACGTTACAGTGGATCCCGGCGGTGATGGCTTGTCAGATATTGCCGGGAGCTTCTACGGGCATTTTGTTCACCTATCTGACCTCCGAAGCCATGGATGGCGTTCCTAGGGAGAAGAAATCTACAGCTATGGGATTTTATCAGGCGGTCTATGCGCTGGGAATGACGATTCTTCCTATGCTATCCGGTTATTTTGCAGAGCATTTTTCCATGAGAACCGCGTATTTTATACTGGCTGCGGTGGCCCTTGCCGGTTGTGCTTTTTCTGTGGTATACTACCAAAAAGCGGTTGACAGCCATAAGGCTCATTCCGTATAATAAAGTTTCAGGATAAGGGAGTAGTTAGCGCGTCTGCGTAGCGAAGTCAACATACTGATAAGCGATTATCTGGCTTTGTTTTAAATAATGAGACTTATCTGCAGAATCAATTTCCTGCAGATAGGTCTTTTTCTTTTGATGGGGAAATTCTCCGGACTTTTGTATCAAAAGAAAAAGCACTCTGTGGGGATCGCACTGCGTCGGAATGGAAGTATGCCACTGAAGCGGCCCTCCGCAGGTGGAATATCCTGCGTACAGGATTCTATCTTATTTCATAGAAAAGCTTCCCGAATATTTCTATGGAATAAAAAATTTTACCATTCTAAGATTCCCAGGAGTTATATTCAAAAGAAAGAAGGAAGAAAAAATGAGTTTCATATCATTATTTTTTATCGCTGTGGGATTGTCCATGGACGCTTTCGCAGTGTCCGTCTGCAAGGGTTTGTCCATGCGGAAGATCCAATGGAAATATGCCATACTTACCGGTGTTTATTTTGGCGGCTATCAGGCGGTCATGCCACTTTTAGGGTATTTCCTGGGCAGTCAGTTCAAGGAGGCCATCACCAGCATTGACCATTGGGTTGCTTTTGTGCTGCTGGGGATCATCGGCGGAAATATGATCCGGGAATCCAGGGAAGAGGAATGCCCCAGCCCTTCTTTTGATGTGAAGACGATGACTCTTTTGGCCGTGGCCACCAGCATTGATGCGCTGGCCGTGGGGATTACCTTTGCCTTTTTGCAGGTCAGCATTGTGCCGGCAGTCCTGTTTATTGGCGGTACCACCTTTGTGCTGTCCGTAGCGGGCGTGGCCGTGGGAAATATATTCGGCATCAAATATAAAACCAGGGCCGAGGTGGCCGGAGGAATTATCCTGATTCTGATGGGATGTAAGATCCTGCTGGAACACTTAGGCGTGCTGTGATAAAGGCAAAGCTTGAAATTTATGAAGTTATGTGCTACTATTCCTATAACAAGTGAAACACTTGTACGTAAGAGAAGGAGTGAGCGATATGTTGATAGAGATAGACTTCAACAGTGAAGAAGCCATTTATATGCAGCTGACGAACCAGATCATCCGCCTGATTGCCACTTCCGGTCTCCAGGAGGGGGATGCGCTGCCCTCTGTCCGGCAGCTGGCGTTGGATGTGGGCATCAATATGCACACAGTGAATAAAGCCTATTCCGTCCTTAGGCAGGAGGGCTTTGTTTCCATTGACAGAAGGCGTGGAGCTGTGATATCTATTGATGTGGACAAAATAAAAGCACTGCAGGAGATGAAGGAGGATCTGCGGACCGTGCTGGCCCGCGGGTGCTGTAAGAATATATCCAAGGAGGAAGTCCATAATCTAATTGATGAGGTCTTCCAGGATTTTGAATAAAGGAGGTAATATATGCAGGAGCGCTTTACAAAACAAGCGAAAAAGGCATTACAGCTGGCCGAAAAACAGGCGCAGTATTGTAAGCATAACTATATAGGAACAGAGCATATCCTGATGGGTCTGTTAAAGGAAAATGAAGGGACTGCTGGAATGGTGTTAGCGGAAGCCGGAGTTGATTTGGATAAACTGGTCGATCTGGTTGATAAGCTCATTGCACCGCCCTCTTCTTTGGCGGTGGAGGAACCGATTCATTACACTCCCAGGGCAGAACGCGTCGTGAAAAACAGTTTTGACGTGGCGTCCTCTTTCCAGTCCGAACAGGTGGGGACAGAGCATATTCTCATGGCGGTGCTGCGGGAGACGGACTGCGTAGCCACCAGGCTTTTATATACGCTGGGTGTGAACATCCAGAAGCTCTATGTGAATATTTTGGTGGCAATTGGCGAGGATGGACGGTTTACCCAGGAGGACCTGCAAAGTGGAAAGGTGATGAAGGATACCAAAAGCGGAGGCACGCCGGTGCTGGATCAGTACAGCAGGGATTTGACGGCCCTGGCGGCGGCTGGCAAGCTGGATCCTGTCATTGGCCGGGAAGAAGAAATTGGCCGGATCATTCAGATTCTGAGCCGGCGGACGAAGAATAACCCTTGCCTGATCGGGGAACCCGGTGTAGGTAAGACGGCCATTGCAGAAGGGCTGGCTCAGCGTATCGTATGGGGGTTGGTCCCGGATACGGTGAAGGATAAAAGAGTGATGGTATTGGATCTGTCCGGCATGGTGGCCGGCTCCAAATACCGGGGAGAATTTGAGGAACGGATCAAAAATGTGGTCAAAGAAGTATCCGAGAACAAAAGCATCCTTTTGTTCATCGACGAGCTGCATACCATCATTGGTGCGGGAGGAGCGGAAGGGGCTTTGGATGCCTCTAATATCCTGAAGCCTTCTCTGTCCAGGGGAGAGATCCAGCTGATTGGTGCGACCACGTTGGAGGAATACCGGAAATATATTGAAAAGGATGCGGCTTTGGAGCGGCGCTTCCAGCCGGTGACGGTGGAGGAGCCTACGGAGGAGCAGACGCTGGAGATTCTCAAGGGTCTGCGGCCTTATTATGAGAAGCATCACGGCGTGGTCATCGAGGACGAAGCCTTGGAAGCAGCGGTGAAGATGTCAAAACGCTATATCAATGACCGTTATCTGCCGGATAAGGCCATCGATTTGATTGATGAGGCTTCCTCGAAGGTCCAGATCAGTGGCTACCGGGCGCCGGAAGACCTGCTGATGCTGGAGAAAGAGATCCAGCGGTTGGGCATGGAGAAGGAAAAGGCGCTGAAGCAAGGCGATCTTTCTCTGGCCAAGGAGCTTCAGATTGACCAGGAGCAGCAACAGCAGGAGAGAGATGGGCTGTACCGGAAATTTGAACAGAGATGTAGAAAAAAGAGCCTGGTTGTCAATGAGGATGCCATTGCGGACATCGTGTCCGGCTGGACAAAGATCCCTGTGAAGCGGCTGGCAGAAGGGGAATCTAAGCGGCTGGCCCGTCTGGAAAAGGAGCTCCACAAGCGTGTGATCGGTCAGGAGGAAGCCGTGAAAGCGGTGGCCCAGGCAGTCAAACGCGGCCGGGTAGGCTTGAAAGACCCGGATCGTCCCATCGGTTCTTTTCTGTTTTTAGGCCCCACCGGTGTGGGGAAAACGGAGCTGTCCAAGGCTTTGGCGGAAGCTGTGTTCGGAAGTGAACAGGCGATGATCCGTGTGGATATGTCAGAATATATGGAGAAGCACAGTGTGTCCAAATTGATCGGTTCCCCGCCGGGGTATGTGGGATACGATGAAGGCGGACAGCTCAGCGAAAAGGTCCGCCGGAATCCATACAGCGTGATCCTGTTCGATGAAATCGAGAAAGCACATCCGGATGTTTTCAATATTTTGCTTCAGGTGCTCGATGATGGACATATCACGGATGCCCAGGGGCGTAAGATCGATTTCAAACAGACGATCCTGATCATGACCTCCAATGCGGGGGCGCAGGCGATCATCGAGCCTAAGAAGCTGGGCTTTATTTCCGGAGAGTCAGAGAAACAGGATTATGAGCGGATGAAGTCCGGAGTGATGGAAGAGGTGCGCCGGATCTTTAAACCGGAGTTTTTGAACCGGATCGATGAAATCATGGTGTTCCATACCCTGAATCAGGAGAACATCCGACAGATTGTGGGAATCCTTTTGAAAAATCTGGAGAAGCGCTGCAAAGAGCAGATGGATATCACATTGAAAGTGAGCCAGACGGTGAAGAACCACCTGGCAGAGGCCGGATTTGACAGCAAATATGGGGCAAGACCCCTTCGCCGGGCCATCCAGTCCCAGGTGGAGGACGCCATGGCAGGGGAGATCCTGGAAGGCCGGATTCATGCGGGGGATGTGGTCCATGTGAAGATGAAGAGAAAAGAGATCACATTCACAGTGGAGTAAAAAGCCCCAGTGACGGCGGATATAAGGTCAGAAGAATATAAATTATGATAATGAGGAAAAGGAGCGTGCGGCTGATGCGCGCTTCTTTTACGGTAAACGTATGGTGCCGGACCAGCAGGTACTGCGTGGCGAAGGCGGTCAGGACGCTGACGAGGAAAATGGCGATATCCGCCCACAGATAGCTGCGTTTCGTGAAGAAATAGTAGGCGTAAAAAAGCAACGGCATCACGACGATTCCCGGGATCAGGGCAAAGATACCGGCGGTGATTAAAGAATGATATTTTTTCCGGAGGAAAAAATGTTCTGCGGTCACTGTCAGCAACATAGGAAATACCAAGAGCTTCGTATGCTCCCAGACGGATTCATTCACAGGGGCAGCCAGGCCGATCAATGAGGAGCGGCCGCTCCATTCATAGATGAAATGCCACAGACAACCGATGAGCAGTGTGGACAGGATACAGCACCAGGTGGCTGCCGTGAGTTTTTCTTTTTTCATGGTGTCCTTTTACCTCCGGATGGGTTTTTGGTTAGTATGTGGGAATCGCAATGATATCATGCAAAGAAATGGAGAAAGCCGGCGCTTTTTGGGCGCCGGCAGTATGAAAAAGAAAAGTTTATTGAAAAAAGTTGAGGAAACTTAATTCACTTATTACTATAGAGTTAAAATGTGTTCATTTTGTGAAGAAAAATTGAAAGCTTTGTGTATTTGATGGAAACAGTAACAGCAACGTTTAGTTTCTAAAAATACTGAAAAATTTGTCTCGTGCACTGGAAAAAACCAAGGAATTATTATATAATAATTCATAACCAAAAGGAATTTGATACCTTTTACAATCTAATACAACAGAGAAGTCTTAGGGAGGACAAAATAATATGTCAGCAGTCAAAGAGTTGATACGGACAGAGGAAAATGGAACCATCAGCTTTGGGGATTATGAATTATCTACGAAATCCAAGCGTTCTGATTATGAACACCAAGGAGATATGTATAAAGTAAAAACCTTTGGGGAGATTACGAAGCTGGAGCGCAACGGGATGTTTGTCTATGAATCCGTTCCGGGAACTGCAGTATTCGGGCTTTCACAGGATGATAACCGGATGGCATTTACAGTGGAAGGTCCGGAGGATGCGCAGATTACGGTGGAGCTGGAGGCGGAGACAGAGTACGAGATCTATCTGGACGGCGAGAGTATCGGTAAGATGGAGACGAACCTGGGCGGGAAGCTTTCCTTCAGCGTGGAATTGGAAGCCGCAGAACAGGTAGCTGTTGAGATCGTAAAATTGTGATTATCTGGGCACTTCGTATTTTCATGCCCTTTGTGCGATGGTGCTTTCGCACCAGCTAATGTATAAATAAAGATTTTGGGCTGCTTTGGCAGCCCTTTTTCGTTTCATGGGAAAGTGCTGCTTAGGCGTCAAAAGAGATGTTCTGGCAGGCACTGCCCCTATTCGTTTGATGGGAGAAATGATATATGGGAAAAGGGAAAAAAACGGTTTTTTACTGCCAGAACTGCGGCTATGAATCTGGCAAATGGATGGGGCAATGTCCGGGCTGCCGCAGCTGGAATACATTTGTAGAGGAGACGGTCACGCCTATTTCTGGGAAAAGTGCAAGGAGTGCGCACTCCCAGGGAGCGTCAAATCCAGTGGCTTTACATGAAATAGAGATGCAGGAGGAAGAACGCAGACATACCGGTATTGGAGAGCTGGACCGGGTGCTGGGCGGCGGTATCGTGCCGGGAAGTCTGGTGCTGGTGGGCGGCGATCCGGGAATTGGCAAATCCACACTGCTTTTGCAGGTCTGCCGGAATCTGTCTGCGGACGGGGTGGACGTGCTCTATATTTCCGGTGAGGAATCTCTGCGCCAGATCAAGCTGCGGGCCAAAAGAATCGGGGAATTCAATGAGAAGCTGCAGCTTCTTTGTGAGACCAATCTGGAGCTGATTCGGGAGGTGATCACCAGGAAGAAGCCCGAGGTGGTCATCATCGATTCCATCCAGACGATGTATCATGAGGAGGTATCCTCAGCGCCCGGCAGTGTCTCCCAGGTGAGGGAATCCACCAATACGCTGATGCAGATCGCAAAGGGACAAAATGTCTCCATTTTCATCGTCGGCCATGTGACGAAGGAGGGAAATGTGGCAGGTCCCAGAGTGCTGGAGCATATGGTGGATACGGTGCTTTATTTCGAAGGAGACCGCCATGCCTCTTACCGAATCTTAAGGGGAGTGAAGAACCGTTTTGGCTCAACTAATGAGATCGGTGTTTTTGAAATGCGTGACAAAGGATTGGAAGAGGTGAAAAATCCTTCTGAATTTTTGCTGAACGGAAGGCCCAAAGGGGCTTCTGGTTCTGTGGTGGCCTGTTCCATGGAAGGCACCCGTCCCATCCTCATTGAGATCCAGGCCCTGGTCTGCCAGAGCAATTTCGGTCTGCCCAGGAGGACGGCGGCAGGAACGGATTTCAACCGGGTCAATCTGTTAATGGCGGTGTTAGAGAAGCGGGCGGGGGTGAATCTGTCTGCCTGTGATGCGTATGTCAACATAGCCGGGGGGATTAAGATGACGGAGCCGGCCATCGATCTTGGGATTCTTCTGGCGATTGTCTCCAGCCATAAAGATATCGTCATTGACGATTCTATCCTGGCCTTTGGAGAGGTGGGCTTAAGCGGTGAAGTCAGGGCGGTGAGCATGGCAGAGCAGCGGGTGCTGGAAGCCAGGAAGCTGGGCTTTGAAAAGGTGATTCTGCCTAAGGTGTGTGAAAGTGCAGTGCACAATATCACCGGGATCCAGCTGGTCTATGTGGATCATATCCGGGAGGCCATTGCCGCAGTGCGGCAGTGACAGAGAAAAAGAGACGGGAGGATAAAGAATGAAAGGGATTTATGTGGCGACGGTCACTCCTTTTGACAGGGAGGGCCATTTGGATGCAAAAGGGGCAGAAGCGCTTTATGAAAAACTGATCGGCCAGGGGGCCGACGGTTTTTTTGTGGGAGGCAGCTCGGGAGAATGTTTTTTAATGACGCCCCAAGAAAGGGTTGCGGCTTTTGAAACGGCTTTTGCTTACCATGACCAGGTAGAATTGTATGCCCATGTGGGCGCATTGGGGACGGAGGAAGCCATTTATTATGCAAAATGTGCCAAGGAGATCGGTTACGACAAAATCGCAGCGGTCCCGCCCTTTTATTTTGGGCTTTCTTCCAAGGATATTGCGCAGTATTTTTATGATATCAGCAAAGCGGTGGAGCTTCCGGTGCTGTATTACAATATCCCTGGAAATACTCACCGGGTTCTGGATTTGAACGATCCGGTGCTGGAGGAATTGGTCTGTTCCGGTGCGCTCGCCGGTGTGAAGCACACCAATTTAGATATTTATGAGATGGAGCGGATCCGCCATAAAAATAGGGAGCTGTTGTGCTTTGGAGGATTTGAACAGAATATGGTGGCGTTTTTAGCCATGGGGTGTGACGGCTTTATCGGCAGTACCTTCAATTTTATGCTGCCTCATTACCGGAAAGTTTACCAATTGTTTTTGGATGGTAAGATAGAGGAAGCTAGAGAGCTTCAAGTAAAGGCCAACAATATCATGGAAGTGATCTGCAAAGTGGGCCTGTTTCCGGCTATTAAATATATTTTGGACTGCCAGGGACTATGTGTGGGACAGACGCGACGTCCGTTTTTGCCGCTGGAGGAAGGGCAGAAAAATCAAGTGGACCAAGTCCTTAAGGAAAATTTGTACCAGGTTTCCACCGACGGCAAGAGATAGGTTTTTGTGAAATAAGAAATTTTTTAGGGTTTTTGGACTTAAAAGAGGGAACGCTCCCACTTAATGCCTACGTAATTGGTTTGTTATTTGTGAATATATACAATAAATTTTGATAAAATATCATGAAAATTGATGAAAAAATAAAATTGTATTGACTTTAATACATAACGTATGTATGATTGGCTTATGAAACCGCTACCACAAAGGAGCAAAAATGAATTTAACGATTTTTGATATAGCAAAAAAAGCGGGTGTTTCTAAATCCACGGTATCCCGGGTGTTGAACCATACCGGTTACGTGAAAGAAGAGACCCGGAAAATAGTGGAAGAGGTAATCGCAGAAAACCATTACATGCCCTCATCCATCGCCAGGAACCTGAGCATGAAGGAGAGCAGTACGATTGGGGTTTTGATCCAGGAGGTGGGCAATCCGTTTTTTGGAGAGCTTCTGGAGGGGATTACGGAGGTGCTGGATCAGAACAGCTACTCCATGTTCCTGTGTGATACGGACAATGACTTTGAGAAACAATCACATGCGCTGGAGGTCATGAAGGAGCAGCGGGTCAAGGGATTGATCCTCAATCCCACCAATGATTTCCGTAAGGCAGAGGAGACGAATGCCTTGAAGAAGCAGCTCCAGTCTATCGGCACACCGACGGTTCTTCTGGACAGACAGCTGGAGAAGGCCGTTTGGGACGGCGTTTATTTTGAAAATTATCAGGCTGCCTATGCGGCGACAGAAGCATTGATCCAGGCCGGCAACAAGACGGTAGGTACGATTCACGGCACTTTGTATGCGCGGCACGGCAATGACCGGTATGAGGGGTTTCTGCAGGCGATGGAGGATTATCAGGTGCCGGTCAGAGAGGAGTATATCTGGGACGGCGCATTTACGAAGAAAGGCGCGTATGAAGTGACGAAGAAAGCCATTTTGGAGAACCGGATCCCGGATGCTTTGTTGCTGTCCAACAATCTGATCACCATGGGCTTTTTGAAAGCGATCAGCGAACATGGCCTGCAGGTGGGCAAGGATATTGCCGTGATGGGGATTGACAGGATCGATATTTTGGATATCATCAAGTTTCCATTGAGCTACGTGGACCGTGATGTGGTGGGGATGGGGCGCCTGGCGGCTCAGAAACTGCTGGAGCGGATCGATAACCCGCAGAAGCCCAGGGATATCACGATGGTTCCGTATCATCTGGTGCTAAATGGTTCCGAAAAGAAATGCTGAGGTCATTTCTTTTTGACAAAAAGGGGAACGCTCCCATAAAGAAAAAATTGGTAAATTAGAAGAAGGAGGCAGTGCTATGCTGTACAAAAAAGTAGCCAAAATAGAAGAAAAGATTTCGGCCATTGGAATTGGATGCTGGAACTTTGGAGGGGACTGGGATTCCTCTGAAGAGAAAAATTCCATTTCCATTGTCCATGCCGCCATTGATGCGGGAATTAATTTGTTTGATGTGGCGCCGGTTTATGGTTGGGGAATTTCAGAGACAATCCTGGGCAAGGCGTTAAAGGATGGCAAACGGAATCAGGTATTTCTATGCAGCAAATGCGGGCTCCTTTGGAATGATCAACATCAGACCAGAAATAATCTGACCAAAGAAAGCATTTTAAACGAAATCGACCAGAGCCTTACGCGTCTGCAGACAGATCATATTGATCTGTACCAGCTGCATTGGCCAGATCACAATACACCCATCGAAGAAACAGTGAGCGCTTTGGAGGAAATCCAGAAGGCCGGGAAGATCCGATACATAGGGTTGAGCAATTTTTCCACAAAAGATACTGAGACTTTTATGTCTATGATTGATATTCATGCACAGCAGGGCTTATACAACATGCTGGAGCGCAACACGGACAGCTATCACGGAATTCCGCTGGAGTATCAGACGGAAAGAGAGATTTTCCCAATGGTGAAAAAATATGGCCAGGCGTTCCTTCCGTACAGCCCGTTATTCCAGGGGCTGCTCACCGGAAAATTTACGGACGGCCGGAATTTCTCAGAGAAGGATATCCGCAATGAGAATCCGAAGCTGGTGGGTGAAGACTATCACTTATATTATGAAGCAGCCGTAAAGCTTGGGGAATTTGCCAAAGAAATTGGCAGACCGATGAATCAAATGGCATTGAATTGGCTGCGTCAGCATGAAGAGATCACTTCTATTATTGGCGGGGCATCCAAAATATCTCAGCTGGAAGGCAATGTGCAGTCCACGCAGTGGGATCTGACCCAGGAGGAGTTAGATAAGATCGGTGAAATCATCGCTCCTTTTGAGGATCGGTAACGAAAGTCGATTGCTTGGGATTAAAATTTTCTAAATGAAATTATCTGCCGTATGATGGCGGATGATTATAAAAAACTATTTCAAAGAGTTAAAGGAGGCAGCATTATGAAGAGAAAATTATTGGGTGGGTTACTTTGTGTGACAATGGCAGCATCTATGCTGGCAGGCTGCGGTGGTTCTGACAAAGCGGCTGAGACAGACGCAAAAGCAACAGAGGCACCGGCAGAAGAGAAAGAGGCTGAGGCTACAGAAGCACCGGCAGCGGATGAGAAGAAAGAGGATGAGGCAGCAGCAACGGATGCGTCCGGAAAAGAGTATGACGCGATTTATCTTTCTTGTTCTACCGCATCTGAATTCTGGCAGTATGTTGGAATCGGTATCCAGAATGCAGCATTGGATATTGAAGAGGAGTACGGCGTGAAGGTTAACCTTCAGACAACCGGACCGGCAGAGGAATCTGAAACAGAAGCTTATGTAACCGCTTTTGAGGAGGCTATTGCAGCACAGCCAGATGCAATCGTTACCGCTACACAGGTGGCTGATGCAACGGTTCCTAAGGCTACAGAGGCGACACAGCAGGGTATCGTATTGAACTTTGTAAACTGTGGTCTTTCCACACCGGATGTGACAGATTACGATGATATTTACAATCAATTCTATTACTGCTCTAACCAGACCATCGGTGAGCTGGCAGCGAAGACCATGCTGGAGAAAATGAAAGAAAAAGGAATTGAACCTAAGGGTACTGTAGCTATGAACTTCTCAGTTGTTAATGAGACACTGGGTGCCAGAATGACAGGTTTCAGTGATTACATGGCAGCAAATGCACCTGATATCACTTGTACAGAGACTTATTACAATAACAACGATCTGGAAACTGCACAGTCAAACGTTGAAAACCAGATTTCTACCTTCGGCGATGAACTGGTTGGTATTTATGGCGGACAGAATATTTCCGGCGATGGCGCTTGCTTAGCAGCAGCATCTGCTGGTATCTCTGATAAAGTTTGTGTAGTGGGTGTTGACTCTGACGCAACGGAGATTCAGGCACTGTCAGACGGAACCATGGACGCTATCATTGTACAGGACGCTTATACTCAGGGTTACGAAACTATGAAAAATGCTCTTCTGACACTGATCGAAGGAAAGAATCCAGAGACAGAGAAGAAAGTGAACTGTGAGCCTACAGCAATCACAAAAGAAAATATGGATACCGATGAAATGAAGGCTCTGTTGGATCCTACGCTTCTCGCCAGATAGTCGATGCTATATGAGGCATCCCGAGGAGTAACGCTGTGGCGGATGCCGCAGATATACGAAGCAAATATGGATAGGATGGATATTGTATCCATCCTATCTTAAAAAGAAAGCGGGAAGGTGATATATTGGATAACACAATTTTAAAAATAGAGCATGTGAGCAAATTTTATCCTGGTGTGACTGCCCTCAATGATGTAAGCTTTGATATCAAGCAGGGAGAAGTGCGTGCGCTGGTAGGAGAGAACGGCGCCGGCAAATCTACGTTGATCAAGTGCATTATGGGTGTGGAGACACCTAATGAAGGTACGATCAGCCTGAATTATAACGGGAAGTGGATCTCTGGAATGGATGCTCTGGAAACACAGGCACATGGTATGTTTGCCAATTACCAGCATGTAAATATTGCTCCTGACTTAAGTATTGCGGAAAACTATTTTCTGGGAAGAATTCCCCGGAAGGGCGGATTTGTTGATTGGAAAAAGATGAATGATGACAGCCAGGTTATCATTGATAAATTCAAACTTGGTGTGGATCCCAGGGCGAAAATCCGGGATTTACCCATTGCCATGCAGGCGATGATCACGATCAGTAAAATCTCTGTCAATAAAGAGATCAAACTGGTAATTTTTGATGAGCCGACTGCTCTTCTGGAGAACGAAAAGGTTGAAACGTTGTTCCAATATATCAAAGAGTTAAAAGAGCAAGGCGTTAGCATTATCTATATTTCTCACCGTTTGGAGGAGATTATGGATATTTGTGATTCCGTTACCATTTTAAAAGACGGAACCTATGTGGATACGAAACCCATTGAAGAAGTCAGCAAAGAATCTCTGGTGCAGATGATGGTTGGCCGTGAAATGAGCGATATCTATAATATTGAACATTTTGAGCCGGGAGAAGAATTGCTGCGCCTGGAAAACTTTGGTGACGGTCATCATTTTAATAATATTAACTTCACGGTACATAGGGGAGAGATCCTCGGATTTTTCGGCCTGGTGGGCGCCGGCAGAACAGAGATCATGCGTGCTTTGTATGGCGCGGCAAAATATACCAGTGGCAATATCTATTTAAAAGGAAAGAAAACTCATATCAGAAATCCTGATGTTGCATTGAAAAAAGGAATAGGCTTCCTGACAGAGGACAGACGTGCCGATGGGTTGGCCCTGCCTTTGGAAATTAAGACAAACATCAACATGAATTCTTATGACATGATCAGCAAAGGCGGCGTGATCGCTCTGAAAAAAGAGGATGCGCGAGCAGAAGAATTCTGTAAAAAGATCAATGTCAAAACACCGAGTATCCGGCAGATCGTCGGCAATCTATCCGGCGGCAATCAGCAGAAGGTGGTTATCGCCAAGCTCTTGTGCCGTGATCCGGATATTATGATCCTGGATGAGCCTACGGTAGGTGTGGATGTAGGCGCAAAAGAAGAAATTTTCAAGTTGATCGAAAAGCTCACAAAAGAAGGAAAGGGCGTTATTCTGATTTCGTCCTATTTGCCGGAGGTAATGGGGCTTGCAGACCGTCTGATCGTTATGGCGGCAGGTAAAATGACAGCAGAATACGGCAAAGAGCAAATGGCCGGTCTGACAGAAGAAGAAGTTCTGATGGCGGCGTCAACGGAAGAATAAGAATTAGGAGGCCTTTATACTATGAATAAGAAGAAATCATCCGACGGAGTAAAACATTTTTATAATACAACGGAGTTTTCCCTGGTGGCCATCATCGTTGTATTATTTGTTGTATCAGTGGTTGGTACCAAAAACTTTGGAACAGAATATAACCTGATGAACCTGCTGAAGCAGTGTTCCATCATCGGTGTATTGGGTATCGCGGAAACCTTTATCATCATCACAGCCGGAATTGATATCAGTGTGGGCGCCATTACAGGACTTTCCTGTATGGTCTTGGCATTGCTTCAGTCAAAGATGGGAATTGGCATTGTTCCTTCTGTATTGATTGCCGTGGTGATCGGTTCTATCTGTGGACTTTACAATGCAGTGATCATTTACAATTTCCGGGTTCCTCCGATGATCGCAACACTGGGCTCCCAGACGATCATCCGAGGCGCGGTGAAGATCATTTCTGATGCTAAGACGATTTCCGGTCTGAATAAAGATTTTACTGTTCTTGGCACAGCTTCTATTGGTAAGATTCCATGTCTTTCCATCATTTGGATCGTGGTGGCGATTTTGGCGTTTTTGGTTTTAAAATATACCATTTTCGGCCGCAACCTGTATGTATTGGGCAGCGGTGAAGAAGTAGCAAGGCTGAGCGGTATCAAAGTGCAGAAGATGTATTATATGGTATATGCTCTTTGTGGTACTTTATGCGGTATCGCAGGCGTTATGTTGGCAGCACGTATCAATAGTGCAGTGCCTACGGCAGGACAGAGCTATGAGATGGATGCTATCGCAGCATCTGTAATCGGAGGTGCTTCTCTGACAGGTGGTCGAGGAGCGGTGACTGGTACGATACTTGGTACTATCTTAATGGTAATTATTGAAAATGCGGGCACCCAGTTTGGATTAAATACGTTTGTATTGGAAATCACCTCTGGCGTATTGATTACGGTAGCTGTTATCATTGACCAGTTTAAGAACAGAGGTAAAAAATAAGATTTACGGATACATAACTAATTTAAATAGGAAGTACTACAGTAACAGCCGGCCGCAAAGCTTTAGGATTACCTGTGCTTTGCGGCCGATTTTCCGATATAAGAGAGCGATTGTACATATGCGGTAAAAAGTGTTCAAAAAATGTAAAAATAGGGTTGACGAAAGGAATTTATTGGTGTTAAAATGAAAGTCCACACGAAAGAAA
>JBMNRL010000016.1:0-71343 GCA_050944615.1 Blautia sp.
TTCATGGCGGCTGTCATTTTCCTGCATTTATTGTAAAACCCGATCTAAGACTTCTCTTACCTTTTTCACCGGAATAATTTCCAGCTTATCTTTGACCTCTTGTGCTACATCGTCCAAATCCTCCACATTTTCATAGGGAATAAAGACCTTTGTGATTCCTGCACGCTGTGCAGCCATCAGCTTCTCAGGCAGTCCTCCAATTGCCATCACGCCGCCACGCAGAGAAACCTCTCCTGTCATCGCGTATTCCGGACTGACACATTTTCCTGTCACCAGGGACGCCAAGGCCGTCACCAACGTAATTCCAGCCGAAGGCCCGTCCTTTGGCACGGCACCGGAAGGCACATGAATGTGCAAATCATTTTCTGCAAATTTTCCTGCCTGCTCTTCATACATCGATTTCACAAGGCTGATGGCGATCTTAGCTGATTCCTTCATCACATCGCCCAGCTGGCCAGTGATCTGCACGCTGCCCTCCCCTTTCGTAAAGGCTGTCTCCACGAACAGAATCTCCCCGCCGGCTCTGGTCCAGGCCAATCCGGTCACAACACCAGGGATTACCTCCTCCAGCTTCTTATCATGCTGCAAGGTTTTGTTTCCCAAAAACTCAGGCAGACGCTTTTCACTGACGGTAATGCTTTTTTGCTCTCCTTTTACCAACTTCACTGCAGCAAACCGGCAGAGGGTATCCATCTGCTTCTTTAAGCCCCTCACGCCCGCTTCCATAGTATATTCTTCTATGATCGTGCGCAGCGCTTCCTCAGTAATCTTCAGATTCTGCGCCTTAATTCCCATGCTCTTCATGGCTTTCGGCAGCAAATGCTTTCTGGCGATCTGCTGCTTCTCCACCGCTGTATATCCCGGAAACTGAATGACCTCCATACGGTTCAGAAGCGGCTCCGGTATCGTATCTGTGGTATTTGCCGTACAGACAAAAAACACATTGGATAAATCATAGGGCACATTCATATAGTGATCGGTAAAACTATTGTTTTGCTCCGGATCCAGCACTTCTAACAATGCACTGGCCGGATCGCCAGAATAATCGCTGGCAAGCTTATCCACCTCATCCAGTACCATGACCGGATTCATGGCACCGCTGCGCTTCATGCCTTCCATAATACGCCCCGGCATGGCACCGATATAGGTCCGCCTGTGGCCTCTGATCTCCGCTTCATCACGGATCCCCCCCAGACTGATCCGCACATACTCTCTGCCCAACGCTTTCGCTATACTCTGCCCGATGCTGGTCTTGCCCGTGCCGGGCGCACCCACAAAGAGCAGAATAGACCCAGACTGCTTCTTATTCAACGCCATCACCGCAAGCTGCTGGATGATGCGTTCTTTCACCTTTTTCAATCCATAGTGGTCTTCATCCAGGATTTCCTCCGCCTTGACCAAATCTACGGGCGGCATTTCCCCAACCTGCCAGGAAAGTGTGGTCAAAAAATCCAGGTAATCGTACAGCATTCCATATTCGTGGCCGTCCTTGCCTTCTTGGCGCATTCGGTTCAAGACCTTTTCCGCCTCCCTGCGGGCCTCCTCATTCATCCCGGATTCTGCCAGCAGCTTTTCAAAACGCCGCACGTCTGAAATATTTTCCGGATGCATTTCATCCAGCTCCTGCTGCAGGAAATTGATCTGCTTCTTAATTGCAGCTTCCCGGTATGCCTGCTCATTGGTCTCCTGCTGGGCATTTTCCGCTTCCTCACTGACCTTAGACATTTCAATAAATTCAAAAATTGCCTTTTCAATCAATTCACAGCGTTCCGCCTTGGAATCTGTCTCTAAAACTGCATATTTTTCCTCCCATGTCAACGTCATATAGCCGGACATGGCACAGGCGATTTCATTCATCGTCCTCCAATGGAGGATAAATCCTCTGGCCCATAACCCCCACTGGAAATTCTGAATAAATTTCAGGAGTGTCGTGCGGAGCTTCTCAAAACGGCTCTGTACCTCATCTGCCGTAATGTCCTCCACCTCCGGACGGATAGCTGCCGTCACGGAAAGCTCCTCGGCCGTCACCTCGATATCCGTAAACTCCACCCGCTCTTTGGCTTTCACCCGGACGCTTCCTTCATCATCAATATTTTCCACCGTCCCGGAAACACCGATGGGATAAAAATCCTCCGCTGTCATTTCCTCCCGCTCCCGGTCCTGCCGAAGCATCAGGAATAAAATATCATCCCCCGCCTGCAGCGACGAAATGTTCTGCTTCTCGAACATATCCTTTTTAAAATAGAAAGTAACTCCCGGCAGCAGCACAATATCATATATAGGTACAATAATCATAATTACCCTCCTTTTTTATCAGCACTCATTATCAACGAGTGCTAATCCATTTGTAAATAATATGGCGAAACATCTGTCCGCCATATAAAAACTCTGATTAATTTGATATACATTGTACACCGTTTCCGGCAATTGTACAAGTACCTGATAAGAATTTCTTGGAGGGATTTTTCACCAATACCATTCCATTACACAATCTTTTTGACACGAAACATTTTATAGTCTTCATACTCTATACCGCGCAGGCTCTTTAATTTTATCGTTACCTTTATCACACTTTTGCCAGAACCGTCCACCTTTTCAAACCCAAATGTTTCCACATAATTTCCCATGTAGGAGCTGTCTCCCACAAACCTCGTTATTTTGTCCGGTTCCGTATTTCCCTTTGGATAGTAAGCTAATACTTTCTTATCTGACCCCTCCGCCAAATCAACTAGTCCCAACTCATAGACAACACCGATCTTCGTGCACTCTATACTGGTGCCTGAAACTGACACACTGTCCGCAGATGCTAAAAAGTCCTGCACCTTATTGAGAAGAGAGTCGCATACAGTCTGTGCTTCCGCAGAAGAAGACACCTGATTCGTTACGCGCATATAGGAGCTCATTACTGAGGCAGCCGCACCGATGAACAGCATAAGCAGGCCAAAACAAACCACAAGCTCGACCATCGTAAACCCCTTCTTCTGTTTTAGCCGTTTGCCCAACCACCTGATATTCATCGTTTATCCATTATCCTCTTCGAAAAACAATAGTTTGAATTTACTATTCCCTGATGTATCTGTGACTGTATACTCCTTCGCCAGACCGGGAATGAAAAAGTTTGTACCGTTTTCAGCTTGCGCCTTAAACCCCTTCTCTCCTGTCTCTGCTGCCCCGTTACTGTCCTTTTGCCCATCTTGAAGCTCTGCTGCCTGAATCTCGCTGCTATTCTCATAATAATCTTCTACTGCTTTATGTACCAATTGACGGCTGATATTTGCTTTCCCCATGGAAGTGGTAGCAGCCACCACTGCTGTAGTCACCATAGCCAACCCAAGCATTAAAATAACAAAGGCTACAATTGTAGAAACCATTGTACTACCTTCTATATGCTTCCTCTTCATAAGCTTATACCTTCTCCCATTTCCATGTAATTTCAGGTGCATTTTCTTTGTATTTAGAATTTCCTTCCTCATCTTTTTCAACATTTCCATCTTCATCCAATATTGGTACAAATACCCCCGTTGGATCACAAGTCATCGTCACCTTATAAACAGATTTGACAACAAACTGCTCATTCCCCTTACTACATGTCACTTCCGTATGTAATCTAACCTCCGCATCACTGTCTGGAACGCTATCGATTCCTCCGTCACGATATATCAGTGCCCGGTAATGATCTATAAATTTTCCTGAAAATTTATTGCCAGTTCCCACAACTGGTGCATCCGGTCCATATACCAGCCATATACTTGCAAGATTTCTTAACAAAACCGAATGATCTGCCTGCAAATAAACCTTCATTTTCATTTGATAATCAGATTCATTATAAGGCTGCCCATCTCCATAATAAATGCGAAATTCTTCTGCATCTTCATCCGAACCCTGTACTTTTATCAACTTATTTTCATCAGCCGAAACTCCCTTTTCAACCTGTTCCCTCAATGAGCGCATCGCAAAATACGCAATTGGCTGAGAAGTAGTAACATCACTGTTCACCCTGGGAAAACCATCCACCTCTATAGTCTTCCCCGTAATCTCTTTATCCAGCAAATCCTGAAAGGATTCTGCCATAATACGGCAATTAACCGCCGCGCGATTTTTTTTTGCTGAACCGACCAAGGAAGCGCCAGAAAGAAGAATGGTCAGGGAAAGAACCAGTAGAACCGCCATAATGCACAGCACTACGACCATCGCTGCCCCGTTTCGTTCATGCAGTTTTTTACCTGTATGTTTCCCCGCCATTTTCTCTCCTTTTATTCTATCACTCACTTTGATTAACCTGGCCAATAAGCAACTTCTGAATCCACATAACGGGAATCCTCACCCGCCAAAGCAGAAAGTTCAAAATAATCCATAAAACGATTCTCATCTAAATACGGCAATTCCAAGCTATATTGCCAGCTGCCGCTCGATGCATCATAACTAGTAGAAAGAATTACCATCTCTTGATCATTTACATGAATCCAAAGTTCAGAAACATCTTCATTTTTAATTGCCCATGTTCCATTGCTGAACCCATTCACCAGAAAATCCACATTATACGTGCCACTACTATCCTTCCGCGTGCTTATCACCATCTCATAGGTATTTCCATCATTACCTGGTATCCGTAATCTGTAATAATCCGCTTTATAATCTGTATTCCATGAAATTATCGTATTCACTTGTGCGGTATCCGTTATTACAGCTTCAGGTGTATCCAACTGAACAGATGGTATTTTACAGAAATAAGTTTCTGACCAGGGGGAGGTTAAGCCATTGGAACGTTTTCGCACATTGATGCCAATATAATACTGTCCGGAATATACCCAAAGCTCTTCGGGATCAAACGAATAAAATGCATTGGACAACGTATTACCTTCCATCTCCAATATATAGTTATTTTTTCCTTCCATGTCCGGTATTTTATTCTGTAGCAATGCCACAGGTTCTGCCTCTGCCGAAGGGAAAGCATAAATTCCGGCTTGCAGCTGATAAGAACCATCATCAGATTCCTCTGATCGAACATTGGCGTCTAATACCATACTCCGAAACTCATTTTCCTGCAGAATAACTTCATTATCATTTTCTAGCTGCGATTCATTTAGTGTAAAAAACACATCCGTTGGTGCTTCTAAACTCTGATCTCCACCAGGCTCATAATCTCCGGAAAAATCCGTGTTATATAAATATTTATCAACACCTTGATAGATCTCGATAGTCGTCGCTAAAGCATGAGGAGAAAGCTGCATACCGCTTACCCTTCCTCCGACTTCTGAAGTATAACAGCCACAATAGCTTTCATTCCCAGACACCTGAAGATAGCGAATATTTAAAGCTTCGCCTGCGCCATAGTTTCTATTATTCTGCACATTGCCCGACTCTGAATTAAATCTCACCTCCCAGATACCCGGACGCACAACATTCCACCAATTTATACTGTCATACCCCTCTATCTGTATGGTCAGAACATCTGTTTTTAAAGGATTCTCATTATCAACTCTCAAATCTGTCTGAATTTCTCTATGGGAGTTCACGAATGAATTACATTTGATAGTTTTTCCCAGGACATTATTGTTATCGGTCGCCTCTGCCCCCTTATGTATAGAATATTCAATTTCTTTCATGTACTGACTTCCATACCAATCTATCGTTATATCCGAAATGTCACACATTCTTTCAAAATAAAATGTAATTGACATACTCCTGTCCGCAACCAAAATGGAAACTTCATAGCGCGTATCACTGGACTGGTCAACCATTTTTCCTTTTACATAATAATTAGATAACCATTCCCACGAAGCACGAGGTGCATCAATGCGAGCCAATTCCACATCACTGCTCGGCTCAATAAAATAGTAATTCTTTTCATCCTGAACCAGATTTTCCGGTCCAATCTTGTCCTCCGTCTGCAATGTATACCGTGTAATAGGATTCATCACATCCGATACACCATAAGAATTGGTAATAGAGGTTTTGGTATTCAAATGTTCTACCCGGCTACCCAAAATCCCACCAAATACCGCCTCATAGGCTGCCGGTTCTGTTTCATCAATCTCCGTAGGTTTTCCGTAATTTCTACATTTATCAATCAACAGCTTTGTACTGTTTGAACTGTTATCTGCATTATGCGCCCCCACAATACCACCGGTATTAAAACCAGCCTGAATATTCATACGGTTTCTGCAGTCAAACACTTTTCCGTCCTTACCCCGCCATAGACCCACGATACCGCCTCTGATATTATCTTCTCCATCAGAATACAAATTACCACGGCTCATACAACCACTAATCGCCATTCCTTCGTCAGCATTTTCATCCACAATTCCAGCAAGGCCTCCTGTAACACCGCCAAAAGCTTGAAGATTTTTAATATTCCCCCAGAAATAACCATCAATGATATCACCGCATGTCATACCTGCCAGGCCGCCGGCATAATCTGCATTTATTTCAACCGGTTCCTGACCTTGATTTTTTGAGGATAACTGCACATTTACATCCTCTATTGTTCCCAAATTTTTTCCACAGAGCATACCTGCATATGTATATGTAGAACCACTATCAACTATCTTTACATCTTCAATACCAACATTTTTTATCGTACCTTGGTTGTTACCAAAAAGACCTACGGAATCTGATAAATCACTACGAAAGATGAAATTTTTCAATTTCCTACTATTTCCATTAAATACACTCCCCTTATTTATCACTGGAATACTCAGAAATGCACTATTACCAGTTTCATTAAATACTTCCCCCTTTTCAACTGTATCTTTCCAATCAATCTCTTTTGTTAAAACATAAGTATTACTTGCATCCTTATTTTCAATAAACCGTATATTATACAAATGCCTGGCACAGCTAATACTGTATACTGATCCACTTGCATCTTCCATTGTCGGTTGAAACACGGAAGATTTTTTTTCATCCTTATCTTTTTCTATTTCTGAAAACTCACCAATAAATACAGCCACCTTTATGATTATTGGTTCTGATACATTTAAATTAGATATTCTGCCAATGTTATAAGTATCCTGAGAATCAGACAAGTCAATTGCATCCAGTACCAGATGAATTTCTCCATCCTTTACATAAATACGGCTTTTATAGTCTTTTAAACTTCCATCCGCTGAATAGCATTTCACCGGCACGGTTTGAGACATATCTTGCCCTAAAAAATAAAACTCATCCTTTAAATCCGTACCTGTCTGATCATAAAACTGCACTCTATAATTATACTTCTTTGGTGTATCAATTTTTACTTGCGGACTAGAATTCCGTTCAATTAAATGCCAAGAAGCTTCCAAGATATTTTGGCCATCCACATCGATATTACTGATATTTGCTGGTTTTGTCTTTGGAGTAATATTCGCTCCTTTTACAGACTCCGCACCATAATACCCCAAATATAATGCCTTCCTGGCAGTATCCCAATCCGCCGCTGCTGGATCACCGATTCCCATCGTATTATCAGCTTCATTTTTCTGAAGATTCCCTGAAACTAATTGATTGACTCTGTCGCAATAATAAACTGCTGTCACATTGCCATTATCCTTCTGAAATTCAATGCGAATGGCCGCATTGAAAACCGTTTTATCCGCCACGTAGTCTTTTAGAAGTTGGTAGAAACTATTATTGAGTAAATCTTCTGCTGCCGGAGTATTCTTATTCGCTTCAATTACATCCTTATACTCGTTCTTGGTCATTTCTACAAATAGAATAGAATCATCACCCAGAGTGACTTCTTGCAAGTCTGATGCTTTTGTCAGCTCATCCAGACTACCGCCTGTCTTGTAATAAGACAAGGCGGATTGAGCCGCAGAAAAAATGGTACGGGCGTAGTCATTGTTCTTCTTAAAATTGGAATACTGCTGGTATTTTACGATACTTCCGCCGCCAATGCCTAATAAGAGCAGCAAAATCACTCCGGTGACCACTAATTCCACCAGAGTAAAGCCTTTTCTATTCTCTTTTTTCCGTATTTGCTTTGTTGGCAGCATTTTTAATTCCCCGATTCTATTTTCCCGGTGTCCATGGCCCCTGATCTTTTATTTCCACCCAAGGGTAGCTTCCCGGTTTTGCTCCAAAAGTCTTCTCTTTTGCCGCATAATATTTTCCCTGATAATATGCTACTGTTCCTGCTGAATAATTATTTTTCACTTCATCCTTTTCATAGTTAACAATATTATCTAAATCAAGTACCACATATTCCGCATTTTTCCCTTGACTCATCCCTTGAATCTTATCATGATTCTCGTTGAAATATTCCAGCGGAAGCTTCGTATTCAGCATCATTATATAATCTCCATTTTTATCTCTGAAAACCGTATAACGACTCCACTCCCCTACATAATCTCCTGATTTTAAACCCATCGCATAATTCCATAACCCTTCAAAGTCACCGGCAAACTTTTTAAAATCTTCATCAGCATCATCCTTAGTCCCTGGTTCTGGATCCGTACCTCCAGATCCTCCACCGCTGCCACCCCCATCATCTATATCCCCCGGATTTGCAGGATCTACAGGAGGAATCCCCTCACCTGCATCTGCTAATATCGTAAAATGACTCTCTTTATGATCTGGTTCCTCACAAAAAATCTCGTTCTTCGCAGCATTCAAATAATATCTTTTTCCAGAAGGACATGTCATATCTTCATCAGAGATGGAATTCCAGTATTCCTCCGGTGTCTCTCCATCCAACAGCGCCGTCTCCAGCCCGTAAATCAATGCACTGCGTTTTGCCTCACATTGATCCGCTTTCTTCTTCTCTATGTACTTCATACCCGCCGGTACGGTAATGGCCATCAAAATAGACAAAATGACGCAGACCACCACCAATTCAATGAGGGTAAAACCTTTTTGATTTTTTATACGATGTAATCTATTTTTCATGGCATTTTCTCCTGGCACAGATATTTTGGGGCCCCGCTTGTACACACTGTCTCATCATCAGGAACACTTTGTTATTATCATACTATTCTATCCTGAAAAAGTCCACAAAATTGGCAAATTTCAACAGAAATTACACGGAATTTTCACAAAACCGGCCGAACATCCTAAAATCACAGAACACAGAAAAAATCCTGCATGGGGTTTCCCATCTGCAACAGGCCATATAAGCAACCTAATTCCACTCCTCTGCCATTCCACACTGCTAGAAGTACTATTTTCATTTTGTTAGAGTAGCTAAAAAACTTTCCACTCAAACAAAGAACACCCCCATAGGAATCCGAACCATTCTTTGAATTCCTATGGGGATGTAACAACCAATTACTCTTTCGTCTTCAACAACTGCTTCCAGTCATTCTTTTCCGCAACAGTGTTGCTCGTCTTTTCTTTTTCCTTCTTAATCTGATTCAGCTCTTCCTCTGTCGGATAGCAGGCTGGCCGACGGATATAACGGAAGGATGCGGAATAAGCTTCCCCCACAGTCACACCGTTTTTGCTGGATGAACAATGTACCGCAATCCAGTCCCCACTGTCTGTCTGGCCACAAATAATACCTACGTGGTTATCACTGCCGCCTTCCGGGCCTCTCTGGAAAACCAGGTCGCCAGGCTGTGCCTCTGCTTCACTGATCGTCAGGGCACTGTTCCACTGATCCGTGGTACCATCTCCGATCTGTGCAGCCATAGAAGTATCCCAATAGCCATTATTAAATGCCCAAGTCACAAATCCGCTGCAATCTAAGCCGTAAGATCTTAAGGAACCAGTAGTCCTGCTTCCCGCAGCATCTACCTGTACAGCACTGCCCCAGGCAGAATCCCATCCCAAGGCATTGGATTTACCGCCCCAGAAATAACCGATCTTTCCGATCAGGGAATAAGCCGCTGTGATCACATTGACGCGTTCCTCAGATACCTCTTCTCCCACGCTCTGACGGACAAAGCCCTTGGCATCGGTAACTGTCGCACACAAAAGTTTACAGTCTGTCTCTACATATTTTTTCAGGATCGCCCGATCCTTCTTCGCAATTTTCTCTTCTTTTATGTAATAATTGATATGGCGGTTACCGTAGCTTACCTTGGTGATATCTTTTTTGTCACGCACCACCGGATTCATCATAGCAAAAATTTCTGCCAAATCTTTTTTCGCACCGGCATCCAGCTTATAAGATGTCTTGCCTTCTTTATTCTGCTGGTAAATATAAATAGCCAAAATATCCTGCCAATTGCGCACCAGTAAGGTATCTCTGGAAGAAGTCACCTCGCTGTTCCTGCGGTCACAGTCATCCTGAAGCTTGTTGGCCGCTTTGTATTCTTGTTCAATTTCTTCCATTACCTGGGCAAAATCATCGGAAAATTCCAAATTGTAATTTTCCTTCAAGCTGTCCAGATAAAAATCCTTGCCCGCATGGAGATTGGAAACTGCATTGCCCAAATACACCGGGTTGCCTTCCAGCACATTGGTCTTACCCTCTTCACTATCCACGTTCTGGAAATCATCTCCGGCATTAGGATCTTTGGTTTCCTCCAATTGGTGGTTCGCTTCTTCCTTCTTCAGAAGATCCAGTGTTTCTTCCGCTTGAAGCAGGATATCATAATTTGTCACTAAAAATTTATCATCTTCTGATAGGGTCTCATAAATGGAACGAATCTCTTTGATGCGGTCCTCTGACTCTAATGTCACCTCTCCCAGACTGTCAAGCTGCGCGATCACCCAGGCGATCCTTGCCTCGGCCGGATCATCTGGCTGCGGCGTTGGTGTCTCTGTTGGATCTGGTGACGGCGTTACTGTAGGCTCCGGGGTCGGGGTTGGCGTCTCCGTCGGTTCCGGCGTCGGTGTCTCACTTGGCTCCGGGGTAGGAGTCTCGGTTGGTTCCGGAGTTGGCGTCTCCGTCGGTTCCGGTGACGGCGTCTCACTTGGTGTAGGTGAAACCTCACCATTATCAAAGCCTTCATCGCCAGTCTCAAATCCGGTGTTCTCATCCGCCAACGTCATTGTACCATCCATCGCTGCCATTGCTGATGCCGGACTGGACAATACCATCATAGAGATCATCGTTATGCATAAAATTTTCGTCAGATATTTGTTCTTCATCCTAAAAGATTGCTCCCTTCAGTCTCATGCAGCCTTTATCCCCTCGATATAAAGACTTCCCTCTTGTGCTGTTCCTTACTATCATGTAAATCATTCTATTGCGGATACGCATATCCGACACCGTCTATCAGGCACATGACCGACCATAATTATGCAGATAATTTTAACACAAAATGCTTTCAAAATCAACTAAAAGCAGGAGCTTTATTGTAAATATTCAATAAAGCTCCCCCGCCCTATGCATATTGTAAGACGATTCCTGCACGCTGATATCGTGCTGCCAACAGACGGAACATCCCTTGTACCACCTGATAGCACACCCGCAGAATAAACGCTATGTCATCCTTCACATTGCGCTCTTTGCTCAAATATTGTCTGTGGTTCCTCTGTATATATACCAGAATTTCCTGAAGGCTTTTGAAATCTTCATCTTCCTTCACATGGTTCCAAGCCTGTCCGCTGGCGATATATGTCTTCAGACCGTTTTTTAATTCTTTTTCATACTGTCCGTGTTCTAACAGAGTTCCTCCATAGGTTTCATTATGAGGAAATGTAAAATAATCAGCCACATAGTGGATCACTTCCCCCAGTCTGCGCCAGTATACTCTCTCATTTCTCTCATAAAGGTCACAGTCCACGGTCAGATCCCGCATCCTCTCTCCCACCTGCGCAAAAGTCCCGTTAAACTCATGCTTTGTGGTCAAAAAAGACGGCTTCATGTCAGGAAGGATACTCCCCAGACAAAAGGCTTTCCGGTGTGACTGCAATTCATCTGCGGCTACCATCTGGTCTGCCAGATATCTTGCCAGCAGAATATGTGATTTTTTTCTCAAAGTTGGTTCCTCCCATTGAGTCCCTGTCCGCAACAAAATTAATTCTACGCCAATCCCCCGGAAAATGCAAGCCGTTTGCCCCGGCTAAAAATGAAATTTTCGTGAATTGGAGAGGAGAAACCGATATAAATCTTCAATTTATTTATTCAAAATAGCTTCCGCTCTTATAATGAGGTGTAAATACCAGCTTATTACCTTCTGGAGAAACATTTGTCTCAAAAAACGCATCTGCTGTCGCTTCCTGATCCGGCTGCCAGGATTCAATCTGACTGATCCAACCTCCGCCAATGATATTTCCATCGTTGTCAATCACAGAAATATCTGTTCCAAAATATTCAAAAGTTCTATTTGTCATATTCTTCATTTTGATTTTATATGTTTTGTAGCCCCATTCGTCTTCCTCCGAAGTAATTGTAAAACCCTCCGTCATTTTATTAATAGATTCCTTAAACTCAAGCTGTTCACTCGCAGCAGAAGCGTCTATAAGAATATCATCCAGTGTTTTTTGGTATTTTTTACTTACAGTCAAACCATATTCCTTGACAAATTTACTGATGAGCATTGCCCTTTTCATATAAATGGAATCCCATTTCTGACTATATGTATTATAATCAATCTTAAAGTATTTTAATGATTCCTTAGATTCACGGATGTAATCAATATATTTTTTTGCATCTTCTTGCAATTCTTTACTTTCAAATGACTGATCATAAAATTTTTCAATTTCTTTCAGCTCCAGATCACATGACACATTAAATCTATCCTGTTCTGACCCATAATATCCCTGAGCATCATATTCATCATTTTTTTCCCAGCGTTTTCTCAATCCTTTTGCCAAAGCATTGAGAAACTGTCCATCCACAGTCTGGGCATACTTGCATTTTTCACAGAACTCCATAGACTGCTTATAATCCCCTAAGTCTGCATATATCACTTCTGCATCTTTATATTTTTCTTTATTAAACATTGTACGTGCCATCAAATAGTAGGATTCATTCTTTTTTTCCTGCGCATTTCCGTACTCGCCCAGTTCATCATAAATTTTAACCGCTTCTTCATAGTTTAGTTTATTGAACAGCTCATCAGCAATTTTCATCCGGCATTCTCTATATTTTTCATTTGCATTTTTATAATCCCCCAACTGATTAAATAATACTGAAGCTTCTGTATAATTTTTATCAGATAATAATTTCTCTGCCTGACCATATGTTCTCATATTATTTGTTGCAAAGAAAATGATACCACCCACAACCACTGTAATCACTGCAAAGATTCCTATAATTTTCCCAAACTTTCTGGATCGTCTCTGTTTTAAAACCTGGTCATTTTGAGCATCTGCCTTGCCAGAGTCCTCTGGGATGCCCATAAGAATTTCAGAATCGTTCTCCGCTTCTACTATAATGGACTTCTCCCCGTCTTTATCTTCAACCTTAATCTTCTTTACCGGATACCCACAATTCGGACATGACTCCGCCTGGTCACTGATTGCCTTCCCACATTCTGGACATTTCATAAGTGTCATAAGAAATTTCCTCCCTCATCTTACATTAATTTTACTTATATTATATTTGTTTTTGCGAATATATTCAACCATTAGAATATATTTTATAATTAATTTAATCAATAGCAAGTATATACAACAAAATGATCGACTATTTCCCTTTATCGATAGCATTAAAAAAATCATCTGAAAATTTATACACTTTAGCAAACAAATTTTATATATCGAACGCTACCTTATATAGATTAAAAAATAACAAGGATGTATCCACAAAAATATCGAACGACCAATGCCGGATGTGAGACTGCAACATTTCGAGCTTCGTCAGCTATGTTCTTTCTGACAAGGACCAGTTTTTATAAACACAAGAAAAAATCACCTGCGGTGAGATGCTTACGCAGTATCTTTCCATTCTGGGACAGTGTGGTCCCGCACGAAGTGCTCTTTGATTGGGTAAGATCGTACAGAGAATTTTCCTCCCAAACGAAAAGACCCCATAAACGGATATCGTCCGTCTATGGGATCCCTTATTCCTTCCTATATCAAAACGGGGTTCCTACCATATCGTAGGGTGTTGCCTGATATACATAATAGTTCAGCCAATTGGTATACAGATTATTGGCATGGGCCCTCCACATCAGAAGCGGTTTGTTTTCCGGATCATTCTCCCGGTAATAGTTCTTGGGAATCTCAATATCCAGCCCTTTTCCCAAGTCCCTTTTGTATTCTCCGTCCAAGGTCACCCGGTCATATTCCGGATGTCCCATGACGAAAATCTGCCGTCCTTCCTTAGCCATGGCCAAAAATAAGCCCGCCTCGTCGGATTCCGCCAGCACAGTCAGCTCCTTACATGCCCGGATATCCTCCATGGAAACCTCCGTATGACGGGAATGAGGTGCTAAGAATACGTCGTCAAATCCTCTCACCAGCGGAATTTTCCGGTTCATCACCCGGTGCCAAAACAGACCGAACATTTTCTGATCCAACTGTCTCTTCTTCAGCCCGTAATGGTAATACAGGCCGGCCTGGGCACCCCAGCACAGGTAAATGGTGGAGGTCACATTGGTCTTGGTCCATTCCATGATCTTAGTCAGCTCTTCCCAATAATCCACCTCTTCAAATTCCATCTGCTCCACCGGCGCACCGGTGATGATCATACCATCAAATTTGTTATTTTTCAGATCATCAAACCCCAGATAAAACTTGTTCAGGTGGCTCATGGAGGTGTTTTTGGACTCATGGCTTTGTACGGCCATGAAAGTCACATCCACCTGCAGAGGTGTATTGGAAAGAGAACGCAGAAGCTGAAGCTCCGTCTCCTCTTTCAACGGCATCAGATTCAGGATCAGAATCTGGATGGGACGGATATCCTGATGCATCGCCCGATGCTCATCCATCACAAAAATATTTTCCTTTTCCAAAATTCCTTTTACCGGTAAATCCCCTTGTATCTTAATCGGCATAGCAATACTCCTTCCTTATCCCTAACATGCACTTCTGTCCTTTGGGCTATTTCAGCATCTCCAAGAAATCCTCCTCAGAGATCACCGGAATTCCCAGCTCTTTTGCCTTTTTATTTTTTGAGGAAGCAGATGCGGTATCATTGTTGATGAGATATGCCGTCTTGGAGGTGACACTTCCTGTCACCTTACCCCCTTTGGCCTCAATGACTGCCTTTACCTCATCCCGGTTGGCAAAATGGTGCACACTTCCCGTCACTACGAAATTCATGCCGGCAAACCGCTTATCTTCTCCTTGGGACCGCTTTTCCAAATCTATATGGGAAAGCAGATGCTCCAAACGCTTCCTATTCTCTTCCTTCGCAAAATATCCCGCAATATTTCCGGCGATCACCGGCCCCACTCCGTCGATCTGACTGATCTCCTCTGCCGAAGCGCGACAAATCCGATCCATGTTGTCTTCAAAATGGCTGCAGATCAATTTGGCATTGGCAGTTCCCACACCCGGAATGCCCAGACCATACAACAACCGCGGCAGGGTTGTCTTCTTCGCTTTTTCCAGACTGTCGACCAGGTTTTCATAAGATTTCTGACCGAAGCCTTCCATTTCTACGATTTCGTCTTTATGTTTGTAGATCTCAAAAATATCCCCGAAATCGTGAATATACCCCCTGGCAATAAATTTTTCCAAGGTGGCCTCTGACAAACCGTCGATATTCATGGCATTGCGGCTCACAAACAGGGTAAATGCCTTGATGCGCTTAGCCGGACATTCTTCGTTGGGACAATAAAGCGTCTCCACATCCTTGTCCTTTTGGATTTTCGTATGTCCTCCGCAGGCGGGACAGGCCTCTGGCACCGCAAGGTTTCCACTCCTTGTGAGGTTTTCCGCGATCTGCGGGATGATCATATTCGCCTTATAGACCTTAATATGATCTCCCAACCCCAATTCCAATTCCCTGACAATACTCAGGTTGTGAACGCTGGCACGGCTGACGGTGGTTCCTTCCAGCTCCACCGGTTCAAAAACAGCAATCGGATTGATAAGTCCCGTCCTGGACGGCGACCATTCCACCTCTAAAAGCTGTGTCTCTTTCACTTCGTCCGCCCATTTAAAAGCGAACGAATTTCGGGGAAACTTGGCTGTGTTTCCCAAGGACTCCCCGTAAGCGATGTCATCATACAGAGCCACCAGGCCATCAGAAGGGAAATCATTTGTTTCCACAGCCTGGGAAAAGTAATCCATGGCCTCATCCAGGGTTTCCCCCGTCACCATCCGATATTCCACCACTTCAAAGCCCTGTTCCCTCAGCCATTCCATCTGTACCCGGCGGGAATTACCAAAATCCACGCCCGGCGCACTCACCAGTGCAAAGGCATAAAAACGGACATTCCTCTTGGCAGTGATCTCGTTGTTTAACTGGCGCACTGAACCGCTGCACAAATTTCTTGGGTTTTTATACCGGCCCTCGGCATCGGTAATCTGTTCATTAATACGCATAAAGTCTGAATAGGTAATAATGGCCTCTCCGCGAAGCACCAAACGGCCCTGGTAAGGGATCTCCAAAGGAATATTTTGAAATACCCGGGCATTGTTGGTGATGACCTCGCCCACCAATCCATTTCCTCTGGTCACCGCTTTCGCCAAAGCGCCTTCCTCATAGGTAAGGACGATGGTCAGCCCGTCTAACTTCCAGGACAAAAGCGTAGGCTGGCTGCCGATAAACTCCCGCAATGCCTCCCTATCCTTCGTCTTGTCCAGCGACAGCATCGGGCTTTCATGGGCTTCCTTGGGCAGTTCATCCATGGCTTCATAGCCCACATAATGGGTAGGGCTGCCAGACAGGACCGTTCCTGTCTGACGCTCCAGCTCCAAAAGTTCATCATAGAGCCTGTCGTATTCCAGATTGCTCATGATCTCCCTGTCTTCCTGATAGTATGCTTTACCTGCCTCGTTTAGCTTTTGTACCAGCTCTTTCATTCTGTCCAACACCGCGGCCATAATTTCCTCCTGCTTTTCCTTCTTTTTTCGTGGGCTCTTTCTCCATCTGCTTCATCAGATAGTTCCACTCTTTTTTCGTGGCTTCCCGGTATTTTCCCACGGGCAGACCATCCAAATGGATATCCATGATCCGGATACGCCTAAGGCGTACCACCCGGCAGCCCAGGTATTCAAACATCCGCCGAATCTGGCGGTTCATGCCCTGGGTGAGTACGATGGAAAACTCCTTATCGCCCATTTTCTTCACCTTACAAGGATTTGTCATCTTCCCAAGAACCGGAACTCCGCTGCCCATTCGCTTGAGAAAATCCGCTGTCACATCCTTATCAATCCGCACCAAATATTCCTTCTCATGACAAAAAGAAGGATGTGTCAGCCAATTGGCCAGCGGCCCGTAATTGGTGAGCAGGATCAGCCCCTCCGAATCCTGGTCCAGACGGCCGATGGGATATACCCGCACCGGATATCCAATATAATCTACAATATTATTCTTGTCCCGTTTTTGGGAAGTGCATACCACACCCCGGGGTTTGTGGAAAACCAGCAGTACATTTTTATCCTTTTTCCCCACAAGGCGCCCCTCCACGAACACCTGCTGTCCCGGCATCACACGGTCTCCCATCCGTGCCCTTCTGCCGTCGATGCTCACTTTCCCGGATTCGATCATCCGGTCTGCCTCTCTGCGGGAACAAATTCCATATTCACTTAAATATTTATTTATGCGGATTCCGCTCATTTCGATACTCATTTTCCTATTATATAATCTTTTTTCTCCCTGTGCAAGGAGTGCTTTTTACGGTTTTCGTACAACAATTCCGCAAAAGTCCCCAGTTTTCTATTGAATTTCCCATAAAATCCATGTATGATATTGGTGTTAACATAAGTAGTGTTTCATTCAGGGGAGAATGAAATAAAAAAAGGGGGAAAGTAAGTGCCTGGTCGGAAGAAACGAACCAGTCGGGTGCTAATCCTTCTCACGGTGTTATTATCGCTGTTTTTTTCAGCGACTTTGACACAATCTTCTGCCAATCCTACGGCAGTATCCAGTGAGAAACAAATGCCCGACATCATAGTGGCCGAAAATACCCAGGAAAAAAGCCAGACTGCAGAGCTTACCGACAGCGGACTCACAGACGGCGATTTCCAAGGAGAGGCCAATACAGACGACCCAGCAAAAAAAGACGAGGAAACCTTTCAAAATTCCCAAAACACCGCCAAGGATGCGGATGAATCCTCTGCAGAGGAACCAGAGGAGGAACCCATCGGCGACTGGATCTTGGATAATGGCAGCTGGTATTACCAAATCCACGATTATTACAAGACCGGATGGCTGTATGAAGACGACAAATGGTATTATTTCGATAAAACAGGCGTCATGCAGACCGGATGGGTAGAATCCCAGAAACGTTGGTTCTTCATGGATGAAGATGGTATCATGCAGACTGGATGGGTACAGACGGGCGGCAAATGGTATCACATGGATGAGGAAGGCATCATGCAGACCGGATGGCTGGAGGTAGACGGACAATGGTACTACCTCAGCGACAAAGGCGATATGCGGACCGGATGGATACAAATCGGTGACAAATGGTATTACTTTAATTCCAACGGCACCATGGCCACCGGGTGGATCGTAGCCAACGGCAAACGTTATTTCCTGCAGGATAATGGCGTATGGGATCCCGCCGCGGTTCCGGATGCCGCTTCTATTCCAGAAGCGCCCGAGGGCGCAATGGTAGCGCTTACCTATGACGACGGGCCGGGACTGTACACAGACCGCCTGCTGGATACTTTAGAAGCCAACAATGCCAAAGCCACTTTCTTCATGCTGGGGGAAAATATACCAAATTACCCTTCCACGATTCAGCGTATGGAGGCGTTAGGCTGTGAACTCGGCAACCATACTGCGAACCATAAGGATCTGGCTGCCTTGACGCAGGAAGAAATCACTGCCCAGGTAGGGCAGGTGGATCAGGCGCTCACCGATATCGTCGGACATGGCTCCACATTGGTGCGGCCGCCTTATGGATCCGCCAATGATCTGGTGAAGAGCACCGTGCAGGTGCCGCTCATTCTCTGGTCCATGGATACCCTGGACTGGAAGACCTTGGACATTCCTTCCACTGTGGATACAGTGTTTACCAACATCAAGGACGGCGATATCATACTGATGCATGACATTCACGAGACATCCGTGGCCGCATCTGAGATCATCATTCCTGCATTGGTGGAAAAAGGATATCAATTGGTCACTGTCAGCGAGTTGGCAGCGGCAAAGGGAATTGAAATGCACACAGGAATCCTTTACGGAAATATGGGTCAGAATTAAATTTCAGACAAATGTCATAAGGAGTGCCGGGCGATACTGCCTGGACACTCCTTTTTCATTTCATAGGATGTGAAATAACCTTCCTATGAAATAAAAAGAGCCATTACAAAAGTATTTTCACTCTTGTAATAGCTCTTTTGGTTATCTCAACAATTCAGAAAAGATATAACCGGTCTCGCCTTCGTATTCTACCTGGACCCAATCACCTTCCATACCTGTTTTGGTGATGGTATCCCCGGCACTCAACGAACCGATGACCTCCGCATCGCTGCTGGCTGCTTCCCGGATATTGCACGCCTCCTTGGCAGTAAGCTGTGCGCCTTCACCGGCAGACGCTGCCGTGCTGGACTCCGTTCCGAGATTATTCAGAAACTGTGCCAATGCCGGATCGCTTTCCTTCGCTTTATTATATTTGTCGTCTACCTGATTCCACAAAGCTTTCACATCCTGCGTCTGTAAATCCTCGTCCAGGAGTGCAGAAAGTTTGGAATCGCTGGTGGTATCTCCCACTATGTATAGCTTGCCGTCCGCATCTGTCTTCACATACAGCTGGCTCATTGCCGGTACCGGAGTGGCTATCCCCGTACAGACATAATTGTAACAAGCATATACGATATAACTATTTTCATCCAGGCCCTGTTTGGTGTGGACCTCCAAGTCCTGATAGCCGTCGATATACTTCGCATTTTGAATCTTTGTCTCCTCTGCGGGATCCAAAGCATCCACCACTGTCTTCAATGTAGCAACATCCTTACTGCCCAATGCATTATAATATGTTGTAATCAATGCATTCACTTCCGGATATTTATCTTGCTCCAATGGATTATCGCTTACGTCGTCATTCTTCTCGCTCGGCTCCCCATCTGTCGGAGAAGAAGGATCATTTCCCTTGTTATTCCTGTCCTCCTGCTGCGTCTGTGCTGTAGAATCACCCTTCATAATTCCACTGACCGCTCGGATTCCAAAGAATAATCCAGTTAGAATTACCAGAATGCCCGCGCCTAAAATAATATAGCGGAGGTTATCTGATAACCACTCTCTAAAATTATCCAAGTTCATAGTCCTCCTTTTTATCGCACAGGCGGAAAGCAGATTACCTGTGCCAAACACACCTGAAGGGAATCGAACCCCCGCACATGGTACCGGAAACCACTGCTCTATCCACTGAGCTACAGGTGCATACGAATTACATTCGCAAGGGTTATAATACCATAATTTTGAGAATTTGTAAAGCTTTTGGATATTTTCAATCAAAAACCCTGCAAAAAACATGGAAAAAGCCCCACTTACACCGTATTTTTGCCCTGTTCCCGGCCTCAGAAGATAATCGCATCTCCCTCCTGGCGGTAAATATAAACATGATCTGAGAGAATTTCATCCTCCGGCACCTGAGTCCCGTTAATTTCTTGGACAATCTTCTGGAGCTGTTCCTGGGAGGCCCCTTTTCCCACCGGAATCAGGATGCACTCATGTATACTGCTGGGCAGAATATATAAATCAGAAGAAAATTTCCGGCTGATCCATTCTAAAAGGCCGGGATATAAAATACAAGCCGCTCCGAACAGTCTGCGCTCATTAGTGAGCACATACATAGGAAGCCTGCCACCCTTCTGCTCCCCATATTGGTCTCCCAAAAGCTTCTTCACCAACGTTTCCAGCTTCTCCAGTTGAAATGGCATCTCCCGAGGGGTATTCGCTGCGGCCAAATCTTCCAGCTCTTCCATACTCATGTCCAAAGATTCCAGCCCCCGCCAGGTAAGCAGCCCATACGGCAGGCCGTCCTCTTCTTCTATTTCGCTGTAAAAAACAATGGCCAAATCCAGATAGCGGATATGCGGCAGTGTCTGAAGCATACTTTCATTCTTTTCGTAATTGATAAGCTGATATTTAATTTTTTCTTTCATCATAGGGGAATTCCTTTCTTTATCTATATTTTTGCATACAGCATAAGACCCGCGCTCCATACGCGGATAAACGTTCCCCTCATATTCCATTCTGTCTTTGGAAACCCTGCAAGAACATGCAGTTTTAAGAATTTAGCCTATTATAACTGACAAAGCCCCATTCGTCAATACCTTCCGCTGCCATTTTAGACAGCAGGCTTTCGGAAAACCCCCATACAAAAAAATACATAATATGAAAAAAATATCTTAGAATTTTGAAAAATTGTCATCCGCTGGTGCTGCTCATACTTTCGTTCTGGTTATCTCCATCCGCCTTAGCAGGTGCAAAAAGACCGGAGAAAAAGCAACTGCTCTCTCCGGTCTGACTTGTCCATTATGGTCGAATGTTCTATCTGCTTCTAGATCAGCTTTAGTTTGCGCGGGAAAGGTACTCTCCTGTTCTGGTATCGATCTTAATCTTCTCACCCTGATCGATGAACAGCGGCACATATACTGTAGCTCCGGTCTCAACCGTAGCCGGTTTGGTAGCGCCCTGTGCGGTATCTCCCTTGAAGCCTGGTTCTGTCTCGGTCACTTCCAGCTCTACGAACAGTGGAGCCTCGATGGCATATACGTTGCCGTTATAAGAGCATACCTTTACCATCTCGTTCTCTTTGACAAATTTCAAGGAATCTCCCACCAGTTCTGCCTGCAGACCTACCTGGTCAAAGGTCTCATTATTCATGAAATAATACAGTTCGCCGTCATTATATAAATACTGCATATCCACACGGTCGATACGTGCCTGCGGGAATTTCTCCGTCGGACGGAAAGATTTCTCCAGAACGGCTCCTGTGATGATATTTTTATATTTGGTTCTAACGAAAGCAGCGCCCTTTCCTGGCTTAACGTGCTGGAATTCTACGATCTGCACGATATTCCCGTCGATCTCCAATGTGATGCCGTTTTTGAAATCTCCTGCTGATATCATAATATTTCCTCCTTAATTGTACAATTGACTATTTTCAATTCTATAATACCTAACGATTTTTTTCAACTCTTTTTTCCTGCTTTTGATAAAAATACAGCACGATCCGCTCCAGATAACGTTTAAAAACGATCTGAATCTCCTCCTTGGGATGAATCGGTTTCACCAAAATATTGCGTATCCCAGTCCGTTTTGCCCCATAGACATCTGTAAATAGCTGGTCACCGACAAAAATCGTATTGGTCCGGTCTGTGCCCAAAAGCTCCATCGCCTTGATATAATTTTTCCTGGAAGGCTTATGCGCATCTTCGATATAAATCTCTCCAATCTCCCGGTTAAAGGAATCCACCCTCTCCTTTTGGTTATTGGAGAGAAAACAGCTCTTAAAACCGATGGCCCGCAGTCTTTCGAACAGTTGCTTCGCCCGTACATCCGCCGGAGCCCCATGGGGAACCAGCGTGTTATCGATGTCAAAGATCAGTCCCCGATATCCCTGCGCGTACAAACCCTCAAAATCGATCTCATAGGTGGACTCCATCCAAGCATCAGGAAAAAAACGGTCAAACATTTTCAGCCACCCTGCCCTTTCTCTTTTTCACAGGTAAAAAAGAAAATTTTGTTTCTGCCAGAATGATGGCCAAGAAGATCAATACACAGCCGGCCACCATACGCTTACTTAAATATTCACCCAAAAAGATCACAGAAAACAGTGCGCCGAACACAGATTCCATGGACAGAAGCAGAGACGCCACATTAGGTGTGGTATATTTCTGGCATACATTTTGTAAAAAGAAGCCAACCATAGTGCTTAGGATACCCAGATATAACATTCCTACCACGATCTCCTGCTGAAACGCCCCGGCTGGAAACCCGCCGTCCATCACAGGGGCCAGCACCCATCCCAATACCGCTGATGTGGCCAGCTGAAGCACCGTGAGCACGATGGGATCATGGCGTTTGGCGTAACGGTCAATATAGATCATATGCAGGGCAAAGCCAAAGCCGCAGATGAGGGTGAGTACATCGCCGATCTGAATGCTCAGATCTCCCTGTAAAGAAAGCAGCCCAATTCCTAAAATCGCCAGAAATGCCGCCGCCACACAGTACACATCCGGCCGTTTCTTATTCAGCAGCCAATGGAGAAAAGGAACAATCACCACATAGATCGTCGTCAAAAATGCATTTTTTCCTGCCGTAGTATATTGACAGCCAATGGTCTGGAAAAGATAGCTCACAAACAGGAATACTCCTAATATCACTCCCTCGGCCAATATCTCCTTAGTCAGTCTCTTCAGCCGTCTCCAAAAGACCAATGCCAAAACCCCTGCCGCGATCGTAAAACGAAACGCCAGCATATACGTAGGGGGAATCAGATCCAGAGAATTTTTCACCACCACAAATGCAAACCCCCAGATCACCGCCGTCAGCAGCATCCCCAGGCTTGCCAATACCTGAATTTTTGTATCCTTTGTAACCACTTGCATGCTCCTTCAATTCTTATTATTTAATGACTGGGCCAACTTAAAGCCGCCCTTTATCTAAGCTTTCAGATATGCCTGGAGCTCGTCAAAACGATCCTTCATCAAGTCATATCCATGCTGGTAGAACTCCTGCAGCACCTTAGGATCTGTCTCCGTTCTGGAAACCTCCGGCAGAGAAGGCCGTATGACAAATATCTTGCCCTCCCTCTCCCATTTCTCCACATAGCTCAAGGTCTTATTATAGACATAGGCCCGCCTGCATATGGTCCGGAAAAATTCCGGATATCCTTTAAATGCCGCATGGTAAACCGCCCGGCTCTTTCTGGGCGGCTTTTTCCGATAGCCGTAATTCCTGGTAAGCACGACGACGTTTTTCTTATGTCCCGTCTTCATGGACCGGAGAATGGGAATAGAATCCGCGATCCCACCATCCAGATACGGAGTCCCGTCGATCATCACCATCGGCGTGGCGATGGGAATGCTGCTGGAAGCCCGGCAGATTTTCATAAAACGCTCTTTGGAGGAACGTTCATTGAGATATTCCGCCTGTCCCGTGAGACAGTTTGTCACCACCAGCTCACAGTGAATGGGCGAATGAAAATACGTCTCATAGTCAAATGGAATGGTCTCATTGGGATATTTATCAAAAATCATATCCATGTCAAAGAGGCTCCGGTTCTTCACCACTTTCCGAAAGCTGAAATAGCTGTCCTCTTTGGTTTCCGGGATCATGCATTTCCTGGTCCTGTCCGGCTGCCTGGACACATAGTCCACCGCATTGCAGGCGCCAGCAGAGACACCGATGACATAAGGCAGATAACACTCCTGCTCCATCAAATAATCCAGCACACCTGATGTAAAGATGCCCCGCACGGCACCTCCTTCTAATACGAGTCCGGCATTTTGCATAGAATCCTTCTTCTCCTTCTTCTCCTAACGCTCATGAAGAGGCACATAGGCTCTCTCAGGGAGCACATTTTTATAGGCAGGACGGATGATCTTATCCGTGTTGATCAATTCTTCCATCCGGTGGGCGCTCCATCCGACAATACGCGCAATCGCGAACATCGGTGTATAGAGCTCCAGCGGAAGATCCAGCATACTGTATACAAAACCGCTGTAAAAGTCCACATTGGCACTGACACCTTTATAAATGCGGCGCTCCTTGCCGATCACGACGGGAGCCAGACGTTCCACCATGGAATACAGCTGATAATCCTTCTCCCGGCCCTTGGCCGTGGCCAGCTTCTCCACAAATTCCTTGAATACTTCCGCCCTTGGATCGGATACGGAATAGATTGCATGGCCCATGCCGTAAATCAAGCCCTTCTTGTCAAAAGCTTCTTTATGGAGAAGCTTCGCCAGATATGCGCTGATTTCTTCCTCATCCCCATAATCCTTGATCTCTTTTTTCATTTCATTGATCATTTTCACGACCTTGATATTGGCACCGCCGTGTTTCGGGCCTTTCAAGGAACCAAGAGCCGCCGCAATGGTGGAATACGTATCGGTTCCGGAAGAAGATACCACATGCGTGGTGAAACTGGAGTTATTACCACCACCATGCTCCATATGCAGGATCAAAGCCAAATCCAAAATCTGCGCTTCCAAAGGCGTATATTTGCTGTCCGGACGAAGCATCAGCAAAATGTTTTCAGCCGTGGAAAGCTTCTTCTCCGGATGATGGATGTATAAGCTTTTTCCTTTGACATAGTGATTGTAAGCCTGATATCCATAGACGGAAAGCAGCGGAAAGACGCTGATCAGATTGAGGCACTGCCGCAGCACATTGGATAAGGAGGTATCATCCGGGTTTGTATCGTAACAATACAAAGTCAACACACTCCTGGATAATGCATTCATGATATCCTTGCTGGGCGCCTTCATGATCACGTCCCGGACGAAATTCCGGGGAAGAGAACGCTGATTGGCCAGTATCTTATTAAAATCATGGAGCTGCTGCTCTGTAGGCAGAGAGCCAAAAAGAAGCAGGTACGCTGTCTCCTCAAAACCGAAGCGGTTGTCCTTCACAAAGCCATCGGTCAGATCCCGGATATTGATTCCTCGGTAATACAGGTTGCCGGCACAAGGCACTTCCTTGCCGTCCACGATCTTCGTCGCCTGTACATTGGAAATCTTCGTAAGCCCTGCCAGAACACCCTTGCCGTTGATATCCCTAAGCCCTCTTTTGACATCATATTTACCATACAGTTCCAGATCAATCTGGCCCTGCTGATGACAGATATTCGTTAATCTTTCTACCTCTGGTGTAACTTTCAAATTAAATCCTGACATATGTTATCTCCTTTCTTAGCACTTTTCCGATACGCTGTTCCTCCTCATGTATCACTGTTAAAATTTTCAAGAATATTTTGTAATTATAACATCAAATAAAGGCCAGGTCTAGGATTTAATTTCCAAGGCCTGGCCATATTGCTTCATTTTGTGACTGTTTTAGACGCTGTCAAACCGATCAGTCTTCTTTTCCGCTCCAGCAGTAGGTACAAAGCTTGCAAGGCGAAATACCCACAGACTTCACCATGTCATCCAGACGGTGGAAACGCAGAGAAGTAAAATTCAATTCCTTCCGCATATCCTCCAGCATTTCCTTGTAGCACAGGGAATCCGGATCTGCATACTCCTGAAGCCTTTCCTGGGTCACATCCCCTTCTCTTTTCTGGATGATCCTTCTGGTGATCAGATCCATCTCAGATTTGGAGCGGGAAAAATTCAGATATTTGCATCCGAACAAAAGCGGCGGGCAGGCCGGACGGATATGCACTTCTTTCGCACCGCTGTGATACAGAAATTCCGTGGTCTCCCGAAGCTGCGTTCCGCGGACGATGGAATCGTCAATGAGCAGCAGACTCTTGTCCTTAATCAGCTTATGCACCGGGATCAGCTTCATCCTGGCGATCAGGTTTCTCTGGTTCTGGTCTGTTGGCATAAAAGAACGGGGCCAGGTCGGCGTATATTTGATAAACGGACGGGCAAAGGGAATGCCGGAGCAGTTGGCATAACCGATGGCATGGGCGATGCCGGAGTCTGGAACACCGGCCACGATATCCGGCTTCACATTGTCTTCCATATCCCTTCTGGCCAGCATATCACCACATTTATAACGCATATCCTCCACATTCACGCCTTCATAGGTAGATGTGGGATAGCCATAATAAACCCACAAAAAGGAACAGATCTTCATCTTATCCCCAGGCTGTATCAGGGTCTCCACACCCTCTGGTGTGATATAGACCACCTCTCCGGGTCCCAGCTCCCGGTAATCGTCATACCCTAAGTTGATAAAGGCAAAGCTTTCAAAGGAAACACAATAAGCATCTTCTTTGCATCCTAAAATCACTGGCATTCTTCCCAGCAAATCCCTGGCCGCATACAGCCCCTTTGGCGTCATCACCAGGATGTTCATGGAACCTTCGATCATCTCCTGTGCATAGCGGATCCCTTCCACCAGGCTGGACTTCTGATTGATTAAGGACGCCACCATCTCCGTAGGGTTCACATTTCCGCCACTCATTTCCAGAAAATGAGTACAGCCATTTTTATATGCCCGGTCAATGAGCTGGTCCATATTATTAATTTTCCCCACCGTAGTGATGGCAAAGCTGCCCAGATGGGACTGTACCATCAACGGCTGCGGCTCATTGTCAGAAATACAGCCGATTCCCAGATTGCCCTTCAATTCCGTGACATCCCGCTCAAACTTCGTGCGGAAAGGAGAATTCTCAATGTTATGAATGGCCCTGTCAAATCCTTTTGGTCCATAGACAGCCATACCGCCTCTGCGGGTGCCTAAATGAGAATGATAGTCAGTTCCGAAAAACAAATCCAACACGCAGTCGGATTTAGATGCAACACCAAAAATTCCACCCATTTTTTACTCTCCTTTGATCATCTATCTGTTGTTCAATTTATTTTTTCAAATACAATAGTACTTCTTTTTGCCCCATTATTATATAAAAGGGCCATCCAGAAGTAAAGTATTTTGTCCAAAACAATTTCTTCCCGCCTTTATCCCTGGGACCGCAAAAGCCCCAGCAGTGAACGGCTCTGGTAAATCATCGGCTCCTGTTCCGGAAAAAACGCCGCCATCCGGTAAATATAATAGAGAATGGCCAGCACGCCCACTGCCGCAGCCAGATACCTCATCCAGGAAATGTCCCGATCCATTCCATACCGAAGGAAAGCTGCCATCACCGCCATGACCAGGACTGCATAGAAAAACGGATGCATCCAGAAAGCTTGGACAAATTCTCCCTTAAGAAAGAGTACGGCCGCCCGCGTAATTCCGCAGGCAGGGCAGGGAAATCCGGTGAGCAGTGCCACCGGACAGACGCTTAAACCAAAGACAACGTTCATCAGAACGAGATAAGCCCCGATCACTCCAAAGGGAGGCCCGTATTTTTTCAGATCCCCGGGAATGTGGGATAGCCCACCTTTCATTGCTGCCTGTAGCCAGCCAGAAAATCCCGCAGCTTATCCATAGCGCCCTCCAATTGATTGAGGTTCGGCAGATATACCACACGGAAATGATCCGGCTCCTTCCAGTTAAAGCCTTTGCCGTGTACCACCAGTACCCGTTTCTCCCGCAGGAAATCCAAGGCAAACTGCTCATCGTCCACAATATTAAATTTCTTCACATCCAATTTCGGGAATATATAAAAAGCAGCCTTAGGCTTCACCGCAGTGACCCCTGGAATATCGTTGAGAGCTTGATATACATAGTCACGCTGTTCATAGATTCTTCCGCCTGGACGGATATATTCGCCCACACTCTGATATCCCCCAAGAGCCGTCTGAATAATGGCCTGGGCCGGCACGTTAGAACACAGACGCATGGAAGACAGCATATTGATGCCTTCGATATATCCCTTCGCCTTGGATTTGTCGCCGCTTAATACCATCCATCCCACGCGGAAGCCAGCGATCATATGGGATTTTGACAAACCGCTAAAGGTCACACAGAACAGATCCGGCGCAAGAGAAGCAATCGAAACATGCTCCAAACCATCCATCACCAGCCGGTCATAAATCTCATCGGAGAAAATGATCAGCTCATGTTCTCTGGCCACCTGCACGATCTGTTCCAGCACTTCCTTGGGATACAACGCACCTGTGGGATTATTGGGGTTAATGATAACGATGGCTTTGGTCCGATCGTTAATCTTTCTACGAATATCGTCGATATCCGGATACCATTCAGACTGTTCATCGCAGATATAATGCACCGCCTTGCCTCCCGCCAGGTTAGCCGTGGCCGTCCAAAGCGGATAATCCGGCGCCGGTATCAATATTTCATCTCCATCATTGAGCAGCGCCTGCATACACAGATTGATCAGCTCACTGACTCCGTTTCCCGTGTAAATGTCACTCATTCCCACATTGGGGATATGTTTCAGCTGGCAGTACTGCATGATCGCCTTCCGGGCCGGGAAAATCCCACGGGAATCGGAATATCCCTGGGAAGTCCGCACAGAGCTCATCATATCCAAGATCACCTCTTCCGGCGCGGAAAAACCAAAGGGATACGGATTGCCAATATTGAGCTTAAGCACCTCTTTCCCGTCTTCCTCCATGCGCGCTGCCTCATCTACCACAGGGCCTCTCACATCATAAAGCACATCATCCAACTTCATTGATTTCTCAAATGTCCGCAATTTACATTCCTCCTGTCAAACACTCTCGCTGTTACTTTCAATCTAAGTTTCTGTTTTTCACAAATAAAATAAAAATCACGCCGCTGACAGCCATCAGGATGGGGTAGAAACAATATGGCATGATCTGGTACGGCGTCAGGCCGCTCAAGGAGGCCGCAGACAGAAGCTGGGCTCCATAAGGGATCAGGCCCTGCCCCACAGAAGTAAACATATCCAACAAGGATGCAGATCTTCTGGGGCTGATATCGAACTCCTCACTGATCTCTTTGGCGATGGGGCCTGCCATAACGATAGCCACCGTATTGTTTGCGGTACACATATCCACCAGCAGAGAAAGGATCGCAATCCCCAGTTCGCCGCCTTTTTTCCCTTTGATACGTTTCTTAATAAATTCCAGGACAAACTGAATGCCGCCCATTTCCTTGACCAGGGAAACGATGCATGCCACCACGATGGAAATCACCGTGATATCATACATTCCCATAACGCCGCCGGAGCCGTCTGCGCCTTTTGCCACCACCTGGAAAATCTGTCCCGGCAGAATGGTCCCCATGGCCACGCCTACAATCAAAGACAGAACCGTGCCTGCGATAAGTACCAAAAATACATTAAATCCGATCAGAGCACCGATGAGCACCACCAGATACGGCAGCACCTTCCAAATGCTGTAGTTCAAACTCTCATCCAACACAAAATTGCTATTCCTAGTGATCACCAGGAAAATCACGATGGTGATCAACGCTGCCGGAAGAACGATGAAAAAGTTTTCTTTAAATTTGTCCCTCATCTCACATCCCTGGGTCTTCACGGCCGCAATCGTCGTGTCAGAAATCATGGACAGATTGTCTCCGAACATGGCACCGCACATTACCGCACCGATGCAGATTGCCATGGAAAATCCGGTTTTCTTACTGATCTCCACCGCTATGGGCGCCAATGCAGCAATCGTCCCCATAGAAGTTCCCATTGAAATAGAAATAAAACAGCCGATAATGAACAAGCCAACCACTGCCACGGAAGACGGCAGGATAGACAGCCCTAAAGCTACGGTACTTTCCGCGCCTCCCGCTGCTGTCACAGCCCCGGAAAAGCCGCCGGCCACCAAAAAGATCAGACACATAGTGATGATGTTGTCATCTCCCACACCCAGGGAAATGATATGTAATTTCTCATTAAAATCATGTTCCCGGTCCTGAAGAAACGCCACCAGAAGTGCAATCAGAAATGCTACAATTGCCGGCATACTGTAAAAATCCCCAGTGATGAAACCAGCCCCCAAAAAGATCACCAGAAATACGATGATGGGCAGCAGCGCGCCCGCCCTTGCTTTTGTTTTACTCTCCATAATTTCCTCCCTGTGGGGCAAAGCTACCGCTTTCCCCAGTTATTCTACTCTATATAATCTCATACCCTCCTTTTCTTCGCAAGTACCATCCTCCTTTTCTTGCACAGAAATTTTTATCCGTTCTTTTTATCCCGGATTCCACTGTATAATTTGTCTGAAACCAAGTCCCATTTTCCCCTAAAATCTTTAATATTACACAAACTTGTCAATTACGTTATATTTTTTGTTTTTCTATGTATCACTTTAGTGTATAATAGTTCTGTCAAAATTGATATTGTTTAGGATGAGGAGGAACAAAATGTCTTATACTGAAGAAATTTATGATCGTGTGGTAAAACAGAATCCCGGCGAACCGGAATTCCATCAAGCAGTAAAAGAAGTCCTGGATTCCCTGAAAGTCGTCATCGACGCTAACGAGGAAGAATACCGCAAGCTTTCCATCTTAGAGCGTTTAGTGGAGCCTGAGCGTATCATTTCCTTCCGCGTTCCTTGGGTGGATGACAAAGGACAGGTTCAGGTGAACAAAGGCTACCGTGTACAGTTCAACAGCGCTATCGGACCATATAAAGGCGGTCTGCGCTTCCATCCTTCCGTAAACCAGAGCATTTTAAAATTCCTGGGATTTGAGCAGATTTTCAAAAACTCCCTCACCGGCCTGCCGATTGGCGGTGGTAAAGGCGGTTCCAACTTTGATCCCAAGGGAAAATCCGACCGGGAAGTAATGGCTTTCTGCCAGAGCTTTATGACTGAGCTTTCCAAGTATATCGGCGCTGATACTGACGTTCCTGCCGGTGATATCGGCGTAGGTGCCCGTGAAATCGGCTTCTTGTTCGGACAATATAAGAGAATCCGTGACTTATATGAAGGCGTCCTCACAGGCAAAGGGCTGACCTATGGCGGTTCTCTGGTGCGTACCCAGGCAACCGGCTACGGTGTTGTGTACATCCTCGATGAAATCTTAAAAGCACATAACGATTCCATTCAGGGCAAAACTTTGATCGTGACCGGCTCCGGCAACGTGGCTATCTATGCCGTGGAGAAGGCAACCCAGTTAGGCGGCAAGGTCGTGGCCATGACAGATTCCAACGGTTATATTTACGATCCTAACGGCATCCAGCTGGATGTTGTCAAAGATATCAAAGAAGTGAAACGTGGACGTATCAAAGAATATGCAGAGCGCGTTGCGGGTTCCACCTATACCGAAGGCAAGGGTGTATGGAACATTCCATGTGATATCTACCTGCCTTGCGCAACCCAGAACGAGATCGATCTGGATGCCGCTAAGAAAATCGTGGAGGGCGGCTGCAAATACTTGGTAGAGGGTGCCAATATGCCTACCACCATCGAGGCTACCAACTATGTGATCGAAAATGGCTTGGTATTCATGCCCGGCAAGGCTGCCAATGCCGGCGGCGTGGCCACTTCTGCTCTGGAAATGAGCCAGAACTCTATCCGTATGAGCTGGAGCGCCGAAGAAGTGGATGAAAAACTCCACAACATCATGAAAGACATCTTTGCCAAGGTGGATGACGCCTCCAAACGCTACGGCATGGAAGGCAACTATGTAGCAGGCGCTAACATCGCAGGCTTCGAAAAAGTAGTAGATGCTATGAAAGCACAGGGAATTGTATAATTCCAGCTTCCAAACGCAAAAAGGGAAGGACGTTTCATGGTCCTTCCCTTTTTTATTGTATAGGAAAGTTCTTCGAATTTCCTATACAATAAAAAACACTCCGTGCAGGATCGCACTGCGGCGGAATGGAAGAATGCCGCTTATGCGACCCGCCGCAGGCGGAGAATCCTGCGAGCAGGATTCTTTCTTGTGTGGCAATAGCTGCCCCGATCGCTGCTCTCAAAAAGAATCCTGATGATACTCCTCCAGCGCTTGCCGCACCCATTCCTTCCGGTCCCTGCTCAGCGGTATGCTTCTGCCGTCTTTCAAAATGACCGCTTCCTTTTCAATAGACCGGCAATACCGCAGGTTCACCAAAAAACTCATGTGCACACGGACAAAGCCGCATTTTTCTAAAAGCATCTCGTACTTTTTCAGCGTCCCCCGAAACTGACAGCATCGGTCTTTCGTACAGCAGGCTGTAATCTGGTGTCCCCAAGATTCCAGATAACAAACCTCCCTGGTATCCAGGAAATGAACTCCCTGTTTGGTGGTAATCCGCAAATCCACAAAACCTTTCCGGTTCTCCCGCAGATACTCTGTAATCACCGATTCCAGTGTATCCCTTCCTGCCGGCAGCAAAACCACCTGGAAGGGATAATAGTTCAGACACCGTTCCACTTCCTCCCTTCCCCTGGCAAACAGAACCATGGAACGATTCCTCCCTTTTTGGAACATCCATCCAGCCACTCCCCTGCCAGCTTCGGCCTCTGGCTCTACCGCGGCAAACAATAGATCCGCCGGACGTTCCCAAAGTCTGCGGATGCATTCTTCTTCCTCCTGAAAAACCTCCACAGAAATTTTAATCTCTTTTTTCTCCTTTTGCAGCAAAACGAAATCCTGCAGCAGTGTTTCCTCAGAATTCCTCCCTTGATAATAAACGATATCCAACATGCTTCTCCCCTTTTCTTTCCCTTATTTTCCCCTTCACCAGCTAACTTAAAAAACCGCCTCCTTTAACTTTTATTTAATACAATAGTTACTATATTTAATAGAATTATAATGTTTTTATCAGCATATTGCAATAAATTGTCATATTTTGTTTGGGAACAAACATAGTTTCCAGCTATAAAGCAAAAAACAACCAAAAAGAAGATACCCGCCTCAAGCAGATATCCCCTATCCTTCAATCCTTCAAAAATTTCTTCAATTCGTCCATGAATGTGTTCACATCCTTGAACTCCCGGTAAACAGATGCAAAGCGCACATAAGCCACCGCATCCAAATCCTTTAGTTCTTCCATCACCAATTCCCCAATGACGGTGCTGGGAATCTCACGTTCCTCCATGTTGAACAGCTTCGTTTCAATCTTATCCACCACAGTCTCAATCTCAGCCACAGAAATCGGACGCTTGTAACAGGCTCTGACGATGCCAGCCTCCAGCTTGGCCCGGTCATACTGCTCTCTGCTTTGGTCCTTCTTCATCACAGTCAACGGTATCGTCTCCACCTTCTCATAGGTAGTGAACCTTCTGCCGCAGGCATCACACATGCGTCTCCTGCGTATGGAATTGGTCTCCTCCACCGGCCGTGAATCCACAACCCTGGTGTTTTCCTGACTACAAAAAGGACATTTCATAGTGGTACCCCTCTTCTTTTGATTTCACTTGCTGCCACATCCCTTACCGGCGTTTTATCTCCCAGCGTCCTCCGGGCAATGGCGTTTATCTCATCTGTTAAAGTATACTAAAATCCCGCTTTTCTGTCAACAAAGGCCGCTGCCTGACATATACTGAAAAAAAAGCGTGATTCTCCATGAGACTATGTGACCTGAAACAAAAAGAAGTCATCAATACCGCAACCTGCAAAAGTCTGGGCTGCCCCATCGACATCGAATTCGACTGCAAGAAGGGCTGCGTTCTGGCCTTAGTCCTCCCGGGCCCCGGAAGGATCTGCAGTCTCCTAGGACGGGACAGTGAATATATCATTCCCTGGGACTGCATCTGCCAGATCGGCGAGGACATCATCCTGGTAAATATCAAAGAAGACAACTGCCTTCACAAAAATTGAACTGCGGTCTGTCAAAACCATTCTGCCACCTCCAGCAGGGAGTCCGCACACCCTGCCAAAAGCGTCTCCACCGGAGAAATATCCCGCAGAAGATCCGGTACCATCACAGGCAGCATCCCCGCCTGGTAAGCAGAACGGATTCCATGATAAGAATCCTCCAATGCCATCGCCTGCTGTGGATCAACGCCAAGAGCCTCACAGGCTTTTACATAGATTTCCGGATCCGGCTTCGCCTTTTTGACCATATCCCCGGTAATAATGGTCTGGAAATAGGACTCAATCCCTTCTCTTGTGATATTTCCCAGGGCATACTCCCGGCTGGAGGATGTCGCCACTGCCATGGAAATCCCCCGCCGCTTCAATGCTTCCAAAAGCTCATGGAGCCCTTTCTTGGCCGGCAGTCCATGCTCATCCACATAAGCGGCAAACTCCAGACGGTAGCGGCGGCGGAATTCCTCGTAGGGAAAATCTTCTCCATAGGCTCCCAAAAAATACTGCCGTCTCCTGGCATTATTAAATCCCAGCGTATTCCTCACATTGTCATCTCCCAGTGCTCCATAGCCCATCTTCTGGCCTGCCTGGTTCCAGGATATCTGTATGATCCGCTCGCTGTCAAACATCAGGCCATCCATGTCAAACACGACGGCAACGGGCAGTTTCTCAATCTTTTTCAACAATATTCTTCTCCTTATCCACTGTCTTTCCAGCCTCTTCTATGGTATAATCATATACGAAATAGACGCCGTGCGCAAGAGATGCACAGACAGACATCACCGGAAAGGAGAGACGTATGGATTTAGAACTTTTACTATCCCAGGTACGTTCTGGGGAAATGGACATAGAACAGGCGAAGGAGCATCTGAAAACCCTTCCCTATGAGGATCTGGGCTTTGCCAAACTGGATCACCACCGCAAACTCCGCAGCGGCTATGGGGAAGTGATCTACTGTGCGGGCAAGACTGTGGAGCATATGATAAAAATCTACCAGAGCTTCTTCGAAAAAGGGGTCAATGTCTTGGGGACCAGGGCTACGCCACAGCAGGCCGAAGCTTTGCAGAAGGTACTTCCAAACGCCGAATATGATCCTCTGTCCCGGATTCTTCAGGTCATCCACCAGCCGGTGGAACAAATCGGCTGTGTGGCCGTGTGCACCGGAGGGACCTCTGATATAGGAGTGGCTGAAGAAGCTGCCCTCACTGCTGAATTCTTAGGCGCTAAGGTCAACCGGATCTATGATGTGGGTGTGGCCGGCATCCACCGCCTCCTCTCCAAAACCGACGATCTGCGCCATGCCAACTGCATCGTTGCCGTAGCGGGAATGGAGGGTGCTCTGGGCGGCGTGGTAGCCGGACTCGTGGACAAACCGGTGATCGCCGTTCCTACCTCCATAGGCTACGGTGCCAGCTTCCACGGGCTATCCGCCTTGCTCACCATGCTCAATTCCTGCGCAGAAGGGATCTCCGTGGTAAATATTGACAACGGCTTCGGCGCCGGGTATAATGCCGCACAGATCAACCGCCTGGCGGTTCATTGAAAGAGCGGCTGTTTAGGCAGAACAAGCCTATATATTCCTGCCACCCAAAAGAAAGCCTCAGACTGGCCAAAGCTGGCCAGCCCGAGGCTTTCTTTTACACTATATACACAATATATCCTGCCGTTTCAAGCTTATCTGACGCTTTTCATCAGACGGAGGATGTTATCTACGGTCAATTCCAGATTCTCAGCGCTGTTGTGTCTGCTCACAGAGAAATCCTGGGGCAGACGGTTGATGGTAAATACAGAAGATACCCCCATCTCATAAGCAGCCTCAATATCCGGCTCTGCGCCTCCGGCGATCACGGTCACCGGCACACTCTGCTCTTTGGCACGTTTGGCCACGCCGATCACCACCTTGCCGCGCAGGCTCTGGGTATCCATCTTGCCCTCGCCTGTGAACACCATATCCGCATCGGAAATGATGGAATCAAACTTCACCGTATCCAACACTGTCTCAATGCCCATCTGCAAGGTGGAACCAAAGAAGGCCAGCATCCCTGCGCCCATCGCACCAGCGGCGCCGGCGCCGGGAACCAGGGAATAATCCTTGCCCAGATCTCTTTGAATCACTTCTGATAAATGCACCAGTCCTGCATCCAGCTCTTTCACCATATCCGGATCCGCACCCTTTTGCGGCCCAAAAATGTAAGCCGCCCCTGTCTCACCGTACATCGGATTGTCAATATCACACATAGTCACGATCTCTGTGTTTTTGACCTCTGAAGCGACGCCGGATACATCAATCCGGTCAATTTCGATCAGAGTTCCGCCCGTAGGCACAAACTCTTCTCCGGCTTTGTTGAAGAAACGCACGCCCACCGCAGCCGCAGCACCGCAGCCGCCGTCGTTGGTAGAGGAGCCGCCAAGGCCTGTGACAATCTTCTTCACGCCCTTTTTTGCGGCAGCCAGGATCAGCTGCCCCACGCCGTAGGTCGTTGTAAGCTTGGGATTTTTCCGGTCTTCCACCAGAGGCAGCCCCGCACAGCTTGCCATCTCCACCACAGCGGTCTCCCCATGATCGATCAGTCCGTAGAAAGCTTCCATATCTTCAAAATAAGGATTCTTCACGATCTCCTTGATTTTTTCACCACCAAGGGCTGTAAGGAAGCAGTCCACGCTGCCCTCCCCGCCGTCGGCTACCGGAATGGACACCACTTCACATCCGGGAAAATGCTCTTCAATCTTCCGGGAAATAATGCCGCAAATCTGTTCTGAACTTAAGGTTCCCTTAAAAGAATCGGGAATCAACACTGCCTTTTTCATTGGCTTCTCCTCCTGTTATCTTACCATCCCTTTTATTCAATCACCATCACGGATACGCCGTCTGGAATGGCTGTCACCGTAGCTTTTGGATTCTTCACGATATCCTCAGCGATGGCCATCGCCTCTTCCAAAGAATGGGCCGGCACCATATGGAGCCCTTTTACCATCTCATCGGGAGCTTCGGATACATAGACCACGGTAGCCTTCTGCAGCACACGGATAAAAATCTGTGTCTGCCACTGATCTGGTACCGTCTCGTTGCGGCCTCTGCTCATAAACAGATCCAGCGTCTTAGAAATATCCGGCTCATCCGCCATCTGATGGTAGAAATGGTCACCGCCGTGGCCATCGTTGGATTTGGCCAGCATCACGATAACACCGCCCTTTTTCACGGTAGCCTCTGCCGCCGTCATTCCTTTGACTGCCTGATAGATATTCTGATCCAGCGGATAGCCGCCGTTGGTGGAGATGACGATATCTGCCGGAACCGCGTCCACCTTACACAGGCCGCTTAAAAACTCACAGCCTTTGGCATGTGCCTCTTCCATATCCCCGGCCACTGCAAAAATCGCTTCCTTCTGTGCATTGATAACCACATTGACAATAAATGCCAGGTTTGCTTTTCTGGCTGCCCATACCATATCTTTATGGATCGGGTTACCTTCCAAGATTCCGGTCCTGGATTTCGGATCGGCGATGAATTCGGAACAATGGTTTGCCATCACTGTAACACGGCTGGCCACCCCTGGCAATACGCTTTTTCTGGCTCCGGAAAAGCCCGCAAAGAAATGCGGCTCGATAAAGCCTTCTGCCACCAGAAGATCCGCATCATATGCCACTTTATTGATGAGGCACTCCCCGCCGGAAGGCAGCGTTCCAATATTTACCATGTTGGGATCATCACAATCATGGATCACAATGTTCTCATTGGCTACAATCTCTTCTCCGAATTTGTTCACCAATTCATCCTTGGTCGTGCCTCTGTGGCATCCGGTAGCGATGAGAATTGTGATATCCGCATCTGGATTTCCTCTGCGGATTTCTTCCAGCATGGCCGGAACGATGGCCTTGCTTGGTACTGGACGGGTGTGGTCGCTGGCGATGAGCACCACGTTTTTCTTGTCTTTGGCCAATTCGGAAAGCGTCTTAGTTCCCACCGGATTTGCCAACGCTTCTCTTACCAGCTCTTCCTGGTTCTTCTCGGCCTGATAATGATGTAAATTAGATACTAACACTGCCTGTAATCTGTCATCTGCGATAGCAAACGGCAGCATCTCTTTGCCATAAGGAAATTTTACTTCTGCCATAACAATAGTTCTCCTTTTCCGAAATAGTTGGGGTATCCCATCTATTTAAAACGTCTCTTTTAATTTCCGCAGTCCATAGCTGATCGCGTCTTCTCTTCCGAAGGCACCGGCTTTGGTGATCACATGAAGGCCTTCCTGATCTCCGCCTACCAGACTCATGATAGGAATGCCGATGGCCACCTCACCTAAAATTCTGGAGCCTTCCGCATGTACCATATCAAAAAGACCGATGGCCGTATCGCCTCCGGTGAGAAAAATACCGGAAACTGCTGCTGCCTTCAGGATATCCCTGCCGATCTCCCCCATGATATTCTGGGTTTTCAGACTGATCTCTGGCCCCGTCATTCCCAATGCTTTACCGCATTCCAGTGTCTTATCGTACTCCTTCCGGTCATAGGAAGCGGAGGACAGCACGATGGTATCGAGGCCCTTCCTCAGAAATTCTGCCGCATTCTGCACATAGGTTTCTGTGGGCTTGCCGCTTAAAATCTCATAAATCGGCACCTGTACCAGCTTCGCTCCCGCATTCTCGGCATATTTCACCTGTTTTGCAGTCACGGAGCTTAAACTCGCCACCAAAGCCATGGAAGGCTTCACCGGAGAATCGATTTCGAACAGATTGTCCGCCATAGCCGCCGTCCCCACATAGAGTATCCTTTTCTCCAGCTTCGCAGCTTGGCCCAAAACCTTCTGCATATCCTCATTGGTCACCGCGTCACAGGCAAAGAGCCTTCCTTTTGAAAAATCCAGCTCCCCTTTTTCAATCTGGGTCAAGGTCACTGCTGTCACCGGTTCCCCATAGACGCTTTCCAGGATCTTTTGGATATTGTCTTCTGTCACCGGTTTTTTAGGATCCTTCGCCAATTCTGTCAAGGTGATCGGCGTCCCGTTCAGATGATGAACGCCATTGACAGTCGTCCGGGAAAGATCCGGAAGTGCCGGCATGAATAATACCATGTCGCTTCCATAGGCTTCATCCAGAGCTTTTATCTCAGAAGCCACATTTCCGCGGAGGGTGGAATCCACCTTTTTAATCACATATTTGTAATCCTCAAATCTGACCTTGGAAACATCGCTCTTAACTTTCTCATAGGCCTCTTGTTCTGATAAACCGCGGCTTTCCGTGTCAATGACATAGGAAGCATCCGCGGACCGGTCTTCATACCGGAAGACCACATGTGTGTCGAACCCTCTCCGCCTTAACTGCACTCCTGTATCATTGGCGCCGGTAAAATCATCTGCTACTATCAAATTTCTGCTCATATGTATCACCTTATTTCGCTGCTGCTTTCGCTTTCTCCCTCTTATCCAGGAAGTTTACGAGAAGAGGACAGCAGATAGCTGTCACGATAATGGCTGCTGCTACCTGTACGGTTGAAAGAGCCGCAACTGCGGATAATGTGGGGTCTACCTCGGCCAAGGCAGCCGGTGTTCCTACTGCGTTTCCTGCGGTGGTACCAACTGCGGCACCTACTGCCGGATGTTTTGCTCTCATCAGCTTGAGTACGAAATATCCACCCAGACCTGTGATGACGGTAACTGCAACACCCAGTACGATGCCCGGAAGACCTGCCTCCACAATCTGTGTCCACTTTAATCCGGTTCCCAGAGCAAATGCGAAGAACGGGATCGGAAGAACGGTTCCTTTTCCTAAAAGCTCTCTTAAGTCCTCATCCAGGTTACCCAGGATAAATCCCAAGACGATTGGAATGATACAAGCAATTAATGACATAAACGGAACGTTGGCAATCCCTGCCGCGCCCAACGCTACCATGGTAAAGAACGGACCGTCATTTAAGGACAAGATAGAGATCGCACCTACATCAGATGCATCGCCGTACTGGCCGGCCAAAGCGGCATAAAGACCGCCGTTAGAGTTGGTCATGGCAGCTACGATCGCCAGCGGAGTCAATCCCAGCACACCGGCAGGGCCGCACAATTTTCCGATGACCACGCCGATCACAGCGCCGATGATAAACTTGATCGCTGTCAAGGCCACACCTTTTCCTAACGTGGAACCTGCTTGCTTCACATTGATCTGTGCGGCATTGCACAGACAGAACAGCGCGATCAATGCGGTGGCACTGTCTTTGAACAACGCTGTGGTAAATCCTCCGATGGTCAGCGCATCCGGAGCTAACGTATTCAATGTGGCTCCCAGCAGCAGAGGCACAACCATTAAGCCTCCGGGTACTTTTTGTACGGTTTTTAAAATCTTCATTTCTCCCTCTCCTTTCGAGCAGCGTTTTTGCTTCTCGTTTCTTAGTATATTTCATAGAAAAACCGCATGCTCATGCGGTTTTCACTATGCGTAATAACGGGGACCTCAGGTCCTTGTGCACAGGTGTGTGCATTAACGGTTATTTGCCAGAGTCACTGCGTAATCAATGGCATTGATCAGGCTCAGCTCATTGGCATTACCCTTTCCGGCATGTCCGAATGCCGTTCCGTGATCCACAGAAGTACGGATGATCGGCAGCCCCAAGGTGATGTTCACACCGGCCACCGCGTTCCATTCCTTCTTCTCATCGTTGTATACAAAGCCCACAACCTTCAGCGGGATATGCCCCTGATCGTGATACATCGCGACCACGATATCAAACCATCCGCCTCTGGCTTTGGAGAAAATCGTATCCGGTGCTACCGGCCCTTCCACATGGATTCCCTCTGCCTTCGCCGCTTCCACTGCCGGTGTGATCTCTTCGATTTCTTCCCGGCCGAACAGCCCGTTTTCACCGCAGTGCGGATTCAGTCCTGCCACGCCCACCTTCGGTTCCTGGATCCCCAGGGCCTTACATGCGTCATTTGCAATACGGATCACATCCAGCACACGCTGCTTCTTCACACGGTCACAAGCCTCACGCAGGGAAACATGCGTGGACACGTGAACCACCCGCAGATTTTCATGGGCCAGCAGCATGGTGTACTTATCTGTATTTGTAAAATCCGCGTAGATTTCGGTATGGCCGGAATAATGGTGGCCAGCCAGATTGATGGCCTCCTTATTCAACGCATTGGTCACCGTAGCATCGATTTCTCCTGCCATAGCCAGCTCAATGACCTTCTTCACACACTGAAAGGCTGTCTCGCCGCCCATCTTAGAGACTTTTCCAAACTCCAGCTGATCCATATCCACCATATCCAGATCATATACGTCAATGGTGCCAGCTTCAAATTTCGCATCTTTTACAGATTTTACGCTGTGAATCCGGATGCTATCTTCCATGCCCACGATCTTGACTGCATTTTCCATTACTTTGGCATCCCCTACGATCAGAGGGCGGCATTTTTCATAAATGCCAGCATTAGCCAATGCTTTCACTGAAATCTCCGGTCCGATGCTCACCGGATCTCCCATGGTAATACCTAAGATTGGTTTTTTCATTTTGTTTCCTCCTTAAAACCTTACCTTTGCCATCCGTTTCATTTTGAAACACATTTGTTTTTCTTATCAATTTTTCTTATTATATCCTCTCATTTGTTCTTTTTCAATTCCCTCTTACGTCATTTTTTGTTTTAATTTGAAACATCATTTTTTATTCTTATTGCAATATGACGTAGCTGCCGATATAATATAAATAAGCATTGGCCCAGTGCCATAATCCAAAGTGCACGATTGATACGGGGTGCCCGAAGTGCACCGTTTCTATTTTTAACAAATGAGGAGGGACCGTTTTGAGGAAAGTCAAGATACTATTTATTGCGCCTTATCCGGGCCTGGTAGAGCCGATCAACCATGTGATCAAAGCCCATCATGATATTGAGGCCACCATTAAGATCGGCGATATGAAGGATGGCGCTCTTATCGCAAAATCCATGATGGTCCATCACTATGACGTAATCATTTCCCGCGGCGGTACCGCAGAGCTCATTCGGAAGTCTGTGGAACTGCCGGTAGTAAATATTCCGGTATCCGTTTACGATATCATCCGTTCCATTAAAATGGCGGAAAACTACTGCGAAGATTTCGCCATTGCCGGTTATCCCAGCATCACCGAATGCGCCAAAATTCTCTGCGATCTCCTGCAGTTGAATACCGAAATCATCACCTTTGACAAAATGGAAGACATTCCCCAACAGCTGGGGGCCCTGCGCAAAAAAGGCTACGAGCTGGTAATCTGTGATACCATCGGTGTGACCACGGCCAGCCAGATGGGCATGAATTCCATTCTCATCTCCTCCTGGACGGAAAGCATCGAACAGGCAGTGGAAAATGCCCGCTCCCTGGTCAGATCCTCGTATTATTATTTTCGCCAGAAAGAAATTTTCCAATCCATCCTCACCAGCAAAGAGGAGGATCTGCTCATTTATGATCCCAATGGCCTTTTGTGGTTTTCCAGCATCTCCAAGCCGACGATGCAGAACATGGTTTACAGCCTGGTACAGCCCTATCTTCCCTCCTTTTTACAGGAACCGGGACAAAAAATTGAGAAACGGGCGGGCTCCACACTCTATTCCATACAGAACCGCCATTTCTATCCCGACGGTCAGAAATACACGGTGATCACCATTTCCCGCAAGGAGTTCCTGTTTTCTGAACAAGATCAGAGCATCTCCATCTACAACCAGCGGGAAGAAGGCAACGAGGATTTCAGCTTCAGCTACAACAGCGCCAACTATATCGGCAATATCCGGGATACCATCGATTCTTACAGCAAAACTTTGTTTCCCGTGCTGATCCTGGGGGAAAACGGCACCGGCAAGGATAAGGCCGCTTCCATCATCTATAAAAACAGCTCCTTACAAAACCATCCGCTGTACACGGTGGACTGTGAGCTTCTGGGCGAACGGCGCTGGTCCACCTTACTTAGCAGCAGCAATTCCCCGCTGAACTCCGTGAACAGCACCATCTACTTTAAGAACATCAATTTTCTCAATAATGCGCAGCTGGAACGGCTGATTTCCTATATGGACCAGGCCAATCTCTCCAGGCTGAACCACTTGTTATTTTCCTACGTGGAAACACCCGGCGCCCCATCCAGTGAATCCTCCATCTGCAATTACCTGATGAACCGCACAAACTGCCTGGTGCTGCGCTTGCCGCCTCTTAGAGAACGGCAGAAAGACATCCCCAGCATCTTAACATTATACTTAAACCAGCTAAACCTGGAACTGGGCAAGCAGATCATCGGTTTCGAACCGGAAGCCATGGACCTGATGAAGAACTTCCCGTGGCCGCAGAATTTAAACCAGCTTCAGCGGATTCTCCGGGAACTGGCGGTGCTCACCACGGATTCCTACATCACCAAAAAGGCCACCAAAGAACGCTTAAAAAGTGAAAGCTTCTCCGCTTCCTTGCCCTGGCAGGAGGCCAAGGACTTTCCTCTGGACTTAAACCGTTCCCTGGAGGAAATCAATTATGATATCATCCGCATGGTTTTGAGTGAAGAAAACAACAACAAAGAAAGAGCCGCCAAGCGGCTGGGCATCAGCCGCAGCACTCTCTGGCGGATCTTAAAGGCGCATGACAGCACCCAATAGAATCCTGCGCGCAGGATTCTCCGCCTGCGGCGGGCCGCATACGCGGCATCCTTCCCTTCCGCCGCAGTGCGATCCCGCACGGAGGGCTTTTTGTTTCATAGGACGCAATTTCCTATGAAAAAATAGAAAGCAGCAGTCCATCGTCAACCGGTGGGCTGCTGCTTTCTTTTCTATTGCTTCTATATACTTATATGATCTACAAGTCTGTCTGTGTATGCGGCGCTGCTACTGCGCTGCATTCGCGCCGGAATTCCCGGAAGTATCTTCTGCTACGTTTGATGCTGCCTCTCCGTCTGCAGAACTATCGGCTTTGCTGCCTGCGGCAGCGCCGCTGCTTTCACTCTTCTCAGCCGCATCCTTGCCGCTCTCATCCTGGGGGACATCCGTATCCTCAGCCTGGAATTCAGAAGAACTCTCATCACTTTGCATCTGTTCTTCCTCCATCTGGCTACCATCAGTGGAATCCTGTTGTGACTCCTGTGTGGTCTTGGTATCGGAGGCTTGTTCAGAATCCTCCCCGCATCCCGTGAGTAAAGCCATGGACAATGCTGCCATACACGCAAAACTTAAAACCTTCAAATATTTTTTCTTTAACATTTTGTCACTCCTTTGTATGTATTACAAGGTAACCCCTATTTTCATTGTCTCCGTTCTATTCTCCATACCTCCTTTCCGATTTCATACTCCATATCTTAACTGTAAAATGTGTCCATTGTTTGGATAAATTAAAATATTTTTCCAATATTTTTCTAAAAAAATACGAAAATCCGCACCGGAACCTGCTTTTGTCAAGGGCTTATATTTTTTATATTTTTCCTAAAATCGTATATTTCCCCAGGGAAGTGAGAATCATTTTATTAAGGCTGACAGGTGCCAAAAGGCACTTTCACCTTAAGCAAACTTTCACAGGAGGATTCTCAGAAATGGCACTGAATAAAGTTGAAATATGCGGAGTCAATACATCAAAACTGCCCATTTTAAGCAATGAAGAAAAAACAGATCTTTTTCGCAGAATCAAACAGGGGGAACAGGAAGCCAGAGAATTATATATTAAAGGAAACCTGCGCCTGGTCTTGAGCGTGATCAAACGTTTTTCAAACAGCAACGAAAATCCGGATGATCTATTCCAGATCGGCTGCATCGGACTGATCAAGGCCATTGACAATTTTGACACCACATTGGATGTAAAATTCTCCACCTATGCGGTGCCTATGATCATCGGTGAGATCCGCCGTTACCTAAGAGACAACAACTCCATCCGTGTCAGCCGTTCCTTGCGAGACATCGCTTATAAGGCCATCTACGCCAAAGAGCAGTACATGAAGGAGCATTCTAAGGAGCCTACCATCAACGAGCTGGCTGAAGAGATCGGCATTGAAAAGGAAATGATCGTCTACGCCCTGGACGCCATTCAAAGTCCGGTCAGTCTCTACGAGCCAGTCTACACCGAAGGCGGAGACACCCTCTACGTGATGGATCAGATCAGCGACAAGAAAAACAAGGAAGACCGTTGGATTGAGGACCTTTCCCTAAGACAGGCCATGAACCGGCTGGGCGACCGGGAAAAACACATCATCGAACTGCGCTTCTACGAAGGCAAGACCCAGATGGAAGTGGCGAAGGAAATCGGCATTTCCCAAGCCCAGGTCAGCCGCCTGGAGAAAAATGCCCTAAAAACCATGCGCGGGTATCTGCGGCCCTAACGGCACGCAGATAAACAGGCCGCCTGCCTTCCCCTCCGGCAATGCCGTACAAGGGCCAAACAAGCGGCCTTAAAATGCCCGTTACCTTTCACAAATCATCTATTCCAAGGCTTTCTCCAAGGCTTCGATGACAATTTTCAACGCCTTGATCCTGGCATATTTCTTATCCACAGATTCCAAAATATGCCAAGGGGCATAGGTGGTGCTGGTCTTTTGCAGCATCTCATCCACAGCCACCTCATAGTCATCCCATTTTTCCCGGTTTCTCCAATCCTCATCGGTGATCTTCCACCGCTTCTCCGGCGTCTTTTCTCTCTCCTGGAACCGTTCCAGCTGCGTGTCCTTATCGATCTGCACCCAGAATTTGATGATGACCGCACCCCAGTCGTCCAATTCCTTTTCAAATTCATTCATCTCGTTGTACGCCCGCTGCCAGTCATTCTCAGAACAGAAGCCTTCCAGGCGCTCCACCATGACCCGGCCATACCAGGTCCGGTCAAAAATTGTGATATGCCCTGTCTTGGGCAGCCTGGTCCAGAACCGCCACAGATAATGTCTGGCTTTCTCATGAGGCTCAGGGCTCGCAATCGGCTGTACCTCAAAGCCTCTGGGGTCCAAAGCCCCGGTGATCCGTTTGATATTACCGCCTTTTCCGGCCGCGTCCCAGCCTTCATAGAGGATGATCACCGGCACCTTTTTCCGGTAGATCCGGTTATGGAGCCTGCCCAGCTTCTTCTGCAGCTTGTCCAGCTCCTCTTTGTATTCCTCTTCCTCGATGGTCTTCCCTTTCAATTCCACCTGGGAGAGCTTCGGCATCTTCTTCAGCGGAAACAGATTCTGCAGGATCGGCGCGGAAATCTTACTGTTCTGCAATGCCACCTCAATGCCCCGTACCATAGTCTCCAGCACCTGCAACTGCACCCATTTCTTATCTGTGGCATCCACAATATACCAGGGCGCATTGGGCATATGGGTATCCACCAGATATCGGTCAAATACCTTCTGGCACTTCTTATAATGTTCGTTCTGCCAGCGGTCAAAGCTGCTCACCCTCCAAGCAGTGTCTTTATTCGCCGCCAGCTTATCCAGCCGCTTCTTCTGTTCCTTGGGATCGATCTGGAAAAAGAATTTCAGCACCAGATAGCCATTGTCCGTGAGCTGGCGTTCAAAACGGCGGATGCTGTCAATGCGTTTGGCATAGGCATCCTTATCCAAATCCCCGCGAAGCACCTCCTTGGTGATCTGCTCCATCCAGCCGGAATCCAAAAAGGTGAATTTCCCCTCTTCCGGAATCTGCACAAAATACCGGTACAAGAACGGCTTGCGGCTCTCCTCCTGGGTGGGCTCTGCCAAAGTAGCCACCTTAAAAAACCGTGGGTCAATATTTTTAATGACCTTTCCAATGGTGCTGCCTTTGCCGGAAGCGCCCCAGCCCTCGAACAAGGCAAGTACCGGCAGCCGGTGTTCCTTTATCTGCATCTGCAGGGCAAACAGCTTATTTCTGGCCGCCTCCAGACGCTTGGCCAGCTGTTCCTCATCGGGTATTTCCTGTGGTTTGAAATTAATGATCATAGCATCACTCCGTTTCTGCAGGTGCGAAAAAGACCTTCCATCACCCGCTCTGACTATTTGCACAAAGCAATAAAAAATGGATTTACATAGTATAGATATTATATCACATATCTTCCACCATATAAATCCATTTTCTGAGAATTTTATATTGTTTATTCTGTAATTAGACGATTTGTCCTTTGACCATCTCCTGATACCCTCTGTTTTGTGCTGCAGGTTCCTGTACCGGAAGGGCCGCATCCTTGCTTTCCCCGGTCTGAGCCTCCGCCAGACGGCTGCAATGATTGCCAATGCTGTCAAAGCATTGGAGCAGATTAGAGAATAGCTGGGTCAGCTTTGGATCGCATTTTCCTTTTTTCACCCGGGATAAATGGCTTTTGCGCATCACATGTTCCCGGTTGGCCGCCTCCAGCCGTTTTTCCACGATGTGGGCAGCCGCATCCGGATTTTTCCCTTGTAAGGCGCCAACCGCCTCCTTGTACATTTCTTCGGTCAAGACCATCACAGCCCCCATTTCATCTGCCGCGTCCTTGGAAAACTTATAGGATTTTTCAATCTTTTCCTTCGTGACGCCCGCAATTTCCACGCACCTTTTTCCGATATGCTCAATATCGTTGATGTCATACATCATCTGTGTGCCCTGTCCCGTCTGGTTTTCCGTCAATGTGCCTGCGGAGAAAAGATTGGATAAAAAGCCGGTGATATTTTCCTGGGACTGTTCCACTGATTTCCCCAGCCGGAACACATCCTCCAAAGCCTTCGCATTGTTGTCGAGAATGGATTTCTTCGTCTGAGCCAGCATTTCCCCTACGCTCTGGGCACAGCGGAACACCTCCTGACTGGCCAGATACAGCGCGAACACAGGCTGATGCATGATCTTGTCATCGATTGGCAATGGATTGGGAGCCGCCTTGGGCGTCTCGTCCTTGCCGGGAATGATCCACATGACAATTTTCACCATGAGCCAGATCAGCGGCAGCCAGATCAATGTATTGATCACATTGAACAGCGTATGGGCATTGGCAATCTGCCGGGAGATGATGTCCACCTCTGCACCTGTGGGGGATACCAGCTGTACCAGCTTGGCAAACCACGGAATGATCCACATGAACAGGAAAGCTCCGGTGATGTTAAATACGCTGTGGGCCACCGCCGTGCGTTTGGCATTTTTAGACTGTCCGATGCAGGCCAGCAGGGCGGTGATCGTCGTGCCGATATTGTCTCCCAAGAGAATGGGAATCGCGCCGGAAAGGCCTAAGATGCTATGTACCCCGTCCGGACCCGCCTGAGATGCAAAATTCTGCAGAACCGCAATCGTAGCGCTGGAGCTTTGGACAACCAAGGTCATCACCGTCCCCAAAAGCACACCCAGCACCGGAATATCGGATACCCGGGCGATCATTTCCGTGAACACCGGGCTTGCCGCCAGCGGCTTCATCACAGAGCCCATAGTCTCAATGCCGACAAACAAAAGGCCAAAGGCAAACACCGTCTGTCCCACATTTTTCAACTGTTCCTTTTTTCCGAAAAAGAACATGACAAATCCGAGAAACAAAATCGGCCAGATATAGTCACTGATGTTAAATGCGATGATCTGCGCGGTCATGGTCGTACCGATATTGGCGCCCAGGATTACAGAAATGGCCTGTGGCAGGCTCATCAGGCCGGCGCTGACGAAGCCAATGACCATAACCGTGGTGGCACTGGAGCTTTGAAGCACCGCTGTGGTCACTGCCCCGGCCAACACGCCCAGCAGTGGATTTTTCGTGAGGATCCCCAGAATATACTTCATCTTCTCCCCGGCCGCTTTCTGCAGCCCCTCACTCATCATATTCATTCCATACAGAAACAATGCCAGGCCGCCTAACAGCCCGGTTATGGTTGCCGCTGTCTCATTCATAAGATTTTTCCTCTTTCCCAACTTTTTTCTCAGATTTTACTTTTGATTTGTTAAAGTATTCCTATGTCAAAAATCTGCCTTAGCAGGTATTGTCCTGCTAAGGCAGCCTTGACACCTGAAACCTAATGGGAATTTACCAAAAAATCTCATGTCCTATCTATCTTACAATGATAAAATCTATGTTAAATCTATGTAAAGCGCTTTACTCATACTTTACGATTTCTTTTTTCAATCTTTTCATGATCCGTTTCTCCAGCCTGGAGATATAGGACTGAGAAATCCCCAGATAATCCGCCACCTCTTTCTGCGTCTTTTCCTTGCCGTCAGCCCCAGAGAGCCCGAAGCGGAGCTTAATGATGGTCTGTTCCCTGGGTGTGAGCTTGCCGATGGCTTTTTCCAAAAGATTCCGCTCTACCTCATGCTCAATGTCCCGGTAAATCACATCCTCGTCAGTACCCAGGATATCGGAAAGCAGCAGTTCATTGCCGTCCCAGTCCACATTCAGCGGTTCATCGATGGAGACCTCCATCTTCGTTTTGTTGTTCCGCCTCAGATACATCAAAATTTCATTTTCGATGCACCGGGACGCATAGGTGGCAAGCTTTATTTTCTTCACCGGATTGAAGGTATTGATGGCCTTGATCAGGCCGATGGTGCCGATGGAAATCAGATCCTCCACCCCCACACCGGTGTTGTCAAATTTTTTGGCAATGTAGACCACCAGCCGGAGATTATGCTCGATGAGCTGTGTGCGGGCTTCCTGAGGCTGGCTGCTGCCCAGCTTCTGGATCATCACCGCCTCTTTTTCCGGCGCCAGCGGAGCCGGAAGCACCTCTGTTCCCCCGATATAATGGACTTCTCTGGGATTTCGGAACATAACGCCTGGAAATCTGGAAATGACTTGGATTGGATTGTAACCAAATGCTGCTGCTTTTGAACTCATAGATGTGACCCCTCCTAAATCTTGCGATATAACAATTTGGAATTTAATATCATCTGATACTCAGCTCCCAAAGCGGAAGGATTCAAAGAAATCGCAACGATTGGATTTGGAATATGAACCACTTCCCGCGGAGTATGAATGCATAAATCCTCTAGTGTGACTGCCAATAGCATGCCCTCATTCCCGATCGTCCGATAAGGAAGAAAGTGCGGCTGCAGTTTCGGCAGCGCGGTATATTCCAGCTCCCCTGATTCTTCTTGAAAGTGCCTTAACCTATCCCACATCTCTTCTGATAAAAGTTCCTCCAATACCTCTTTACCTACAATGGAAACAGGTTTTGCGGACGCCATATCCGTCAGAACGTTTCCTGTATCATACAGCCCGTACAGGTCAACGCCGTTTCCGCCGTACCCCAGGCGGACCGGATAAATGTGCTTCCTCTTTATCTGTACATAATCGTACCCTATGGAAATACAGGTAAAGAGCAGGTAGCTGCAGGCGGTAAAAAGCAAAAAAGTTTTCAGGTTCATCTCACTTTTGTCAGACATCGCTTCCCAAAAACCTCCACATAAAAACGCTGTCAGATACAGCGCCACTATCGCTTTTACCAGCATACTGCCGGTCTTTACTTGACATCCTACCTTCGCCATCAGCACTGCAGTCAGTCCCTGCAGCAAAATGGACGAAGGAAAGAAGCTATCTGTGGGTAAAAATAAAAGCAGACAGGCCATCAAGGCTCCTATGGCCGCTCCTGCCAGACTGCGTATCCTGCTGCTTCTGCAGTCCAGGAAACCGCCCACCAGCCGAAGCAGAACATAGTCCATAAAAAGATTCGTCACAAAGACAACATCCAGGTAAATCTCGTAGTACACAAAAACCCCCCTATGACCTGTCATTCCTTCACTTTGGTAAGTGAACCCATTATAGGCCATAGGGGGGTATTGTTTTTGTCAAAACCAGTGTGTCGGTTTTTATAAGTTTTCGAGCGCATTCGACAAAGTTTCCTGCCTTATGTCGACCAAATGCGGGAAATCAGGGATCATTTTTCTCCCAAAGTCCCAGCCGGCGCATGTTGTCCCGCATGGGAGTCCTTGTGGAAAATCCCCATCAGCTCCCGCAGCTCCTCGATGGGGATCTGTCCCGGCGCAGAAGCCTTGCCCACCACGCCAAAGGTGATGGAGGAACCGAACAGCTCTCCGGAAAAACGGCTCAGTCCGCCCATGTCTCCCATGGCCATGGTGACCACCGGTTTCTCGGTGTATTCCACTGTCATGTCATTGGTCGCTTCCAAAAGCTCCCACACATCAAACAGTGTCTTGGGCATCACTGCGATCTTTAAAATATCGCCGCCAGCCTTATCCAGCTTCTGCATGAGCTTGAACAATTCCTTCTTCGGCGGAGCCGCTGTGAAATTGTGGCTGGAGGCGATGACCTTGCCCCCGTTCTCATGGATCCTGTTTATCAGGCGCCGCATCTTCCCTTCCTCTGTCAGCGCTTCCACATCGATCAAATCCGCGATCCCAAGTTCTGACACCTTTTGATTGATGTTTACATAATCTTCTGTCGAAATTTGCAGTTCGCTGCCCTCTCTGGCAGTACGGATCGTAAAAATTATCGGAATTTGTTCTAAAATGCCGGCGATGGTTTTCAGTATATCTTCCACTGCTGACTGGTCAAACAGTCCACTAAAAAAGTCCGCTCTCCACTCCGCCATGTCTGCGCCTGCGGCCACCAAAGCCTCCGCCTCCCGGCACAGCTCTTCTTTATCCACGCCCACCATGGGCACACAGATCTTCGGCAGGCCTTCCCCTACCAATATATTTTTAAGCCTCACTGATCGTGTCATAAGTATCTCCTGCTCCTGTCCGGCGGCAGTTCCAAAGCTATAGCTGCCGCCGGATAAGTGTTCCTTAATCTTCTGTTTCTACTTTCCGCACCGTACGGTTTGCAATTTCCTTTTGGATATCCGCAATGAATGCGTCCAGATCCTTAGAGCCTTCGTCTCCCAAGAAACGGCTTCTCACGGATACTTTGCCTTCTTCCTCTTCCTTGGCGCCTACCACCAGCATGTACGGAATCTTCTGCAGACGGGCTTCCCGGATCTTATAGCCGATCTTTTCCGCCTTAGTGTCAATCTCTGCACGGATACCGGCATCGTTTAACGCTTTCAGCACTTTTTCCCCGTATGCGGCATATTTGTCAGAAATCGGCAGCACCTTCACCTGCACCGGCGCAAGCCAGGTAGGGAATGCGCCTGCAAAATGCTCGATGAGAATTCCGATAAAACGCTCGATGGAACCGAAAGCCACGCGGTGAATCATGATCGGTCTGTGTTTTTCCCCATCTGCGCCGATATATTCCAGATCAAAACGCAGCGGAAGCTGGAAATCCAGCTGAATGGTACCGCACTGCCAGGTCCTGCCGATGGAATCTTCCAAATGGAAATCGATCTTTGGACCGTAGAATGCGCCATCGCCTTCATTGACCACATAATCCAATCCCAGGTCATCCAATGCGCCTCTTAGAGCATCGGTAGCCATCTCCCAATCCTCATCACTTCCCATGCTGTTCTCCGGTCGTGTGGAGAGCTCCACATGATATTTGAAGCCAAACAGCTTATAAACCTCATCGATCAGCCTTGCCACGCCTTTGATCTCCTCGCGGATCTGCTCCGGCATCATGAAGATATGGGCATCGTCCTGGGTAAAGCAGCGCACCCGCATCAGGCCGTGAAGCTGACCAGATTTCTCATGACGGTGCACCAGACCCAGCTCGCCCATGCGCAGCGGCAGATCCCGGTAAGAACGGGGTTCTGCCTGGTAGACCAAAATACCGCCCGGGCAGTTCATCGGTTTGATGGCAAAATCCTGCTCATCAATCACCGTGGTATACATGTTGTCCTTGTAATGATCCCAATGGCCAGAGGTCTCCCACAGATGGCGGCTGAGCATGATCGGAGTCGCGATCTCCACATAGCCGTTTTTCTTATGGATCTCTCTCCAATAATCCAACAAGGTGTTCTTCAGCACCATCCCCTTGGGCAGGAAGAACGGGAATCCCGGCCCTTCTTCACGCATCATGAAGAGCCCCAGCTCTTTGCCCAGCTTTCTGTGGTCACGTTTTTTCGCTTCCTCAATCCTGGCCAGATGCTCGTCTAAATCCGCTTTTTTTGTAAAAGAAGTGCCGTAAATACGGGTCAGCATCTTATTCTTCTCGCTGCCTCTCCAGTAAGCGCCTGCCAGGCTGGTGAGCTTAAAGGCCTTCACCGGCTTAGTGCTCATAAGGTGTGGTCCCGCGCACAGATCCACAAATTCACCCTGCTGATAGAAGCTGATCACCGCATCCTCCGGAAGGTCCTGAATCAGCTCCACCTTATAAGGCTCGCCTTTTTCTTCCATAAAAGCGATGGCCTCTGCCCTGGGCTTGGTGAACTGCTCAATTTTTAAGTTCTCTTTGACGATTTTCTTCATTTCGCCTTCGATCTTCTCCAGATCATCCGCGGTGATCGGCGTCTCGGAGTCCACATCATAGTAAAAACCATCCGCGATGGAGGGACCAATAGCCAGCTTCACATCCGGATACAGGCGCTTGATGGCCTGGGCCATAATATGGGAGGTGGTGTGATGAAATGCCCCACGGCCGCCCTCATCGTTAAAGGTCAGGATATTCAGACTGCAGTCCTGATCCACCACTGTCCTTAAATCCACAACCTCTCCGTCCACTTCTCCGGCACAGGCCATCCTGGCCAGTCCCTCGCTGATATCAGCGGCGATCTCATAGACTGATTTTGCTTCCTGGTACTCTTTTACTGAGCCGTCTTTCAATGTAATGATCATTTCTTTCTCTCCTTTTTATTCATTGATATGAATTTTTGTATTTATTAAGATTCGGGTGCCAAAAAGGACTCGGACGCAATTTCCTATGACAGAACAAAGTGGGCAAGCCCACCTCAAGCTCCCCCTCCCCTCAATCTTTGAGGGGCTTGACAGCTTTGCGCGCCAGATGCACTTTCCTCTTGCATCTGTGCGCATCCCGCACGAAGTGCTTTTTTGTTGTATAGGAAATTTGAAGAACTTTCCTATACAACAAGAAAGAATCCTGCTCGCAGGATTCTCCGCCTGCGGCGGGTCGCATAAGCGGCATTCTTCCCTTCCGCCGCAGTGCGATCCTGCACGGAGTGCTTTTTTATTGTATAGGAAATTCGAAGAACTTTCCTATACAATAAAAAACCCGCCCCTGCCATTCTTACGAATCACAGGGACGGGCCATAGTTCTGTATAGTCCGCGGTTCCACCCTCATTGCATGTCCGTTCCCACACCTCTGATAACCGGCAGGGACGGGTCAACCACTTATTTCGACGATAACGGAGTCACCGGGCCGGATTAGGGCCGCTCCGAGTTGGTATTCAGATGTTTCCCACTAAGGCGCTTCCAGCCTGCCGCGTCTCTCTCTGGAATGTTCCGCATCTTACTCTTCTCTTCTGCGCGTTCACTGTATAAATGATAGCTTCCGTTCAACGGCAACTGTTTTAACTCTGTATATTATAGCATACAGGATTGTTTTGTCAACGCCGCAAAACTGATTTTCTCAAAACTATTTTCGTGAGCCTCACCGGGACAAGCCTTTGGTATTTCTTCCCGCCAAAGCGGCGCTGTAGGCGCCTTCCTGCCACAGGGGCAGAATCCAGGCCTCCTCTTCGATCCAGTCCTCAAAGGCTTCACAGTACCTGGAAAGCTCCATCTCTTCCCCCGGGACAAAGGGCCCTTCTTCTGCCAGCAATTCTTCATACCAGCCGCAGTACAAATACATGGAAACGTCCTGGCCTGTCAGCGGGCCTTCCTTAATTTTGTCCTGCTGCTCTACGGTAATTCCTTGTTGTTCCCAAGCTTTTATCAGCCAATCAGCCACAGCCATTGCCGCATTGTCCTGTCCTCTGTATAAGGTGAGGGACTTCCAGGAAGCATCCGCAGCCTTTTGTCCTTTTTTCTCTTTGGGACTTCTGTCCAACAAAATTCCTTTCGGCAGCAGTCCTTGGGAAAAACAATCCTCAAAGAGTTTTTCCCGGTCGATGGACTGCATTACCAGCTGCCGCTTCTGCAGATCTGCCATTTCCGGATGATTCCGGTTACACACCAGATACATCCCATAAGCTTTGCCAAACTCATAAATATCATAAGCCCCGTCCCCGCAGGCCGCTTCCTCCTGACTGTCACTGACAGACATCCAATCGTAAGCCTGCGCTTTGAGTATTCCGGTGAAATCTTTGCCTCCCGGCGTCTCTATCTGTACGTTTTTATAAGGAAAATCCTCCGCGGTCATCCCGTCCCGGAGGGACAGGCGCACCGATTTTGACGGTACCAGGGTATCTATTTCATAAGGTCCGCTGCCGGCTAAGGTCTCATTTTTCTTCAAAAGCTCCTCCGTTACATGCATCACGGGAACCTCAAGCACCTTCAAATTGTCAATGGAATTTCCGGTAAACTGAATCCGGAGGATTCCCTCCTCCACCGGCTCGGCCTTGGCCACCTTCTGTAAAACCACCTGGTATGCGCTTTCATTTGCCATTTCCTGATGCCAGCCAAACGCAGCAGCCACAGCTTCTGCGGTCACATCAGAGCCGTCACGAAACGTACGGTCTGCTTTTAATGTAACCTCCGCCTCCTGCCCGTCTTGAGAGATCACAACCTTCTCAGCCAGCGCATAGGTCAGGGAGCCATCCTGGTTTCTATAAGCCAAAGGTTCATAGACCAGCTTTTTCAATATATCCATCGTCTCATTCTGTCCTTGGTATGGATGAATGGACGATGGAATCTGGGATGCGCCCACCATAAGAGTTTCTTTTCTGTCCTCTTCCATTTTCCGCACTTTGGCGGTATCTCCTTCATGGATCAAATAGGGAACCGAAGGCTGGCGGTGCCAGAAAAGCACCGCCAGCAAAACAACAGCTCCCGCTACGGCGATCACCGCCGCAGCACATTTCTTTTTTCTTGTCATCTCATATCCTGCATAGAGCTGCTGCCCTGCTTCTTCTCCTTTCTCCGATAGCGGATGCATCCGACTGCCAGGAGCCCGGCCAGGGCCATCAGCAGAAGCATCCATTCGGTCTGTGTTTCATCTCCCGTCTTCACCGGTTTTTCCAGCTTCACAGACGTGGCCGGACGCGTCGGCAGGATCAGCTGCGGACGTTTCGGGGGCACCAGCCACTCCACAGGTTCATCCTGCGCCGCTTTTGGAATGTGATATCCCAAATACAGTGTCTTTTCCTTGGCCTCAGCTTCATAGCTTTGCTGGTAATAATTCTTTTGGGTACGTTCCAAAGCCAGAGTCACGCCTTGGGTGATACCTGTATTCGGATTCGTCTCCTGAACCACACCTGCCGGTTTTCCGCAGACATTATGGCCTGTCAGAGTTTCTGTTCCAACCGCGTATACCCGGGTGAATGCCGCATGATCCTTCTTGTTCATTTTCAGCCGGTAGACATAAGGTGTTCCCTCTTCGTCCACCGCCGGAAGCTCCTCAAACCGGAACTGTCCTTTATCATCTGTGACAGCGGTCCGCCCTTCAAAGGATGCATAGACACCGTCACAAATCACACAGTAAGGATCAGAAACCAATTCCGTCCGGCTGTGAGAGCCCACTTTGTATTCCAGGGATACCTCATAGCCTTCTACGGCGCTGTCTTCCCATTCCATAATGCCGTTGCGGTTCTTATCCTCAAATACAACACCGCTGATGGCACCCGGCTGATAGGGCTTAAGACCCGCATCATTGCCCGTCACGTCATGTCCTTTCACACAGCTGTAGCCTTCCAGGTTTCCATCCTCCTTAGACTTCTTTGAAAGAAGGAGGAAATCCTTATCGTATGCATATTTTGCCAGCGGCACCAGATAACCGGTCATTTCGTCCAGATCACTATCATAGCTGCCTCCGTTTTTCCGGAAGGCCGTTACGGTCTTATCCATGGGGATTTCCTGGATATGCAGACGATAGCCTGCCAGGACCTTCTCACCCTTCCAGTCCGCAGACAACGGAAGGTCTTCAAAAGCGTATTCCCCATCTTCATCGGTATATGCATAGACAGTCAACCCATCCTGCAGCTTCCACTGGCCGCGGATCCGGTAATAGGTCTCCAGACAAACTTCCACATCCGCAATACCCGCTTCCGCATCCTGACGGATGCCGTCGCCATCACTGTCCTCCCAGACGGTTCCGGCAATCCGGTGGTATTCCTTCTCCACCAAACCAGCATTGTAATCCGTCTCATGAGAGGCATGGACTTTGTCAAACGGAGAAGCCTCCTCGCCGGTTTCCTTGGCAATCATAATACACCCTTTGTAAATCTGGGGACCACCTTTTTTCGTGATCTCCATCGTCGCTTCCACAAGCGCGCTGTCCGCTATACCGCCGTTTGCCAGATAACGGGTGACTTCATAGCCGTCTTCCCGTTCCGGCATCCATACCCGGTAACCGTATAGCTCTTTTGCTCCGCTGCCTGTATCAGCCGTCTCCAGGTCTTTAAACTGGTAACATCCTTTTTCATCCGTAGTCGTCTCCCGGTAGAAGGTTCCTTCCGGGAACTCCGGTATCCACTCTTTTGTACGCTCGTCATAACGGTACCGGCTCAGACAGATTCTTCTGCCTGCCAGCCGCTGATCCGCGTCTCCCAAGCGTCCGTCATATTCCTTATCGAGGAATACGGTTCCTGAGATACTGCCCCGTTCATAGGTGACGCCTCCACCGCCGCCGCGGGAATATCCGGCACCGTAGCTGTCATCCTGGGCCCCTTTGACAAAGTCATAGATGCGGTTTCCATGATGCAGCGTATATGGTGTATTCGGTTTCCTGCCGCCGGTGACCTCCTGAGCCAGGAGAATGTATTCCCCTTCGTCTGTCAACGTCAGGGTCTTATCCTTCTGCTGCTTCAAATCGCTGTCCAGGACGGCATCCGTCCCTGCCCGGTATCTGGTCGGAACCAGATCCTTTGGCATCTCAGTCAAAATCAACCGGTATGCATAGAGGAATTTATCTCCATTTTCCTCTCCATACGCAGGCAGATCGGTAAATTCATAATGTCCGTCTTCGCCTGTCACTGCTGTCTGCATCCGATCAACCAGCTCTTCCCACTGATCATCCGCCGTCTGCCGGTACCAGTGGAGCACAATTTCGGCATCTGGCACTGTCTCCTCTTTTTCCTCACGGATGCCGTCGGAATCTTCATCCTTCCAGACATAGCCTCCGATCCGGCCCAGCGTATATTCTGTCACACCGCCGTCGCAATGGTCAAACGGTCCGGCAGCAACAGCCAGGTCATAGGAGACGCCGTTATATTTCCGGATGTAAGAGGAATCCTTCTTAGAACCCTCCAAGGCCTTTGCCAGGATATAGAATTCCTCACCCTTCACCGTCTCCATTTTGCCAGAAACGGCATTTAGGTCACTGTCCACATCCTCTGCCACACCTGCATAGTGCTGATGGGTGACAGCGTACTGGTCATAGGGGCTTTGGAATTTGCCCACACGCACCGTATAACCCGCCAGATAGAGGATATCATTGACTTCCACATAGACAGGCAGGTCCGTAAATTCATAGATGCCGTCCTCTGTATTTTGATTTACAAGGACAGATGCCGTCGCAGATGCCTGATAGCATTTCTCTGCCGTATCCGTACTTGCGGTATTGGCTGCACTGACTATCCATTGTCCTTGATCCGGATCATAGTAATACTGGGTCAAATACACGGGTACATCGTTGATTCCCGCATCTTTATCGGACTGGTATTCCCCGTCATAGGCCGTATCCTCAAAGATCCGTCCGGAAATGGAGGAAAGTCCTGTCTTCACAAGGCCTGCATTGTATTCCTCCCGTTCTTCAGCAAGCGCGATGTCATAGCCGCTTCTCATGTTCTGGCTGGCACTTGATTTTACCTCGTCCTGCCAATATTTGGCCGCTATCACATAGCTGTCCTGTTCCTCATGCTTGCCATTTAGATAGCCATCCGGTCCTGTTTTCGTAATGACCAGATCCGCCTGATTCAAAGAAGAATCCCCGCTGCCTTTGTTCAACAAACGTTTCGTCACCAGGAAGCCTTCCGGCAGTCCGTTCAGCTCCAGCTGATAACCGGCCAAGCAATGTCTGCCATCTATGAGCACCTGCGTAGGAAGCTTCAGCTCATAGCTGCCGTCATTAGCCACTGCTGCCGTACTGCTCTTTTGGATCTGATTGGTTTCCTGTGGCTGCCAATTTCCGTCTTCGTCCTGATAGTAATATTTGGCAGTCACCGTCAGCTGTCCCCCTGTCATTTGGGAAACCGCTGCCAGCAATTCCTTGGAATATCCCTCATCCTTACCCAGCTTGCCATCGTAATTTTCATCATGGAAAACTTTACCGGTAATCTTTGCCAAAGGATATTCAATCAGGCCGCCGTCATATTCCTCTGCATCCTGCGCGGTTACCAGATCGTAAACCTTATCCTGGTAGGTCCGAAGATAAGAATCATTTCCGCTGCCCACGGATTCCTTGGCCAGCAGGATCAATTCTCCATCATCCCCGTCGCCGGTCAGATACATGTCTCCGTCGATGTCGCTGTTTCTGCCGCCTGTCTGCTTATAGAGGGTCACACCGTATTTTTCCGGCAGATTGACCGCTTTCACCTTATAAGCAGCTAAGGTCAGCGTCCCATCCGGCCTCTTCGCATAGCCAGTCAGATTTTCAAATACATACTTCCCATCCGCATCGCTTTTTGCCGTCTTAGCAACAAATGAGGGATCCTTCTGCCATGCGCCGTTTTCATCCAGATAATAGCGTTCCAGATTCAACTCAATGCCGGCTATCTTGCTTTCATCCTGTTCCAGAAGGCCGTCATAATCCGCATCTTCCCAAATGATACCGCTGATATCACCTTTTTGGAATTCCAGGAGTCCGGCATCATTTCCCTCATGATTTTCCACCTTGATCCGGTCAAAATATCCCAGAGCATTGCCGATTACCAGGGCGTCCTGATTTCCCAATTTAGGCACTCCATACTGTGGAGACAGATCATCCGGCTGATCAGGCTCCGCCACCTTCTTCGCTATAATGATATATTCGTCACTCTCTGTGAGCAGCTGGTCACCCTTGATCAGGTCGCTGTCCGTATCGGTATTCCCCACATGATACCGGGTCACCGCATAAGGCTTATCCTCTAGACCACTGAGCAGCTTGATCTTATAGCTGGTGATATAGACCGCTCCGCCGATTTCCACAGTGGAAGCAAGCCCGTTAAAGCAATAGCTTCCGTCTGCGGCGCTGCGCACCGTCTGACAATACGTCGGATGGCTGGTGGTATCCAGCTTCTTCCATCCATCCTGGTAATAATACGGGATCAGCTCGAACTCCATGTCTTTGATTCCAGGCTCCGGCACCTGTTTGCCATCCTTTTCATAGGTGCCTCGCTGGCCATCATAATTTTTGTCCTCCCAGATCACACCTTCGATCCGGCCCTTTTCCACCCGGGCAAGACCTGCATCAATATCCAGGATCATCTGTCCCTCAGTGGTGTCATAGGCCTTATCGCCAACCTTTATTTGGTATTCCAAATTAGTATTATCCACTGCCTCTTCCGCGGCGATCACCACGTCAGGCGTCAGATACCGGTAACCGAGCTCATTCGCCTGCCAGGACAAATCGCTGTCCTTATAGCCTTGATTCATATAGTATTTGGTGGGCACATAATCTTTGGGGACGGTATCCATATCCAGCCTTACCTTATAGCCCGCCAGATGCTTCTCTGTCTCTCCTTGCGGCACATAGGTCGTAGGCACTTCAAAGATGTAGCCGCCTCCGGTGCTGCTATAGGTCTTATCTGCAGGAACTCCTGCATATACCCATTCTTTTGCTGTCTCATCATAGTAGTAGGTCTCCAGCACCAGCTTCACGCCCGCGATCTCCGGTTCTGTCACGGTCTGCCCTTGCCCGTTTGGATACTGATTCCAAATGCCGTCATAGCTTTCATCGTCAAAGATATGCTTTCCGAGATAGCCTTTGCCAGCCTCTACAAATCCAAAGCCCAGAGGGTCTTCGGGGTCGGCCAGGTAGGTACCGAATTCATTTTGGATCAGCACACCGTTTTTATCACGGCTTGGCCCTACCGGGAAAAGATAGGTGATATGTTCTTTGCTCGCCTTATCCTCGTAAAGATCGTTGTCTGTGTTTTTCTCCAGAGGATCCGTGGACAGTGTAAACGGTGTCGGCTTATAGATCACTGTCAGTTTGGTGGTATCCGCCTTCGCCACATAACTGCGGCCCGGATACAGATAGATCTCAAAATGACCGTTTTCATCCGTAACTGCAGAAGCTTCTTCTCCGTTTCTGCCCAAAGCAGGCTTCTCGCTTACCTTTCCGCTGGCATCCACCTCATAGAATGTGATCTTCACATCCTTCAGCACTTTTTCATCCGCCTCACGGATTCCGTCTACTTTTTTATCGTCTCCTTCCGCCCAGGCATAACCGCCATACAGATAGGCGTTGCATACGCCGAGATCATAAGCGGTCATACGCTCGTCATACGTCCGGTAAGTCCCCGGATCAGTGCCGATGGCCTCCACAGCCACGGCCTCTTTTGTCTGCACTACCAGGCAATTATCCACGCTCTGACAGTCGCAAGGCACGTCCCCTGCCCCTGGATCTCCCAGATCGGGAAGCGTGTCACCATCCCGGTAAATATCCACGCCGGTCACCGTTCCGCCCTTGGAGGCGTCACCCAACTGCAGTGTGGTCACCGCATGTTCATTATAATCATGCACAGGGAAGGTATAGCGCAGCTTATAATTGCCGGGCGTAAGATTGGATATGATGAAATATCCGTTATTTCCATAGGCATCCTTCTCTGTGGTGTAGGCAGCCGGGCCAAACGGCGTATACTGGTAAGCGCCGGTATTCTCATTGACCTTCTTTTTACCCGTGGCTTCATCGATAATGATATATTTTCCTTCTGCCGCATCGTAAACCACCGGTTCCCCCAGCTTATTCACCGGGTAGCCATTTTCTGAAAGCAGCTCCACCAGCACTCCGTTGATACCCGGATCATCCGGCACGCCGTCATAATCCAGATCCTTGGTCGCCTTGGAGAAAATGTAACGTCCGTCCGCATCCCGCTTTAAGTATTCTCCCTCATCGGTAAACTCGGCGTTGCAGCTTCCATCCAGCCATACATAATGACCGATGTAGCCTTTGTCCGCCGGGGCATCCAGGTAGACGCCGGCCCTCGGGGATTCTTCCGGCTTTGCAGAGGGCTCTCCAGTCATCATGGAATACGTATTCCATCCGGTATAATCCTTCACCGCTTCTGCCAGTGCTGAATTGTTCTCACTGTTTTCCGGCATATAGCCAGGATATAACGGCAAATTCAAAGGTGCCTTCATCTGGTATTCCAGCTTTAGCTTTTCTTCTCCGGATAAAGTGAAATCTTCTTTCGTTTCCACATAGACAGCCAGTACCTGCTTCTGCAGCTCTTCATAATTACTGCTAGCCTTCAAGTCAGAGACAGGCACCATAAATTTGGATTTTTCAGCTACTGCTTCATTGCTGTCTCCATACATGGCCTGATAAAATTCCGCCGTTCCAGTCTGCTCTACAGCCGGCAAAACAGAAACATCCAAGGCCTGAATTTCGTTGTTCACCTTCGTAAACGGTCCGACCCAAAGCTTATAATCTGCCCCTTCCGTCATATTCGCAACGACAAGTCCCTTTTCGTCACGGTATTCCTTGGATACCTTTACGGAATCCAGATTGATCCATCCGCTCCAGGTGGAATTCCTGGAACTCTTCGTCACAATCGTGGAATCCTCCGGATATGGCAGCACATCATAGATGATTGGATGCTGGTAAGGCTGACCACTGCCCGGATTATCCCGATCAACCAAAGCTATTTCAAAGGTATAATCTGTTCCTTCCGGCACCAAGGAGGGTCTCCTGTCACCGTTTCCACCGGCATCGGTTCCGCTTCCGTATTCGGATCTGGAAATCTTCTTTCTCGTAACCGTCCGATTGGACTCAAAAATAATTCCACCCACTGATTTCGTCAGGGTCCGCTCATTATTGGTGATGCCGTTGTTGTTGATATCACGGCTGTCCACCTCCAAGGCATAAGCTTCATAAGAAGACTGTGTCTCCGGGATATATCCGTCAAAGGAGCCATATTTAAAGGCATAATTTTTACACTGCAGAAGATCTGCACTAACAATACCATAATCCTGGGCCGTCAGCGGCACCATGAAATCCACGATCACTTTCTGACCCGGTTTCAGCTTTCCATCAAAACGCCAGGTGAGGATCTTTCGGTTATATCCGCTTAAATCCGCAGGTTTATCATAGATTTCAAATCCGTCGTCCTCTTTCAGCTTCAGATCCGGCTCCTCCACCACGTTTCCTTCTTTGTCTATCACATACCAAGTCCACTGGGCCTGCGCGCTGGAAAGGGATTTGGTCCCTTTATAGTCCGCCCTTACATAAGAATCCAAATATTCCTGGCTTCCATATTCCACATATTGATATTTGTCATAGCCATAAGGATCGGCGGCTCCATCACTGCGGCTGTCCATCACGTCCTCTAAATAAGGCAGGACATTGCTGATAACAGGATCCGTGGCATTGTCGGGATCCACTTCTTTTTTCGCCAATTCAATAATGTCTGTCTCATCCAGATTATACATGCTGGCCTGATACTTCATCATCAAACTGGTACCGGGGGATATCAGCGTATCGTCATCCCAAGCCAGGCTATATTCACTGTCACCTTCCCGCTTCATCCTTTTCAGATACTGTGCGGACAGGTCAACCTGCAAATACGGGATCTCTTTGCTGATAAAGTAACCCGCTCTGGAACGTTTGGAAATCTGAGCAATCTGTTTGTCATCATATCTCGCCCATGCTGTCGCAAAATGATTGGCATGTCTTCGCACGTCTCCATGATTTTCCGTTGTCAGGGTTAAAAATGCAGCCTGGCCGGTCTCATGGATCTCATCAATGCAGCCCTCCACATCCGTGCCGGATTTGTATGTTATCTCTGTCGTCACGCAATCAGGCAGTGGATTGACATTGTTATGGTTCGGATCGATGTCATTCATTTCCTGGACTCCATCCACATCGGCATTCAGGTCATCAATAGCCAATCGGAAGCCTTTGGGCACCCGCCACTGTCTCTTGATCTCTATATCCGCTTCCGTCATTCCGGCCGCAGCCGTGATCACGTATCGCAGCTGACAGATATGCGTGGACTGATTTTTAAGCTTCTCTTTGACATCGATCACCGTATTCGTAGTGATTGGCACTCCAGAGGCATCCGTCAATTCCATCCAGTTACCGTCCGTCCAATCATCCGGCGTGCCGTAGCCCGCATTCAGATCATCTGCCGGTAATTCCTCTGTCATCTTGGCATAGACGTGTACTTTCAGTTTTTCTGCCAATTCCTCCCGGTATTTCGCAGCCTCTTCCTCTCCATAGGCTTCCACACCGACATCCTCCGGGATTTCCCAGACTCCGGTGCCTATGTTATGGATATCCGGATAAAGTGCGCCATCCGAAGGTGCAGCCTCTTCCTGGGTACCGTTATTCGTGCCACGGAACGGAATTCTCCAGTCCACGATATACGCGCCTACAGCCGCTCCTTCGTTCACTGCCTGGTCCAGATAGATCATCATTTTTTTCAACCCCTTGACACCGGGGTCTTCGGCTACCACCACATCCGCATCCGGATCGCTCATGCTCACCCGCGGAATGCCGGTATCCAGCCGCACCACACTCTTCGGCTTTAAGACCGTCACCTTCGCTGTCACATCACAGAAGTAACGTTCCTTATATTCTCCATCCAGATCCAGGTCCAGGCCGTTTTCCTCATCGTCCTCCATAGGGCGCTCATATTTCGCCTCAGACAAATCCTGCATATCCAGGGTGTTATAATCCCTATCCGGATATGCTTCTTTAAGGTAAGAGCCATCCATCAAATGGAAATTTACATAAGTATCGGCCTTATAGTCCTCATCCCAGAACTCTTCTCCGGTCATCACTGTCTCCGGGCCTTCTGCATGATCCACAACGGTTTTAATGCCGAATACGAAGCTTTCCTTCGTATCCAAATGACCGGGAAGCTTTTTGCCATCCACAAAATCCTGATAGCTTTGGGCATCCCCAGGTGTTACGATATCAAACCGCAGGGTTTCAGTGTCATCATCATTTACCTGGCGTTTGGTCTCTTTAATGAGCCAGCCGTTGGCAGTAAGCTCTGCAAAGCTGTATTTCTGTCCATCTTTTACCACATACATCCGGTCATCGTCCTTCGTCCGGTAAGACGCGATCGATGGCAGGGTGATGTTCACCGTAATCACACTGTGAGTGATATCTCCTTGATAGGAGTAATCCTCTTCGCCCGTAGAATTGGTAATTTTCACATGATAATACAAGTTGTCCCCGTATTCCACGTGGGTATCCTCATCCGGGTAATACTCATAGATGCCCTGGGCAAAGCCCTCGTCGGACCGGCCACCCATGCTTTCTTCAGTCTGCAGCTCATCTGCCTGTTTTTTGGAGACAAAGCTTTCGTTGGACAGGCTGGCCTGTTTCACTCGGATACGTGATGTCGTGGTCACTCCAGTGTCAGGCAATTCCGGATAACCAGAAGCTTCCTTATGGGTGTTGCTGCCGCCATTGTCATTGAAATCCCTGTCCTTTGGCTGCAGCTTGAGACTGTTACGGAGGTCCGTATAATCCTCCATCTCCATCTCATCTGTCTCTTGATATCTGTGAATTCCTCCTTCCACAGTGGCATCCAAAATCGGATAATCCTTGCCCGCCAGCGCACTGCTCTGATCAAAACGGAACATATGATCCGGCAGGTTGCCGCCGCTTTTTTGATAAACATGATTGCCATTATACTCCCACGGTATCCTGTGGGTCTTTTTCACAGCATCGGCCCGTGTATCATCCGGGCTGATCGGATAATAATCCAAATATAGTGGGCTATAGTAATTGCCTACCCAATAGGGGTTCTCACCTGCCCCACCTGTAGTATCCGCATCTGTGAGAAATTTAAAGCCCTCCAGGCTACTGGACACATAAATATGGTTTTTCTGGTACTGATAGAGCAGGTCCGATTCTTGCGTCCCATCCTTTAACTGCGTATCCGGACCCATCTTAGTGAAAAAGTCGAAGGAAAAGATACGGGTGTCCCCGCTTAGGATCTTCGCCTTATCTGCCGCACCCTCCTTCTGCATGAAGGTGACCTTATAACGACCCTCTGTGCCGCCGTCCTCAGCCTGCAATGTGACGTATTCCACCCTTGTACGGTAGTTTTCCTGTTCATCTGTAAGCGGCGTTCCTTGCTTGTCGTTGAGACTCCATTTCAAGCTATGCTTTGCATTTTCCTCATTGTCCTCCGTGAAGAGCTTTCCATTCACATCCTTGGGAACGATTCCCGCAGGGAGGATATCCGTCACTACCGGATAATATAAGGTACCCATATTGCCGCCGTCCACCGCATAGGTGTGGCGCCATTTTGCATATTTTACATTATGATTTCCCTGTCCATAACTATAGCTGCCATTTCCATTTGGAGCATAATCATTGAGATAGTCCTTATTTTCCACGTGAATATTGACCGCAGAGGTATCTCCTTCCGGATTCACATAATAATCCTCCAGCTTAGCCCCGCTTAAATTGTTCTTTCCAATCGTCGTCCAGGTACGCAGCATAGGCTTGCGCATCTTAACCCTGGTGCCCGTGGCTGCATAGGTGTCTCGGCTTCCAGATGCAAAATCAGCCTTGTTCCATTCCGTTACCGCGCTTCCATTCACATCGCTGCTCGTATCCACTTCTTTGTTGGAAATATTGAACCCATCGATGTACGGCATATTGGGGGAACCGTTCATATAAAAGATCTGGCCCGGACCGTTATTATAACCACCATAATTGTATCCGTTCCACAAATAGTCCATCCCGCCGAATTGAAGACTGACCATCCCATTTTCCACCTTGGTCTTCCAGTCCACATTAAATTTCGTATGCCCGGAAGCAGAGGTCTGGTCATAAATCTGATAGTACAAGCTATCCTTATCGTCAACTTTGGCCGGACGTACCATCACCTGATCATACCAATATTCACTCTCATTGGTACGGTATACTCTCTCCGGAATATCCACAACAATCTGATAACCGGAATCTGTCCCCCGGTGATACCATTTTTTCAAGGGCGCTCTCACTGTAATCTTCAGCACCCATGGGGAGTACGCAGCATCATCTCCCTCATAATAATCCGGATTAGCTGAATACACATCATCCGTCGTATTCATGACATCCTGCACAAGCAAAGGATCCTGAATCTTTCTAGGTGCCAGATAGCCGGCAGACGTCCCAGGCTTCTGAAGAATTTCAATCTCTATATTCCCTGGATCCAGATCCGTATAGACCGGATTTCTGGAATCTCCGCCACTTAAAATCTTGGCTGTGATATCCGGCAGGGAAGCACCGTCTCCTAACCTTGGTTCCATCCCTCTAGGCAGCGTATAAATAAATTCCACACCGGAGCTTAAATCCCAATCCCCGTAGTTATAAGCAGCCAGCCGGCTGGTAAACTCCTGGTCATATTCCAATGTGGTGATAAAATCATCGGAATAAAGCTTATATCTTGCAATCGCATCGTTTTGTGAGCTGTCATAGCTGTAATCATCGATATACCGATAATGCGTGTCACTGGCTTCCCGGTTACCATTCCCCAAATATTGCTTGGTCTTCAAATAATCGGTCTCATCGGAGATCATCTGGGAGCTGGCCGCCAGCCAGGCGGTCTGCAGATGGGTCCTGGCCTGTGCCCAGACCACCGGAATCTGTCTTCCCTCGCCATCCCACTTTGCGCTGCTGTTGCGGTAACGCATCAGGTATTGGTAATAATCCCGATTCTTCCTTGCGGAAGGACTGAGATAGGACACAGTTGCCGGAAGCTGATCCAGCTGATTCGCGGTTAGCTTCGGCAAATACAGCGTTTTCTGCCATACTGAGCCGGACGCCATATCCATATCCTTCAAATAACCGCTGCTGCCATGATGTCCATCATTATAATAATGGCTGGTACTGCTCCCGTCACCAGTATCCGCGCTGCTTCCCGGCATATAGACATAGGCATCCTGCAGATACTCATACGTATCAATATTCGGATTGATAGTTCCGCTGACGCCCACATCATGCTGGAGATAGTTCATATCCATCATGATCCCGGTATTCGCAAGTTTCCTGGTGTACGCATTATAAGCGCTTATCTGTGGATTTCCATAGCTGTACATCGGATAGGAATAGTCATAATATCCGCCGCTTCGTTCGTGCTGGTAATACTCTCCAATTCTGGGATAGTAATCCACAAAGGTTTCCCCGCCCTGCTTCCTAGTATAAACCATGGGAAGTCCCTCTGTCCGGATAGCCGCCCCGTAGGAGATCTCGATCCGCTCTCCTGGCAGCAGTAAGCTTCCTGGTGCAAATTGGATCGCATAGACCGTATACTGAATCCTAGTGGATTCTGTGTTTTCCTTATCTCCTGCTAATACGATATCCGTAAACGCATGACCAGTTTTCTGGCTAATTCCGTCATTTTCGGGACGGGAAACGACCATATCGCCGCCATAATCCGGTATATCCTCAAATTTGGTGGCGGTAATCGTATAACCCGGTGCCGCTTTCACCTGCCCATTGGCATCATACCAGGTGACATTGAGCATATCCTTACTTAAACCTGTGGTGATATATTCCGGTATTTTGTCATAGATCACCGGCTCCAGCAGCGCACCCTGCATTTCCTTATCCGCAGTCGCCGCATTTAGCGCTTTGTTCTTCACAGTTGTCTTAAACCAGACGGTCTCTCCCGGCCGGTAACCGTTCTTCTGCGTCCTGGTTTCTTCATAAGTAAGATCCGCAGTCGCTTTATTTTCAAAAATCTGTGTATGTACCGTGATCACCGGCCGTTCCCTGGCAATCGGTGTCTCTTTCACGCCTTCACCCGCCAGCTTCACTGGCTTAGTCAGTACTTCTTCACTGTCTGTATCACCAACTGTATTGAGTACGGTCTCCTCATGGATATGTTCCATAGTTACGGAAGCATCAATTTCCATGGTGAAACGGTCCGCATACTGCTTACTCTGCCTTTCCCCTGCCGTACGGATATCCCGGTATCTTCCCAAACCATGGAAAACAAACGGATTCTTCGTATCCGCAAATACAATTTCCTGATCATCGGTTCCGTAAGCTGGAATATCATAATAGGTCCATCTAAGCTTTACGGCATCCTCCAGGTAATAAACCGGTTCTGCCGGCAGTTCCTCCGCTTCCTGGACACTGATGCTCCTTATGCTTACCTGATCAGCCGGAACCCAGGTTTCCACAGCAGTAGAAGAATACTCTCCTTCCCTGCCCGCAATCGGATCCATAAAACAGTATTCCACATAAATCGGCCTTGGCCGGACAGGCTCTTCCTCAATAGGAGCCTCTACGCCCTCACCTTCTCCCGTTCCGGCATCACTGCCATCACCGGTACTTGGATTCAAAACTTCCTGAATGCCGGATCCTTCTGTCGCAGAAACCAGGAAGAGATTGCGGGCAGATGCCGCATCTTCTTCTGGCGTTGACGTCGGATCTGTCGCATCATTTCCACCCGGTGTCGGGTCTGTCGTCCCTTCTTCACCCGGCGTTGGTGTCGGGTCTGTCGCATCTTCTCCACCCGGTGTCGGATCTGTCGTCCCTTCTTCACCCGGCGTTGGTGTCGGGTCTATCGTCTCTTCTCCATCCGGTGTCGGATCCATGTTTTCATCTTCTCCAGGCGCAGGATCTGGTTCCGGCGTCGGTTCCGGTGTCGGCATATTGGCCGGATATTTAAATTCCGGCTTCTCAGTCAGATCAAAGGACTTATAATACGTCCCCCGGTCCTCCTGCAGGAAAGATACCTCATAAGTCATATGGTCCAGATCGTGAAGCACATCGTTGCCTGTGCTCTTCTTCGCCTTAGTCCGGGCATCCTTACCGGTGATCTCAATGGTCATCGGACGCTTATCATAATGCTTATCCGCTTCATCATATTTGTATTCCACCGTCAGCTCGTCGCTGTCGCGGAAGGTAACATTGCTGTTGATCTTCGCCGTATAAGTGCTTTCATTGCCCTGACGGTAGAATGCCTGATGATAACGGTAATATTTTACGTCATCCGTTGTATAGAACGCACTACTGCTGCTCTCACTGCCATTGACAGAGTATGGCACATTCTGTGCCATAATACGGTATTGGGAATAGGTGTGAACCGGAATGGCAGCCGCCTCATAGGACGGAGTAACTGTCTGTCCTTCCTTCCCTTCTTCCGTCATCTGTACGATCACTGTAACCGTAACACCTTTTCCCTGCGCAATCTGTGCTGCCACATCCGCCGCATTCTTATCTCCCAGGGAAATATTCAATTCCCGGTAAGCAGTCAGCGTGCCATCCCCATTCAGGGAATATATTTTGTCTTCGGCCGCAGAAATACTATTGCCGCTTCCTGCAGAGCCTAAGGTAGCAGTAATCTGATCTGCAGGAATTGCCGTGGTATTTTCTTTCAGCCTCCAGCCTACGATCCGTTCCCCCACCGGGGCGGTAAACCGCAAGTCTGTATGCGCCATGGGAAGCATGGCGGATGCATTGGCTCCTGCCGTCAATTCATATTCCACATAATCATAAGCGATCACATGGTCCTTATCCACCGGAAGCTGTCTGGTGACGATTTCCGTCTTGGGTCCTTCCTCCTCGCCGCCTTCTGTGTTATCTGTGGAGGGCTCTTCTCCATCTGTGCCTCCCGGTTCCTGGCCTCCGCCGTCGGTTCCTCCCGGTTCCTGGCTTCCGCCACCGGTTCCGGCATTTGTCTCATCCGTTCCGTCCAACGGGGCCCCTTCTTTGAATCCCAAACCGGGCGCTGCACTTCCATCCGTCAGTAAGCTCATGGTAGTGACACCGGAAGCCATCTCTTGGGCACCCGTCTGTAATTGATCGCTGCCGCCAGTCTCCTCTATGCCACTGTTCCTTTCATCAGAGCCACCTGCCGTCCCGTCTGTACCGCCGCCATTTTCATCAAAGCCTGGCTCAGACTCGTCTGTGCCGCCGCCATTTTCATCAAAGCCTGGCTCAGACTCGCCTGTGCCGCCGCTATTTTCATCAATGTCTGGCTCAGACTCGCCTGCACCGCCGCCATTTTCATCAGAACCGCCCTCTGTGTCCGGCTGGGATGACGCACTTTCATCATCCTGTGGGCCCTGAAAACCGTCATCTTCTTCCTCTATGGGATCTGCTATAATTTCCACTTCCTCCTGGTAACGGTCATAGGCGAAAGAATCCTTTCCATCGATGACTGTCCGGCGAAGCAGATTCACCTCCATAATAGAAACCCGGTTATCCACAAACTGACTGCTGC